>CAYUNW010000006.1:0-60024 GCA_964446235.1 uncultured Gammaproteobacteria bacterium
TTCGAGCTGTATTCCATTATCCTCAATGTCGAAAATGTATCGTAGCTTTTTCAACATAGTTGCTTATGTAACAGGAAAATCCATAAATTCGACTCTTTTTAGTCCAACTGTCTTACACTACTCATAGCGTATATTACGAAAATAAAACACTAGAAGCTGTGTTTTGGTTAAATACCGATAGAACAAGCAGATTAATTATTTTTAAAGCTAAACATTCTGCTTGACACAAATATTGAAGATATGATACTAGTTTTCACGGATGTTGGTCACCTGCCTTTATGATGATCAACACCATAGAAAAAGAGCATTACTAATCGTAGCCCCCCAGTGCTAGCGTTAGTGATGCTCTTTCCTTTATCAGTGCCTGTATTTTGCTTTTGCTTTTATAAAGTCATTACCGGTATCGATAATCCTTTATCTTTGAGTTTTCTGAATTGTTCTTTGGTTACTCTCTGGTAACTCTCCCATTCAAAATCCCTTTTTTCTGTTTTTTTCCTGCCCGTGGTAAATATTTTGTCTAGAAATCTTTTAATCATTTTTGTTGTCCCTTATCTAAGCTAGCACGTGTAACATACCTTGTCAAGAGCCTATAGTTCTAGTTGGTCTTAAAAAGCATTATCCTATAATAAATAATAATAATTATATCATATCAGGACAGCCTAAAATAAAGATAAGATTAACTGTGGATATCTATGTGAAAGAAAAAAACTGCCCAAAAAGGGATATAATATAGTGAAAATTTCAAAATCAAAATGACAAATTTCAAATATAAATGGGTATTTTCCTTAAAGAACGTGTTTATTCTCCTATTTGTGGCTTCCCTGCTCCAGGTAGTCTTGGGTGTATTCAAAGTAACATATGAAAGGATATTGATCGATTTTGGCGTCTATTATGAGGCTGTAAAAACGACATTTTCCGGTTTCAATCCCTACCTTTATCTCTATCAGAAAACCATACCCTTTAACTATCCGCCATCATTTATCAGCCTTTTCACTCCCTTAACCTCAATTTCACCCCATTTATCTCAAATATTATTCACAATTATTTCAATATTAGCCTTGATTTTGTCTGTAAATATCCTTTTTTGTTTCTTTCCGGCCAAATATCATAAATACAAATATCTTATACTGGCCTTAACTTTCCAGAATTTCCCCACCAAGTTTACTCTGGTCATGGGGCAGATAAATCTGATAGTTCTATTATTACTGATTTTGGCCTTTTATAAGGAAAAAAAAGGAAATTGGCTTCAGAGCGGCTTATTTTGGGGGTTGGCTATCAGTTTGAAACTCACTCCGGTTTTCTTAATTGTCTATTTTCTGGTAAAAAAAGAGTTCAAACTCATACTGACGGGACTTCTGACTTTTTTGATTCTTACTCTGTTCTCAATCACTCTTTTCCCCCATACCCAAAGTTATTATAGCCGTGTATTACCTTCCCTTCTGTCTATGCAAAACCTTAGTCCTGTCCTATATGATCAGTCACTCCAGGCGTTTCTGACAAGACTTAACTTAGGAAAATTTAGCAAAACAATAGCAGACCTGGCTGTTTTAACCCTGCTAGCAATGATTATTTGGAAATATATAAAAAAGAAAGGTAATAATCGATTTCAAGATCTTAATTTCTATTCAGCACTTTTGATTTTGATGACCATCGGCTCCAGTTTCGCCTGGCAACACCACTTTGTCACCCTCTTCCCGGCATTTATCTGTCAAAGCATACATGTATTGAGAAATAGAAATATTAAAAGAGGATTATTACTACTAATATGCGCCATTCTCGTCGGATACCACTTTCCTGAAATTGCTAATCCTTCTACTTCAAATCCGCTCTTGGTTTCTCATACACTTTTGGGGTGTTTTATTCTTTTTTTTCTGTCACTCTACTCTTAATCCTTGGAATTCAACGTTATAAGTAGGTATATTCTCCATGATCCAACTGGCATAATCAAAAATAGCTTTTCTGCTTATATCTGAAAGATTCAAGACTGATTTTTGATCTTGATCTCCGGTTGGCTTCCATGTCAGAACTTTATTATCCTGAGAACTTGGAAAAGCGGTTAAATTACCTGATTGAAAAGTCTCCTTGATTAACGATAATACATCTCGGTATTGATCTGCTCTATAAAAAGAAGTCATATCAAGCCATCTATAGTCATCAACCTCAATATCACCAGATTTATTTAATTCAATCTCTGGTAATTGATCCCCACAGACAAATCGGAAAATTACCGGTTTTGTCTGAATTACTCTCCCTTTCTTACCATCAACAAGTTCTAAAGTATCAGCTAGAAAACGCTCTCTTGAAAAAGGAATTTCTATTGTTTCAGCTTGATCAGGTATAGTTAATCCAGATTCTTCAAATATCTCACGCCTAGCTTCACCAACAATATTATCACGAACTAAATCATTCACGGCTGATACTCCACCACCTGGAAATTCCCACCAGTCTTTCCCTGGTTTATGGAAAATAGGCACTAAAATTCGCGCCTTTCCTCTACCGATATTTTGCCACACTTCTACAATACCTACAGGTCTGATTATTTCTATCATCGGTTGTTCTTGAAATTCTTCTTTTCTTCTTGGCATATTCTATTACAAAGTAAAACATAATTATACTATAGGGTATAATATTTGTCTAATAATGTGGCTGGATTAGAATAAATCCGTAGTTATACGGCTGATGTGGTTGTAGGTTTTGGCGGAGATAATGCCAGTAAATCCAAGTCTTCTGGCTTCCTTAATCCTTCTTTCATGCCCAATCACCTGTCGGATTTCTCCAAGAAGTCCTACTTCTCCGATGGCGGCAGACTTGGAAGACAGAGTCTTATTTTTCATCGAAGAAATAATAGCCAGACAAATCCCCAAATCTGCAGCCGGCTCAAATACCTTGATACCTGAAGCAACATTTATGAAGATGTCAAACTTGTACAAAGGCATATTCAAATGTTTCTGCAGTATTGCAACCAGCATTTGCAGACGGTTATTATTTATACCGTTACCTACTCTTTTGGGAACAGGAATATAGCTTGGCACGGTAAGAGCCTGCACTTCTACAAGCATTGGCCGGCTGCCTTCTAAAGTCACGATAACCACACTGCCGGCACCTTTCTTACCATCTCCTAGAAATATTTCGGATGGGTTTGCTACTTCCCTCATTCCCTTGTCTTCCATAGAAAAAACACCGACTTCGTCAATTGGTCCGAAACGGTTTTTTTGGGTACGTAAAAGCCTTAATATCTGGAATCTATCGCCCTCAAGATACAATACCGTATCCACAATGTGCTCAAGAATCTTGGGTCCGGCTATTGTACCTTCCTTTGTCACGTGCCCAATAAGCAATACCGGGATATTTGTCTTCTTGGCAAAGTCCAAAAGTTTGAGAGTACACTCCCTCACCTGACCTATGGAACCGGGAACACCGGTTAAATCCTGTGACCAAATTGTTTGAATGGAATCAACGATAAGTAAATTTATTTCGTTTTTAATTTCTTCTGCGGAGCTTAATATCGCCTCAATATTGGTTTCTGAAAGAATAGATATTTTGTCTGTTTTGACTTTCAGTCTCTCTGCGCGTAGTTTCAATTGGTCAACCGATTCTTCTCCCGATACATACAACCCGCCGATGTGGGACAAAATTTGCAGTGTCAAAGTCGACTTACCGATACCCGGATCACCTGCTAAAAGTACTAAAGATCCGGGGACAAAACCGCCGTTTTTGCCAAGTTCGGTTTCTTTTCCCAAAACCTGATCAACTTCTGAAATTCCGGTTGACACCCTTTTTAGCACTCGAGTACGTATATTGCTAAGGGGGGTAATTTTGGATAATCGGGGCGTCCTGGTAACATTTTTACCCTTACCCCAGGATACACTTGTCGACTCTTCTATAGTCTCGACCAGACTACCCCAAGTATCACATGATGGGCACCGACCCAAAAACGACGGACTTTTATATCCGCATTGCTGGCAAATGAACTCACTTTTTACTCGGGGCATTTGGGATACAGTTTAACATAAATTCAGATAACATTTAACAGATAACATTAAACAAGATACAAAAAACTATAAGAGAAAAAGTCTAAACGTAAAGTAAAAAAAAGAATAGTATTTTGTATATCGTATTAAGTATTTAAGGAAATATATTGTTTGTAGAAATAAATTTTAAATTTTAACTTGTATTTTTGAGTTTTGAGCTTTTTCTCATCTATATCCAATCGGTTTCTCTTTGGGGATGAAGGTGAGAGATATTTTGCGCTTGGCTGGATCAATTTTTTCTACAATACATTCTACTTGCTGGCCATTTTTGGGTTCTTCACCCGGTGTGACCTTACTGATATGGATAAGTCCTTCCACACCTGGCTCCAGCTTTACAAAATATCCGTACGCAGCGCTTCTCATCACTTCACCGCTGACATTTGAATCTACAGGATATCTATCCAAAATGTTCTTCCATGGATCGGGAGTCAGGCGTTTGACAGATAAGTTCAGCTTACCTTCATTGGTATTCACCTCCAAAACCATCACTTCCACCTCGTCTCCAATCATATAAAGGCTTGACGGATCTTCAACTTTTTCCCAGGCAAGTTCAGAAATATGAACTAGTCCTTCCAAACCGTCAATATCTACAAATACCCCAAATGGTGCAACTCCTGATATAGTACCCTTGATAACATCATTGGGTTTGATTTTTTCCAATTTTTCTTTCTGAAGTTTAGGTGTCACTCCGAGTTTAGATGCTTTTTGGGATAAAACAAGTCTGTTGGCAGCCTTATCTACTTCAATGACTTTGACTTTTAACTTTTTATTGACAAATGAAGAAATTTCTCCGGCTGATTCCTGATCAAACTGTGTAGATGGGACAAATCCCCTAAGTCCATTGACATCTACCAATAAACCGCCTCTAGCTTGTTCCAAACCGGTTACTGTAATATCTTCACCCTTATCTTTGGCTTGATAAAGTTTATCCCATCTTAATTCCTGGCTGGCTTTGCGGATGGAAAGGACTATATAACCCATGTCATTTTCCGGACTGATAACCTGAGCGGTCATCTTGTCACCGACTTTTATAGTTTTGAGCAAATCCCCGGCATTTTTCATCTCCCAATCAGCCAATACTCCATAGCTTTTCATCCCGATATCAAAAAGGATTTCTTTGGAAGATACATTGATTACTGTACCTTCTACCGTGTCGCGTTTTTTGACACTGAGCTTTTTCTCCAAACCCATAGCCATAAGTTCATCCATTGTTTGTGGGTCTTTGGTCGAATTTTTGACAGGTTGAGGCTTAACAGCTTGAGGTTTTGCTTGTTTTGTTGATATTTTTTTTGACACTTATCATCTAACCACCTTTCTAAGAAAGATAATTCATTATATATGAACCAATGCTTATTTTCAATATAAATTTTAGCGACCATCTACCCATTTTCTACAAAAAAATCCCGGCGATGAAGTATTTTCACGATCCCTTGCGGAATCACTATCGTCCTCGCTGCCGCTTTTTACTTCCTTGTTCGGTATGGGTAAGGGTAGTTCCACGGCGCTCTAATCACCAGGATATTTCTGTCTTTAAACGTAAAACGATAAACAACTTTTTTCTTTACATTTTACGCTTAAAACTTGTTTTCACTCTCTAAAAAGTGAACAGGATTTTTCGTGCTTAAGACTATCTGCCTTAATATCTTCTCTCAACCAATTAGTACGGATAAGCTCGACATTTCAAATAATCTCATTTCGTCATCAAGTTATTGCTAACCATCAAACTAGACTCAAAAATTTGAAATAATCTACACCCCTTACGGGGTTTACACTTTCCGCCTATCAACCTTGTCTTCTACAAGGGGTTTATCTTTCCCTTACGGGAAATGGGATACCTTATCTTGGGGTGGGCTTGGCGCTTCAGATGCTTTCAGCGCTTATCCCTTAGGAATGTAGCTACCCAGCTTGCTGCCCTTTTGGGACAACTGGCACACCAGGGATTCCTCCCCCGCAGTCCTCTCGTACTAGCAAGAGCTCCCCTCAAGTATCCAACGCTTGCACCGGATAGAGACCGACAATTTTGTTATTCCGAAAAAATCGGAAACTTGGTCATTTCTGCCAAATTCTCTATATCGCTATAGAGTTCGGACTATATCTTTTCCCGATTCAACCGGGATTCTGACATATAGTCTCTGAGGTTTTAAGAAAGAAGTGAAACCTTAAGATACTTTTTTTTTGTTTTTCTCTTATTTGAAAAAACTATATCGACAATCTTTTCAAAGCCTTGTCTTGTTAAATGTTGTTTTTTTTGAATTAAATCTAATACAACCTTAAATATCAAGAAGTCGTAACGTTTTGTTGTTTGAAGTTGATGTTTATCAAAAAATGGTATCAGCTTATTTGTCAAATCGTGTCGATCTTTTACTATCAATATCCATGTTTTATCGTTTGTACTTTTTGCATGATTAGGTTTTAAGTATCCACAACCCAACCTATCTCTAAACGCTTCAAGTACTACACGACTACCTGGATTTTGACTTAGATGGAATTCAGTAATTATTTGCCATTTCATTGGTAAATCTTTTCTTTTACTGAAACCAACATAGAAACACCCTTCACCATCAACAAAACCGACAAAGTAATCATCACTTATTTTCTTACTTACCTGCTGATTATCCGCAAACGATGTATTTTCACCTGTATTCATAGAGATAACTAATCTCTACAATCATAGTAACACGTTATACTCGGACTTTCCAGCATTTAGTCAGATTTATCTCTCGTGAATAAACGAGATTTCCTTCAATTTCCTCTTATTGTTCAAAACGATGAAGGAAAGACAGCTCATTTTAGTAGTGTCGAGTTACTAAGGTCTACTGTCTTGCGACGTTCTGAACCCAGCTCGCGTACCCTTTTAACCGGCGAACAGCCGGACCCTTGGGACCTTCTCCAGCCCCAGGATAGGATGAGCCGACATCGAGGTGCCAAACCGCGTCGTCGATATGGACTCTCGGACGCGATCAGCCTGTTATCCCCGGGGTAGCTTTTATCCGTTAAGCTCGGTCCGCCACCACGGCGGGACCGAGGATCACTAACACCTGCTTTCGCACCTGCTCGACTTGTCCGTCTCGCAGTCAAGCTGGCTTATGCGTTTGCACATTCCACACCATTTCCATCGGTGTTAAGCCAACCTTTGTACGCCTCCGTTACACTTTTGGAGGCCACCTCCCCAGCGAAACTGCCAGCCAGACACTGTCTCCTTGCCGGATTTTTATGCGGCAAAAGGATTAGGGTTGATATTTGAAAAGAGAGGTATTCCACTGACTCCCGTCTTGCGACGGGATCCCTCCTATGCTCGACAATTCCAAACATCTTCCCAATGCCAAGTTACAGTAAAGCTCCACGGGGTCTTTTTGTCCTGGTGCAAGTAGGCCGCATCTTCACAGCCAATTCAATTTCGCCGGGTAACGGCTCGAGACAGTCATTTACTCGTTCTGCCTTTCATGCGGGTCGGAACTTACCCGACAAGGAACTTCGCTACCTTAGAACAGTTATAGTTACTGCTGTCGTTCACGCGGGCTTGAATCCCAAGCTCCTCCACCCGAAGGCGGATTCACCCAGAACTCTTAACCTTCACGTACCGGACAGGCGTCAGCCCCTATACGTTGCCTTTCGGCTTTGCAGAGACCTGTGTTTTAGTTAAACAGTCGGTAAATGTCGTTCACTGTGACCTCATGACTAAATGAGGTAGGGCATCTCCCATAGGTTACGCCCAGTTGTTTTGCCGAGTTCCTTGAGCCGTTTTCTCCCGATCGCCTTAGTATACTCTACCAGCCTACCTGTGTCGGTTTGCGGTACGGAAATATTAAAATCATTCTATCTTGCGATAGAAACCGGTGAGACTTTTCCCGGAAACTGAAGCTTATCAGAATTGTCCATTGATTGCTCGTAGGACTCTCCATCATCACTCGATTAAACGCAGTAACGGATTTCCCGGTTACCACTATCTTATGATTTAAACCAAGATATACTTGGCTCTAACTCTCCAACTTCGTCACCCCCTCGGGGTCATTTTAATACTGTAGCTGAATCTTAACAGCTTGTACATCGACCTACCCCCGCTTGCGCAGGACTTGGCTTAGATCCGACTAACCCGTCCCCGACGAACGTTGGGACGGAAACCTCAGGCTTTCGGCGTCCCGGATTCTCACCGGGATTACGCTACTCATACCGACATTCTCACTTCCTAATGCTCCACCCTGCCTTACGACATGAGCTTCACTGCAAATAGGAACGCTCTCCTACCACTCTTCCGCAAAATACGAAAGAATCTCTAACTTCGGCACTTGACTTATCCCCGTTCATTTTCGGCGCAAGACTTCTCGTCCAGTGAGCTGTTACGCTATCTTTAAAGGATGGCTGCTTCTAAGCCAACCTCCTGGGTGTTTGGGAAATCTCACTTCCTTTACAACTTAGTCAAGATTTAGGGGCCTTAATTGAGAGTTAGGGTTGTTTCCCCGTTCGACCAGACTCGCTTAGCCGAGCCGGACTGACTGCTTTGATAAGTTTGAACTGTATTCGGAGTTTGATTGATCCAACTTGCTTACGCTCGCTGAACCATTCAGTGCTCTACCCCAGTCAAACCATAACAAAACGCTATACCTAAATATATTTCGGAGAGAACCAGCTATCTCCGGGTTCGATTGGCATATTACCCCTAACCACAAATCATCCCACGTCTTTGCAACGACGACGGGTTCGGCCTTCCTCCCCACCTTTCGGGGGGATTCACCCTGTTCATGGTTAGATCACCCGGTTTCGGGTCTATTTTACAAAACTAACGGTCGGTTAGACCTCGCTTTCACTGCGCCTCCCCCACAAAATGGGTTAAGCTAACGCTTTGCAAAATAACTCATCGGTTCATTCTTCAATAGGCACGTGATCACTCGTGCAGAGCACGAGAAATTCAAAAATCATCCCGCTATAGCGGGACAAAAATCAAAATTGATGCTATAAGTATTGTTTATATTAGTTTTCAATTTTTTTAATTTATGTTTTCTAAATTTGAACTTCTTGTGCTACGCACAAGCTTTCACTGTTTGTTAGTCGACAATTTCAGGTACTATTTCACTCCCCTTCCGGGGTACTTTTAACCTTTCCCTCACGGTACTAGTTCACTATCGGTCGGTTATGGTATTTAGCCTTGGAACGTGGCCGTCCCAGATTCCTACAAGGTTTTGCCGTGCCTTGTAGTACTTAGGAAAATCCTAGAGGAGATTCAGGTTTTGCATACACGACTTTCACGTCCTATGGTCTGCTATTCCAAGCAGTTCTGCTACCGTCCTCTCATCCCATATCGGAAATCCTGCAACCCCCCGCATAAATGCGGGGTTTAGGCTTTTCCGCTTTCGCTCGCCGCTACTGACGGAATCTCTATTGATTTATATTCCTCGGGTTACTTAGATGTTTCAGTTCACCCGGTTATCCCCAAACCGCTAACCTTTCCAAAAATTTGGAATATTCACGGTTCAGTCACCCTTACGGGTGGGGTTTCCCCATTCGGAAACCGTCGGATTAAAAGCTGTTTACTGCTTACCCGACGTTATCGCAAGTAGACATGCGTCCTTCTTCGTCCAAAAACCGCCTAGGCATCCGTTGTCGACTTTATGAGTAGACATTAAGGCATTTAAGATGGCCTTATGCACTTATAAATTACGTTGAATATTTATTTATCCTGTTCACTTTTTAAAGAGCAAACTTATTACCTATTACGAATTATGTTCTAAGAATCAAGTCCCTTCTTAATTCCTAATACTTAATTCCTAATTTTAAAATTGTGGACCTGGGCGGACTCGAACCGCCTACCTCTTCATTGCAAATGAAGTGTTCAACCAGCTAAACTTCAGGCCCGAACATGCGATAAACAAACGGCTCGATCTCCAGTATTTTGTCCAAAAATATTTAATTTTTTGGAGGAAGCCAGATTGAAGAGAATTTACGTTGATTTGGTAAAAGATTTATTTAAGGCTTTTATCATTATCTAGTATTTCTTCTTCTTATTTAGGCTTCCTGCCTATTTTTTATTGCCATTAACATAATTTTTTTGGCAAAAATATATTCTAGCAGGATTTTTGATAAAGTCAACAGTTTAATGTGTCTTTTTTAATATTATTTACTCTTACCTAAAATTCTTTTGATTGCCAAGACAAATGCTGCTTCACGATATGATACTTTTAGCTCTTTTGCCTGCTTGAAAACTGCATCAAAAGCCGATTCCATCTTTTTTTCAAGCTTATCGTTGACTACTTTTTCTATCCATTTCTCGTTTTTAAGATTCTGCTCCCACTCAAAACAGGAAACCGTTACACCTCCGGAATTTGCCAGAACATCCGGCACTACTATCACACCTTTTTTGAACATGATCTCGTCTGCTTCCGGAGTAGTCGGACCGTTTGCTAGTTCAAGTACTACTTTGGCTTTTATCTTGGAGGCGTTTTCTTTGGTGATCTGATTTTCCAAAGCAGCCGGCACTATTATATCTACAGGCAATTCCAGAAGATCACTGTTTGAGATATTTTTTCCCGACCTCATATCGCAGACTCCCCCTATACAATAACATTGACTTAGTTTACCCCTTTCTTTTTTGCATTTAAGGACTAACTCCGGATTGAAACTGTCTTTTGTCAAATCTTTCACAACAATTCCGCCTTTGGAATCGGATAATGCTACTATCCTGATACCTGACTCGGATAGGAATTTGGCTGCATAAAAACCGACATTACCGAATCCCTGTACTGCTGCGGTAAGCTGATTGCCGTACCTGCTTTGAGGTTTAAGTCTTTTTAACAATGCTGATAAAACAAAAAAACCGCCCCTGCCTGTTGCTTCCGTCCTACCCAAACTGCCGCCGAAATCTACCGGTTTACCTGTGAAAGTCCCCATCAATCTGCTTTTTTCTTTTATTGTCAGTTTTGACTTTTGACTTTTAACTTTTGACTTAATCTTAATGTATTCATCTACCATCCATTTCATAATCTGAGGATTGGTATTGACATCCGGCGCTGGCACATCAATATCAGGACCGATATCAGCAGCAATCGCCCGTACATATGCCCGACTCAAATTTTCCAGTTCTTTTTCCGATAATTTCTTGGGATCTACTTCCACTCCTCCTTTTCCCCCACCCATAGGTATATCGGCAACCGCACACTTGATAGCCATCCAAAATGCCAGGGCTTTCACTTCATCCATATCTACCTGAGGATGAAAACGGATACCGCCTTTATATGGACCCAAAGCACTATTATGCTGCACCCTGAATCCATGGAAAATGCTTTTACGGCCATCATCCATAATTACCGGAAAGTTAACAGATATTACTTTTTCGGAATGACGAAGTCTTTCGGTTTCATATGGGGAAAGCTTGAGATGTTTGAGAGCTTTCTCAAGTTGTTTCAATGCATTATCAAATGGATTCTGACTGGTCATAAAGCAATCCTCCTTATTTGGTATGAAAATGTATGATAATAAACTTTAGTTTACTTCACTAGTATCTTTTTGTCCATAGATTAATTCATATCCAGCCCAGTTTTTGGAGGGATTGCCTACCGGCTTTGCTGAGCTTGATCACACCTGTTTTTTCTACCTTTTCAAGCTCCTTTTTTGAAAAAAACCTGCCATCAATAATTTCATCTTTATGCAAACTAAAAGGACCATTATGACAAGCAGTGAAAAGTGTAACTATCTCCGTTTCATACTCTACCTTATATATATATGTAGCTACTTTTTTTATCTCTGCTTCAACTCCCAATTCTTCATGTAGTTCTTTTCTGGCTGCTTCTTCATATGTCTCACCACTACCTACATGACCGGAACAAGAAAGTGTCCAAAAACCGCCATCTGTATCTTTGGAAAAGCTTCTTCTTTGCAAAAATATTTCGGTCCTATCATTTACTACACCCACGCCAATACTGCGATGAATTAGCTTATTATTCCCATGCACTTCTCCCCTTTTTGCTGTTCCTACTACTTCATTTTTCTCGTTCACTATATCAAACAATTCATCCTGATTATCTGTAGTTTTCATATTTAACCAACTGCAAGCATGATTATACCTATAAGTCCGACTGTCATGCCGACCAGTTTCTTACCGCTAAATACTTTTACTTCTTTGAAAAAGATAACTCCTGATATCATTGTCAACAAAACCAAAGACACTTGTTGTATCGGATAAAATTTGGCGGCAGGGGCAAGTTTAAGCCCTTCAAAAAAAGCCAACACCGCAATAACGCTAAACAAGGAATTTATACCAATTGTCGGTAAAATTTCTTTTTTTACCCTGATTTTTTTACCCTTATATAAGGCCAAGACAAGAAATAACGGTATCATCAAAGTAGTCTGGTTTAGGAGAACATCAAGAGAAGAAAATTTTTTCAAAAAAAACAAGCTGAAAAACGATCCTACACCGAAAAAAAGTATGGTGAAAAATATACCTACAAACCAACGGCTCTCCATCTTTTCTTCCGATTTTCTGCCTGTATGAAGTAAATACCAAAGTCCGATAAAAGCCAAAGATATTCCGCTTATCACTCTGATACCTTCAGTTGTACGGATATCAAAAAATCTACCTTCACCCAAAAATATTCCGGTTAAAATTACAGTTACCAATATCGAATATGAAGAAAACAATATAGATTGAGAAAGCGAAAATTTAAGCGCTGAATAATAAGCCAAGTATCCGAAAACAAAAAATCCACCTCCGAGCGCAAGCCAGAAATCGAATTTCGGTAGTGATTTATAGATGAAAAATTGAGCAATATATAAAAGAATTCCGTTTGACAACGTCACAAAAAATAGCGAAACAAAAGGACTAGTTTTATCCGCCAATTTTTTGTTCAGGTTTTCTCTGATAACCGCTGCAAACAGATTAATAAAAAGATAATGATACCAATACATACTTTTTGATATTTGATATTTGATATTTGATATTTGATATTTAATCTTACTATAATATCCCTTGTGGCAAAACATCATTTACTTTCTTCTGCCAAAAATGCCCAAATACTGAAAGAACTGGGTAATCCCTATGTTTCCAAAATACTTACCAAATATATCTCCCTTTGCAAGCCAGCTAAAGTTACACTTCTGAAAGGCACCAAGGACGACCAGGAATTTATCCGTTGGAAAGCATTACAGGATAAAGAGGAAAAAAACCTGCAAATGTCCGGTCATACTGTCCATTACGACTCAATCTTTGACCAAGGTAGGGATAAAGAAAATACCAAAATTCTACTCCCAAAGGGTAAATATATCGGCAAACACTTAAACTCTGGAGAGCGGGATAGTCACCTTAAAGAAGTCTTATCGCTTCTCAAAGACTCAATGACAGACAAAGAGCTTTATGTGCTGTTTTTTTGTTTGGGTCCGCAAAACTCCCGCTTTTCCATCCCGGCTTTACAACTTACCGACTCGTCTTATGTTGCCCATACGGAAATGATACTTTACCGTCAGGGATTTAACGAATTTAAGAAACTGAAAGGTTCCAATAAATTTTTCCACTTTATCCATTCATCCGGAGAACTGGAGAATGGTACAAGTAAAAACCATGATAAAAGAAGAATTTATATCGATTTAATCCAAAACAGAGTATTTAGCGTCAACTGCCAATATGCCGGAAACACAGCCGGACTGAAAAAACTTTCCCTAAGGCTTGCTATCCAAAAGGCTTTTAAAGAAGGATGGTTATGTGAGCATATGCTGCTTTTGGGTGTTCCTCCAAAAAAAGTCAAAAATCAAAAGTCAAAAGTCAACACTGTTTATTTCGCCGGGGCTTTCCCGTCTGCCTGCGGTAAAACATCTACTGCAATGATCCCCGGTCAATCCATACTTGGAGACGATATCGCATATTTACGTACCGGAAAAGACGGTCATGCGTATGGTGTAAATGTCGAACAAGGAATATTTGGTATCATTGCCGATATCAACCCCAAAGATGACCCACTTATATATAAAATGCTGAATACTCCAAGGGAAGTGATATTTTCAAATATTTTGGTCAAAGACGGAATTCCTTATTGGTTGGGTATGGGTAGAAGTCTGCCCAAAGACGGAGTCAACTTCGCCGGAAACTGGCATGAAGGCATCACTGATAGGGATGGTAATGAAATACTTCCGGCGCACAAAAACGCCCGCTATACCTTGCGCATGGAAGAGCTTCCCAATTGTGATCCAAATCTTCATGATAAAAACGGTGTTCCGGTAGACGGACTCATCTATGGTGGTCGTGATACGGACGCTTCTCCACCGGTTGTCGAAGCTTTTGATTTCCCACATGGAGTTTTTATGGGTGCCTCCCTTGAATCGGAAACGACTGCAGCTACGCTTGGTCAGGTAGGAGTAAGAAAACATAACCCCATGAGCAATTTGGATTTTCTGGTAGTACCGCTTGGTAAATACATACAAATGCATCTGAAATTCGGCGGCAAACTCAAACACCCTCCGCACACATTCACTGTCAATTATTTCCTCAAAGAAAACGGCCAATTTTTAAGTGAAAAAACGGATAAAAAGGTTTGGTTACTGTGGATGGCCGGTAGAATCCGCGGAGAATACAAAGCCATTAAAACCCCTATCGGTTACATTCCAATATATGAAGACCTGAAAGTATTATTTAAAAAAGAATTCAAAAAAGATTACTCAAAATCTGACTACATCAAGCAATTTGAGATACGTACCACTCACCTTTTAGAAAAACTCAATAGGATTGAAGCAATCTATCACTTTGAAGAAAAAGTGCCCGAGGAGTTATTCCGCCAAATCCGTATCCAAAGGATACGGCTCGTCAAAGCCAAAAACCATCACAAAAAAGATATCATCTCCCCGTTTGAATTTATATAAAATTCCCACCAAAAATCCCTTCTCTTTCCCGCTATTGGAAAATTGAAGGGATTTTATATTTTCTTTGACATTTTCAATGCGTGTGACTGACTTCAAAAATCAAATTACTTTGATTTCTGAAAAAACCACACGCATCCTGACCCATATTGGGGAAAACTAACCCACCTATTTCAGGTGAGACAGAATTTCTAAACAGAATGCGAGGGGATAATAATATTCGATTGTGTTGGAGGGTTTTACTCTTCCTGGGATGGTGGCAAGTTTACCTTAACAGGCCAATTGAGACCTACGATAGGATAGCCACCAAAGATGAGCAGAAATCCGTAGATTCTGCCTGTGACCATCATGATGATACCACTGATAATCATGATCATCCCCAGAATGAATAAAAACTTCTCCTGTCCTGTTAGTTTAACTCTTCTCAATTTTCCTCCTCTATCAATCTAATTCTCCCTGATGCACTACGGGAGTTATATTAAGGTTAAAAAGGCCTCCTTCAACCAAGTTAAACTTGGATGTGCACCGAAGTTTTATTGGCTTATTACTCTACCGTCGGACGGGTGTCCGAAACACTACGATTCCTGCAATAACTAATCCCAATCCTCCGAGACTTAAACCGATTGTCGGCAAAGAAAACCAGGCGAACAAACCGAGCACCCCAACGACTAGTATTACTAGTCCAAACACCAAGATTATACCCCCTGGAATATACTGAGTCCGTACTTTTTCGTTCATTCCAATTCTCTCCTTTTTACATAGTTATCGTTGATAGTAAACCACCAAGAGAAAGAAATCTGCTTCTATCTCTAGCTGGTTTACTATCTGTTTCCCAAAATGAATCAGTTATGTCAAAGTGCAAAGACAGTTCAAGATAAGAAGAGCGATATTCTTCTTTCTTGAAACAGTCTCAGATTGTACCAACGATGGTAATATTTAGCAAATCAAATCTACAAATTTGAATAATTATTCAATTACCTTTTTTGTTATACTGTTTTTAATATATATTTATGCCCAAGCTGCCCAATTTACCTAAAAAGGGCTTTACCTTAGTAGAAATCCTTATCGTCATCGGTATCATCTCCATACTGATCACTCTTACCGTCCTTGCTATCAACCTTCCACGGCAATTTATGCAGGCTCATGATTTGACCAGAAAAACCGATTTGGACCAGCTGAAAAAAGCATTAACAGCACACTTTAAATCCATGAAATACATCCCTACTCAATCTGAACTTGCGGATATCAACTGTAATGATCCTTCATCAATACCTTCAGATCTTAAAGAATATCTTAATTTTCTACCCTGTGACCCAAAGACCAAACAAAAATATTTTTATGAATCTCTAGATTCCGCTTGCCAGCCTTGTGATGGTCAAGATAGAAAATGCACCGATTTCCGATTGCTTACCAAAATCGAAAATGACATTGATGGATCTATCAAAAATATCGGTTGTGACACTTCTACGGGATGTGCACAAATTTATGATTCAGAAGGTGATGCATATAACTATGGTGTAAGCTTAAACTGTCCGGTAGATAGCTTCACCCCTGCTTGGGAAACG
Source organism: uncultured Gammaproteobacteria bacterium (assembly GCA_964446235.1). Classification (GTDB taxonomy): domain Bacteria; phylum Patescibacteriota; class Microgenomatia; order 2-02-FULL-39-11; family 2-02-FULL-39-11; genus CAYUNW01. The sequence continues at coordinate 16,430 of CAYUNW010000006.1, forward strand.
GCGGATTTATTGTCAAAATCCCGGCAAATTCCATCTCAGGAAGTTTTGGAAGTATATATCACTTACGATATATCAGCTCAAAATATTCTTACAATCGATTCCACATCCGTTTTAAACAGTTTCCAGTCAAATCCCAATATTCTTGTAGCCGACTATACCCTATCTCTTCATGATCAAAACGGATTGATTTTATCCTCAATTCAGTTTGGCATACCAAACCAAGCTATGGATGCTCCGCCTAAGGGAGATGAAGAATATCTGCCACAGACTCTATTCACAGTTGATAAAGTGACTTTTAACAAAACCTTAAATTGGCATGAATCGGCAAAAAGCGTCAGAATTACCGATAAAAATAATGTGGTCATAAGCCAGTTTGACACCTCAAATGTGGTGAAAAAAGAAAACAAACCCAAATTCTTTTCGGTAAAAGGTTCCAAACTTGTCCCAAGAAAGAAAAAAACAGTTGTCAATCCTTTTTCAAATCAGGTTTTTGCCCAAAATCCTAAAGACGGATTTCTGGATATTGTCTTTATCGGGGACGATTATAGCCAGGCAGATCTGGGCAAATTCCATTTGGATGTCAACCGGTTTATAAATCATCTTATCACTTATCAACCTTTTACCAGCAGGCTGGAAAATATCTACTTCCATTACATCGATAACACTCAAGACCTAGGTTGCCCGGGATATATTTGCAACAATGCGTTTGTGACAAACTTGGTAAATACAAGCGGAGTCCCCTGGGACAATATTTATATTATACATAACACTGCCTCTTATTACGGCAAAGCCATAGAAAATATCGCCGTTGGATATAATGCAGATTTAGGTGCGGAAGTTTTTGTCCACGAACTAGGCCATTCTTTAGGTTTATTGGCAGATGAATACCTGGCCGGAAACAATCATTGGATAGAACTTCTCAATAGAAACTGCTACAACGGTACGCCGCCAAATCCCAACTGGTCAGGGGTTGTAGCAAATGATAGTTATTTTGCGGGATGCAACTACTCTTCCTGGTACCGTTCAAGTGAGAAAAGCATCATGAAAATGCTAAGTGCTAAATATTTCAATCCAATATCACAAATTTATATTAACGATATGATCAACCAATTTGCCGGAACATATATTTTAATTACCCCATCAACGCAATCCATAAACACAGACTGTCCAGCTTACAGATAATCCAATAGGTATTTTGGGTCAACGATCTTATCAAAATCCTCCAATTCAGGACACCTCTAAACAAATCTACTCCGTTTATAAATGGTGTTATAATCCTTTCAAATGATTGTCATAGGTATCGACCCTGGTATAGCAACTACCGGCTGTGCCGTAATTGAAGACAAAAGCGGTGTGTTTAAACTACTCTTCTCCACCGCTATCATCACCCCGGTAAAATCGGAAAACGGTGAAAGATTGTCGATGATTTATGAAAAATTATCAGATATTTTATCCAAATACAAACCTCAATATGCAGGTTTGGAAACTCTGTTTTTTTCCAGAAATGTTACAACCGCTTTCACTGTCGGTCAGGCAAGAGGTGTAGTGTTGCTTTCGCTGTCCCAAAAAAAAATACCGACTTTCGAATACGCCCCGGTAAAAGTAAAATCTGCAATTTGCGGATACGGGCAGGCAGAAAAGGGACAAGTATCAAGAATGGTCAAACACTTGCTTCATCTTCCCAAAACCTTGACTCCGGATGACGTATCAGATGCGGCAGCTATTGCATTGACGCATTGTTTTTCGTATAAGATAAATAAGTTTTTAAAATAACCTATGATCGGATATCTGGAAGGAATTGTAAAACAAAAAGGATTGACAAATTTAATAGTACTTACCGGTGGAGTCGGCTACAAAGTAGCAGTGCCTACCGGACTTAACGCTAAATATTCTATCAATGACAAAATTTCTCTCAATATCTACACCCATGTCAAAGACGATGCGATAGATTTATTCGGCTTTGCCTCAACTGAAGAACTAACACTTTTTGAACTTTTCCTGACTGTTTCCGGTATCGGACCTAAAACTGCATTAGCGGTATTTTCATATGCGGATATTTCCCGTATCAAACAAGCAATTGTCAAGGGAGACGTATCTTTTTTCACTGTAATACCCCGACTAGGAACCAAAAACGCCCAGAAAATCATCATTGAACTACGAAGCAAACTCGGTAGCATAGGCACGCTTGACTTAAGCGAGGAATCAGGGGAAACCAAAGAGCTCATAGATGCTTTGAAATCATTCGGGTTTAACTCAAACGAAGCCAAAGAAGCATTGAAAGGAATCAAGGATATCGAAGGTGATACTTCGACAAAAATTAAAGCCGCTTTAAAGTATCTAGGAAAGAAATGATATGGAAGAAAAAAATATAAGCAAACCGGAAACCACAACACCCGAAGAAGAAAAACTCTTTGTTTCTCTTCGTGCCGGTAAATGGAACGAGTTCTACGGACAGGTTAAAGTGAAAAAAGGTATCCAGGTAGCTCTTTCTGCTGCCAAAAAACGCAAAGAATCCCTGGAACATATCCTTCTCTACGGCCCTCCCGGTCTGGGCAAAACTACCCTCGCTCACTTAATTGCCAAAGAAATGGGAGTCAATATCCGCATAACCAGCGGTCCGGCTATAGAGCGTTCAGGAGATCTGGCATCAATCCTTACTAATCTTGAAAAAGGAGATATTCTTTTTATCGATGAAGTGCATAGACTGAATAAAGTAGTTGAAGAAACACTTTATCCTGCTATGGAAGATTTTGCTTTGGATATTGTCATTGGCAAAGGACCTTCCGCAAGAACGTTAAGACTTGATTTGCCTAACTTCACTATAATCGGTGCAACAACCAGAATTGGTCTGATGTCAGCTCCCTTAAGGGACAGATTTGGAATTGTCCAGAGACTCTCTTTTTACCCCGCAGAGGAAATTGAACAAATAATTCATGCCGGAGCTAGTAAACTCAAAATTAATATTGATAAAAAAGCCTGCAAAAGCTTGTCGGAAAGAGCCCGCGGCACTCCCAGAATTGCCTTGAAACTGCTTAAACGTGCCAGAGACTTTGCCCAGGTTAATAATATGGAAATAATTGATACGGCTGTCTTGGACGAAGCTTTTGGTTTGCTTGAAATAGACCATATGGGACTTGACGATTCAGACAGAAGACTGTTACAGGCTCTCATAGAAAAACATAACGGAGGTCCGGTGGGTATAGAGACACTGGCAGCAATTTTATCTGAAGATACCGGAACAATAGAAGAAGTACTGGAACCATACTTGATGCAAATCGGTTTTCTCAAACGTACTCCAAGAGGCCGGGAAGCCACGGAGAAAGCATACAAACACTTAGGCTTATCGATAAAAGTCAATCAGGTTACCAGGCATAACCAGGAAAAACTACTTTGAATATGCCTATCTTTACCGTTGCTATCCCTGCTTTTAATGAAGAAAAATACCTTCCGACTTGTCTTACGGCTATTAGAACGCAAGATTACGGAAAAAAATTCGAAACTTTGGTTGTGGACAACAATTCTACCGACAAAACCGCTGCAATAGCCAAATCATTTGGTGCAAGAGTCGTCAAAGAAACACAAAAAGGTATGCTTTTTGCCAAACACCAAGCTTTTTTGGAAGCCAAAGGTGAAATAGTGGCTACAACAGACGCTGACAGCATTGTTCCTAAAAATTGGTTGTCGGAAATATCAAAAGCATATAGCAAGAAAAATATTGTTGCCACAACCGGACTTGTATCCTTCAATCAGAATTTAAATAAAATGGATTTTTCAAAAATTGACCGGATTATCCAAAAATCCGCCTATTTTTTTCTGAAAAGACCGATTACCATGCGCGGTCCAAACAGAAGCATCAGAAAAGATATTTATCTGAAATCAGGCGGGATAAATACTTCAGGTACAGTCAGGGAAGATGAGTATTACCTGCTTCCGAAATTGAAGAAATTTGGTAAAGTGGCATTCCTACCCCATCTGGTAGTCTTAACTTCAAACCGTAGACTGCATAACCATGCCCGACAATATTACTTCAAACATCTCTTCTGGGATTATACGGTCATGGGTCTGTATACAAAAGTTTTTAGTGCAAAAGTGGAGGATAAAACTCCGGATTACCGCTGAAATAAATCCGTATAAAGCTCATCTTTTTATCTGTGATGTTCCCCAAACTGAAGGCGCTTTGTCCTTTTTCACATAAAAAAAAGCGCTGGCGGCAGCCCTAGCTCCAAGACCAACAGCTGAAGATATTTGTTCTATAGAAAGACCTGAAGAGACCATATCACCCGCGGCAAATACTCCCGGTATGCTTGTTGCCAGTTTTTCATCCACTTTGATATACCCTCCCTTATCCATTTCCACTCCCAGGGGAATGACAAGGGCTGTCCCCGGTACCCCACCGATTTCTATAAATACTTTATCAATGTTCAATGTTTTTTTTGTTGACTGTTGACTGCTATCTGTTAATTTAATAATAATTCCATTTATTTTCATTCCATCTCCGATAATTTCTTCAACTATTGCAGAATAAATTACCTCAATCTGCTTATTTTTACCTATTACTTCAAGCCATACTGCATCTCCTCTCAGTTCTTTTCCGCGGTATACTATATAGACTTTCCCTGCAGCCTGAGCCAGTTCCACAGCGGCTTGAACCGCGGCATTTCCGCCTCCTACCACTGCACAAACTTTACCCTGATAATCCTGTTTTTCACAAGTTGCACAATAATGCACACCTTTGCCTGTATACTCTACTTCACCTTTCACTCCCAACTTCCTTCTTTCCGTACCTGTGGCTAAAATTATTGATTTAGCCTGATATTTAATACCTTCTAAAGTTTCTATTTCGAAACAATCCTCTGTTTTGTCATTTGCATTTTGGGTTTGATTTGTCATTTGAATTTTGGGTTTTGATATTTTTGTTACACTAGCTGTAACAATTTCGCATCCTCTATTTTTTGCCTGGTCTGTCATCCTTTGGATCAATTCCTTACCTGTCACATGATCAAAACCGGGATAGTTGAGGATATCCGGAGCAAAATTGACTTGCCCACCGATGTCTTTGGAAACCAGAAGATGTTTGAGGTGATAGCAGGAAGCATATATGGAAGCCGTCAATCCCGCCGGTCCACCGCCTATAATGATTAAATCGTTCATATGATTTATTCCGTATTTAAATATTAATATAACTAGATATAAATTAACACTAAAAAATTTTCTTTGAGTAAAAATGAGTTCATTAACTATTAACAGCTAAACCGAAGTTGTTTCCAACAATTCATCCCTTCTGGCAAATTCTCTAAAACTAAAGTTCAATTCATCATGCTTTCCTTTATCATCATGTATTACAACTCCAATCCCGAAATCATTCGGATGATCAATCACTCTTAGTATAACCCCATCTACTCGGGCACCATAACTAGTCGGTTTATTACCGAATATATCATCAATAAGCTTTTGTTCATTTTTCGTAACATTACCAAGACCGCATTCTTTATGCCTTTCTGTAATATCATCTTTAATTAGTAGAAAATCCGTCGAATCAGTTACACTACCATCCGAAACAGAACATAATGCATCCGTAAAACGCGTTAATAACTGTTGGTCAGTTACCAAATTTTGATTATCATCAAGAAGAATCGCTGGGTCTAAAAAGGCCAATTTGACACTAACCAAGCTTGCAGCACCATCTCTGTATACTTGTCTAAAAGGATCTCTTGCTTCAAGCACTAAAAGTCTTTGTCTTTGTCGTGAATCAGCTATAGAAGAACCTGAACTTTTAGCAGATAAATCAAATTCTACCGCTCTTAATTTTAATCTTGAATCCAATTCACTTGCTAATAATCCACTAATATATCCTATTTGATCTCTTTCTGGATCATTATCTTTAAGTTTTCTCCAAGGAATTTCTAATTTTTTTCGAATAAGATCTCTTGCTTGAGTCAATCTTTTTGCTCCTAGATCCAAATCTAAAACCTGACCAGTTTCCAGAAAATCATTCATAATATGAAGTTATTAAATACAATTAATATTGTCAAGAGATTATCCTATTTTTTCCTTTCCGACAAATGGCTGAAGGACTTTGGGAATTAGAATAGTCCCATCTTTCTGCTGGTAGTTTTCCAGAATAGCAATGATTATCCTGGGTGATGCCACAGCCGTATTATTCAGACTGTGTGCGTATACCACCTCTCCGTTTTTAGTCCGGTAACGTAGATTAAGCCTTCTGGTTTGGAAATCTCCCATGAAGGAATTTGACATCGTTTCCCCATAATCTCCTCTTGAGGGCATCCAGGTCTCTACATCATACTTTTTTACCTGTGGCTCACCCATGTCCCCGGTACACATGAGCATCACTCTATAAGGCAATTTAAGGTCTTGCAGTACCCCTTCTGCATTTGAAAGTAACTCTTCATGACAACTGATGCTTGATTCATAATCCGCATTGTTTATGATTACTTGTTCTACTTTGTTAAACTGATGCAGTCTATATAGACCTTTTGTGTCTTTGCCATAACTGCCTGCTTCCCGACGGAAACAAGGCGAAAATGCCACAAATTTTTTTGGCAAATCTTTTTCGTTTAAGATTTCTCCAGCATAATATGAAGTTACCGGCTGTTCAGCTGTACCAGCCAGATACACATCATCTTTTTCCAGATGGTATACTTCCTCCCTGCCCCAGGGAAACTGGCCGATACCAAACAGGGTGAATTCTTTGAGTAAACTAGGAGCTATGATTGGAATATAACCTTTCTTGACTAGTTTCTGCATAGTATAGGTAAGAACTGCCAACTCAAGCATTGCCGCCTCGTTTTTGAGAAAGTACGTCCGGAACCCTCCTACTTTTACCCCTCTTTCAAAATCTACCAAATCATGCTTTTTGGCCAAAGCGATATGATCAAGAGAAGTGAAGTCACACTTCGGTACATCTCCCCATTTTTTTATTTCTTTATTGCCGCTGGCATCTTTTCCGATCGGTACGCTCTCGTCTGCAATATTGGGAATTGTCAGCATCAGATTGTCAAAGTCTTTTTGCACTTTCCTTAGTTCTTCCTCCAAAGCTTTTAGTTCCTCTTTCAACTTCTTCCCTTTCTCTCTTTGTTGACTGTTATCTGTTGACTGTTGACTGATAATATTTCTTTCTGCCCTTATATCATCAATTTTTTTGATAAGCGTTTTTCTTTTGTCGTCAGTGGCGATAAGTTTATCCAAATCAACATCCCTATTTTTGTTTTTGGCATTTTTTTCTACCTTTTCCTTGTTTTCCCTGATATATTTTATATCCAGCATTTTATCCTCCCTTTAATTAATTATAATTTATATTTCCCATAAAAAAACCGCCCTCTTTAGGACGGTTGCCTTACGCTTGTGATTAGCGTAGTCGAACCATGGTGCCACCTAATTTCGACCAAGTTCTACTTGATCCTTATTTTTCTTCTATTACGGGAAGATACCGGTATTGCTTAGTTCTTTTTCAAGATTTTCGCAAACAACGCTCTACTTTTTGTAGATCTACCGGTGGAATCCGGTATATTCTGCGTTTTTCGTTTTATATATTAATCACGTATCGATTTTTTGTCAAGAATCCGTATTTTCCGAAAGCCATTTATCCGCATCCAGAGCTGCAATACAACCCAAAGCTGCAGCGGTAATCGCCTGACGGTATCTGTAATCATTTACGTCTCCTGCGACAAAAACCCCTTCCGTGGAAGTGCTTGAAGAATATTTTACCAATCCGGTCTCCGAATCTTTTTTATCCTTTTTGACGATATAACCTTTGGCATCAATTTCTATTCCCTTAAATCTTTCAGAGTTTGGTACATGACCGATAGCCACAAATACCCCATCAGTTTTTTCTTCTTTTTCCGTTCCTGTTTTGAGGTTTTTAAGCATCACGCTTGTCAGTTTATCAGTACCCAAAAATCTGACGATTTGGCTAAACCAGACAGGTTTTATTTTAGGATTACCCAAAACTTTTTCCTGCATAGCTTTGGATGCCCTGAACTCATCTCTCCGATGGATTATTTTTACTGAATTAGCCACTTGAGCCAAAACCAATGCTTCTTCCATAGCGCTATCCCCGCCTCCTACTACCATGACGTCTTTCCCCCGGAAGAAAAATGCGTCACAGGTAGCACAAGTTGAAACTCCTTTACCTCGTAATTGAGCCTCACCTGGTACATTTAACCATCTGGAATCAGCACCACTGGCGATTATTACAGTTTTGGCTTCATATTTTTCATCTTCTGCAGTGACAATGAAAGGTTTTTTGGTAAAATCAGCATTCGTAAACTCTTTTTCCAATATTTCCACTCCAAGTCTTTCAGCTTGTTTTCTCATGTTCATCATCAATTCCGGCCCTTGGATACCCTCGGGAAAACCGGGGAAATTTTCAACTAATGTCGTCAACATAAGCTGTCCACCCCATCTGTAACCGGCAATCAACAAGACTTTTCTACCTGCTCTGACTGCATATATTCCTGCCGTCATACCTGCCGGACCAGAACCGATAATTATAACGTCGTATTTATTTATTTTACTCATAATAGAAATCTCCTTTAGAAGTTTATTTTGCTTGAATAACTTTGTTCAATTCTGAAGTTAAAACATCCTTACTTTGGACACCAACCATTTGTTTGACCGCCTGACCCTTATTGAATATTATTAGAGTTGGAATACTCATGATTCCATATTTACCGGGGGTTTGGGGATTATCATCAACGTTTATTTTGGCAATTTTTATCTTACTCGCAAAATCTTTAGCAATTTCTTCAAGTATCGGCATCTGCATCCGACACGGACCGCACCATTCTGCCCAAAAATCCGCCAATACTGGAATATCGGATTTCAAAACCTCGCTATCAAAAGTTTTATCCGTAACTTGTATATCTGTCATATTTTTCTCCTTTCAATAAATATAGTGTCTATCCATTATACCAAACACTAACGTCTCTTCAAGATAATATTTTGTGATTTTTGATAAATTAAGCTATGCTTGAAATTGTATAAAAATGTCTAAGAACAACATAATTATTACCTTAATCATAATAACTGTAATTTCCATTATCTTCATAGGATATTTCGTTCGGCAAACTCTATTTACCAATAAAGATCTGAAAATACTACCTACCCCAATTACCCAGATAACACCTCCAGAACAGATTGACCATAATGAATTCACTTGTAGTCAGGATAGTGAATGTACCATAGGCATCCAGACCTCCCAATGCTGTCCTTGTCCTCAGGCAATACCGGTTAACTTAATAGATAAATATAATTTCGAAGTATATGATGAGAACCAAGATTACTCCTTGGACAAAGGATCTGTCTGTCAAAACGTAATTTGTAAACCATGTCAATTGCCGCTTACACCTGTATGCCAGAAAGATAGATGTACATTTTCATACGAAAATCAGTTCTGCGGTGGAATATCAGGCATACAATGTCCAAACGGTTACGAATGTCAATTGGAAGGAAACTATCCTGACGCTTCAGGAAAATGTATCAAAATAATCCCTAAATTCGGAGATGCCCAAACCGAAGAAGAATGCCTTCAAAAAGGTGGAGACTGGAGAAGCTGGGGCTTAAGAGACATAGAGTATTGCCAAATACCATCAAATGATTATGAGAAAGATTGTGTTGACGGATCGGAGTGTTTTTTCGGCAAATGCATATCCCAAGATGGAAATATTCCAGGTAAATGCCAAAAATACCGTAATATTTTCGGTTGTTTCGCTTATGTAAATAACGGGGTGATAAATAGTAAAATCTGTGTGGATTAATATAAATTGACAGATAACAGTCAGCAAATAACAAAAAAGCGAAAAGCTTGACGCAAATTTCCACTTAGTGAGCTGGATATCTTATCTAAAGGCATTTATAGCGACAACGAACGTCTCTGATAAATTTATTCTTGGAACTTTTTATTTAATTAATAGCCAAATAGTAATAAAGCTTACGATAAAGTACGTATAAAATCCCCATTTTGCCGATACCCGAAACTGAAACTTATCCTGCCAACCGGGTATTTTCATTCCAAAAAGCAATAATCCTTGTTCAATCGCATCTGGAAATATGCCTACTATTCCTTCCACAATCAGCCATTTGTTTGGAAAAGAAGAAAAAATCCAGATAAACGATGTCAATAAAAATAGAAAATCTATACTCATGGAGATAAGCAATATTTTAGTTGTTTTCATGTTATCAAATAAAATTTCTTTTATCCCCATACCTGGTGTAATATCAAAATCCCAATGAGGAAGCATATCCAAAGCAACATGCGACAAGAGCGCCAAAGGTAGCGAAATATAAGGATTAGGAATATATTTGACGATTGCCGCTCCGATCAAAAAATGAGGTGTATATAGCATTACTATTTAGTATTATGTATTTTGGATAAGGTATCAAGTTTTTTCGACTTTATACCCTAGTTTCTCAATAAGACTTTTGATCTTTTCTAAAGATATCTTATTTTCATAAAAACTTACTTCCGTTTCGCTTCTGGCATAATTGGTTTCAGAACTTTTCACGCCGTTATCTTCAAGCTCCATATCAATAGTTAGGGCGCAAGAGACGCAATGCATTCCAGTAATTTTCAGTTTAACTGTTTTTTCCATATAAATAATAAATTTATAATTGTTTTTCTGACTTATGCAGATTATTTTTTGAATTTATATTACGTTTATAACCCCCCGATACATACCCATACTGCACATAAATGCAATTTTTCCGGGAAGTTGGGGTGCCTGAAAATCCAAAGTCTTTTTATCCCCTACACGAACTACTTCTTCTATGTTCAAATTCGGGATAGTAAATGCTTGAATGCAACCGTATCCTTTATCGTTAACCAAATGCATAGTGATTTTTTCTCCGCGATTTACAGAAATTTCTCTGGGGTTATAACCCCTGTCGGAAAAATTAATAGTAATTTCATTTGATAGTTGTCCATTTAGTTCAATATTTCCGGCTACTACATTCTTAGCATCACTGCAAAAAGATACCGTGCACTGTATAACACTCAATATACTACCCAAGTGAATTGGACTTCCGGTTAAAACAATGGCGCTATTAATGGTATAAATCGATAACAATATTACCAAAGAGGCAGCTATCGGATAAAAATATTTTTGAAAAATATCACCCAATTTGGTTGCCAATAACCCAAAGAGAATAAACAAAGGAGCTGTCCCTAGAGTAAATGCAAACATCGTCATCGCTCCCAATATAGGATTTGTTGAAGATACTGCATATACCATCATCGCTTGAGTAGTACCACAAGGAATAAATACGGTCATAGCCCCCAAAGTCAGTGGTGCAAATAATTCCTTACTTTTTGTCTGATTTTTCAATAAACGCATAAGAAATCTAGGCGGTTGAATAATGAAATATCGGAAAATCGGATGGATGTTGAGCATATTTAATGCTGTTCCCAACATAAAAATACCGGCAAATAATTGCAGGACTACACGGGTAGTTAAGCTTAATTGAAATACTGTTCCGAATGCACCAAGCAATAATCCTAAAATAGTATAGGCAACCACTTTGGCTGCTAAAAATAAAAGAACAGGGAAAAATAAGTTTTTTTCACCCTCCGATCGTTTTTGAGCCAACAATGACGCCAACAATCCTCCCTGTACTGCAAGACATGTCAATCCACCCGTAAATAATCCAGTAAAAAATATTGTAAAAAGTTCCATAAACTATGATTAATTTAGTATTAGTATATAATTTTAGTTTTTATAGTCAATTTTGTAAATAATCTCCTTATTTTCTTTTACTGCTATTGATATATTTTATTAAGGCAATAATTGCCAAAACCAAAAAGACGTCAATTAGTATCCAATTCAACCATAAAAATAATCCCCAGGACGAGTACCAACCTCCATTCATCATGCCAAAACCGGCTGGCCACATCATATTTATCACCCCCATTTTTCTTAAATTTAATTAATTTTATGCAAATTTAAACTTTTCAGTCTGAGAGAATTCGTAACTACCGATACGCTTGATGCTGCCATTGCTAATCCTGCAAATATCGGATTTAAAAATATACCCATAATCGGAAACAAAATCCCCGCGGCAAGCGGTATTCCAATAACGTTATATATGAACGCCCAAAAAAGATTTTCCTTAATGGTTCTGAAAGTTTTTTTGGACAATTTGATAGCCTTGGGAATACGCGCTAGATCCCCATGTAATAGAGTGATATCGGAAGATTCTATCGCAACATCAGTTCCCGTAGCCATAGCTATGCCAACATCAGCCTGACTCAGTGAAGGAGCATCATTGATGCCATCACCTATCATCGCTACTTTTTTCCCTTCTGATTGTAATTGTTTTATAACTTTTACTTTATCCTCCGGATATAATTCTGCCTTAACCTCATCGATATTTACCAAACCGGCGATATGGATCGCTGCTTTCTGATTATCACCTGTTAACATGATAGTTTTTATTCCTGCCTTTTTTATGGAGTTGATAGCCTCTATGGCATTTTCCTTGATAGTATCGCTGATAGCTATTAATCCAGCCAGAGAATTTTGGATTTTAACTAGCACTACCGTCTTCCCCTCTTTTTGAAGTTTTTCTATAATATCGTTATTTGCATCAACCTTCCGGGGTCTGACTATCTCAACTTTTTTTCCAGCCAATTTTGCTTCCACCCCCAAACCCTCTCTTTCCTTAAAACCACTGACTTTAAAAATTTGAATGTCTCTATCCCTTGCTTTTTCAATGATTGCTAATGCCAACGGATGACTGGAGTTTTTTTCGACACTAGCAGCATATTGTAATAACTTTTCTTCACTGAACTGTTCGTTTAAAGTAACAACATCAGTAACTGTAGGTATACCTTGAGTAATCGTTCCGGTTTTATCAAAAACCAATGTATTAATTTTATTCAATTTCTCCAAAGAATCAGCATTTTTAATAAGTATTCCATTTTGTGCACCTTTTCCAACTCCAACAATTATTGCTGTTGGCGTAGCTAGTCCCAATGCGCAGGGACAGGCAATTACTAAAACGCTAACAAAAGACAATAAACCATATGATAAGGCTGTATTAAATCCGTAACTCATATTTCCAAGTGTTATCCAAATTAAAAGACTTAAAAAAGCAATTAATAAAACAATCGGTACAAAGACTGATGAAATTTTGTCAGCCAGATTTTGGATTCTGGCTTTCGATCCTTGTGCTTCTCCAACCATTTTGATAATTTGGGCTAAGACAGTATCCGAACCAATCTTTGTTGCTTGGAATTTGAATGATCCCTGTTTATTAATCGTTGCTCCAACCACTAAATCACCTACTTTTTTATCAACAGGAAGAGATTCTCCAGTTACCATTGATTCGTCTATGGATGTGCTTCCCTCAATAATTTTTCCGTCTACTGGTATTTTTTCACCCGGTTTGACAAAAATTACATCGCCTAAAATCACCTCTGATATTGGTATCTCCTGCTCTTTTCCATTTCTGATAACCATGGCAATTTTTGCTTGCAGACTTAAAAGTTTTTCTATCGCTTCACCGGTACGTAATCTGCTCCTTGCTTCCAAATACTTCCCTAAGGTGATAAAACCGATTACTACGATTGTGACATCGAAATAAGTATGTTCTGGAAAACTTAGAAGTTTGACAATTTCAGGAAAGAAAAATAAGACACTACTGTATACATAGGCGGTTAACGTACCAATACCTATCAATGTATCCATATTGGCAACTTTATAGTTTATAAATCGAAATACCGCCAGAATAAAATGCCCTCCAACATAAAAAATTGCCACAGAAGCAAAAACAAATGAAAGAGTATTAAATAATTTCATTGGCAAGGGAAATTTTGGAATCAGCGGAAATAATGTGGCAGAAATATCCCACATCATCAACAAAAAGACTAATATGGTAATCGGCAGGATAAGCTGTACCTTTGTTTCTAAGTCATTTAATTCTTTTAATTTATAATCATTATCCGCCAATTTTTCTTTGTTTTGGCTTTGAAAATTTTTTTCCTCATCTTCTAAGGAATATCCGAGTTTACCGATTTCCTCGTTCATTTTGTCTATATTTATCTCCTCGGAATCATAATCTAACATTGCCTGATTTGTCGCGTAATTAACCTCAATGCTCCTGACTCCCTTTAGTTTTTTTATTTTACGGGAAATGATATTACTACAACTAGCACAATGCATGCCTTTTATGGATAAAGTATGTTTCATTTCTTAGAATAAAAATTATGTTCTTTTGAAAATATTCATAACTTCTTCTATAGCTTCTTTTTTACGGCCTTTTTTAATTGCCTCAACTACACAGGAGTTAAGATGGTTTTCCAAGATAATATTATCCGTTTCTTTAAGCGCTTTTTGTACCGCTTCGGATTGGTGCAAAACATCAATACAATAAACATCATCTTCTACCATTTTGATGACTTTTTTCAAATGGCCTAAAGAAATCTTAAGCCTATGGAGTATTCTTTCCTGAGTATTTTTTGGTCTGTACATTATATCCCTCCCTGGGGGATATAATAACTTAGATAATAATCTTTGTCAAATATCTATATGAAAAATAATTCTCAATATACTTTCGTGAGGTTAATTTTTCTTTACATGTATAAGGCTACCGTCATATTCCAGAAGGTATGTATCAAAATCGGTAGTACCAATGACCCCCGATAAGCAAAAAGGAAAGAATTTACGATACCCAGAAGCAAAATTGACAATGGATAAACCAAAAGAGAAGTCCCGGTCAGATGCAGTCTGGTAAAAAGTATCGGAATATGCAAAAGTAAAAACAAAAAGCTTGAGGTAAATGCCGCATCTAACTGGTTATCGGTACTTTTGGATAACCTTTTGAATAAAAATCCCCTACCGAGAATTTCCTCCCAAAATGCAGTAAACAGATTGGAAATAAAAAACGGTAATAAACCGCTTACTACCCTGAAAGCAAATATCGGTGAAAGAGAAAAAGTCCCGTATTTTATGAAGTTGGCAAATAAACCTTCAAATGCAAAAAGTATCCCTACAGCGACCCCGATATAAATATCCATCAAAAGATCTTTAAAATTCGGCCATAATCCCAATTCCCTCAAACCTTCTTTACCCTTTTCCTCCCGATATAAAACCAGGAAAAAAATCGGACCGGTAAAAACCAACGGTTTGATAAAAATCTCATCAAGCCATTCTGGGAAATAAAAATAGGCGCGGTAGAAAGACCAAACTAGAAAAATGAAAAACCAAACAAGAAATACTTGCTTGCGCATAAATCCATTGTACCCATATTTTAAGATGTTTTACAAGGATTATCTAACTATCTCAAAACTGCCAAACTCCCCTTTAAACTCCTCTTCTTTCACTTCTACTTTCTCCACCCAAGACACTTCCGGCCCATTATGACAATTTTTTACCATCGTATCCACCTTCTCATCTTCCCCTTCAAAAATTGCTTCAACACAATCATCTGCAGAATTTTTTACCCAACCGGATATGCCCAAATTCAATGCTTGAACACGGGTCCAGAAACGAAATCCTACCCCGGTTACATCTCCATATATAAACATATGAACTCGTTTCATATTCCAATAAGCAGAAAAAATTAAACAATAAACAAAACGGATTTCTCAAAACGGCAGATCTTCAATTTTTGATTTCTTATGTTTACTATTTTCTGTTTTTTGTTTTTTGTCTTTTCCCTCCCAAGCACCAAGTTGTTTGAGCTTCCACATGAATAGTGCTCCTTTTCTCTTCACTTTGGCGTCTTTTGTATAAGTCAGGGCTTTTTCCAATAAAGACCGGTGTACTGTTTTGGCCAATTTTATGTATAGTGCTTTATGTTTGATATCCCCTAATTCTTCAGCCAGATAAATACCAAAGGACTGAAATTCCCGCGATATATATTTATCCTCCAATGGATTGAAATTAAGTATAATCTGACCGACTTTCTGCATTGATGAATTGTTCGTCATATTTCAATTATAGAAAGGTATAAATAATTTTGCATAGTTGGCTACAGTCTCGTTTGATCTAATATCAGTTCTTGCTTGGTTAACTTCTAATTCTTCAAGGTACTCTTTATGAATTTGGTTTTTTGGTAATAATTGAGGAACATATAATGCAGCTTTCTCTGGGTTAGTTTCTTTATATCTCTCAATATTTTCTTGATATGTATATAGTTTTCTCTCGTTTTTACTGGGAAAAATCATCAACATACGATGCGGTTGAACTACAATATTGTATTGACGATATGTTCCATCGATCGTCTGCCACTCCTCTTCTCCTTTGACACGAAAGCGAAGAATATGATGATAATGTTGTCGTTGTCCAAAAAATTTATCATAATCGGACAATTTAATATATCTTAAAGTATCTATATCTTTTTCATCTGTTAAAATACGAACAGCTTGAGTTTCAAGATTATCACCGTATCTATGATTAAGTACTTGTTCCAACACTCCTGTAGATACAGCACATAAACCGGTTCCAGTGAATTCTCCTTTATAATATACTCTATTTGCTTCATACCCGTGATTAGTCTTATTTCCATAAACCATTAGTTGAAGCATGTAATCACCTTGTCTTGCTCGTAACCAATTTCTGACATTTTCAGATGTTAAATGCTGTTCTGTAAATCGTGGAATTTTTTTACAGAAATCAGGTAAGCGATTTGCATGAAATGAGGCTTCTATGGGTATAGCTAAATCAGACATATTTTAATAATCTTTTTTATTATTCCTATTAAATAAAGAGAGCCTGTTACCAAAATAATATCATTATTATCTGAATTTTTTATGATCTCACTTATATTTTTTCTTTTTAACTCCAGTAATCTAATTGGAATTGTTGAATCTATATTGGTAATTTCCTTTTTCAATAATTCAACACTGTATGATTTTATTTCTCCCTGATCTGCCATGATTTTATAATCTGTCAAATAAATTTGACGGCAAACAGGCAGTAAAATCTTAAAGATTTCCAGTGAATTTTTACCTTCTTTTATCGCCAAAACTAAATTATATTTTTTACCGGGAAATAATGCTTTCAATGAATCAACCAACGCCTTCATTTTATCCGGATTGTGTGCACCATCCAGAATCACCGTAGGTTTTTTGCTTATTATTTCCAATCTCCCCCCTATATAAGCACTGATTAAACCTCTTTGAATATCATCTGACGAAAATTTGGAATTTAATAATTCGAAAACCTTTACAGCTAATGATGCATTTTCCACCTGATGTTCTCCCAACATCCTAATCCGTAAATTCTTGAATGACTTTTCTCCAATATAATCAAAAACACTACCGGTAGTATGTAATTTAATATTTTTATAGTCAAAATCTTTGCCAAAAAATGATAATCTTTTATCTTTAAGCTTAACGCTTAACGCTTTACGTTTAATAATTTCAGTTACACTTTCCTGTTTCACACCGCTGACCACATAAGTATTCTTTTTGATTATTCCCGCCTTGTCTTGTGCAATTTTCTCCACCGTATCCCCAAGTATTTCCGTATGATCAAGACCAACATTTGTAATCACTGAAACCAAAGGATTAATTATGTTTGTAGCATCATATGTACCACCTAACCCAACCTCAATCACGGCAAAATCCACCTTGACTTTAGCAAAGTACAAAAACGCTATAGCGGTAGTAATCTCAAAATAACTAGGGGCCCCTAAGCTTTCCTTCTCCATTTTTTTGACCGCAGGAATGACTTCATTTAATAACTTCACCAATTCTTCATCGGTTATATCTTTTTTGTTAATTGTTAATTGTTGACCGTTGACTAATGTAATCCTCTCATTCACCCTCTCTAAATGTGGTGACGTATGCAAACCTACTTTGTATTTTGTTGCCAGGATATTTGCAATAAACGTAGCAGTTGATCCTTTACCCGATGTCCCGCCGATATGAATTGTATTGTATTTTTTATGAGGATTTCCTAAAAGCATAACAAGTCTTATCATTCTATCTAGCCCTAATTTACCAGGATATTTTATTCCTGATTGAGGTATATATTTATTTAGTATTTTTAAAGAATTTACGATTGTCATATTTATTTATATAATTAATATTTTTATTTAATAATGAGCAATTGATTAGAATTATTTTTTAATATAAGTTTCTTTTTATAAATCTGTAAATTGGTCTTTCGATAAAATAATACAATAGTGAAGCTAGTAAGAATGTTAACTGAATAGAAATAAATGTTATTACTACATAATTTATTTTAAATCTAAGTAAGATTAACATTATGAAATATCCAAAAATCCTATGTACCAAAAACCAAGAATAACTAATTTTTGCAATATTGTTTATTAAAATTATTGAGGATAAATATTTTCTTAGTGAAAAAAATATGTAAAATATTGCTAAACCAAGATTGTAATTAATTACATAATGCAATATGTTCGTCTCAATATGTGAATAATTTACCATTATAAAAAAACAAAGATAATATAAAGTTATTACTAAAAAAGTAGTTTTTTTACTCCATATTTTGTTATATCCATAATAAATAAATAATCCAATAAACATGTAGGAAATCTCAATTGTACTATATGCAAAAGTGAAAAAAATACCATAAAAGATAGAAGAGTAAAAAAATTGAACAAAATAATTAGATAATATTGATAATATAAGTATAATTATAAGAAGTATTATATAAAAACTATAATATAATGATTGCTTAAAATTTTTAATTATTATAATAAGAAAATAAAATTTCAATATCACTAAAAGAAACCATGTCCCAGTATCAATAAAAGGCACATATAACCAGTCTTGAACTAAAAAAATATTTGCAATTAATCTAGATGTTGGAAGAATAAATTTAGTGTTATATATATTTGAGTTCAACCATAATATTAATATTGATATCAACAAACTTACAAAATATGCTGGATATATTTTAAAAATTCTTAATAAAATAAATACATTAATCTTTTTTTTGTTTAAACTATAAGGTGTAATAAAAGCTGATATAAGAAAAAAAATCGCTACCCCTATTGTCCCTAATGAAATTGGATACTTTTTAAAAAATTCAAAAAGAATTATATCTGAAAAATTATATATTGGTTTTGCATTAATTGATATTGTTAGACTTTGATAATTTATCCAAAAACTTATATATATATGCCATATAATAACAAATATTATTGCTATTGCTCGAAGATATTCAATAAATAAAATCTTCTTCATAATTAGTTAAGATATGATATATTATGTTAAATTCTTCAATTAATTGTAATTATAATTAATGAATAGAAATTCTCACATCGCCTATCTTACCTTCTCTGGATTTAATATCAAAATATTATTTAATAAAAGTGAATCTCAATATTCAAGAAATCATCTAATAAAACAAATTAATGATTGTTATTTGAATTTTTTTATTCAAAATAAACCTACACATATTGACTATAAAATTTCATTTGTTGAGAAATATCATTTCCCTTATATTTTAAATTCTCTTCCTCAATTTGGTGTTAATCCAATTTATAAAATAATTACAACAGGGCATATTGAAACTTATTACGAAATTAGTTTAATTCATTTTCAAAATATATTAAGGCAGATTATTCTAAATCTTCTCAATACCCACAATGGTTTTTTATTACATTGTTCGGCTGTAAAAAAAAGAGGGAAAGCGATTATTTTTTTAGGTAAATCAGGAGAAGGAAAATCAACTATTATCAATTTGCTTAAAAAAAAATACACTCCATTAGCAGAAGATACTGGTATTATAAGAAAAATTAAAAATCAATTTTATTTTTACCAATCTCCTTTTACAGATTCTGATTATTGGTTCCCTAAAGGATACGCAAAAATAAATATTTCTAAAATAATTTTTCTGAGAAAATCGCATATCAATAAATCAAAAAGAGTCAAGAATTATATGAAAATCCTAAAAAAATTATCTGACCAAGTTATATCGAATAATCAAAAATCATTCAATAAAAAAATTATCTTAGAATTTCTCAAAGAAAATCGGTTAAATTTTTATTGCTTTCAATTTAAAAATGAAGTATCAGCTGTACAAAAATATTTTAAATACAATTTCTAACTTATACAACCTTATTATTAGAACAACAATTACCACTAGCTAAATATGTATCTCCTAAAAGATTCTCTCCCGTTAAAGAATCAAATGAATTCTTAAAACGATCAAAACCAGGATTAAAATAACCAATTGATAATTGTTCTTTAGTAATTCTTGGCTTCTGATAATTTAATTTTTTTTTCTTCATTCTGTCTTAATAATGTTTAATTCTATTAGATTGTCTTCCCAATTAGCTGATTTACTATCATAAATTGCTTTCATAACAATTCTATCACCTTTTCGTAATTCAGATAATTCAAGATTTTTACCATTTATTTTTTGAGTAATTCTAATTTTATTTAAATCTTTTTGTAAAAAGTAAAAAGGTACTCCTTCCGAATTCATGTCTTTTGCAATTAAGAATTTCAGTTTATAATCGACTTTATCAATTGGTGTAACGCCTCCTTTAGTATCTATTTCTAAAATATTTCCGGAAATCTGAATTATTTGCTGTGCATACTCAATAATTCCAGAATTTACGAATATACTATAAAACCTATTTAAATATTCTTCTTTTGATACTTTTTTATTATTATCCCCAGTGATTTCTACACGTGAAATTGTAGGATTTACAGAACTTTTAATATTTTGGTATATTTGTTTATTATTATAAAAATACAAAATTATTAATTCTATTATTGAAATAATAACCATTATTACTAAGAAAATATAAATAAAATTGCTTTGATATTTCATTCTTTTAGCTTATAAATTATAACTTTTTTTCCCCAATTGCAAAAGCATATAACACAGCTTCACTGAATCCGTCTATATCTATCAATTTATTGATTTTATTATCATAATAACCATCAATACCACAACAATTTAATCTCAAATTACTAGCAACTAAATATATATTTTGACCTATATGTCCAGTTTCTATAAGAATCTGTTTATACCCTCTATTTCCATACTTTACAACATTCCTTTTAAAAATTGCTGAAATTAAAATTATAAATGAACAGTCAGTCCAATCATAAACAAAACATTTTCTTAACATTTTTTTTTCGATATCATCTATTCTTTCTATAGAGTGATTTAAAATGTAATAATGATAAATTCCATTAATCAACTGAGAATTATTAGCAATTACATAAGTTTCTAAGGGATATCTTGCTCCTGCAGATGGGTAAAATCTTCTCGTAGAATTTTTATTAAATGGACTAATTAAACCTAAACTATAATATAAAAGAGTGCTAATTTTTTGAATCGTTACAGGTTTCGAATCAAAATCTCGTGAGGATTCTCGTTCTAATAATATTTTTTTAAATGATAACTTAGTGTCCAGCTTTGGTTTTGGAAGCATAATTTGAGGAAATCTATTATATGCTTTGTAATATATTGTTTCCCAACTTATTGGAACTTGTTTATTATTTTTTTTATATTCATCTATTTTATTTAAAAATATATCTTTATGAAATTGTTGATATTTTTCTATTGGTTTGTTTAATAGTTTGGATATATTAAACTTTTGGTTCATACAAAAGGATGTGGAATTTTGTTAATGTTAAACTGATTCTGACCAAAAAAATATGCTGTAGATTTCAATCTTTCAAAACCAAATCGAAGCGGATGTTCTTTTGATGTTAAATACAAAGGTTGCATTCCAGGTATTATTGCTTTTATTACCTCATGCCCTACGTCCTTAAAGAATGGGAGTGTTAAATTAACATAATAAATATTAAATTTATTTCTTTTTATTGTATCAACTAACTTTGTAAATTCATTTGATTTATTACTTATCTTGTTATAAATAACTTTTTGTTTATAATCCTGTTTTAATAAAAAATCTAATTTTTTTACCATATTTTTATTACTCCAAAATAAACCTCTTCTTAATTTAATATCTATATTTGAAAAATCAAATCTTGGATTATTTGAACCTTCTCGCATATACGCATATCTTATCCACATCCGTTCACTAAATGCTTCTTCTATGCAACCGATTATCGTATCAATCTCTAAGAAACCGGCTTTTGCTCCTACTGACACCCATGGTTTTACACCACTACGATCAATAATTATTGCAATATAAACTGGAATATTGATATCATTCTTTGCATCAAATACATATAGTTCTAAATTATATTTTTTAAAGGTCATTAAAATATTTTTTAGTTTGGATGATTTTACTAGACTTAAATTTATTTTTGGAATTGGAATTTTATTAAGATACATTGTCATTACGGCATCCCTTTCCACAATTTCATATAAACCATGTGTTAACGCTTCTTTAATGCTAAAACCACCTGCCGCACCTGTACTGATAAATGGAGATAACTGTACCTCATTCTGTATTAGAGAATAATTTAAAAATACTAATTGTGCAGGGATATAACAATCTGTATTATTATATAAATTTGTTCCTTTAATCCAACCAAATGCTAGATCTTGAATATGTTTGAAATGTCTATAAATAGAAGGATTCAATATGTTTCCCTTTTTTTTAAATTGATTATAACTACCATAAATTACTTGACTATTTGTATAACTGAATAAACTAGCACGTTCAATTATTTCGCTAATACATTTCATTAAAGCAAAAGCTCTAGATGAATATGAAACTCCAGAAGACGATATGTTTTTTGTATTGCTGGAATATCCACTTTTTATCAAAACATTTAATTTATCGTTCAAAATTGCTGCATATGCATAAAATTTAGGTTCATCATAAAAAAGAGAATCATATGAATATAAATCCTTTAAAAAATTATTTGAAGTTAAAATTGAAATTAATCTTTTAATATTTTTCTCGATCATATCCATATAAGTATATAATAATGAAAGAAATGTTTTTAATAAGAACAAAAGTAAAAAATCGATTACAATTAACAATACTGAAAAATCTGTTATAATAAAACGATTTTTTGAAAGGAGTATACATATGAACAAAAATAAAATTATTTTAATAGGAATATTTACATCTCTTTTATATATCGCATTACAAATTCCATTTTCTATAGTTTTAGGATCCAATACCAAATTCACTCTTTTTGATTTCACTGCTCCGGCTGCAGGGGCGTTCCTGACAACCATACCGGGAATAATTTCTGTATTACTTGCCCAGCTTGCAAATATTTTTATTCATAAATCCTCACTGGAACCGGCTACTTTTATCCGTATCATTCCAACGCTTTATGGAGTTTTTTATTTTGCCAAAAAAAGAACAGTCAACCCGGTTATTCCACTTTTGGCAATAGCAGCTTTCAACCTGCATCCAATCGGAAGATCTGCTTGGCAATATTCTATGTTTTGGTTTATTCCCTTGATTGCTCATTTTTTCAGGAAAAATCTCTTTTTCCGAAGTCTTGGAGCAACTTTTGCTGCTCATTCAGTAGGTGGAGCATTATGGGTGTGGACATTTGGATTATCCCAAAATATCTGGTTGTCTCTTATACCGCAAACGGCTATGGAAAGAACTCTATTTGCCAGCGGAATTGCTGTCAGTTTCCTGATTGCCACCAATTTCTTCAGGATTTTGGATAAAATCCAAGTTTTGAAGGAAATCATTCTGGAAAAACGATATTTGCTGAAAAAACCGTAATAAGCAATAAACAATAAGACGAAAATTTGTAAAAAATGACTTTTTTTCTCTATAAAGTTTAATTAAACTTATTCATCGCTGCCTGTTCACCTTTGTCCAAAATTGTACTTAATGCTTCTACTCCTTTTTTCACCAGTTTTTTATTATCCCCACCCTCCCGATCACGGAATTTGGAAAGAACGAAGTTTTTCACCAATCTTCTTGATAGATTGACATCGGTACTTTTGGTTGTATCCAAACGCCCCCTTCCTATTCCTAACCTCACTCTCACGAAATCATCTGTTTTCAATTCTTTGATAATGGATTGCACTCCTCTATGTCCTGCTGAGGCTCCGCCACGCCTGATTCTCACCTTTCCCAAAGGCAGATCTATATCATCGTGAACAACAATGATATTTTTTGGTTCGATTTTGTAGTACGAAACAACTCTTTGTACCGCCATGCCTGAAAGATTCATATAGGTAGTTGGTTTGATAAGAAAAATATCTTTCAAATGGGAAATGTCACATGCTAGTTTTTCTTCTTTTCTCCATGCTTTTATTGAAGAAAAAAGCGATAACTTTGCTTTGACAAACTTATCTACTACAGAAAAACCGATATTATGTCTGGTATCCTTATATTTATCTCCTGGATTTCCTAATCCTACTATAAGATGCATAAAACATCTCCTTTCTTGATAAATTTTCCAAATTGTAAATCTAATTATTCAAATATTCAATTTCTCTGTAATATTTCAATTACCTGACTATCTTCCACTTGAGCAAAATCATGATAAAACTGGCCTACAGCTTGGAAATCAACCGGTATCTCAATAGCTATTACCTCGTCAAAAACTTTCTTAAGCTTCTGATAAATATCCTTGGAAATGACTCCAACTGCTAAAACTATTTTCCATTCAGCATTTGAATTCCTCAAATGACTGCCCGCTGTTAATGCTGTAGCACCGGTTGCCACTCCATCATCAACAATTATTGCTGTTTTGTAATCACTTAATTTATCAAAAGTCGGTTTAATTTGGAATTTATCTGTATAATCTTTCAAAATTTTTGATTTTAAATCAATTTCTCCGGCCAAATACTTTTCGCCAACTCCTAGTTTATTCACCATCTCCCAGTCAATATAATTTTCCCCGCCAAAAGTTACGGCTCCCAATGCCAATTCAGGATTATTTGGAGCACTAATTTTTTTTATTATAAACGGGATAAGCGGTAATTTTAAAGTTTCTGCTATCACTTCCCCAACCACGATACCTCCTCTAAGCAATGCCAAAATACACGGCTTTTCAAATCTCATACCGGAAATTTTTTCAGCCAATAACGTTCCGGCATGAACCCTATTTTTAAATATCATGACTTTATTTCAACTTACCAAGCTGTTTTACCGCAAATTCACCTATATAAGGCAGTTTATACATTTCTCCACTGTATGCTTTGTACATAAGTACTAACCATAAAATGAAGGATAAAAGCATTAATAATGGAGAAAGTATTATAGCAAGAATCCAGCCGAGAACCGGGATAATTCCTAATGCCACATTTATAATGAAAAATGCACCAAATAGTACAGTTGATTGCATCGCATGAAATCTGACAAATGCACTTTTCTTTTCGATTAAAAGCAAAATCACTCCAGTCACAGGACCCAAAAGATATGCTAAAGCACCTTTCATTTTATCGTCACCATTTACTGTTTGAACCATTAGATATCACCTCCCTTCTTATTCAAATTTAACAAATATCAAAAGTGACCGTCAAGCGGATTTTATACCGGCAAATAAATCTGTTTCGTTATTTTCAGTCTTACCTATCCCGCGTGACATATGCAGAATATAATGATCAATTTTAGGATTGACACTATTCCATTTGATCAAATTTTCGACATCCTGCCACTGGCTTTTGTGTTCCTGCATGGCATCCTTTTTAATATTCCATACGCTTGAATAATCAATCCTTGTGCTAATCTCTTTCTGATCATAACCTTGCGGGAAATATATGAAATATTTATCCAGTCTTTTTTCTCTGTTTTCTTTAGGTATACAGTAATAATAAAGTTTATGACCGATATTTGTATTTATAAATGCATATGTAGTAGTTAAAGATACCACAATATGATCAATATGTCCGGATACGCCTTTTTGATCCAACGTCAGAACCACTTGAGGCTGAAATGTATTTATTTTATCTCTTATTTTCCCCGCCAGTAAATGATAATTGGCATTTGAAAGATAACCGTCGGTAAAACCTAAAAATTCCACGCTTCTAACACCTAATATTTTTGCAGAATTTATCAATTCTTTTTCCCTAATATGCTGGATCTTCACTTTTTCACCTTTTTGGAATTTGACTTTTTCATGCAATAAACCGCTTTCCCCTTTTGTAGCGGAAAGTAAATGTATTTCAACGCCTTTTTTGGCATAATAGGCTATCGTTCCACCTGGACCAAACGCTTCATCATCAGGATGGGCTGTAACTACAAGTAATTTCTTCATATTATTTAGAGTATGAATTCGTATAGTTTATTATCTTTTGCGCCCAAATCGTATTTATATCTCTCGTTTCCCCTTAAAAAATCGAATTTTTTTGCACCTTGTTCTATTGCTTTTTTTATTGCATATGCTTTAAGCAATAATCCCGGAGAAAGGTGCCGGTAATTTGGATCGTACCCGGAATTATACAATAATACTTCATCTTTATATTGAAATGTAATTATAGCGGCAATGTTTATATCTTCGATTTTTAAAAAACAGAGACTTGCTAATTTTTCCTTTAAAAGATGCATTAACAAATTCCTGAAAAATAGCTCCATCTCTTCTGACAAAAATCCGCTCTTTTTTTCGCTAGATAACTTCATCAGTCTTAAAAACTCATCAAAATCTCTTGCATCACCTTCGAAACAAACCTTAAAAGCGTTCTCATTCTCTAATCTTCTTATTTTTCTTTTCAATTCATGTCGCGCTTTACGGCCTAAACCAGTTAGATACTCTTCCCAAGTTTTTGGTAAATCTATATAAGGAGCTGTGTCAATCTCTTTTATCAATTTGGTATGCTCTGACAGAATCTTAAAACTGGGCGAGTCTTGTCTAATAAAACTGAGATTAATATTTTTGTTTTTATACTTATCGTTATTTTTTAGCTCATCTAAAATTTCCCGCCATACCAACTTATAATCATTTTCTTTAGCAATAATATCTGCATAGTCTGTGACGATGTTTTCCCCGGCTACGAAAGATGTACCTGCAAATTCAATATAATCTTTACTTTCAACCAAACTTGCTATACCTATCAGAATATCTTTGTGAAATACCTCAAAAACATCTGTATCTTTATGGAAATTTTCTGTCCAAAGTGTTTGCCAAATAAATGTCTGAAAAAATGTCCCGCACGTGGAATTTTGAAGTAATTTACTCCATCCATCATGATTTCGATACTTAATTAATTTCTGAATATTTACCATATCTATAATTAAAAAAGACTTAGCTGTTCCTTAGGATTTGGAGTATCTTTTTTTTCATTGTGATTATGGAATATTTCTACTTTACCAAAAACTCCGTCATATCCCGGATCTACATATATATTCCCTGTTCTTACTTTTTCTATAGCATTTGAAACCCTTTCTCCCGATTGTTTAGTGATATCATCATAAGAAGCATTTAACAAAACACTGAACTCACCACCTAAATTATCAACCAACTTTGTGTACTCATTTATAACACTTTGGCTTGTTGGTAAAGCACCTTTTGTCTCGGTGATAATTTCCAGTAACGGGACTAACATCACAAATCCGGGTCTATCTGGAAAGGTTTGTGAATAGATACCATCTAGTAAAGTACCGGAAATAGGTTTTTTAATAAGTTTCAGATCTGTCTCATCCCTGACAGCTAATTCTTCAACCCGATGCATAACCCCGATAGTCAATTTTTTACCGCAAACAGGACATATTACTCCTTTTTTCTTGGTTTCTTCAGGTTCTTGTTTCACCCCGCAATTACGGTGTCCGGAATAATGGTATTTACCCTCCTCAGGATAAAACTCGATTGTATATGATATTTTATTTACATTTTTAGGATCTGTAGAATTATTTTTCTTGTTGTCTGTTGGTTGCTGGCTGTTGATTGATTTATTAAGTATAGCATTCCTAACTGCCTCAAAGCTTAACTCCTGCAATTCAAACACTGTTGCTTCCCTACCGATTTTCGGACCTGAATGGGCATCTGAAAAAGACAGTATTGACCTCTTATCAAGTTCCCCCACTCTCCAATTCATTGAAGGATTACTTGAAAGACCGGTTTCTATTGCATGAATATAAGGCGCAAATTTACCAAAAGCTTCTTCTATAGAATCAAAACCTGATTCCGATCCATACAACGAAAACCAAGGTGTCCAGGCGTGTGCCGGAATTATTAACGCCTTAGGATCAATTGAAAAAACCAGCTCAGCAATCTCTATACTTGTCAAACCTAGTATTGGCCGGCCGTCAGACATAAGCTTACCGCCTCTTTGAGTAATTGCCTGATTGATTTTCTCTGCGGTATCTACCTTATCTACCCAAATAAGCGTATGTATCCGGCGTAATTTCCCCCCTTGAGAATAAATGCAGGAAACTTCAGTTGCCAAAAGAAAAAAAGGGCCGTTGTCGGTATCCCTGATTAATCCTTGCGGTTTAAGCTTTAAAAGCCCGTTACCAAGCTCTTCTAAATTATGTTTAATTTCCATCATCCATAGAGGATGAGTCCAATCACCGGTGGCCATAAGATTAATCCCTTTTCTTTTTGCCCATTCATATATTTGAGGCAATATCATTTGTTGGGATACGGCACGGGAATATTTGGAATGAATTTGGAGATCGGATATGATTTGCATACTAATTTCAGATATCTTTGAGAAGTTTATTTATTTTTTCTTCAATTGATTTCATTGATTTTAAATACCTTTCAAGTTGGACTAGTTTTACCGATTTTTTCTTATCACCTTCGAATACATGACCGCCCATGTCATATTTGATTAATTTTTTTGTTACCGGTCCACGGATAAGCGAATATACTGTAGTTTTTGCATAATCACGAAGCAGTGGTAAAACCCCTTCTTTACGCCATCTTCTAAGAGAAAATACTACTGTCAGATTGCGCAAGATTAAAGGGGTGATGTGTATCTTATGCGCTTTCCAGGCCAAATCAACGTCTTCGTTGATTATTACGTCTTCCCTGAATCCTTTTAATTTAAA
This sequence comes from uncultured Gammaproteobacteria bacterium, assembly GCA_964446235.1. GTDB lineage: Bacteria > Patescibacteriota > Microgenomatia > 2-02-FULL-39-11 > 2-02-FULL-39-11 > CAYUNW01. Next base: position 45,272 of record CAYUNW010000006.1, read on the forward strand.
AAATAGAGGTTTTTTAATAATCGTATTGTAACCACCTGAAAATGGCTTATCTAGAAGCCTTGTTAACTCTTGAGCCATATTGGCCATATTCATAAGTAGTTTATCGCTGGAATTTTCCGAATCCGCACGAATATAAGTTGTAGCAAACTGAAATTTATGCTTGATAGCCGCAACGTGCAATTCTTCAATAAATGTTTCATTGATATCGCAATCTGCATCAATAAAAAAAAGATATTCTCCCGACGCTGCCTTTGCACCAATGTTTCTTTGATGACCCGGATGCTGTTTTTCTGCAATTAATACTTTCGACTGAGGAAGTTTATCTCTATATTTTTCGAAGACTTTTAGAGTATTATCGGTTGATTTTCCATCTACCAAAATTACCTCAAAATCCCGGTATGTTTGTTTGCCTAATGATTTTAAAAGTACCGGTAGGTACTTCTCCTCGTTTAGAGCCGGAATGATTACTGTGAAAAAAGGTTTATTCATAAAATACCACTTATTATAACAAATTATTTTATTACAGCTAATGAATATATTTTTCTATTTCTTCAGCCGCTGTCACTACCCCATTATAACCTGCCATTACTTTTTTCATTCTGTCAGCATTATCGTGAATAGACTTATCAACCGTTAGTCTTCCTATGGCGTTAAGCAAATCATCTTTTGTATAAGATAAATGAGGGTATACTGTCAATCCAACTCCTAATCTTTCAATATTGTTTGCATTATCTTCCTGGTCAAAATGAAGCGGGGTACAAATCTGTGGTACCCCAAAATTTAAAGCCTGATATACGGTAGAATTACCTCCGGGGAATATGACCAATTGAGCTTTTGGCATTATCCAATTTCCGGGTAAATAATCAGTCAAATAAAGATTTGAGTATCTGATATTGACTTCATTAGGCTTGAGAGTATTTCCTGTTGTAGCTACAACAGTAAAGATTGAATCTTTAAGATATTCCAAAGTTTTTAAAAAGACATGTTTATCGCCTGTTCCGGAGGCGGTCACATAAATTATCTTTTTTTTGCTCTTCTCAATTTCCCCATGCCATCTCGGCAGCTTATTTCCTCCATCCCAAAATATCGGACCGACTAATTTTACGGCATTATTTAATTGCTTTATCGGACGAAATTCTGCGATATCGCACAACAATGTTAAATTACCCAGAAATAATTGATATGGATTTGATGACATTTTATATCCGTACTTCAAACACATAGAATTTATAAATAATGTTTCCTTCAATAAAATAGATTGAAAAATATGCGGACCGATACGATTTAAAAAACTCAAACTATATTTTTTTCTTAATATGTTATTCAAATGTCTAGGTGATATTTTAAAAAGTGTTGTTTCTGTGGGAAATTTAATTTTGGAAAAATCGTAATATCCGGAAACATCTACATTTGAGATGGAAACAGAGGGAATTTTTGCAATATAGGTACTAATTTTTGCTGTTAATCTCGTATCAAATATTACCAGATCAGGCTTAATATTTTTATATAATCTTAACTCTGCTGCTAAAAATTCGTTGAATATTTTTTTATTATAGACAGAAATATTATTTTTTTTTAGTTTATCATCATAATCAACTCTATTAAATTCCGGAAGTTCAAAATAATCAAATTCTTCTCTTTTTACGATATCAATACCTTCGTCACCAATTCCAAAAAACACTTGGAATCTCCGTCTTTTTAACTCTCGAGCAATCATAATTGATCTACCCACATGTGCTAAACCTACACCTAATGGAACAACCAAAATCCTTTTCATATTGGTAAAATTAAACCTTAATATTATACAATGAGAAAGAAAAAAATTATGAAACTTTCTATTGTTATTCCAACATTAAATGAAGAAAAGTATTTAGAAGAAACTTTAAAAAGCATCAAAAACCAGTCCAAAAAAGACTATGAAATTATTATTTCGGATGGGGGCTCAACTGATAAAACCCCAAAAATAGCCCAAAAATATGAAGCTAAATTCTTAGTTTCCAAAAACACAAACGTCTGTCAAGCCAGAAATAACGGTATGAAAATGGCTAATTCAAATATTATCGTCTGTTGTGATGCTGATACGATTTATGACTACAAAAGGCTAACTTTGATTGAAAAACATATGAAAAATCCCCAAGTTGTAGCGGTTACCGGAAAAGGGGTCATGGTTGATGGTCCTTTCTGGGGAAAAATAATCTGGAAATTGATTTATGCTTTCATAGATATCGTGTACCGCACAAGTGGATACGTACTTTATGCCCCGGCATATAATTTGGCTTTCAAAAAAGATGCCTTAGAAAAAGTTGGAGGTTATAATACCAATCTGGATTTTGGCGGGGATGAACTTGATGTTTTGAGAAGATTGAAAAATATAGGTAAAATCGTCTATGATCCTGAAATTATTGCATATACCAACGGTAGAAGATATAAAGTAGGATTTTTTACCTTTATCTTCAAACATGCCATATATTACTATGGATTAAACTATATTTACGCCAGAATATTTGGGAAACCGCTTGTAAAAGCCAAACCTGTAAGATAAACTCAATTTTTTTATAAAAAAATAAATGAAATAAGCTTCAAAAGTTATTGAAATCCTTTTATAAAATTCGTCTATCGATAATCGGGGAACTTAGCGAATTTTCGTTGTTTAAGGATAAAAAAACGGAATTCAGCCCAACCGGCCCGCAAAAAAAATTTTAATCCTTCCTGAGATCTTCTGCCTGAAGATATTACTTTACAATCAGGTATGTATGCCACTTTACCTATTTTGGACATCCGTGTGACAAAATCCGCATCTTCCAAAAGTTCTAAATTCTCATCAAAACCGCCGATAGACAAGGCTTCTTTTTTCCGACAACCTATGTTTTGACCGTTGGCATAATATAGTCCCAGATAGTAAGCAATCCAAATCCTTAATGGCTGAAGGTAATTGGTGATCTGTTTATATGGAAAACTACCGTCTTCTACTTTGAAAGTTCCGTAACTACACACTGCTCCCGGTGTTTCCAAAATTTCCATGTGTTTTATCAACCAGTTTGTAGGTAATATCGTATCGGCATCCGTATAAAGGACAAAGTCTCCAAATGCATGTTCCAGTCCTCTTTTTCTGGCATACCCAATACTTTTATGTTCCTCGTTATAAACTAAAGCTCCATAAGATTTTGCTACCGCTTCAGTTCTATCTGTAGAGCCACTATTGATTACCAGGATTTCTACTTCCCAGTCTTTTCTATCCAAATTCAGGACTGAATCAAGAGTTTTACCTATATAAAGCTCTTCATTATATGCCGGAATGACAATAGAGATTTTCATATAAATTATTTTTGCTTTTCATACATCTTAGTCAATTCAGATAAAGTAGTAATATCATCTGGTCTTTTATCATCCCTGAAAGTTACAAGCTTAGGAAATCTCAACGCAAATCCCGGTTTATCTACACTCAATGCTTTACCTGATTTTGAAGGTTTCATAACTCTTCCGGCAGTATGCACAGCGCTTCTGGTAATTTCATCACAACCAATTTCCACTACCAAACCGGGGGTAAGCCAAATATCAGGTTCAAGCAGTTTATCCACATCATAAAGCAAGGGTTTTTCTTTGATTTTCATGCCTTTTACTTTTGATTTAAATTCCCGGAATTGATCATCCGTCAATCCGGTTCCGATTTTTGACACCGTAACATATCTGTTTTTTTCTTCGTCATAAATACCTGTTAAGAATTGGCCAACCCCAAAAGAAGTTCTTTTCCCTTCACCCAATGTATATCCCATTACCAACACATCTACAGTATCAGCCAATTTTTTGCTCATGGCTTTTTTATATTTAATCCAATTCCATCCTCTCATACCGGCTTCATACAACCCATCCAGTTTTTTGGCAATAATCCCTTCAAAATGTCTATCTACCGAATCATGAAATATTTTCTCTATCTGTACTTCAGAGTCAACTAGTTTTTCATTTGCATACTCCATCACTTTACCCTTTAAAACTACCTCTTTTAATGCTTTTTTTCTCACATTATATGGCTGGTTTAACAGACTTTTTCCGTTAAGATACAATAGCTCGAATACAAAAAGTCTGACCGGTATTTCCAGGGCTTTACTTTCTATGTCATATTTTCTTTTTCGCTGCATAGTTTCCTGAAACGGTACAAAAACCCCGGTTTTTGGATTATAAGCTACTACTTCTCCTTCGAATATGATGTCATCGGCATTAATCTGCTCTACTACCCCTCTTTCGATATCCGGAAACATAGCCGTAATTTCTTCCAAATTTCTAGAGTACATTTTGATCTCATAATTATTAATTTTTGAGTTTTTATTTTTGACTTTTGCGTAATGCACCTGCAATCTAAGTCCGTCATATTTATACTCTATTGCACATTTACCGATTTTTTCTAATATCTCCATCGGCGACGACAACCTATTTGCTCTAGCCATAAGTATTGGGGTACCTGTTTGGGGTTGTATAAAATTCACACCATCAATACCGTGTTTTTTTACCTGATATGCTATATAACCCAAGTCAGGTCTGACTTTATATGCACTTTCAATAGTTTTTTTTAACTCTTTGCTTTTGTTTAACATCCACGATAATCCGTCCAAAATTGTCATATCTGAAAATCCCAAACGGAGCTTCCCTAGAATAATTCTTACAACATATTTTGCGCTTAAAGGATCAACTTGTGTAATTAAATTACCTATTAAATTGATTTTTTCTTCTTGAGAACCGTCACCGTTTACATTGGAAACATTTTTAAAAATTTGAAAAACTTCATTAACTGTAATTTTTTTAAAACTTTGGCTTGTTGCTTTTAATTTAATCTCCATCGCGGTATCTCCAAGATCCCCGGTTCTTTTGAAAGATTGATTAACGTCTCCTTCTGTAATATTTAATCCTGATGAAATCGCTCTGATTATCATTTTATCCGCCACACCAAATTCTATCTTTTCATATAACGGTGCCACTCTACCCTGAAGCAAATAACAAAGTTTATCGATCTCATCAATATCTGCACGTTCAAAAAGTTCAGCCAAGATTTCGGTCATCTCATTTCGAAGAGTAGTTTTATCAAGCTTATCAAAGAATGTTGCCAAATTGTGAAAATACATATCAAAAAATTACTTCAATTTATATTTTGCGGCTTTGGTTTTACCTTCCTTTTTTATAATTCCCTTATCCATTAAATCCTTCAGGTCCCGAAGTATCGTATCTTCGGAAATATTGGGGAAAAGTTCAGCAAAATCCTGATTCTGGAAATACCCGATTTTGGTAATATACTCCATAATCGCCAACTGCCTCTCGGATAGAAACACCTGTTCCCCGCCTAATCTCTTTTTTAACTGGATATCGGTAGATAATTTCAAAACTTTATCTTTAATCCTATTTAATTCTATAGCCAACCCCTCACTGAAATACTCAAGCCAATTGGTTAAATCACCTTCCGCTGCCGATTTCAGCGACTCGTAATAATGAGTAGCATCTTTATCATAATGTTCCTCCAAAGAAAAAAATTTCTTTATATCATACCCGTCAATAAATAAAACCAAAGTAGCTAATGCTCTTGCCATCCTACCGTTACCGTCTATGAACGGATGTATCCTTACCAATTCATAATGCGTTATTCCAGCTTTCAAAACTGGATGTGTATCCTCTTTTGATGTTGAATTAAGCCATAAAATAAATTCCTTAATCTGATAAGGCACTTCTATTGCGTTTGGCGGACGGAAAGTGATTTCACCAGTCAGGGAATTTTTTACCACTACTTGGGTTTTTCGATACTCCCCGCTTTGTGTTTCGTGCAAGAGTTTATCGGTCGTATATTTATGGATTTTTTTTATCACTTCTTCGGTGATTTTCCCACTAGACACTTCTCCCTTCGCTACATAGTCCAAATATCTGATAACATTTCTGTAATTTATCACTTCCTGAATATCTCTATCCCTAGCAACCACAGGAGAACCTTTCAAAACTTTGGATGCTTCTTCTATATTCAATTCATTACCTTCAATATGCGTACCATGATGGACTGTTCTGACTATTGCTTCTTCCCTGAATTTTTTTTCATATGAAGGCAACATCGGTGCATTCAAAATTACCTCCCTTGCAGCTTCAACAATTCCAATGTTTTTCAATATCTTATTACTGATAGTAAATTGCGGTAAATACATATCCTATATAGTATAAAGTATTCCTGATAAACTATTAAGTCAATATATTTGGTTAGGTTTATTGTAATTTTCCTCAGATTGACTTATTACCTAACAATTTTGATAATTATCCTATGGACAATATTGTCGATGCGCATATTCCTAATCGTAATGCACAAGTAGCTAGTGTAAATATACTTAAGCAAGACCAAAATGACAGAAAAATAAATATCCCCATATTACCTTCGATAATTATCGGTTGCACTGTGCTTTCAGTTGTTTTAATTCTATTTTACTTTTTATTTGCCTATCCCCGTTTAAATTCAACACGGATTACTAAGAAACAAAAAGAAATAACTAAAGAACTTCTTACCAGTATCCGAAATATCCGCGCCTCTTTAGATAATATTAAAATTATCACCAACGAAGAGTGGCAGATTGATACACCGCTTCCTTTGGAAACTTCAGGATTAATTATCCATCCTAATCTAGCATCTATCTTAAATGAACCGGATATACTTGGAATTTCTGTTTCTCCAAATATCGGCGTTGTGGAAAATACTGTCCAATATTTGCAGTCGTCTAGTAAAAACATCATGATGCCAGTAATTCTTTCACCTACAAATGTTGCTGGTATACAAACTGTTGCGGAAAATCCTTTCATTTCACAGTTAAGAATGCTAATAGACGAAACGAACAACACCGACGGATCTGCAAAAAAAGCACAGACGGATCTGGATCAACTGGTTGAAAATGCTCAAGAAAGTAATAAATTTATAACCGAATATACCAAAGTTACTTTGGCAGATACAGCAAAAGTTGATGAAAAAACTCGTCCTTATTTGGAAGAAGCGTTGAAAATCTCGTCATATTACCAAATTTTAGCCGATACTTTGATCAGAATGAATGATAAGATTATTTCATTCAAGCAATCAATACAAGCTGCAGGTAATGTCCTCAATGTGGAAAATGATTCAGCCAATTTCGTCATGCTGCAAAGCCAACTGAAACAAGCCAAAGTATATGTTGATCAAGCTACAAAAGATACCCATGATATAAAAATCTCCACCGATAATTTAAAAAATATTCCCCTTACCCATTTACCTATGTCAGCAAGCCAATATCATCAACATAATATCGGTGTCATTGAATCAGTTACTGACTATTTCACGGAAATTTCCAAATATACAAACGAAATGCTTGCAGCTACTGATGTTGTACTAACCAAAATGCAATCAGGTAATTTTACTCCCAATGATCTGCTAATCTTTCAAAACAGCATCGTCCAAACAGTCCAAAATAGTTCTACTGCCGATACAAAATTTACATCAAACCTGCAGTCTTTAATAAATGAGGAACAGTCATTGACCATGTCATTTTGGCAAAACAATACATTAATCTCTCAAGGAGGTGATGTTGAAGGAATGATAGATCTATATGATAAAAATTTGACTAAAATTCTTTCCGACAGTAAAATCCCGATTATCAATAATTGATATGAACTTTGTTTTTTACGCCTGGATTGCTTCGTTCTCATATGGTTTAACTGCCATAATCACCAAACTTACAGGAAAATACTCAATTTCCAATCCATGGTTACTTAATTTTTTACTCATTACATTTCAATTAATCATCACTCTACCTTTAGCTTTATCAAACGGAGTAAATGTTCCTACTGAATGGAAAAGCTTAACATTTGCAGCTTTTACTTATGCTTTCTTTGGAGTATTTTATATAATTTCACTTTCCAAATTGGATATTTCGATATATATTCCACTTTTCAACTTCAGAGCAATTTTTGGTGTACTATTAGGAGTTTTGTTTCTTAACGAAATTTTAACATCTTTAAATTTATTTCTTGTCTTGGTGATTTTTGTAGCTGGAATATTTTCCAGTATGGATGAGAAATTTAAAGTTTCATCCTTTTTCCAAAAACAAATTTTTATCGGTTTAATTTCCGTACTAATACTGGCATTAAATGGATTATTTATAAATCAAGCTATCAAAAACAATGATTTCTGGACGGTAACGCTTTGGCAATACATTCTGGCATTAATATTTCTCTTACCTACAATACCGAAATTTAAAAATGAAATAAACAAGCTCAACCCAAAGAAATCATTAGCGGTGTTATCAATTGCTTTAAGCTTACTAATAGGTGATTTAGCCGCAAACAAAGCTTATGAAAACAACTTGGGCCTATCATCGATTATTATCTCTCTTCCTTTTTCAATGATAATTACTTTTATACTCTCTTTTTTCTATCCGAAATTACTGGAGAAACATACATTCAAAGTCTATATTACCCGATTCTCTGCCGCTGCAGTAATGATTGTAAGCGCGTTAAAAATATCCAATGTATTTTGAATCCATTGATATGCAGATTCAAAGTTCTAGTAACCTTTTCATTGTCTTTGGTATTTGTTCAGCTAAATCGGAAGCATTAAACCAAATTCCCTTCTCTTTTTCCAAATCTTCACCGGCTTTTTTATTGATATACGATGCTGCTATTGCTGAAGTAAATGCATCTGTTTTGCAGTAAAAAGCGGCAATTAATCCCGCTAGCACATCTCCGGTTCCTCCTTTGGTCATCCCGACATTTCCCCCCTTGATACTTTCCACCTTTTCACCGTTACTGATAATATCTTCCTCCCCTTTTAAAAGTAAAATACTGTTTGTTTCATCTGCGAAATCTTTAACTCGATTAATTATTTTTGAATTTTGAGATATAATTTTGAATTTTGAATTTTGAATTTTGAATTTTCTCCAAAGGTATTCAAATTCCCTTTTATGAGGTGTCAAAATAGCATTTTTTGGGATATCTTTCACATCCAGCATTTGCAGCGCTCCCGCATCTATCACCCATCTTTTTTGGGGATATTTCTGTAGTAAATACTTAGTTAAATAGTAAGTTTGCAAACCTTCATTATCAATTTTTACAATATCTTTTATACTTGATATTTTATTATTTATATTCGATATATCGGCTCTAACCATTCCCGGTCCTATCAATATGCAATCATCTTCTTCTACGTAATATTCGATATCATCTCGTCTGACTACAATCCCGTTTCTAAATTCTTCCTTAAGATTCTCTATAATCCGGTTATTTTCTTCAACCGAGGAATAATGTACCAAATCCACTATCCTTGACGCCACCTCCAAAGACCACATAGAAGCAGAATGAAAAAGCTTGGAACCGCCAATTATCAAAAGCCTGCCGTTTTGGCCTTTGTGACTTCCTTTTTTTGGTATATATATTTTTTCAAAATACTTCTTCATATCTCTTATGTTATCTCAATTATCTCCCCTTTAATCTCTTTCTGCTCTGTCTTATGTAAATCAATTGTCGTCATGATTGTCTGCTGATTATTAATCAGTTTAAAAATTAACTTCCGATGTTGAACATCAAGTTCACTTAATATATCATCCAGAAGCAACAAAGGTCTTGTCTCCGTCATATTTTCAATATACGCCAATTCTCCCAATTTGAGCCACAAAACAGCCAATCTCTGTTCTCCCCTGCTGCCAAAATCTGATAAGTCCCGCAGGTTTTCTGTATGGTTTTTCAGTTTAAAGGAAAAATCATCCCGGTGCGGTCCAACCAATGTGTTTCCGGCAGCAATCTCTTCATTTTTATATTGTTCAATTCTGTCAGCAGAAATCAGGCTTTTATCATAATCCAGACTATATATAGGTAAACTGAAATCTGTTCCACCTGTATCCAGCTTGTATTTATGATTTAGATAATCGATAAATATTTGTCTTTTTGCTGTAATATAACTGCCGGATTTGATAAGCAGTTGATTCCAGAAAAAAAGTTGTGAGGGATTTACACCACTGTCCCTGACTGCCTCAAGCAATCTATTGCGTTGTCGTAAACCTCTTTCATAGGAAAGTATGGTCCTATGGTATTCCCTGTCAAGTTGGATAAGCACAAAATCCAGATAATTTCTTCTTCTTGCTGGAGAACCAAGCACCAACTCCAAATCTTCAGGCCAAAAAAGTGTTGTTTTCAACTTGCCGGCAAAATCAATTTTTCTTTTGGAGACATTATTTACCGATAATTTCTTCTTTGGTGTTTTTACCCCCATGACTTCACCTTGGGTAATAACTACTTCCAAAACTATCTTTTCATCATCGCTTGTCAACACTTCTCCTTTTACCCTAGCAATTTCGCTAGCAAAATTTATCATTTCCGCATCGTTTTGCGCTTTGAAACTTTTACCGGTAGCCAGCAAAAATATCGCCTCTAGCAAATTTGTTTTACCGGCTGCATTTTTCCCTACCATTAGCGTCACTTGGGAAGAAAAAGTAATTTCCCTAGTTTTATGGTTTCTGAAGTTATCAAGAAGAATACTTTTCAAAAACATATCCGTATAAGTATAAAGGAAGTATGAAGATCAGAGCAAATTGGGTATTTATTTAGAGTTAGGAACTAAACTATTCTATGACTGTCCCTATAAACTCTCTTCCCTCAAGTGCGTCTTCAAAATTTTCCAAGTCCTTACCGTTAAGTATTTTCACCCGGAAATGGTTCTCCCTGGCATATTTACTGGCTATCGGATCAAAAGGCACATTCATTCCAGACCTCCAAACTGTACCCACCAGTTTTTCCATCTCTTCCCAAGTTAATTTCTTTAAAGGTTTTGCGTCAGGATGCTGACGGGGATCTTTGTCATAAACCATGGAAATATTGGATAAATTATAAATCTCTTTGGCTCCATACATATTTGCCAGATACACAGCGTCATAATCAGTAGAGCAACCGGGCTTCCAACCGGAAGCAACTACCAAAGGCTCCTTCAAATCTTCAATTTTCTTCTCGTAATTGGCTATCACCCGAGGATGAGCAATATCACGAAAGATTGTTCTGACAAGATGTGCATTCAGCCTTGTAGTATGGATACCCAACCAATCCAAATCCCATTCGGTGATTTCTCCGGATATGTTTTTGGCTGCTTCAATATAATGTCTGGCTGTAGATCCACCGCCAACGACAATAAAAAACCTCCATCCGGAGGCGATTTTTTTACGTAAAAAATTGGCAAATTCTCCCAAAAATTCGATATCTATCCCGCCATTGGGAATTATCAACGACCCACCAAGTGAAATAATGGCTACTTTCTCAACTTCCATTCAAAAGATATTATAACAAAAAATATGAATTTAATTTCAGTCTACTATTTGTTCCCATGGAAAACTAGAGTGACCAAAATGCCCATTTCTAGCCGTTGATTCATAAATTGGTCTTACCAAACCCAAACCTTCAATTATTCCGGGTACTGTAAGATCTAATATTCTTGATGCCCTTTCATATATTTGACGCTGAGTTCTTCTTTCAGTTCCAAATGTATCTACCCTCACACTATCTGGATCTTGTTGGCCAATAGTATATGCAATTGAAACTTGAGTTTTATCAGCAAAACCTTCAGCAACCAGATTTTTTGCAACAAATCTTGCTGCGTACTTGGCTGATCTATCAACTTTTGTCCAATCTTTACCTGATAAAGCTCCACCACCATGAGCTATGGCTCCACCGTATGTATCAACATCTAGTTTTCTCCCGACAACACCAGCATCACCATAAGGACCCCATCTTTCGTCCCAATGACCAGCGCCATTAATTATGACCCTCCCTCTTGCGACTAAAAGATCATTTTCAGTTGATTCAACACCAAAACCAAATTCATCTAAAACCGGTGTGATTACTTCTCTATACAAATCTCTTCTTACATCCTCAATTTTATGATGAGGATCATGAGCAGCGGCGAGAGTAACATGTGCTATTTCTACAGGTCTACCATTTTGATAATTAATACCTACCTGACTTTTTCCATCAGGTTTTAACCAAGATAATTGACCGTTCTTTCTAACTTCCGTTAATCTTGCTGTCAATCTATGCGCCATCATTATTGGAAGAGGCATTAATGAATCAGGGTGTTCATTTGTTGCATAACCGAAAAAGATACCTTGATCGCCGGCACCTGTTTGATCACCAACGCCGAATGCTATATTTGGTGATTGTGTAGTAATATTCATAAAAAAAGCGTCTAAACCATGCCAAAAACCTGCTGTCGGATCGTCATAACCAATGTCCCTTATTACTCTCCTTGCAACTTCTTCATACCTTGGTGTTACCCCATATGCTGGCGTAACTTCTCCCGCCAATACAAGCATTCCACCTTCATATCTTCCCTGCACATCTCCTTTTGCGACACCTTCAATTGCCACTCTAGTTGCTTCAGGATGTACCTTTTCCCAATCAGGATTACCATGTTCTTGCATTTGTTCTTTTAATACTTGTGCATCTAAGACTAAACTATCTAAGATTGCATCACCAACCTGATCCATTACTTTATCTGGATGTCCTTCTGTTACAGACTCAGAGGCTCTAATATCTCCTTTGCCATTTAAAGCGTCACTTAACCATCTTGGTGATTCTTTAAGTTCTACCATATCTATCTCCTTTCAAGGAATAAAATAATAACTAAAATTAATTTAGAAAATGTTTGTAAAAATTTGCGCGGGGGTTCAAACTTGTCTTGAGGAGGATACACTTTTTATAACACTAGAGGTTAGATATCGTCAAGACATCAAACTATGTCATTTTCTGGCATTTTGGACAAAAATATGTTCCTCTTCCTCCTAGTTTTATTTTCATTATTTTACTACCGCATTTATTTACACATTCCAAATCCTTTCTATCATACACGGCTAAATATTTCTGTACGCTACCCTTTTCCCCATAGGCATTCAAATATAGATTACTTGAAGCACCACCCCATTTAATGGCATTTTTCAGAATTTTCTGTAAATTATTTAATAACAACCCTGCCATTCTTTTAGAAATCTTATCGGCTTTTTCTTTTGGGTGAATTCCCGACATAAAAAGTGCTTCATTGGCATAAATATTTCCTACCCCAGCAATTTTCCCCTGGTCCATCAGAACCAGTTTCACCGCCTTTTTAGACGTATGTAATATTTGTAGCAATTTATCTTGTGTTAACTCTGTCAACGGATCCGGCCCTAAACCAGAAATTAACTCGTGCAAATTTATTATTTCGTTATCTGTTATCTGTTGACTGTTAACTGAACTCACTATCCTCATCCATCCAAACTTTCTCATATCATTAAAAAACAATTTACTTCCGTCTTTAAATTCAACTATTACCCTGGTGTGTTTATTGGGCAGAATAATATCTGTTTTTTGTTTTCTGTTTATTGTTTCCTGATAAATTAGCTGTCCCGACATTTTCAGATGTACAGCTATAGATAATTCATTATCAAGATCAATAAATAATATCTTAGCAAACCTACGAAGCTTGATAATCTTATTATTTATCAAAAGATCAGGATCTCCAGTAAATGTTTTTCTGTTCAGTACTTGAATTATCTTGATCTTCTTTCCGATAACCAAAGAGGAAAGCTGTAGTCTGACAGTCTCTACTTCTGGTAATTCGGGCATATTATAAAAAGTAAGTAATTAATTGTTTAATGTTTATTGTTTACTGCTTATTGAATTCCTGGTATTTCTCTTCCACAAACTGTTTGATTTCTCGTTTAAACCTAGTTTTGGTAAATTTGGAGGCATGTTTGTGACAATCTTTTGGTAAAATTTTTATCTTTTCCAGCCTTCGTATTCCACTAACTACTCCATCAACGCTCAATTTGTCAAATAATATTCCTGTTTTTCCATCAACTACGCTTTCCTTAATCCCCCCCTGTTTGTAACCGATTACCGGACAACCGTAAGCGGCTGCCTCAATCGCTACGATCCCGAAATCCTCATATTCTGACGGGAATATATATCCTTTGGCAGCGGTAAAAAGTGTTGCCAGCTGGCTATCCGTAACTTCTCCGACAAACTCGATATTACCATCGGCAATTCCATGTAATTCTTTCTCGTAATCTGCAAACCCCCGGCCAAACACTTTCAATTTTATTCCTAATTTTTTACAGGCTAGAATTGCCAAATCTGTATGTTTTGCTCTTGCTAATCTTCCTCCGGTTAAATAATAGGCTTTAGCGTTTAGTGATAAGCGTGGAGTAATTAATGATTCGTCCTTTCCGCTTTGCTCTTTCCGCTTTCCGCTGAAGATATTTATCGGTGGATATATCACGTTTGCTTGCCTTCTGTAAAACTTCTCAATTCTATTTTTTACTTCAATTGAGTTTGTGATTATATAATCCGGCCTCTGATAGGATAGAAAATCTTTTTGCCTTAATGAATGATTCATATATTCGGCTAATACTTTAAAAAAAGGATTTTTCTTCCAATCTCTGGCTGTCGGATATCCATATAAGTACCTAGGTGGTGTATGACAATATGTTATATGACATGTATCATAATGTCTGACCAATAAATTGGGAAAATATGCTCCGGTTGCCGAAACAAGCACCACGTCAAATCCTGACAAATTGATATTATCAAAATACCACGGTGAAAAAATCCGTAAAGGACTTATAAGTTTTGCTACAAATGGGATATTCTGTGCTTTTGAAGTTCTAATATCCCAACCGTTAAACTTTTCCCTATGTGGACCAAGAAATTCAGGCAGATAAACGGTCGTAAATACAGGTGCTTCAGGCCAAATTTCA
>CAYUNW010000007.1:0-25783 GCA_964446235.1 uncultured Gammaproteobacteria bacterium
AATGGCAATTAACTGCTTTTTTGATTGTGATCACTTCAGGATCAATGCCCCGTTTCTATCAGGATTCTCAAGGTGTTACTCATATTGGCCGTTTCATGGAATGGTGGAGCAATATTGACGCACTTCAACGCATCACTTTCATCCCGCATATCCTTTTCGGCCAGATAGCTTCATTTTTCATACTCTATCATTTAGCAGTAAACAATAAACAAAAAACAGTAAACAAATTTATCTTTTTGATCATCTTAGGAAACCTGACTGGTTTAGTATTCCCGCCTAGCCTGATCACTCTCAATACAGTATTAGTCTTTTTAATCTTTATACCTATCGTCAAACAAATAATCTTAAGATCGGGTGACGCGAGTGAGGGCTTCCCAATAGCTGGGTTCCCTAATCCTTTAGGGATAACTATTGGGAAACGCGAGCGGCAGGACCCGCAAATTAAAATCACGAAAAAACAAATATTCCAATTCCTCTTTGTCATTTGCTCTTTTCCGTCACTTTTATATCTTTTTACACTTACCCGCCAGATGCCCTGGTCCTCGCTTGTCGAATTCCACCGCACCCATCCAATGATGATTCCTTTCGGGGAATATATCAAAGGTACAGGTTATATTTTTTACCTTGGATTTGCCGGTATCATACTGGCTGTTTTCAACCGGGCGAAAAAATATTATCCTCTTATTTTCTGGATACTGACTACTTTCATTTTTGCCATACTTTTCACCCATATCAAAGAACAAAGCCCGCTTCGCTTCACTCAAACCGGCTTATTTATCCCTCTTGGAATATTGGGGACATATTTTTTCCAACAGATTTGGAATTTTATAAGTATTAAGCGTCAAGCATCAAGCGTCAAGTCTATTATAAAAATTTGTTATATGTTGACTATTATCTGTTATCTGATATTTAATTTTTATATGCTCCATATCTCACTTACCTGGCAAACTACCTGGTATACCCAGCTTATCCGTGCCAGCATTCCTGACGTCCCGTATCCTCCACAAGCGATGCCTCCTTTAAGAGATTGGATGGAAGGTATCCGTTATTTACGTGATTATACCTCTCAAAACGATGTAGTATTGGCGGCAATCACTGCCGGAAACTATATCCCGGCATACTCCGGCAATACCGTATATTTTGGCCAGTCCAATACGGTAAACTATGAAAACAAACAAATTGAGGTAAACCGATTTTTCAAAGGTGAGATGACGACAAGACAGGCGGAATTATTTTTGTCAAACGGGCGGGTAAAATATGTTTTTGAAAGCGTACAAGAAAGAGAATTTTCCAAAGGAAAGAAACTTAATGAATTATACCCGTTTCTGAAACCGATTTATTCAAATTCCATCACCACTATCTACAAAATCTGACTATCCGAAAATCCTGCTGCCAATCCTCATAATATCCGCTCCTTCTTCAACTGCCACCTGCCAATCATGGCTCATACCCATTGAGGTGCATAGTTTGTATTTATCTGCCAAAAGCCGTAATTTCTTAAATACCGGTCTGGTTTTTTCGGAATCATCAAAGTAAGGCGCCATGGTCATAAGACCTTTTATCTTTAAATATCTGAATTGTTTGATTTTAGAGACTACTTTATCCAAATCTTCCACATAAAATCCGTGTTTGCTTTTCTCACCTGAAATATTCACTTCTAGAAAAACTGGTAATACTGCTTTCTTGGAAACGGGTGACACGAGCGAGGGTTCCCAGAAACTGGGTTCCCCGATAGAGGGATGATTTTTGGGATTCGCCAGTGGCAGGCCCCGTAAATTGTTATTATTGATAGATTGATTAGAATAGTGGTTCTTGCTATCTGATGGATCTTTGAATGTCAACGTTTCTGAAAAATGAGTTATCGAACGATCTAAGGCGCTTGCCAGCTCAACACTATCAACGCTATGAATTTCATCAAAAATCCCCAATGCCTTGTTTACCTTATTTTTCTGTAAAGTCCCTATCATAATAAATTTATAATCCTGCCGTTGTCTATCTAATAAATTTTGACTTTTGAATTGTATTTTTGAATTTTGAATTTTCAATTTTAACTTTCTTTCAGCCTCCTGCACCCTATTTTCTCCTATCCATAACTGCCTTTTCGGATACATATCCTGATATAGATTAATAAAATCTACCAATTCCAAAGCGTCCAGATATTTTGTGGCAAAAAGCACCTGCACGTCACTCTCTTTCCGTCCCACCCGCCGGCAAATTTCATCCAATTCATGATAAAAACTGGTTAAATTGTTTTTTATTTTGTCCATGCTTAATTCTTGATTTAAATACTTTTTACTTTATACACCGCCAGTATCCCTCCGTCATAAAGCTTTTCTATGTTGGATACTTTATCGATGTTTGCCGTCCAAGGGAAGGTAATAAGATAATCTATCCTCTTTTCTGCCAGAAATTTCCCCATCTCTTGCGCATTCATCTGACCGTAAAAAAACTTATTGGTTTCTTCTATCTTTTTATTGTAATCAATCGTTAAAAGTGTATGACCGGTATAAGCCCTCCTGGCAGTCATGCCGGGGAAAGACCAATCATATGGCCAGATCAAAAGAAAAGTATCGTCTATGGTAGAAATTTTACGGGCATATTCGTAAACATCAATAACTTTTTTGTCTACATAAAAAAATGAATTATAGGTATCATATTTGGTTCTGATTTTCTGCTGGACAGTCATCAGGGGAATATACAAAAACAAAAGCATAAACACCAAAACCATGGACAGAAGTCTTCTCCATTTCAATTTTTCAATTACGAAAACCAAAAACTGGGCTGTCAAAATTGACAGAAATAAAGTGGTGCTGGAAGGAATGAAGCGAACGTTGACGATTTTTACCAGATGCGGCAAGGGAGAGAAAAACAAACCGATGCTAATAAGCGGAAAAACTACGGCAATCAGTTTGGGTATGGATAATCTTTTCAGAAAAATGATCATCCCAAAAACTGCCAAAACACTCACTAATCCGTTACCTAAAAAGAAAATTTTCGGTGACAAAACAAGCTGTTGATAGGATTCCCAATTGAAAAGCTGTACATATGGAGCAATGGTAAATATTTTTTTTAGATACACTGCTATCGGCAATCCGCCTAAGAAAAAAAGTACCGGAGGTAAAAATATTTTTATAATTTTGGATAATCCCCGTAAATCATTCATCCTAACCCTTCCAAAACCCCCTAAAAATTGCCAGAACAGCACAATTGAAGATATACCCATAGTCAGGCAAACCAGAAGCCAATGGACCGGTTCTGTACTGGCAAGTATTAAACCGCCAAAAACTAACGATATTGCCAAAATAACCCGGGTGATAAGTTTTCGGTAGTCAGTATTCGGTTTTCCGTTTTCTGGCTGTAAATTACCAGCCAACCAGTTATCCGATCTTCCGATAGCTGATAACTGACAGCTGATAACCGAAAAATTCTTCCACCACCACACTGCCAGAACCAACCCCAAAGAGATCATGCTGCGGGAAAGAAGATGATGCGGAACTCCTCCAAGCCTATTGAATGGTACGCCGTTATTGTACCAATAGTCAAAATACGACAGTGTCCATCTGCCTTTTTCCAAGATAAAATTTGGGAAACTGTTGGAAAAAAACAACAGGAAAAAGGCTATAGCCCTAGCTGATTTTTGCGGCCATTTTTTCCCGGGAAAGATTTCTCTTATCAATAGATACGAAAAAGAAAGATAGGTTGACGCAAACAGCATGATAGCTATCTGATATGCCGACAAATGGCTGATACCAAATAAATGCATGATTCTGCCGAAAAAAATATTGACCCATCCCACATAAGTTTTTTGGGGGAAATCAGATGTAAAAAGATCATATCCCGAAAACCAGAAATATCTGCCTTGGGCAAACTGCGATAAATAATAAAAATAATCTCCCGGCCAATGCACCACTCCCATGAAAAATGCGCTTGCAGGTGTGATGGAAAGAGCTTTGAATAATGTCATGCTGTTTAAGACAACAGCAGTGAAAATGATATATAAAACGAAAATTATTTCCATATTTTTTTATCTTGATTTGTCATTTGGATTTTTAAGTTTTGAGTTTTGATTTCATCTTTATCCATACACCTACCCCTACCATACCCAAAAATCCCAATAACGAAATTATATTGGCAACTTTTTCTATAGTCGTATAACCAAATTTCAGTTCCAAAGTATGCCTGCCTTTATCCAAAACCAAATTCATCCTGCCGTATCCGTCCGTGGCATAATCTGATTTTCTGCCGTCTATAAAAATTTGCCAATTAGGGAAAGCAAAACGCCGCAATGTGACACTGGCATTCTCTTCAATATCCAAAGTCATCAACATGCTTTCCGACTTCACCGTCTGGTTTATCACTTTACCTTTAGCAGGATCTACCACGATCTCTTCATAATTGAGTATCCCTGTACGGTAATAATCCTCCGAAATCTTATCTTCTTCGCTTACTACGAAATCCTCACTTGCCTTCCTGGGCAAGAACTCTTTTATCAGCATATTTTTCTTGGTTAAGGGTACTCTGGAAACAGTCTGCGGATGAACAAAATAATTGTTCGCAAATGGAAATACTTCCACGGTAGTCTTGGTAAAAGGAAGTCCTTGAATTAATGCAAATATGACCAGAAACACGCCTATCGCCGGAATTCTAAGGGTCAAAAATCCAGCCAATACCGCTCCCGTGAAACTGGCCATGAAAAGATAGCGGAAAGGATAAAGGATATACTTAAGAGGGAAAAGCAGGTCCCATAACCAGTTGGATTTGTAGTTGACTAGGTATAGGGAAAAAACAGTCATCAAGGAAAAAATTATCGGCAAAATAATCTCTAGAATATCATCATAATTTTTGAATTTTGAATTATCAGTTTGACTTTTGACTTTTGACTTTTGACTTAATCGTTTGGAATTTATCAAAGCAAATATTTTTGGAGATATCCGGATTATAAAAAATATTATAAAAGTTACTAATACCAGTATTATCGGTAGTCCAATAGTGAAATCGTAGTACCAGGTATTCCCTTTTTTGACGGCTTCAAAAGCGGTATTGAAAAGAAAACTGAAGTCCTTGAAAAACGCCCCCCTCATGGTACTTTCCCCGGCAATGAATTTGGGATAATTCATCTCGTTTTGCAGTGAGTAGGCCGGCATCCAGAAAAACGCCGCCGTCAATACCCCGAAAACAAAAGCCGCCAAAGGCAGTAAAAAACCTTTCCATGACCTGTAAATTATCAAAGTCAAAAACAAAATTACCGGTGTAAACATGACTACCGTTACATTATGCGAGAGAAGAAAAAGAAACCAGGATAGAGAAAGCAAAACAAATAATAATTCTATCTTCAGTTGTCGGCTATCGGTTATCAGTTTATCAAAAAACAAAACAATAGTTTTTAATTTTGAATTGTATATTTGAGTTTTGAGTTTTGAGTTTTGAGTGTCAATAATCGTTTTTGATGATTTTAATAATAAACTTAAATACAAAATCAAAGGCGGGAAGATAAAAGCCAGCACCTCTCCCCAAGCATCATAGGTATAACTCATGAAAAGATGATACGGGGCATATAGATAAACAACAGCGGAAACTACACCTGCAAATTTCGTATCATAAAGAAATTTTTTTAAATAGGAATTTAGTAAGGGTGGCACGAGCTCGGGGAGCCCCAAAACGCGCCACAGCGAAAACTTGGAGCGAGCACGATTTGGTGCTGGCAAGCGACAGGACCCTTCAAACAATGTCTTTACAAATAGATACATAAATACAGCTGAGAAAAACAGAGAAAATACCGCTAGAAGCTGTGCAGCAGTTATATATTGAAACCCTAAGAACAGGAAAACAGATCCGATATAGTATGGTAACGGATAGTTAAATAGGAAAGTCGGCGCTCCGTGTCCCAGCGCCGCCTCAGCTGCCCAGCGAGGCCGGAGTATCCCCTGACTTAAGCTCTTGTGAAATGAATACAGACGGAACCTGTGTCCCAACCCATCAGCCGTACCCAAAAAATACGGTATAAAATGAGGCAACACGGCAGGCAGGAAAAGGATAATCAAAATAACAGAAAAAATTATCCTCTTTTTCATGACAAAAGTAGTATATCAATCAACAAACAACAGTCAACAGATAACATATAAAATAACTTAAAAATAAATATTATATATTCCTTTTTCGAGGATTTATTTTGACTTTGAATTTCCATGATATTCCCCTACCACCACATTTCCGCTTCGGAAAACTTCTTTCACCGGGAAATCGCCCTTTTTCATAAACTCCTCAATAGTGATATGGTCTATGCCAAAAATCAGATATTTCACCCGCCAAGCATCCATTTTGGCGGATAATTCCCCATCTGACAGCTTTCTCGTCATCATTTCGTCTACTTCCGCGATACTTTTCACCCAATCGGCATGGGCATCCCGCCTGCCGTTGGCTGCATGCATATCGGTAAAAACCGGCACCAGATTGGAAACATTTTCACCTGCCAATACAGTCATGTTCCTGGCATCGTTTTTATCGACAAAATCCAATGCTTTTTCCAAATCTTTGGGGAGGAAAACATTATAATAAAACGTCGGTTTGAAACCGAACACATCTTTATAAGACACCCATATTCCACCGAAATTCGATATCAGTAAAAATAATACGACAATTATCATTATTCCATTTTGGGTGATACGAGTAAGGGTTCCCAAAAACTGGGTTCCCCGATAGAGGGATGATTTTTGGGATTCACAAGTGGCAGGACCCAAAATATTGTTTTGGAAATACCACACCGTCAACAAGCCTGCCGGAATAAATACGTTATAAGAAAAAAGCCTGGACATAGCTATCGGAATTTGTCGTCCGACATACGGGAAAAGTATCACCGGCAAAACCAACCAGATCAATAGCAGCCAATGTGCCGTCTGAAACTTTTTAATATAAATCAATGACAAAAACGCACTGAAGAAAAACGGCCCCAAAGACAGGATATATTCCCATTGGCTGACCAGATATCTGCCCACTTTCTCCCCTTCATAAAAATACTTCCAGGGATTTCCGGTTTTGAATATCCCGTTGAGGTAAATAATATACGGAATGGCAGCAATTGCTACAAAAATAAAGATAAATATAACTTTCCCAAAAACATTTACCTGTTTTTCCCTTTTCATAAATCTATATAAAAATCTTATAAATACCAAAAATATAAAAACCCCAACCACCAAAAGCAAAAACACGGCAATCCCAGGGTTTAATAACACCAGGAAAAAACTTAAAAGCAGTGGAAAGAAAAAATTTTTGATCTTGGATTTCTGGATTGCCAATTCCAGTTTTGCATTTTGCATTTTCAATTTCACAGGGACATCAGACAAACTATCCCGAAAGTATCCGATAATCCAACCTAAAATCAAAAGAAATATCCCGTCTGCCAACAAATGATGCGGGGGTATGCTAAACCTTTCCAACGGATAAAACGTCTTCCAAAAATCGATTATCGGAGAAAGCGCCAATTTGCCGTCTATAAAAGAAATTTTCGGAAAAGATGATACAAAAAGAATTATGCAAAATACAACAAAAATAACTTGGTGATCTGTTTTTGGTTTTTTGCTATAAATCTGCTGTTCACCGGCTTTTTGGATATTTAATTTATTTAAAAACCAAAGATAAGTTTTTAATTTTGATTTGTCATTTTGACTTTTGACTTTTGATTTTTGACTTTGACACAAAAATTCTCTTATAAACTCATACAAACAATAGAGGAAAAATCCCAATGCCAAATTCCTCACCAAGTGATATGTCAAAGGCAGACTTAAACCAAAAGGTTTTGTCGCTAAACCGACCAACGGAAAAAAAGGGTGCAGTAAAACCGGTTTTTCCACCTGTGGGATATAACGGGAATTTATGAGTATCTGCCCGTTTCGCCCGTCTCTTATCCAGGACAGAAATTGGTAATAGTCAAAGAAAAATCCGATGGCGCCGTAATATTTCGTCCCTTCAGGCTGGTCTTTATATGATCTGTATGCTTCATAATTTGCCGCAGAAAAAATAAAACTTAGTAAAATGAGAAAAATGACAGTATATACAATTTTTCTGATAATCATGTTTCTACCTAATTATTATTTATATAACCCTTATCCTTGATAAATTTTGCAATTTCTGACGCGACTAGATGATTTCCTTGATTATTGTAATGAGGGTCATAATAAAGAAATAGCACCTCACCTTTGTCTTGTCTTTCTTTGAACATCGGATATAAATCTAGATATTCAATATTATTTTGACTAAAAAATTCTATCAACCTTTTTTGTAAAAAATTTGGATTATCTTTTGGAGGCATATATGTATCCCCGTATTTTATAGCTGCCTGAATAGAAAATTGAATATCAGCCGGCAATAATACAAACAAAAGTTTAAAATTTTGTTCTGTAGCAATCTTTTTCATGGCATTAATTACCATATGAGTTTTTACTTCTTCGGGATAAAAATGATGGATACATTCAGAATCAAGAGTACAATGAAGTCGTTGTTCTGACTTTGGCTTCATTGTTTCCCTGCTTGTTTGCAAATGAATTCTTTTTTGAAGGATATCAATTAACAATAAATATAGATGCGACTCGCGAAGAATTGGATATCGATATTTGAATTCTATACTTGCCCGTCTCCTGATTTTTCCGTCGACAACGTTGCAACAAGAATCTATCTTCTCCGGTAATCCTTCTGTGTCTGTCTTAGTCCAAACGGTTTCACTCAAGTCAGATATTTCATTTAAAACAAAAAGCCCGACTACCACCAAATCAGGAGCTAATTTTACCCCTTGGGTTTTAAGGTATAAATAATAACTGTCCGGACTATATCCGCTTATATATCCGGCGTTTATTACTTCCGCATTTTTATATTTATACTCTCTTAAAATCTCCTCTGTAAGAAATGGATAAGTATGAGCATCATCTACTCCATGACCAAAAGTCTGTGAATCGCCCAAGATTAAAATTCTATATGTACCTGTCGGTTTATCCAGTGCAAACTCCTTCCCCCGATAACCATTTTTATTTATTTTTGCAGTCACATCATAGCTTTCTGGTATATATCCTCTCATTCTACAAGTATGATTGGCTGACAAACTTATAGGTAAAATATTACTTGCAGAAAAACAGTCAACAGAAAATTTATTAGCATCTGAAAATGTCATTTGCGGGGATTTTTTGCGGACTATTACTTCACCAATCACTAAGAAAAATATTACAGCAAAGATAAAAATAATTATCCTAAAAAATATACTGCTTATAAATTTTTTCATAATAAAATAAATTTTATACTACTCACTTCAATATATCGTCTTGTAAACCGTGACATAACCATCATTGAAAACCGGTTTCATAAGACTCTGATAATCTATAGGTAATTTACCGACATTCCAAAATATATAAGAAATCCGGTTCTCTTCAAGAAATTTTTCTGCTTCCTCACTGTTCATCTTACCCATCATAAATTTATCATTTACCGGCCACTTTTCCCAGAATTTTAAAGTACTCCACTCGTGACCCAAATATAAACGATTACTGGTAAACGCCGGAAGATATGTAGCAGAGTTAAATATCGCAATAATATGAGAATACTCCTGTGTGAAATTTCGCAAATAATTCATGGCATTCATCTCAAATTTCGGGATGAATTCCGCGGAACTGATAAAATAATCTTCCATCTTTGGAGCCCAATAATAATCCAAAGACAAATAAGTGTTTGAAATGATTATCACCACCAACATAGCAGCAACAACTGCTTTGAAAATCCTGTTTTTTACTATCAAATATTTGATACCTATTCCAGCCAATATCCCCCAAAACACATATGGGGCACTGTATACAAGCCTGTGTTTGCTGATAGGTATCAACCCACCAATCGCACCAAAATATACAAAATGCGGCAGTATTGCCATAAATGGAACTATAAAAATTTGCCAATTTCTTTTTTTCTTTAAAAATATATAAATTGCTGGTAATCCTAAAGGCAATGAAATAGAATGAGACAAAACAAAAGCATAATAAATATTTGGATAAATCTCCTTAAGGTAAGTTTTGTATTCCAAATCCAGAGCGGTTACACCCCCTGTGGTTTTCCAGTCTACCAAACGCAGATATGTAGTAATAAATACCGCCAGTGATATCAAAAATATAACCACTATAGTGAATAGCTTATTTTTGCTTATCGATAGTTTTTTTTGTTTTAAAAAATTTATAAGAGTGAATAAAATGATCCATAAAAGTAAAATCAGGAAAAAAAATAGGGGTACTGAAAAAAATATAATTCCTAACACACTAAGTACTCCAATTACGACTGCATATTTAAGTTTGTTTTCTCTTAAAAACTTAATTAAAAAATATAGACATCCTACCAAACAGGATATCGCGAAAAAATGATGTGGTACGTGATAAAGCCTTTCATAGATCTCCATACTGCTCCACCAGACACTTCCCAGAATATATTTTTGTCCCAATATAGACACTTCCCACTTGGGAAACGGACCGGTAAAGTAAATCAGATACAAAACAAAATATTTATATAAACCTTTGAAAAAAACTGACACCAGAAGATAGGTGAAAATATAGAAAAGGATTAGTGAAAAGATGATTGCAGAGTGATACATAAAGATATTTGATAAATCCAGAATCCTTCCCAGATGCCCCAAAAGAAGATAGAAAATATGGGATGTATCCACCTGATCCTTTTCTAAAGTATATTGCTGGGTGACTTGCCAGGATCCATCTCTACCCTGGCCGATTATCATCAGATAGTAATAGTAATCCGCAAAAATCTTGTGGGATACAGTATAAAATGTACCTTCAGGACGTATCTGAATTTTATGCCTATACGGAAGAAACACAATGGTAAAAATAAAAAAGATGATGAAAAGCTGAAGAAATAAATTTAATTCAATATTTCTTAACCTGTTTTTCATAAAGGGCTGATTGGGCATTTACCATGTTTTCAAGATTATATAAAAAAGCAAGTTTATGTCTATCCCCACTTCCCGATGATAAATATGCCGATCATGATTATCGCCACTCCGATTATCCTGGCTGGTCTGATAGTCTCCCCCAGTAGAAAGTAAGACACCAGAAATACAAAGAAGTACTGCAATGCCCCAAAAGGATAAAGAAACGACAGATCAAGCCTTGAAAGCAGTACCAGCCAGAAAAAAGTGCCGACTACATAAAGTGACAAACCTGTTATCACAAATATATTGGTAACCATTTTCAAGGCAAGCGGTAGCAAAGCGGATAAAGACAAATCGGAAATATTGCCGATATTGTTCATGCCGGTTTTTAAGAAAGTCTGTGCTGTTACTGAGATCAGAACGGTCAATAAAATCAAAAGATAATTCTTCAACATATTGTTATTTTAATACAACTTAAGATATTTACTTAATAGCAAATTCCTATACAGTTTTATTTTCCTAGACTTTGATCCTTATCGTCAGTTCACCTTCTTGAAAAACTCTGATAGTATGCTTGCCTTCCAAAAGGTACAACGGACTGCTTAAGACCGTCTTTCCATCCAGATTGACTATCCGGGGTAGTTGCTCAGAAGTCAGTTCCACCCCGTTAAAAACAAAAGTATAACTGCCGGCAGCAATAAGATCGACAGTTTTTTCCTCACCTTCCATAAATTGCATGGAACTACCTGATACATATAGATATGAACCTACCTGGGGCGGAAGTGAAACATAGTAATCCCTGACGGTTTTTTGATGCAAGAGAGGCAAAACACCGATTCTATCGGGTGTTTGTGAATAGATGTACTTAACCTTTCTCTCCCTTAAAGTTTTTTCCAAATCAGGATAATTGAAAGTCAAAACCTCATCATATTGTCCGTACGGTATGCAGCAAAAATAGTATCCCTCACGGGTAAAAAGGGTTTCACCGGTAAGGTCAAACACATATTCACCTTTTTCAAACATGGCAAATAGCTTCTCATAGTGCCCGCGGAAAAATCCCGGCCAGGATATTTTTGTTTCATACATCGCCCTTCCGGCAGAAAATATATAGTAAACACAAAATCCGACCACCAGAAGACTGACTATCCTAAACCTTAAAACACTGGATATTCTCACTATCATATCGGCTGCCAGAAAGGCCACTAGTGGAGACAAAGTCATCAGATACTGGCCGTGTTTGAGAGGCAACCAATATATATATGCCCAAATATTGAGTATAAAAATCATCCCGATAAGAAGGCACAAAAGTCTTTCATTTTTGTTTTTCCTCCAAAAAGAAAGAACCAGGAAAATCGGTGTCCAGACTATTGCAGATATCCAAACCAACCGATTTTCCAACCAGACAATACTGGCTCCGGGCACCCCATAATAGATATCGTTTGGATAGAAGAAAAATTTCCAGGGTATAGGGAATTTCTGACCCAACGCTCTGGTAGCATCAGCCGATACCTGAAAAGTAAGATATATAGCTTTGGAAAAGTCCCCGCTTGAAGCTAATACCCAAAGGAAATAGAACGCAGGCAAGATACTCCCAAGGATAAACAATACGGTCCGTTTGGTAAATGCAACACTCGCAACCCGCTTCAAGGTCACTCTGGCATGCAGTTTGGAATTGATAATATCTGCCAAAACCAGAAAAAATACGACAGACAGGAAATAAAATATGATTTTTGGTACGCTGAATAGACCCATGGTAAAAACCAAACCGGACAGGAAAAAAAAGTATTTTCTGCCGCTCTTTATCCCTTTGGATATTAGCCATAGCCCGCTTAAACTTAGAAGCATCGCCAACCCATCAGGTCTGATTTCTATCCATTTATCACTTGGTATAGGCAATGCCAGAAAAATTAGCATAGCCAAAACAGCCGTTCTGGTATTTGCCAAACCTTTGGTCAAGATAAAAAGTACTGCACCGGAAAGAATATAGATGAAAGCCGAAAACCCTCTGGCAAGTAGCAGTAGATCGACACCGGATTTAACTTTAAAAAGAAACGAGAGAATTTTCGAATAAAACGGCGGGAAGAAATAGAAAAACTCCGTATAAGGCTTTAAGCCCAAATGGAAATTATGCGCCCAACGAAGGTGGGCAAACTCGTCAATGTCAAAATACCTCACCTGTGAAAACTGAAATATAAGGTAACCTAGATAGACGCATAAAATAAAAATCCCGAAATAGAAGATAACCTCGATGAGTTTGGTGAATTTATTTAAGTATTTTTTCATTTATACTGTTTTTTGTTTATTGCTTACTGTTTACTGTTTTATGTTTAATTTTAAAAATATAGTAATTCATCTTCTCCCCCATATAGGGGAAACTCTTCTCAAACCTACAGCCGATTTTGAGATAAAACTTATTGGCGGGCAATCTGTCATAGACACTGATCCGGAAAAATTCAGCACCTTTTCCGGTCAGGTATTCGGTGGCTTCTTTGAATAATTTCCTGCCCAATCCCTTCTTTTGCGCCTCTTTGACTACTACTATAGTAGTTAATTCTGGGATATCGTCCTTGAAACCGGGATAAGCAAAAGTACGAAAGGTTTTCACCAATTTTACCGGTTGAGTAATAAATATTTTCGATAATGTGAAAATAAACCGCAGATAATCTTTCTTTAAGACACTTTTAAACAACCCTCCCGGCCTAGTAGTCACGCTTACAAAACCCTGAATTTGTTCATTATCCATTTCGACTAGAGTATATAACTCCGGGATATCAAGTGTCGCCTGGTAGAAAAGCTTGAGAAAGTCTATCCCCAATTCGGACAAAAATCCGGGCAGATACTCTTTATGAATTTTGGCAATTGCCGGAATATCTTCTTTTTGTAATTTACGGATCATGAACTTTTATGAAAAAAAGCTTTAATTTTTTGACAAATGTAAACTACTTCTTCCTTTTGCAGCTCCGGATATATCGGCAGACTCAGAAGTCCCCGGCTCATCTCCTCACTTACAGGAAAATCCCCTCTTTTGTAACCCAGATATTTCATGGATGGCTGGAAATGTATCGGTGACGGATAATGGATAGCTGTCCCGATACCATATTTTTCCAGATAAGACTTCAATTCATCTCTTCTATCCGTCCTGACAACAAAAAGATGATATATATGTTTAGCGTATGAAGCCTCAATAGGAAGTTGTAGGTTATAGGTTTTAGATTGTAGGTTCTTTGAATAATTTTTGAATTTTGAATTGTATTTTTGAGTTTTGAGTTTTGAGTTTTGAATTAAATCTAGATAGATATTTGCTAAGTTGCGACGTTGATTGTTCCATTGGTCCAGAAACTTCAGCTTCACAAGAAGTATCGCCGCCTGCAGTTCATCAAGCCTGGAATTTCTGCCCAGTATCACGCTTTCATACCGTTTTTCCTCTCCATACATCCGCAATAATTTCAACTGATGGTAAATTTCTTCACTATCCGTCACCACCATCCCTCCATCCCCAAACGCACCCAAATTTTTGGTGGGGTAAAAAGAAAAACAACCCACATCTCCAATGCTGCCAACTTTCTTGTAGAAAGTTGTCGGTTTTTTATCTATCTTGTTATTATTCTGATAGCTGATAACTGATTGCTGAACACTCACTTTTGCTCCATGTGCCTGTGCACAATCTTCTATCACTTTCAACTTATACTTTTTGGCTACTCGCATAATTTTGTCCATATCACATGCCTGTCCGTACAGATGCACCGGTAAAATCGCTTTGGTTTTTCTGGTCAAAACAGCTTCAAGCTTATCCGCATCTATCGTATAAGTATCCATATCTACATCTACCAGTCTTGGCACGATACCAATCTGTGTCAGGGCAAAGACTGAAGGATATGCATCAGCCGGCACTACCACTTCATCACCCTCCCTGATACCTGCAGCCAACAAACCCAAAGATATGGCATCGGTACCACTGGCTACCCCGACCGCATATTTGACCCCTATAAATTTTGCAAAAACATTCTCAAATTCCTCCACCTTCGGTCCCAAGATATACCAGCCGCTGTCAACAACTTCGTTGATCGCTTTTTTAAGCTCTTTTCCAATTTGTTTATTCTGTCTTTTGATATCAAAAACGGGGATTTTTATCATGAGTGTAAAATAACAGAAAAGTACATTTCAGACAACAGTCAACAGTCAACAGATAACAGAATTTAGTAAATTCAAATGACAAATCCCAATGACAAATGAAGAATCAAATCCAAATGTTAAATTTCAAATGATAAAAAAGTTTTGGATTTTGGATTTTATTTGATATTTGAACTTTGGATTTTGGATTTAAACTGATAGTTGGGTTTTGTCATTTGGATTTTTATTTTATAATTCCCTTATCCATGAAACTAAGAATATCCAAAAAGAAAACAGTTATTTGGCTTACCGTTATCCTCTTTCTTGTCTCAGCTCTCATCCGCTGGCGTTACTACGCGCATGCTCCGGGAGTGTTTGTTTCCGAAGATACCTACTCTTACTATCTGGCCGGGGAGAAAATGATCAAGGACAAAACATTTGTCCATGATTTCCGCCCGCCAGTCTATCCTTTCTTCCTTCATGCGTCAATGGTACTTACCGGACATGCCGGTACACCCATACTTTCCGCTGATTTTTTCCGGGGAGCAAATTTGGTGGTATTTGTACAATTTGTCTTAAGTACAATTTCCGTTGTACTGCTTTTCTTCACTTTGAGAAATATCGGTTTCCGTCTCATATACTCGTTTTTGTTTTCTCTTTTTGTTTCTTTAAATCCGCTGATTTATTCCTGGGACAGATTATTACTGACCGAATCTTTATCAACAACCTTATTGATTATTTATCTTTTTTTCATCGTTAAAACCATCAGAAAACCGTACGTTTTGAACTTTTTGCTGCTACTTTTTCTTTCGATTATCCTGGTGATGACCAGGCCGATATTTCTCCTTTTGCCGTTGACAGTTCTTATACCTATCTCTTTCCTCTGTAAGAGAAAAACTGTGGCTTTTTCCATCATCGTTTTGCTGGTTTTTTACTTTTCCTTTCTCCACTTATACCAATCGGAAAACCTGCATAGAAACCATTATTACGGTGTCTCTACCGCCAGTCCTTTGGTATTATTCGGTAAAATCCTGGATTTTGAATTACCGATAGAACAGGCGCAAGACGTACCTTTTTATTACCAGGCAGTGACGGATTTTCGGAAAACCGGCCTTGATCAAAACCCTTTCCGCTTTTTGGAGTATTTCCAGATGATCCCCTTTGGCCGGACCAAGGAAGAAATCGATAATTTACTGCTTTTCAATAAAAAAGTACTGTCAGCAAATTTCGGCCAATATTTAATCAAGTCTTCTTCCCAAATTCCCTATGCTTTAGGAGAAACCAGCGAAAAAACAGTGCTTCTGCCCCATGGCAATTCAATTGAAGGTAATCTTTTCAACATATTGTTTGGAATTTACAAAAAATTTCAGATTGTTTTTTTGGCGGTTTTTGTGTTTGTTCCTGTATCGCTTCTAATTTTTCTGAAAAAACCCGGCAGGATAAACACGTTTGTCACGCTTTGCGGATTGGTATCGCTTTACCAGATTGTTTTTGCGGTATTTTTCGGTTACGCGGAATTTGCTAGACTTTTAATTCCAGCTCAACCAGTCATGTATCTATTTGTTTTTTACTGGTTGGCTTTTTTGCTAAAAAGTCTAGTTAAAAAATTGGCAAAATAGGTAAAATAGATAAATATAACCGGATAAGCCGGCAGGCTATAGCGCTCATCTGAAGCAGAAAAAGCATGCATGAAAGTCACATAGAAAAGCAAAACCAGACTTAAAACGGCAAACCCGAAAACTGTCTTTTCCTTCTTCCGATAACTGTTATAAAGGCTCCATAATACGCCCAAATGACCCAGTGAAACGATAAAAAAATTCAATATACTTGTGAAAAATACCGGATACTTCCACTCCGCACCCGGATCAGGATAAGGCAAAAACATATTCTTCTGCCAGACATAGATGAATTTTCTCAGCCTTGATACTATAAAACCGGTTGGGTCCTTGCGGATTATTTCCAGGGATTTATCAAGGTATTTTTTGGCCATCATTTTCCTGTCTGCCGGAATCTGCGGTAGGAAAGAATAGGTGTCATATACCTCAAGCACTTCAGCAGGGTAGATGCTTCTGGATACGGACTTGTATTCAAGTTTTTCTACAAACAAGGATATGTAGAGCTCACGGATGAAAAGGTTATCCACGGTAAACGGCGCCAGCATATGAAAATCACGCATATTGCCGATTAACGGATAAAAAAACGGTACCAGAAAAACCAAAGATAAAAATATCACATAACTAGCCTTCATTGCTATGGTTTTGATAAACCTTTGCGTACGAAAAATCATATAGATAAATATCAGAGGAACGAAAAGAAAATACGACGAGCGCACATGTGGCAGATAACCCAAAACCAATGACAAAATTATCAAAACACCCAATCTGGGTTTTTGGATTATCCTTAAAGTCAGATACATCGACAAAGTAACCAAAAATATTGCCAAAATCTCCGACAGCCTGACACCGACATATGCACTGGTATAAGGATTGAATGCATATATAAGCCCTGCTGCTATACCTATACTGCCTTTGGAAAAAAGCTTTTTGCCGATAAGATACACCATCACCGCAACACTTGAATCCAGTAAAATCTGTGCCGTTTGCCAAGCTAAGTTATTATCGCTTCCGAAAAACTCATAGATAAATGCCAAAAAAATAGGGTAACCGTATGTTCTGGCAGTCTGTACATATAGCCCTTTTTGGACAATTCCCAAGGCAAAATCATGGTATTCCCGCTGGTCAAAGATAAACGGCTGGGGATAGATGGAAATGAAGGCAAATCGGAATACAACTGCAACTAGAAATATCAGCACCGGCAAAACTACCGTAATTTTTCCTTTCATTGGATATTATTTTACAATAGAATTTCGTAGTGGAATATATTTATTCTGTTTTTTCTCTCATGGCGCATACACCCAATATCCCCGGACCGCCGTGCACGCCAATTACCGGTGTAATCTCGCTGACCAAAATATCCCCTTGATAAATTCCCGATATCCTATTCGCCAATTCCCTAGCATCATCTTCTGCATCTCCATGTAAAACATGTACTCTTTCCAAAGGCTTCATTCCCGCCACATGCTGAAAAAGTCTTTCCTTGGATTGTTTTCTGGTACGCACTTTTTCCAAAGCAAGAACCTCACCATCTCTTATCTCCAATATCGGTTCAATTTTTAAGGCTGCCGCCAAAAATGATTGGATATTGCTGGCTCTACCACCCCTTCTCAGATAATCCAGATTGCTTAATGCGGCAATTATCCTGGTCCGTCTGCGGACATCCTGAAGATGGGTCAGGATTTCTACTACGCTTGCTCCGTCTCGCGCTTTCAAGGCCGCTTCTATAGCCATAAAACCGGTAAACATGGATACCGATCCGCTATCTACAACAGTGATTTCTTTCCTACTCTCTTCCGCTGCATCCCTAGCTGCAATGGTTGCGGCATTTACCATCGTGCTTAACCCCTTGCCTATATGTACGGAAATAATACCTTGGGCTTCATGTTGTAAATAAATATCTTTGAAGGCTTGAGGAGTAGGTGCCGCGGTGGTCGGATGCGGTCCGCCTTCTGCAACTTTGGCAAACATTTGCCCTAAAGTCATGTCCACCCCGTCTTGAAAAGTTTCATCGCCAAACATTATCAATGCCGGTACCACCCTGATCCCGTATTCTTTTCTTTGTAGTTCAGTCAAATCAGCAGCAGAATCGGTAACTACGGCAATATTGGGTGCTTCTTTACTCATAATTTTGGGGCAATGATAAAAATGATTATATCACTGTAAATCAATTGGAGTAAGAATTAGGAGTTAAGAAATAGGAAAAAAGTAGTCATTTGTCGGTAATCAGTTTTCAGTGATCGGTAATCAGTTATCGGTTTTTTTGAATTTTGAATTTTAATTTTTGACTTTTTTATATTTTTTACTGTTTACTGCTTCCAGTATTTTACCAATAATACCTCCTGTTTTCCATGTAATACCGGATAGTTTTTTCTATTCCTTCTTCCAAGTTCACTTTTGGCTTCCAGCCGTAAGTTTTGGTCATTTTGCTATAATCCGCGCGGTAATCTCCTATTTCAATCTTTTTCCGTTCACTGGGAAAATTGACAGTTTGGTAAGATCCTTTTCCGAAAACCCTGATTACCATTTTGACAAAATCCTCCAAAGATACCGCATTCCCGCCCAGATTATATGCCTCTCCCCAACCTTTTTCACTTTGTCCCGCCATAAGAAGTGCTTCAACCACATCATCGACGTAATTTACATCTCTTACCTGTCGACCATCCCCAAAAAGTCTCACCTTTTCCCCTTCAATGACCTGTCTTATAAACCAGTTCAAAACACCCTGTCTGGGATGCTTCATCTGATGTCGTGGACCGTAAGTATTGGTCATCCTTAGCGAAACCGTAGGAATACTGTAAACATTTGTATACATCAGGTGATATTTTTCTGCGGCAATACTGTTGATACCATTGATATCTGTTGGTTCCTGTGGGTGATTTTCATCAACCGGCAGATACTTGGCTTTGCCGTACTGGTTACGGGTCCCGGCAAATATGATTTTTGCTTTGGAATCATATTTCCTTACCGACTCAAGCAGTGACAATTGCGCCCGGCAGTTGATGTCCAAATCCGTCATCGGGTCCGTCATGGAGTCTATATGTGATAGTGTACCGGCCAAATTGAAAATGATTTCCTGTCCCCTGACCAAACTGTCTATTTTTTTCTCATTTCTGATATCGGCATTGATAAATTTCACTCTTTTTTCTACCGGTTTGATATTGTATATATTACCTCCGTATCCTTCCAATAACGCATCTATAATGGTGATTTTTGCGCCCTTTTCCACCAATTCGATAGCCAAACTACTGCCGATGAATCCCAATCCGCCGGTTATCAGGACTTTTTTACCATAGTAGAAATTGCCCATCTTAACCTACTAATATATTATATTTGCCCCCGGTCCACAACCTGAATTTACCTATTGCATTAATATATATTGTATCCTATAATATAATTATAAAGATGGCGTTGGCTGAAACAATACCACAGTCAGGTCTTCTTGCCCGACCAAGGGAGGCTCATCCTCTATCTAATTCTTATGAATCTGCCTATCAACCTCTTGAAACCCATCTATCTAGCTTTTTTGCCCAAACTGTCGAAAGCGTCTTTGATCCCGCCGCTACTTCTGCCGAAATTATCGAACTTAGAAACACCGTTCTAGAAAATACTGTCCTTTCAGCTTTTTCAAATTATGCGGCTGTAAGATATTTTAAAAGGTTTACCCAAATCCAGAGAACCCCCAATGTCTATGTAAGATGTATAGAAGCCGCAAGGGGAAATATCCATAAGTTAGCGGGCAAACGCGTTGAGGAAAGCGGACTGCATATCCTTCAAGCATTGAATGATACATCCGCCTCTGGCTCTGATATCAGCGCTATAAGTCTGAATCATGGGCTTCAAGCGCTAACCGATATTGCTACTGCTAGAATTCATCAAGCCGTTGCACAAAACCCGCAGTTAGCAGATGTTTTTGAAGTTGCCTTTGCTAAACTCTTCGGCTATATAAAAATCGACCGGCCTAGTAGACAAACATCCCGCCATTTCCAGAGTATGTTTGAAGCTGTTCTACCCCAAGTCCAGGAAGCTTTATTTGTAGCAAAAGACGCAGAAACCATCGCTTTCCCGTTTACACTGATGACAAAAGATACCGCTTTGTCTATAATCTCAAAAACATTTATCGCAACCGACAGACAGGAAATTTGGGACAAACTGCCTCAACAAACTCAACATAACCTGGCCACGCTTAAATTAGAATCAAACTGGACTGTAGAACAAAAAGTGGAAACTTTAAGGAATTATCCTTTACTTTACTCACTACTGCAATCACTTCCCACCGAAATCAGAAGCGGGCATTTTCAGTCATGGGCAGAAGCAGCAAGAGTGGTTTCTGCTGCAGCTGAAGGAGCACACATACAAGCAGTTACAGGTGGTACTTTAGTTACAAAAGCCCGTGAGTACCTAATGCATTTAAGGAATAAAAATCCTTTTTTACATACAAATGAAACAGCTCACATGGACTACATACCCCCAGATCGTAAATCTTCCATAGAAAAATGGATTAGGGGTGGCCTTGCCGGAAGTGTATTTGCCATGCCTCTCAGTCCGGTACTGGAACATCTTTTCCAAACTGATGACACAATATTAAACGTCTGTCAAACTTGTGATTATATACATCCAGATGACGCCGTCAATGCTGCTGAAAATGGTGCTACAGTTAAGATTGCTGAAGGTACTTATGCTCCTCAAGCCGGTGACAATCATGTTATTGAAGCAGTTGATAAAACTATCACTATTGAAGGAGGTTATGATCCTCAAGATATGAATGCCCCGCCTGACCCGGATGCACATCCGACAGTCCTTGACGCCCAATTTCAACCAGAAACCCATGGAGTAGAAATATCTGGCGGCAACGTCACCTTGTCCGGCCTTACCATTATCCAAGGCAATGCCGCACAAGGCGGCGGCGTTTTCATTGGATCCTCGGAAACCTCATATCCTGTAGTGGCAATTACGAATAGCATTATAGAAGCCAATGCGGCAGATTATGGCGGTGGTATCTATGCCAGTGATGGTACTAACTTAACTGTTTCTGATAGTCAAATATTGTCAAACAATGCCGAAGTAGATGGAGGCGGCATTATGATAGCTGGAGACCAGTTGACCACCGAACGTACTATCTTTCAGGGTAATGTGTCAACCGATACCTCTGCTCTTGATATCCAAGGTACCCAATCCACAAATACTAATGATGTATTTACCCAAAATATCGGAGCTGAAGTATTTGACCATGAAGGCACGGCAATGATCAGCTGGTTACGTTTCCCCACTTTTTCAGAAAATACCGGCGCAGTTATAGAAAGTGGCCGTGGATATACCTATGTCGATTCGGGGATTATTGCAGGAAATGACATAGTATTTCGTGCTGATTGGTACGGAGCTCGTATAGAATTTAAAAGCGGTGGGGCGCTTACCCCGGAAAGAAATGTCCTTTGGAATAATACAATCGATGTTGAAGGTCCCTTTACAAATACTGTCTATCCTGCTGACTGGTCCACGAGAGTTGTCAGGGCCGATCCTCAACTAAAACCGGACGGTTATCATATCCAGGAAGGCTCTGCAGCTATAAATATAGCCGGAACTTCCACTACAGGATCGACAGATTTTGACGGAAACCCCAAACCCGACCAAGTCAGTTATTTCAATGATGCCGGAGCCATAGAATTCCAACCGGTAGTTCCGCCGACAGATACACCTACCATGACCCCATCACCTACTTTTACGGAAACATTCACAGCAACACCCTCTCCAAGCGATACACCTACAGACACACCCGAACCTCCGCCGACAGATACAAACACTCCATCCCCATCAGACACTCCTACAAATACGCTGGAGCCCACAACCGATACTCCTACACCCCCACCTTCCCCAGATACTCCAACTCCGACAAATATTACACCACCTCCTGTTGACACCCCTACGCCAACACCTCAATTTTACAAAATTTATCTGCCATTAGTTTCACAATCAACTACTTGGCAAACATTACAGCAATCCTTAGATGAGATAATTCTGAAATTTCAAAGTCTTTTCAGGTAAGATAGTCCGTTTTTACCATCAGTTTCCACCATAGTCTATAGAGGTTGTTGAAGGTTTTGAAAAGTCTTTCGAAGTTAAAAAACTGGCTCTTTCCGCTTGTTCGCCAAAAATGGTGTACAGGTACTTCTTCGATTTTTCCCGGGAAAAAATGGGAAACTTTTTTCACCAGTTCCACACAAATAGTGCCGGTATTTTCGTGAAGCTTCACTTTCTCAAAAACTGATTTTCTGATTAGGCGGAAATCGCAGTCCGTATCCCTGATAGGCAATCCAAATGCCAGTTTAACTGCATAATGATATAACCTGCCAATGACAGTCCTGTATAAAGGATCATTTCTTTTTATCTTGTAGCCGTTGACCATGGCTGTGTCGGACTTTAAAGCTCTGTACAGTTTTTCCAGTTCCCTTGGGTCATACTGGGCATCACAGTCAGTATAAAAAATCAGATCTTTGGAAGCTGTCTCAAACCCGCTCCGAAGCGCTCCGCCATAACCCCTATTCTTTTCATGATCAATTATTTTTATTCTTTTGTTTTTTATATTAGATTCTTTATATTCAATGTTGACCAAATCAACTACAGCTTGTAATGCTTGTCTATCATCCTGCTTGCTGCCATCATTGACCACTATCACCTCCCAATCATCAGTCAGTTTGGAAACGGTAGCCACCGACAAGGCAACCAGACTGCCAACCGTCCCCCAATCATTGAGAAAGGGGAAGAATACGGATATGGAAGGTTTTTTCTTTTCCATGGGCAAATGATAACAGATTCAGATAACATTTAACAAATAACAATAAACATGTTTTTTATCAACGGGTGACACGAGTGAGGGATTCCCAAAAGATGGGTTCCCTAATACTTTAGGGGTAACTTTTAGGAGACACGAGTGGCAGGACCCGTAAATTAAGATAACTAAGCATTAAACAATAAGCAATAAATCCCGTCTCAGCGGGATCCCGCCAGCGGTAGGACAGCAAGCAATAAACTCAAAACTCAAAAATCAAAAATATCAAAAACTGATAACTGATAACCGACAACTGACTACTGACAACTATCAGCCGACTACTGACAACTTATTTCTTATCTCCTAATTCTTATTTCATAGATTTTACTCCATTTGCTTTCAAGTAATTTTATGCATAAAATAAATTCATGCCGGAAATTTCCCATCATCACAAAAGATCCCGCCGCATCATCCAAAGTTTTGAGGACAAATCCAAACAGCACCGTACCTTTACCATGAAACTGGCGGATTTTCTGACCCATTACATGAGCACTGTGGTTTTTTTAACATTAAACATCATTTTCTTCATTATCTGGTTTCTGATAAACTTACAAATTCTGCCGGTGGTTCCGGTTTTTGACCCCTATCCTTTTGTCCTGCTTATCACCTTTGTATCCTTAGAAGCTATCATTTTATCCATCACGGTACTTATCTCCCAAAAACGGGAACACCAGATCTCAACCGTCAGGGATGAACTGCAATTACAAGTGGAACTTCTCACCGAAAAACAGATCTCCAAAATGCTTGAGCTACAGAAAAAAACTATGGAAAAACTTAGAGAAAAAATAGAAGATGAAGAGCTTGACGATATGATAAAAACAATTGACGCTTCCTACATCGAGCGTAAATTACAGGAACAGATTAACAATTAATACTATGAGAAGAAATCTTGAATATCTGGAAGATGATGCTAAAGAAAAAATGTCCTCTATTATCTCCCATCGTATTCCCTGGTTAGTATTGGGATTGGCTGGAGGAATCCTTGCTACAATCGTTTCTTCCCGCTATGAAAATTTATTATCCGAAAATGTCCATTTGGCCTTTTTCATCCCTGTAATTGTCTATATGTCAGACGCTTTGGGTACACAAACCGAAACCATCTATGTACGTAACTTAGCTAAAGGAAAAGTTGACTTGCATATTTATCTAATAAAAGAATTTATTCTAGGTATCGTTTTGGGCACTATATTTGGTCTATCTTTAGGTTTATTTGCCTATTTACGCTTTGGTTCTGTACAAATTGCTACCGCTGTCGGTCTAGCCTTAACATCCACTATGGCTTCTGCTCCGGTTATTGCGGTTCTCATGCCGACATTGATCGCCAAAAAACATATAGATCCGGCGCTTGGTGCCGGACCTTTTACAACAATTATCCAGGATTTACTAAGTATCGTAGTATATTTTCTTATCGCTTCGCTGATTTTACTCCGTTAAATACTAATTGCTAAATATCATAAATATGAAAGTGATTATTGAAGCAATTATTATAATTCCACTGGCGATATAACCAAAATTTCGCTGAAATGCAGAATTTGTATGGCTCCCCATGATTTTGGGATTATTGGTCAGATTTATTAGAAAATAAAACACTAACGGCAACATTATGGCATTCACTGTCTGAGTAACCAAAGCCAAACTGAAAAGTGAAATATTCGGTAGCAATGCTAGTAAAGAAGCAAAAATAATTTGAAAAAGAAATATCCCATAAAAAAGCTTACCTTTACCGTATGAAACATCAAGGCTGCCGGTAAAACCGAAAAACTCACTGAACGCATAAGCTGTCGATAACGATATGATAATCATGCCCATTATTCCCGCGTTCAAAATACCAAAAGCATATATGAATCCAGCCATTTCACCGGCAAAGGGCTTGATTGCCATAGCTGCCTGTTCTCCACTTTCCAAAACAACTCTGTTTATAAACAAAGTTGCAGCTGTCGCCACTATCATAAAAAATGAGAAAAAATCAGTTAAAAATGCTCCAAAATATGTTTCCAATTGGCTGTATTTTAGCTTAGCGGCATCGATATGCTTATCAAAGGCAAAAGAGCTGATAAAGAACTGTCCCCAAGGGGTAATAGTAGTTCCCAGTACCCCCATTGTAATCAGTAAATAATTCTTAATGTATTCATTATTTAGCTCTACACCGTGAGGAAAAACCAGGTTTGTCAATGCTAATCCCCAATCTGGTTTAGCTCTAATAGCGCTGAATACATATGATAGAAAAAACAAACTGACTATAAGCATGATGTTCTGGTTTATTTTATAGTTGCCTCTCACCACCAATAATGAAGCTACTACAACTAGAACTATGATAGAAGGCAAAGAGGG
>CAYUNW010000007.1:25793-31345 GCA_964446235.1 uncultured Gammaproteobacteria bacterium
AAAGAGGGTACACCGAACATCTGACTAGTTACTTTTATCGCCGATACATTGGCTGTAATACTACCCATATTTGCCAGAAACAAACAGGCAAATATTGCTACGGAAATCTTCAATCCATAATTTTCCCGTATCAAATCAGCCAACCCCTTTCGGCTTACCAATGCAAGTCTCATACCCATTTCCTGAGTAATTCCCAAAAGTATAGTTATCAGAACGAGAACAAAAAGAATCGGATAACCAAGTTTTGCTCCGGCTTGTGAATAGGTTGCAATTCCGGCTGCATCATTATCTGCCATCGCAGTGATGATTGCCGGTCCAAGAATCAATAAAAATGTAAACAATCTACGTCTGGTATTAAAAATAAAACTCTTCATAAAATATCCAGTAAATATGACGACAAATCGTCTATTGTCACTATACCTAAAATTTTTCTTCTACTGTCAATTACCGGTAATGCGGAAAATTTATATCTAAGCATTTTCTTAAGA
Organism: uncultured Gammaproteobacteria bacterium; assembly: GCA_964446235.1. Classification (GTDB taxonomy): domain Bacteria; phylum Patescibacteriota; class Microgenomatia; order 2-02-FULL-39-11; family 2-02-FULL-39-11; genus CAYUNW01. Next base: position 26,282 of record CAYUNW010000007.1, read on the forward strand.
GTAATCTCAATCGGAGTGGTAAGTTCTACACTAACAGGATTTTGCACCATAAATTGATATGCCGGTGTATTTGGTTTTTGAGTAATCAACTCATATAAAGAAAAAACGCCTACCAGCTGATTATTATCGTTCAAAACATAGACTGCATGTAGATTAGAAAAACTATCAGCAATTTGACGCAGTTCACCCATAATTTCAATGGCGGTTCTATCGGAATTCACAGCCAGAAAATCGGTAGTCATCAGCTCACCCATAGAAGTTTTTGAGTGTTTGATAAGGTGTTTGATTTCCTCCTGTTTATTTACGGAAAGATATGACATAATTTCCTGCATACCTTGTGGATTTATCGTCAGAAGGACGTCCACCGCATCATCAGGATCCAAAAGGTCTATAAATTCCGCCGCGGTTTGCGGACGAAACCTGGTAATCAACGCCCGCTGATGAACCAGGCTAAGCCCGGCAAATATTTCTACAGCTTTCTCCTTATCCAGATTTTTCAGAAATTTATGGATATTGGCGATATTGGTATTTTGCAGATAATCTGCCAGATCCTCAGGATGTATCTTTCTCAATTTATCTTCCCGTACCTTAAGTTTTATCTGGCTTTGATCCAACTCGATGTTTTGGACATCCGCCCAGGAAAGAAAGTTTATCTGGTATTTGATTTTTAAAAAATTTAGTATCCTAATTATAAAATTCAAAACCCCCAACCTTCTCATCACGCCCCAAATCGATACATCAATACCCGATAAATATATAGAAGGCTTATCAGCAATAATGATATCGTTCACCCGGACAAGTTTATCCCCTACCAAATCTATCACCTGCCTATCAAGAAGATTGGAACATACTGAAAACTCACCATCGGTTTGACTTTCGGATTGAAATTCATCTTTTATTACGATAATTTCTTCAAACCTTTTAACAAACTTAACAGGGATTACTTTTTTTTCACCGTCTTCTATAACCAGTTTGGTAATTGTCGGTATCTCTAAAGGATTAAAATATAGATCCACTACTTTTCCCAAATCTTTGCCTTTATCGGAAATTACTTTTTGTTTTTGCAGCTCGGAAAAATAAAGCATACACCTAGAATAGTCTTCGTAATAAGTATTTTCAATATGTAACTTGATGAAAATGAAGTTAAATTTGAATTTATTTTTTTACTTGATACAATTTCACCCTTTCGTTGGCAAACACTTCCTCTAGAAGCCCGTATTTGCTGATATCGCCTCCAAGCTTTCTCTCCTCCGGACCATGATAAACATAGGAGATATTGTATTCGTTCAAAAAGTCCTGGGCTTCTTGCACTGTCATCGTCCCCCAAAAAAATGTGTCATATTTCCATTTGGTATCATAGTAATTTGGCGGAGACATCAGGTAATTCCAAAAAGACGAATAGACGAAATTCCCGGCAAATGAGGGTATCATCATACCGGCATAACCTCCGGAAAGCACAATATCCTTTTCTTTGGTATTTTGTGCAAGCCAGCGGAATGCATCCATTTCTGTTTTGAAGGGATAGCCGAATATATATTCTTCCTTATTGCAGAAACACACATTCAGATTGCCGCTGTTTATCTGGTAAGTCAGAAAACTTGACGAGAAGATGACGGTTAAGAAAAATAGAATCAAAAGATACTTAAACTTTCTCAATTTTAAGGCTGCGCTTATCAGACGCGCCAGATACTCCACTCCATAAGCGCCTATTATCCCCAAAGCCACAAAATAATACGTCATATAAAACCGGGTGTTATTGATACCGATAATCGGAGCTATCAAAAATACGGCTACCGGATGGACTATGGCAGTTGAAAGGAAAAAAAGCGACAGTGATTTTCCTTTCTTCCATATCGGCCAGATGGATACGATGACAAATACCAAAACCAGTCCTATGGTATAGAAATAATTCTGGGGCAAGAGGTTGAATGATACCATTTTCTCCGTCCGGGCAATCGTATTCATATCCCAAAACTGTGTCAGATGACGATAATACAAAACAGGCAGAGCTGACAATCCATAAGAAATTGCTAGAATAATCCTGGATTTGGTAAAAGCCCAATGTCTTTTTTCCACATATTCCCGTAAAGTATAAAATGAAACAAATACAGCAAACGACAGGAAAACCAATACCAACCCCGGCGAATACGACTGGCAAGCGATCAGTCCGAAAAATATTGCTAAGATGATTTCCTTGCCAAATCGGCCTTTATCCCAGGCTTTCAGAAGAAAATAGATACTGACCAAACTGGTTATGGTTGCCAAAAGATAATGATGCGCCGCAAAAGTCAGCCGGAAGAAAACCAATGCATCAAAAGGCATTTCTGTAGCTATTTTCCATAATCCCACTTTCGGCGGAGAAAATCCCGTAGCAAAAAGCACCAGCGCATATGCTGTAAGCCGGAATGATATCCGGCGGAAAATTCTGCATAAGAGAAAATAGATGACTATCATCGCAAGCATCGATAACATCACTTTGGTCAGTTGATAGGCAAACACATGGTCAAGCCGGAAAAGACGGGCAAACTGCCCGACAAGTATATACTCCGTACGGACAAATTGAGGACTACTTGGCATGGTGGATGTCACTTTGGAAGTACGCCTCCAATGGCCGAGTTTACCTTCCAAAACCGAGAAAAGATTACCCAAAGGATCTATCGGATAGTTGACGTTGCCCCAATAGTGCATGACAGGTGGGGCTTTCCGGTAATTTAAATATATCGGATAGTAGGTGAAGAAAAAAAGCAAAAGAGAAAGGAATACGGCAATGATAGCTTCCAGTATTACTTTATGATATTTGATAAACATAAATTATAATGACAAAATCCAAATGACAAAAATTATTTGTTGATCTTGGATATATGATTTTGGATTTTATTATAATATAAATACATTATGATTTTTGCCCTGATTTTATCCTTATTGGCGTCACTTTTTTCATATAAATTCCTACTGTTAAAAGCAAATGTCAACTGGGATGAATCCGTATACCTGGCATATGCTTACAAAATATCACAAGCACTGCATAATCTGGACTTTTCATACTTTTTCAGGCTTACTTTGGAGCAATTCGGGCATCCCCCGCTCCAATCCTGGCTGATGGGTATGCCTTTTTCTGCCATATCCTATACGATTAGTGGAGCCAGAACCATAACTTTGATTTTTTTCTTTTTATCATCAATGCTGGTTTCTCAGATAACTAAATCTATCAGTTCAAAAAAAACCAGTTATAACCAACTTATACCGTTGATACTTTTTATCACCTCCCCGGCAATACTTTTCTATTCCGTAATTTCCATGAAGGAAATGTACGGAATTTTCTTCTCACTACTGACGGTTTTTCTTTATATAAAAGTGAAAAATAAAAAAAGTCTTGTATTTCCCCTGCTCTCTTCACTATCGCTTACACTATTGTTTTTTATCAAGTACTATTATTCGATACTTATAGCTATCGGAATCACTCTGGATTTGATATTTTTACTCGCACAAAAATCCAAATTGAAACATCTGAAAGACTATTCTTTCATCGTCACTCCTTTTGTAGCAATTGCATCTGCCTGGATACTATTTCCTACCAATAAACTTGCCAGGTTTATCTTTGACCTCAAAAACCCCTGGTCTTTGACGGAAGGATTGTCAGACGCCACAGGATATCTGCTTTTTTACCCACGGGCAATTCTTTATATGTATTCTGCAAATGTTGTTATAGGCAGTCTGTTGCTTTTATCTATTTTGATATCATTTTTCTATTTCCAAAACCGCTATGTCCGGCTGCTCCTTTTTTTTATCCTTCCAAATATCATCATCACAGCAAGACACATCATCAACCTGGAAGAAAGGTTTATCATGACCTGTATCCCCTTCCTTTTTATTCTGGCCGGAACTATCTATTCTGATTTATTATCAAAAATTATCCGCAATACCAAAGGAAAACAATCCAAATATTTAAAATATATTCTCATTGCTTCAATTATTGTAATAATCTTTTATGAGATACCTTTTTTACCTCAAAAAATATACGGAACTGCTTCATATTTCAATAAAACTGCCGTATTTAACCAAACCGATTTTCATGATCTCTGGTTTGAATATGATACTTCCAAATGGCCAAAAGCACTCCCTCAAGAACCGTTTGAAAAGCCTGCCGATGTCTATAAATATCTCGCTTCCAAAATAAACCTGGATAAGCCTTACGAAATCGTCGGAAGAGCAAACGATTTTGCTCCTGACTATAGTTTCCTCATGCTTTCTTTGGCCAAAGAAAAAGGGTTGTACCCCAAAGACCACTATGACCGCTACATCATTACCATCAAAGTCCTGCCTTCCTCCCGCTTCTATACCCGCGACTATCGCCTCTTCAACGAATGGACGCTGGAAAACGTAAAGACGGTGGAAAACGATACAAATCTCAAACTTCTGGACAAAAAGCTTTTTGAAGAAATGCAGGTGGAAGTGGGAATTTTCGTACCGAAAATAGATAACAGATAACATTTAACAAATAACAACAAACATGTTTTTTTATCAACGGGTGACACGAGTGAGGGATTCCCAAAAACTGATAACTGATAACCGACAACTGACCACTGAACACTGATTACCGACTACTGAAAACTTATTACTGAAAGGAATTATGTCCTTTCCAATGATAACTTTATACTGTATATTTCAAAGTATATTTTTTATAATCAGTCCATATAATTTTTATGAAACTTAAATTCAAAATTCCCCGCATCATCATCGCCCACCCGTTTCTGATCTCTGTCTATCCGTTGCTGTTTTTTTTCAACCACAACTCTAGCAGCACGAGTTTGGAAGTGGTTTTACTACCGCTTTTTTTTTATATTAGTGGCTGTTTCTATACTATATTTAATTTTAAAAAAAATTCTTGCCGACAGATTCAAATCAGGAATAATAACTAGTCTTTTTGTTATTTTGTTTTTCTCTTACGGACATTTATCCAATCTGATTCAGACCAACAAACCGGAAAAATTCAAGGAAATTTATGACCTTATATTTTTCCCCTTGTGGCTTCTGATTATGGGTGTTTTATCCATCGTGATAATC
>CAYUNW010000007.1:31355-45828 GCA_964446235.1 uncultured Gammaproteobacteria bacterium
AAGAAAAATGAAAAAAATCACCGTCCTTTTCAATATATTTTCAATAGCATTAACAGTTATAATCATTTTCCAGCTTGCCTTAACTTTCAAAAAAACAGGCGAATTACAGATGTTGGAAAGCAACCCTTCCGACATCCCCAGTTACGCTCCCAAACCGAAAAATGATTTGGATTATGCTCCGGATATCTACTATATCATCGCCGAAAGATACCCAAGCCAGAAATCATTGCAGAAGTTTTACGGATTTGATAATAGCGATTTTATAAATTACCTCAAAGAAAAGAGTTTCTACATCGCCGACGACAGTAATTCCAATTATCTGATAACCAGCCTATCTCTGGCTTCCAGCCTCAATATGAATTATCTGGACAGTTACACGGCAAAAATCGATAAAAATTCCACCGATAAAAATCCTTTATACCAGTTAATTCTGGAAAACCGTGTTGTGAAATACCTCAAAGACAAAGGCTATAAATATGTCCATATCGGATCCAATTACTATCCGACCAAAAAAGGCACAAACGCCGATGTAAATTACATCTTTGAAGAAAGTATGGCAAATGACGAGTTTATGGAAAAATTCTTAGAGACGACTCTTGTACATCCTCTGCTGAAGCTGTTCTTCCAAAACTATGATCCGCAATTCCGCAAAGTCCATCATAAATTGATTACCAATCAGGTCAATTACCTCAAAGAATACAGCAAAATCGAAGGCCCGAAATTCGTATTTGCCCATCTTTTTCTCACCCATACCCCATTTGTATTCGACCAGTACGGCAATTATCAGACTGATTATGAAGAGAAACAAAAAGACCTACCGGAGTTACGGAAAAATATGTACACCTATGCCAACGCTCTATATAAAGACATCGTCAATACTATACTTTCTAATTCCAAAAACGACCCGATAATCATCATCCAGGCTGATGAAGGACCTTATTTTGAAAGACTGTATGCACAGCATTATTACTTAGAAATGCAAAAAGCTACAGCCGATGAACTCAAGGAAAAATCCATGATTCTAAACGCCTACCATCTTCCTTTTTACAAGGACAAGAATCTCTATCCATCAATAAGCCCGGTAAATACTTTCAGATTGATTTTCAATCTTTATTTCAATGATAGTTTCCAAATGCTTGAAGACAAAACTTATGCCCATTACAGCTTCCAAAAGCCCTACAGTTTCCTAGATGTTACCGACAAGGTAAAATGATCCATTCTTACCGGTAGTAAGACCATCATAGGATATCACTCTGCAAACAGAGACAGTTTGTATTTTTTCAATGTTTCCAATCTGCCCTCAATCATTTTGGGATTATGGTAGATTTTTTCCGGATTTACCGGTTTGCCAGAAAGTATATTCTCCCTCACCTCCGACAGAAAATTACTTTGTCTGATAATTGTTTTGATGCGATAAAAAGAATTTACAGTTACCAAACCCGTGATCAAAAGCATTATGATTTTTGCATATTTCACTTCTTTCCTTTTCCAATACAAAAACACAACCAAAGCAATCCAGAAAAGACTGCCGAAGGTGATATAACGCGAACTGATCGCCTGAAGCAATCCCAGCTTTGCCCTGCCCAAAGATGTCAAAATGCCTGAACAAAATGAAAATATCATCAAAGCTACCAAAAAAATCGGGAAATTACGGATATTTTTCTCTCCATTTTTTCTAACGAATAAAAATATTGATACCAACCCGGCTAGACCGGTAATGATAGCCAAAGGTGGCGAAAAACTAAATAAAGGCGCTCCCAGAAAAGCAAATGGATATAAAAGATAATTTAACCCCAAATCCAAACCAATACTCCCGCCCCCCTTCACATCATCTAATTGATATCCATAAAAATATGCCAAAAAAATAAATACTGAAATTGAAAACCAAATCAATTTGTAAACTCTTGGCTTATAATGTTTCACTAAAATCCACCAGCCTATGGGCCAATATAAAAGTCCGTTGAAAAACGAAAATGTTGCTATAAAACCGGCACAGACAGCACTTAAGTACCGATAAAAACTTACCTGTTTGGTCGATATGAGTTGCAAACCCAAAAGACATGCCAATACACATATAAATATCTGCATCTGCCAACCCCACAGCCAATTTTCCCATTGAGAAAGGGAAAAAACTATCAATGATATGAAAAAAAGTAGCATGTATTTACTTTCCGATTTTTTGAACAATTTATTTACTTGAAAGTAGATAGTCAGATATATACCAATTGCCAAAATAATATTTACAATTAACTCATAAAAGATATTCCAACTACTGTTGACTGCCAGAAAAAGCATCACCATTTTGGGGATGATAATCCGGTGCGGTCCATGCTGTGCCCATAAATCGGAAAAGCGCAAACTCCCCAGATAAAATTTATCTAGCAAAGGTACGAAATCCCACTGGTCCCAAAAAGGGATATTTACATAAAACTTACCGACTATAAAAATCAGTAAAACTATCGGCAAAATAGGCAAAACTTTCTTCCACATAAAAACAGTATCATTTTAACATTTATACCAGCCTTATCTTACTTTTTCGTTTCTATAAGGGGTGACGCGAACGAGGGCTTCCCAATAGATGGGCCCCTAAAGCTTTAGGGATAACTATTGGGAAACGCAAGCGGCAGGACCCCTTAATTTCTGAAAATGCGAAACTCATAAACTAGTAAAATCTGTAATGCCAAAAAATGAAAAATATCTGCTATACTAATACCCGACATAAGATTCATATGCAAAAATATAAACTTTTTATCAAAATCCTATTGGTTTTATCGCTTTACCAATTACTTTCTCCTTCTACCGCCCATGCCTACCTAGACCCCGGCTCCGGCAGTTTCTTTCTGCAATCCCTACTTGCCTTCCTTTTTGGCGTCATCATCACTGTACGCATGTTTTGGAGAGATATAAAAGGATTTTTCACCAAATTCCTACCCGGAAAAAATAAGAAAAATGAACCGGCAAACAAATAAGGTTTCCTCTTCCTACAAAGACCCCAGCGGTTTTGTATTTACAAAAAACAATCTGCTTTTCCGCCAAATAAATAAAATATACCAACCCCACTATGAAAAACTTATAAAATCCGGCCTTTACAAAGACTTGGTATCTAAAAATTTGCTCATCCCCCACAAAGAAACTACTTTCAAACCGAAAGATAAAAATACCTACAAAGTCATCAAACCGGATGAAATCCCCTTCCTTTCCTATCCTTACGAATGGAGCTTTGACATGCTCAAAGACGCTGCCCTGACTACACTTCAAATCCAAAAAACCGCTCTTGGATATGGCATGACCCTCAAAGACGCATCAGGCTTCAATATCCAGTTTTTAGAAGGACGGCCAATTTTTATCGATACTCTTTCATTTGAAATTTACCCAGAAAGTAAGCCTTGGACAGCTTACCGGCAATTCTGCCGGCATTTCCTGGCACCCCTCACTCTTATGACATACAAAGACATCGGATTGAACCGGCTATTGCGGATATATCTGGACGGGATTCCTTTGGACTTGACGAGTAAACTCCTGCCTTTTTCAAGCCGTTTGAATTTAGGTATACTTAGCCATATCCATCTCAATGCACTTGCCCAGAAAAGCTTAACACATGCAATTGAAAAGGACAGGAAATCCCGTGTGGACAAGAAAGGTTTATTGGCAATTCTGGATAATCTCTATAATACGATTTCCAATCTCAAATTATCCCAACCCAAATCCGCCTGGAGCAAATATTATCAGGATACCAACTATACCAAGCAATCATTTGAAAGTAAAAAAAAGTTTGTAGCATCGATTCTATCCAAAATTAAACCAAAAACCCTTTGGGACCTGGGAGCAAATATCGGTGAATTCTCATATCTAGCCAGCCGTTATAGTTCTTTTATCGTAGCAATGGATATAGACCCTCTGGCTGTAAACAATCTGTATCAACAATCTCAAGGAAAGAAAAACAATAATATACTTCCCTTAGTGATGGACCTGGCCAATCCTTCTCCTTCTCTGGGATGGGAAAACTGTGAAAGAGACTCGCTTACCGATAGGGGTCCGGCGGACACGGCTCTAGCTCTTGCCCTGGTGCATCATCTGACGATCACCTATAATCTTCCGTTTGAAAAAATAGCCTCATATTTTTCGAAAATCTGCAAAAACCTGATAATAGAATTTGTTCCTAAAGAGGATACTCGTGCCCACAGCATGATTGCCGCAAGAGAAGATATATTTGCCGACTATAACGAGAAAAATTTCCTAAGTGAATTCGGCAAATATTTCCGTGTGCTGAAAAAATACAAAATCCCCTCCTCCAAAAGAAGTGTGTTTTGGATGAAAGTGAAATAGAATCCATCCACAAAAAAGCGTGATGTTATAAGTACTTTTTTATATTCGCTCTGTAGTAATCTACTGTTCTCCAGATTCCTGTCTCAAATTCTATTTTTGGTTTCCATCCGGAAATCTTCATGAATTTATTGCTTTTTGACCGGAATTTTTTTGGGTCGATTTCATTAAGTCCTGGCGGATATTTTATAAATTTATATGTTATCAACGGGAATTGTTTTTTCAAAATCATGATAATTTCTAATATACTATGTTCGTATCCGGATCCAAGCATATAAACACCGGATAGCTTTTCTTTCTGACAGGCAACTATTATCGCATCTACTACATCGTCTATATATAAAAAATCACGAGTTTGATCACCTCTACCATAAATTGGTATTTGCTTGTTTACCAGCGCATACGCAACAAACAGATTTAAAGTTCCGTAGTGATTGCTTTTTATCTGGCATCTTGGACCATAAATATTATTTAGCCTAAATATAACTGTAGGAATTGAGTATAGCTGACTATATAAAAGACAATACTTTTCAGCTGTTAATTTGTTTGTTCCGTATATATCTACCGGATTAGTTGGAGTAATTTCATCTACCGGAAGCTTTTGCGGTTTGCCGTATACTCCCCGCGAGCTGGAAAAAATCAGCTTTGGTTTCCGTTTTAGTTTTCGTATAGCTTCCAAAAGATTAAGGGTGCCGACTACATTTATCTGGGTATCTAAATTCGGATCGGACATCGAGATGGTTCTACCTGTTTGTGCTGCAAGATGTATGACGATATCCTGATTTTTCACTGCTTTCTCTACTGTCTGTACAGATCGAATATCTCCACGAATGAGTTTAATATTTTTTTTGATTCCATATAGGTTAAAAAGGTTTGCTCCATAAGGTGGTAAAAATGCATCCAATATAGTTACTTTTGCTTTTAATTCTACTAATTTATGTGCAAGATTACTTCCAATAAATCCTGCTCCACCTGTAATCAAAACCCGGCTATTTATAGACTTTTGACGCATAACCTTATCGAATATTTTACTTTATCCTTTGATAAATTTTCCCAATTATACTCCAGAGACGAGTTACTTGTCTTACCTAACCTGTTATAATGTCCTCGTGAAATCTCCCTCTATTTCCGTTATCATGCCCTGCCTAAATGAAGAAAAATCCATTGGTGTTTGTATTGATAAAGCTAAAACAGCACTTGTCAAATTACATCAACAAGGCTACAGGACGGAAATCATTATTTCCGACAACGGCTCTACCGACAGATCTCTCAAAGTCGTCAGGAAAAAAAGGGTGAGGATCGTCAAAGAACCGCACAAGGGATATGGAGCAGCCCTTATGAAAGGTATAAGATCTGCCAAAGGAAACTTCATCATCATGGGAGATTGTGACGGAACATATGATTTTTCCCAAATACCCCGATTTATAAAAGAATTGGAAAGCGGAGTTGATCTAGTCTTGGGTTCCAGAATTAAGGGAAAAATACACACCAAATCAATGCCCTTTTTGCACCGTTATTTGGGCACTCCAATACTTACCAAAATGATAAATATATTTTACGGCTGCAATCTTTCCGATTCCCAAACCGGCTACCGGGCTTTTACCAAAGAGGCTTTTGTCAAAATGAGGTTGAAAAGCCAAGGTATGGAGTTTGCTTCGGAAATGCTTATCAAGGCTATCGGACAAAGGCTAAATATGTCAGAAATTCCGATAAACTACTTCCGCCGACAAGGCATTTCCAAGCTTTCACCCATCAAAGACGCTTCCAGACACTTACTCTCCATCATGATCTACTCACCAACATACGCCTTCATCCTGCCGGGTTTATTGCTTCTTTTTTTCGGAACTTTGGGAACTATCATACTGCTACCCGGACCATACTGGATTGGAAAAATTCTGATGCTTGATATCCATACCATGATTGCCAGTGTTTTTGCTGCAGTTCTAGGTACTCATATCATCCTCACAGGCATCTTTGCCAGACTTTATACTACCTACTCCCTCAATATCTCCGGCGGACTGATATCCAGATTCATCCTTAAATATGCCAATCTGAAAAACTTACTCCTTATCGGACTTGTGCTCTTTTTTGTAGCATTAGGAATAATCGGAGAAATAGTTTATACCTGGATTACAAGCGGATTTAAGGAACTGGCTAAAGAAAGGGAGTTTATTTTGGCTTTGGGATTTGGAATTGTAGGCATACAGATAATATCTTCTACATTTTTATTCAGCCTAATAGAAAACAATAAAATTAACTGATACTAAAATAGTACTTGATATTTAAATTCTAGTTGTTTATTATGAAAAATAAATTAGAATATATTCTATGAAAGTATTACTGCTTAATCCTCCTTATTTGACAAACTTCATCCGATCTGCACGTTGTACATGGCTACCAATATCGGGAAGTAATTGGTATCCGATATTTTTGGGATACGCAACAGGCTGGTTACAAAAACACGGACATGATGTAAAACTAGTTGATGCGGTGGTAGAAAAATTTTCTCCCGGTCAAACTTATCAAGTAGCACGCGATTTCAAACCAAATTTATTGGTTTTATATGTATCGCATCAGAGCTTTTCTTCCGATGTGCTAATTGGAAATAAAATTAAACAAAAGACTGGATGTGAGGTAGTCCTGGTAGGACCTTGGTGCGCTTCTAATCCAGAAAAAATGCTAAAGGACTCAAAGGGACTGGACATGGTTGTAAAAAGAGAATTTGACGATGTTGTACTTGATCTTGCCAATGGTAAAAAGAAAAAAGATATCAAAGGCTTGGTATATCGTAACGGCAAAAAAATTGTATTTACCGGAGAAAGACAATTCCTTACGCCTACCCAATTAGATAAATTTCCTTTTGTTACAAGTATATATAAACAATTTCTACCGATAAAAAACTATACACAAGCAAGCTTACTTCATCCATACATTGATATGTTCACTGCAAGAGGATGTGCTTGGAACCAATGTACCTTCTGTCTCTGGCCGCAAACCATCCACAAAGGCGCCCATTATCGCATGCGAAATTTGGATGGAGTCGTAGAAGAACTAAAATATATAAAAAAAGAATTAACCTTTGTCAAAGAAGTTTTTTTCCAGGATGATATGCTGCCTACACTCAGAGCTAGGCAAATTTCTGAGCTGATTATAAAACACAAAATTAAAATGAACTGGTCCTGCTATGTCAAGGCCGATGTTGACTTGGAAACTTTGAAAATGATGAAAATGTCCGGCTGTAGATTCTTACACGTTGGCTATGAAACACCGCAGGCGAATATTATCAAGAACATCAAAAAAGGTACACAAAGAGACACTATGACGAAATTCACTCAAGACGCACAAAAAGCAGGACTACGTATACATGGAGACTTCATACTAGGACTACCTGGAGAGACCAAAGAAACAATCCAGGATACTATAAATTGGGCAAAAAGCCTTAAAATTGAAGGTTATCAGGTATTTATTCCTCAACCGCATCCGGGAACTATTCTTTATAATGATTTGAAGAAAAAAGGGCATATGAGCAAATCTGGAGATATTGACTATCCGCACCTTTCAAGACAAGATCTGTCTGAATGGCGTTTCAATTTCTTAAGACAAATATATTTTTCACCGACATATATTGCTAGAACTGTCAAAAATATAAACTCTCTCGATGAGTTTGTCAGATTAAGTAAAGATGCCTTCAACACACTTCCAAACCTGCTCTTTCCTAAAAAATTCTATTGACACACTTCTTAACAATAGCTATAGTTCAGTAATTATATTTATTTAATTTATACAAATGTATAACTTAAGACCAATTATTCACCAAGACAAAAATGTAATTATTGGAGAATATGGAAAAAAGTTCTGGGATTATATAGATGAAGAAATCGGAACTAAAAACATATCACTTTGGGAAAATTTTATCAAAATGTTTCTAGATCAAATTAAGTTTGGTACTCACGTTTTGGATTATGGTTGCGGATTTGGTATAGAATCCATCCTTCTTTCACATAAAATAAAAAGAATCACCGCTATCGATTTGGATAAGGAAAAAATCAGTATCTTCAACAAACTTCTTTCCCGCATCAATATCAGAAATATCAAAGCTTTGGTTGCCAATGGGCAAGACACTCCTTTTAAAGACAATTCATTTGATACAGTCTTTTGTAACGAATCCTTAAGTCATGTTAGTGATATCAAATTAGCTTTGAAAGAAATTAAACGGATCTTGAAAAAAGGCGGTCAAATTATTATTGCTGATACTAAAAGATGGAATCCTTACGGCATCTGGATGATCTATATCAGAGGCGATTATGAAGAAAATTATTTCAACACCTGGACGATGAAAAGACTTTTAAAAGAAACTGGTTTTGTAAATATCCAAAAAATAAAATATATCACCTGTCCCAGAGATCCCTTCATAAAATACCGGAAAGCTATATGGCCAATACTTGAGATAATCGAACCTAAATATGTTTATACTGCTTTAAAATGAACAAGAAAATCTACCTAAAAGATCTGGCAGACTGGAACAAAAATGCTTCATTTTATGAAATCGAAGCAGCATCTCCCTATAAAAAAATCCTCCAGCAGGAAATGATTGAGTATTTTACAGTAAAAAGAAAGGCAAAAATATTGGATCTGGGAGCTGGAGTTGGTGATTTTGCGGCAGAATTAGAAAGTAAACTGAACTGCCAAGTAGTTTGCGCTGATTTTGCCAAAGAAATGAAAAAAATCGCCCTCAAAAATTACCCTAATTTAAAATACAATACTGCTTCCGCCCATAAACTGCCGTACAAAGACAATTCTTTTGATATGGTTATAGCTACGGGAATACTCCATCATCTGAAAATTCAAGGAGTTTTGCCTGCTGGCTTAAACGAAATAAAGAGAGTTCTAAAAAAGAACGGTACTTTTTGCTATTTGGATCGCTCCAATTCTCCAATTGCAGATATGTTCGAGCTAGCCTTAAGTACTGTTAAAAACATCTTCAACAAGTTAAAAAACAGGTATTCTGCATCCAGCACCTCATCAGAAACTAGTCTAGATGATAACGATTTTTCATTGATTACCTCTAAATTTAAATCAGTATCAAGAAAGTCAATTTATTCGATGCCTTTTAAACTGCTAATGGTAATCTCAAATACATTGCTTTATGTTTTTGGAAAAAAAGTATATTATGGATTCCAAATAATTACTTACCCTATTGCATATATCAGCGAGAAATATTTAAATTTCAAATTCTGGGAAACAGAATACTATCAAGTATTAAAAAGTGAATAATCAGATAATCACAATAATTATTCCTACCCATAATGAAGAAAAAAACTTACCGAAGCTTTTCTTATCTTTAAAAAAACTTGATTATCCCAAAAACAAACTGGAAATAATCGTTATCGATGGCAATTCATCCGATAAAACAGTAAAAATTGCCAAAAAATACGGTGCGAAGGTATATCAGAATCCGGCACAAATTAGAGGAGCCGGATGCAAAATCGGGGTAGAAAAAGCTCAAGGAGAATATATTGCCTTCACAGATGCAGATTGTATCGTTTCAAAAAATTGGCTGAAAGGATTATTAAGAGAATTTACAAACAGTAAAATTGCTTCTGTTGGAGGTCCAAATATCACACCAAAAAATGATACAAAAACTGCTAAAGCGATTGGCGCCGCCACTTTGTTTCTCACACGTCCTGGAGCCAGATATGGATTTCAGGGAACAAAAATTCAAGAAATATTTCATAATCCAGGATGTAATGTAATGTATCGAAAAAAAGCTATTCTGGACGTAGAAAATTTCAACCCCACTCTGATTACATGCGAAGATGAAGAATTAGATTATAGAATTATCAAAAAAGGATACAAGATTCTATTCACACCAAATGTGGTTGTTGACCATTATCGCCGTCCAACATACAAAAAAATTCTCATTCAAGCATTCCGATATGCAGTAGGACGTGCTCAGGCGATTAAAATGCATCCCAAAATGGCACGTTGGTTTCATCATATCCCAACACTTCTATTATCGGTTTATATTTTCATCTTAATTTCTCCGCTTACTCCAATCATAAAGGTCTTACCTTTGATAATTTTCTGTTTCGGGCTTCTGGGAGCATCTTTCTTTTTACAAATCAAAGATAAAAATGCTCCTCATTATGTTTATTTAAATACCTTCCTAGCTTGGTTTTTCGGGTGGAGCATTGGCTATATTGCCGGATTTATTTTTTATCCAGTTTCTCCTGTAGAAAAAGAGTCTTAAATTTTGGAAAAAATAGTGTAAGATAATCTTTATAAAACATATGAAGTCTGCCAGAAAAATATTTTCCGAAATCTACAAAGCTAGAAATATCCTTTTTATCTCTATAAGACTTACTCTTTAACTTTTTTTAGATTTGTTAATTCGTTCTGAAGAAACATTAAAACTTCTTTTTTTAGAATTTTCACTGTTTTTTTGAATTTTTCAGGTGGTAAAAGGAAATTGAGATCTTGGGAAATTTGCTTGTCGGTTACTTTTTCACTTATGAATTTCTGCAAAACTGCCAAGTATTTGTAAACCTCCATCCTGGTTCTTTCTTTTATCAATTTACTATTATAAGTAAATCCTCTGATAAAAAAATGATGTACATCATAGATATCCCTTCCGGCTATTGTTTTGTATCTATTGTATCTATCCAAAATTGCCACCAGTTTATGGGCAAACATCGTCTCTTTTGTCTGGCATACTGCATAGCGGTTTATCTCAGTCAGAAACTCCGGTTTGTAGATACCTGATTTAAAAGGAGAATCCACAACACTGAGTTTCATATTGTTTCTGCCTGTTTTTTGCGGGTACTGCAAAACATAAAACAAAGAATTGCGGGCTTTTTGTTTCACAACTAGATCAAGTCCGGAAAATATTTTTGAAAGCTGATGATGGATTGTTTTTTTATCTGCCTTTTCTTTCAGGTCAAAATCCAGATCTACCGAAAATCTATCCAGATACCCAAGCATTGCCGCACATGTCCCCCCTTTGAAGTAAATTTTTTGGGAGATTTGCGGCTCGTCCAACATAGCCGAAAGCATCCGGTACATATATGCCCGATGAATAGCATCCTGTGGACTTGGTAAAATCATATACTATAAACCTCCTTCTGTACTTTTTTCACTGTTTTAAAATCGATTGCCAACACATTATCAAAATGGTATTTTGGGTTGTAATAAAGCATATCGGCAACAGCCCTTTCCAAACTAGCCTTCAAAACCCCATTATCATTCTCTACACCATATGGATTATACAGATATTTATCGGCCAGCTTCCTGACCAGGAAATTTTCACCGGCTAGGCTAAATTTTACGGATACACCGGAAACCAGCGTCACCTGACTGCCTTTTTGAAATATTACCCCGTGTAAAGCAAGAATCGTTTCACAACTCACATACATATAGCGATGAAGATATCCTTGAGCAAGAGCATACTTATCAATATCAGCTATCGGTTTCACGGAATAAAACCCTTTATGAATCGGATATAAAATCTCTTTTGCAATATAGCGGCTGATTGTCGTATGAAGTGTATTTTTATTTGTAATACCCCACAAAAGAGCCAGATCATCAGTATGGAAAAGCTGTCTGCCCTCCTTGAGTAGTTGAGTTATCCTGTACATATATGTACAGGATAATATATCCAAATCAATTTGTCAAGAAATTGTACTTGCCTGTAGTTTTTCCGTTACAATTTTGAAAAAAATATTGTAATATTGTCATATCATATTTATGAAGTCTGCCAAAAGAGTTTTTTCTACACTTTTTAAAGCTAAAAACTGGCTTTTTTTTCTGGTTTCCACTCTTTTCATCCTAGGTTTAAACCTCTACCCCATGTACGTCTATATCAAGATTCGCCAACCCCAAGGCCGTACCTACTACTATATCCACAACAACGTCCAAGACTTTTTCTTTTACCAGGCTCTAATGAACCAGGGTGGCCAGGGAGACTTTCTGACAAGTGATCCTTACACTACCGAAACACACCAACCGTCGATAATTTTTTCCTATTTTGTGCTACTTGGCAAACTGGCTAAAACACTCAATATCCCTTATGCCATTATGTACCATATTGCCAGAATAATATTTGGGTTTGGCACGTTTTTGACAGCGTATCTTCTTATCAGGATGCTCAAAACCCCCCACCCAAACCTGACCTATCTTTTTTTCCTTTTCGCCTCGCCTCTCATGCATACGGTCGCCCTGACCGAAAAGATAGACCAAGTACCCCTGATGTACTGGTGGACCGGCATGGATGCCATCCGCAGGGCTGCTTACCTACCACATCATATGTTCGGTAGTATGTTTCTGGTGCTTTCCATAATTTTCATAATTAGATATGTAAACAAATCTTCCCGTCTTACGTTCGGTGCTTTGATCTTATTTTTTCTGCTTCTTTCCTATGTCCATACACCCAGTCTTTTTATCCTCATTATATCCTTGCCCGTTGCGGTCACGGTATTCACGCTTCTGAAAAATCTGCAGGACAACAAACTGCGAAAGTTCAAAATACCCAAATTCTCTCTAAGCTTTATCGGTCTGGTAGTGACAGGAGGGGTATTTCTTCTCATTATGCTTTCCCAAACCCAAAAAGGCTTCCCTTGGAGCCAGTATATAGAGTGGGAGAAAAACCTCCAATTCCCGCTAGATAAAGAGCTTTTCGGAGCCTTAGGGATACTTTTCCCGCTTTCCTTGTTGGGATTGGTTTATGCTCTTCTAAGCCTGAAATTTGAAAATATCCTTGTATCAAGCTGGTTTTTCGCTCCGTTTCTTCTCATCCCCTTTGCCAAAATGCTAAATATCTCCAACATCCGCCTGATACAAGGAGTCCCTTACCTGCCGCTTGCTATACTTGCTTCCTGGGGGCTGGCATTTATCAAATCATTAATAAGTACATTTATTTTTAGAACGGGTGATTCGAGTGGGAGAGCCCCAACGCGCGCCGCAGCGAAAACTTGGAGCAAGCACACGGTGGGGGTAACGAAAAACAGGACCCATAAATTACTATCATTTGGTATAAATGTTGTTGTACTTATCATCTTTGCCTACTTCTCCATCCCTGCTCTCTCCTGGGGCATCAAAGACCAACAGAAGGAGTACTGGCCGATATTTGGTAATGTCTATTTCGACAACCGGCTTTTTGACGCTTTCAAATTCATCGATTCCTACTTTCCCAAAAAATCCGTTGCCGTTTCCACTTTCTACTCCGGCAACTATCTGCCGGCCTTCACCCATACCAGGAGCTTCATCGGACACTTCGGTTACACCTATAACTATAAGGAAAAAGAGTTACAGGCATGGAAATTTTTTGAAGGGAAAATGACCGACCAGGAAGCCAAAGACTTCATTTTGGGTAATAAAATTGACCTGGTTTTCCAGGGACCGGAAGAAAAACCTATATATACCGCCGGATACCTCTATCCGAATGTTTTGAAAATTATTTATGACAAAGAAGAAGCAACTATATATGTACTGAAATAAAAAATAGCAAAAATCATTTAAATATTATATAAATCAATTAGAATATGGAAAGAGCCAGACAGCACAAAAGACTTAAAGCCTTCTTCGTATTCGCCCTAGTGGTGATATTCCTTCAGGGGATTTACTATTTTTATGCCTATTTTCAAAAAAACAGATATGAACTTTTCTGTAAACTGCCAAGCGAAGAAGATATTGAGGACCGGCAGATCTGCATATCAAGCTGTATAGAGGATCTCCCCGGATTTCGCGCCAACGCTACCTACAAAAACAACATCAACTACATCACCAACCCCTCAATGGTTGGAGGTTTCGACGAGCTTAACCTATCGTATAAAATAAACGGCAGGATCAAAGACATTATCTACAAAGACAGTACCACCGAATATGGGTTGCAATCTTATGTCAATCTTGTCCTAGTCAAGGATTTCCAGCCAGTCAATCTGACTTTTTCCAAGCATGACCTGGTAAAAATCGAGGTATATGACGAAAAAGACAGTCAAAAAACAGCCTTCAGTTTCAACGCCCTGAAAAAGGGCGACTATATCCAGGCGGATATCGTCATTGATCCAAGACGCGAAGATACGATGAGACTGGTAAGAGGCACAATTGTGAAGAAACCGGCAAATTAAAATCGGTATTAGGGAATCAGTTGTCGTTA
>CAYUNW010000008.1:0-41870 GCA_964446235.1 uncultured Gammaproteobacteria bacterium
TATAGATTACATAATTTCACATGAGGGAATGTCGAATATGTCCGTAGCTTATACATAAATTTGAAATTAAGAGATGAAGTATTATAATTATAAGTATGAATTTATTTCAGAATACCATAAGTCAGGTTTGGCAGACATTAAGTTGGATTATCAGTTCTTATATTCCTAAATTTATTGCCGGATTATTGGTAATGCTTATAGGTTTGACTGTAGCATCAATACTTAGAGATGTTCTTAAAATATTTTTTAAATTTATAAAAATCGAAAAGTGGATGGATGCAGCAGGAATAATGCAGGAAAAAGAAATCTCTATCTGGCCATCTATTTTGTCAGAATTAGTCAGATGGACAATTATCTTTATTTTTTTGATGTCTGCTGTGGAATTGTGGGAAATACCAAAAATAGGTGAATTGATAAACCAATTATTACTATTCTTACCCAATGTATTTGTAGCTGTATTTATAGGATGGATTGGACTGATATCTGGAAAATTAATTGGTAATATTGTGCGACATGGTATTGCTGGGTTGGGGAAGAGTGAAGCTTTTGTTTTGGGAAATGCCGCAAAATATTCTATTGTATTTTTTACCGTTTTAATTATTCTTACTCAATTAGGAGTTGCGGCAGACTTAGTAAAAATTTTATTTACCGGAATCGTAGCTATGCTTACAATTGCTTTTGGGTTAGCGTTTGGTTTAGGTGGTCAGGATGAAGCCAGGATGCTTTTAAAATCATTTCGTGAAAAAATCTTAAATAAAGAACCCTCCAAAAGATCTAAACACAAATAAAGTAATTTTATAACTCGACTAAATTTATCAAAAAATGTAAAATACTATTTATGCCCCGTTCGTCTAGCGGCCTAGGACTCCTGGTTTTCAGCCAGGCAACCGCCGGTTCGAATCCGGCACGGGGTACTTATATTGTTTAAAATCATTCATTTAGACTTTTTAAAGCTTCATATTAAATTTATCTGACTTCTTCAAAATAATTCAATAATTAATTTCCAATAATATAGTAAAGTGTTAAGATGTAAAAACAAAGATGTTTCAATATATAAGGTCATTTATCTCTCCGGTTTTTATCGAAAAAGTATCAACAAAAGTTAACAAAGAAATTATTATTGAGTTTTATTTTGGTCGTTATCAAATCAAAGTTGGAAACTTCATTCAATCAGGTTTATTTACACAAAACATTTTAGAAACAGCATTTAACAATATAAATCTAAAAAAATATGATATTAATAAAGTTTTAATTTTAGGATTAGGCGCAGGATCGATGATAAAAACAATAAATAAAAAATTTTCTAATTGTAAAATTACAGGAGTAGACCTTGATCAAAAAATAATCGAAATTGGGAAAAAATATTTTAATCTTTCTTCCTGGGGAAATTTAGATATAAAAGTATCTGATGCCTTTGATTATCTAACACGATTTAGAAATCAAAAGTTTGACTTGATAATAAGTGATTTATATATTGGTTGTGATACCGATAAAATACTTCAGACCAGGAAGTTTGTTGAGATGATTTTTAATCATTTAAGAAGTAAAAACGGGGTATATATTTCAAATTGTTCATATTTACAAAAATACAGGAAGCAATCTATAACTTACCTAGAAAAAGTAAAAACAGTATTTAAAAATACTGAAAATATAATAAAAAGGGACAATTTAATCATTTTAGGATATAAGTAAAGTTATTTTATTATTTAATTCCACATGATAGGATTTTTAAAGCATAATCATAGCGAATCTTTCTAAAAATATATTTTTATAATCCTATATAATACTATCATGCAGAATGCATTAGGTTTATCACTGATTGCTACGGCATTTACCTGGTTTATGACAGCATTAGGTGCTGCTGGCGTGTTTATATTCCGTAAACCATCCAGAACACTTCTTGACGGTATGCTCGGGTTTGCAGCCGGAATCATGATTGCCGCAAGTTTTTGGTCATTATTGGTTCCTGCTATCGAAATTAGTGAAAATTCAGGTGCTATAAAATGGTTACCTCCTTTAATCGGATTTTTACTAGGTGGAGCAATTTTATGGTTAATTGATAAAATACTACCGCATCTACATAGTAGTTTTTCCGGTTCCAAAAGAGAAGGTATAAAAACACATTGGCATAAGACATTCCTACTTTTTTTAGCTATTACACTTCATAATTTTCCCGAAGGTTTGGCAATCGGTGTGGCAATTGGAGCTGCAGCAATCACTCAAAATTTATCCGACATGAATGCGGCAATAGCTCTTGCTATCGGTATAGGTATCCAAAATTTTCCGGAAGGTTTTGCCGTATCAATGCCATTTAAAAGATCAGGTTTCAGCAGATTGAAAAGTTTCATGTACGGTCAGGCTTCCGCGCTGGTAGAACCATTAGCTGCAGTACTAGGTGTTATAGCAGTATCTTATGTAACTTCAGTATTACCATATGCATTGGCATTTGCAGCTGGAGCTATGATATATGTATCTATCGAAGAAATCATTCCCGAATCACAACAAAATCAAGCTGATATTGCTACAATTGGAGCAATGCTTGGATTTGCTATTATGATGGTTTTAGACGTGGCATTCAGTTAATCAATCTATAGTTTTATAGGATTATATTATTAAATAAATTCAAAGTATAAGAAGTATGATAATTAATAAAATATAAAAAAATTATGTTTGTTATGAGATTTAGAGTATAATATCAGCAGATTCTATGAAAAATAACAGAAATGACAAACAAATGTATAGCGCAATCTGCGACGAATGCGGAAATTCTTGCCAGTTACCGTTTCAGCCAACAGAAGGAAAACCGGTATACTGCAGTAATTGTTTCAGAAATAAAAAAGATAATGGCAATGACAGATATAGTAAGAAACCTTTCGATAGGCGAAATTTTTGTGATAGACACGATCGAAGCAGGCAATTGTATAAAGTTACCTGTGATGAATGCGGAAAAGAATGCCAGGTGCCATTCCGACCAACTGCCGGTAAACCAATATATTGTGATGACTGTTTTGGCAAGAAAAAAGGTATGAAAAGCAATTACAGTACAAATGAAATAACTGAAAAGTACAAAAAAATGGAAAATCAGATGAATCTGATGCACACTAAACTTGATCAAATCCTCAATTTTTTACAGCCGGTTGATGAAAAAAAAATAATATCAGAAGAACCTAAAAAAAAAGAAGATAAGAAAGTAAAAAAATCCCAAAAAAATCCCGAAAAAACTTCTAGCAAGAAAAAGAAAAATAACGATAAAGATTAAAACATTCCATCAGAAAATACATAAAACACCTGATTTGTTTTATAATTTTCTCTTAGAAGAAGGTGATTAAAGAATAGTAGGAGTTAATTTAGAACGTCAGCCTCAACCTCAGTTATCTACAGCAGATCAAGAATCTCCTAAAACCCCGCAACTATCCCAGAAAGAATTAAAAGTAGCTCAAGACGCTGAAGCTGCGATGAGAGTAGATAGATATACAAAATGTGGGCCTACAAGCAGTACGCGTTAATGGATAGTTTTTTAAGCAAAAATTAGGGTGTAGTTCGATTTTGATGAAAGGACTTTTTTTATTCTATGTTTAAAACTGTATATTCCTGAGGATTATTGGGTAGAGGCAATATGACATTCTCTCCGACTTTTTTGCCTATTAGAAGTTGGCCAAGCGGGGAAATATAAGATATTTTCCCTTTAGATGGATCCGATTCGTAAGACCCTACTATGGTATATATAATCACTTTTCCGTTATGGTTAAGCGTCACTTTGGTATCAATCTGGATAGTGTTTGTCGCAAATTTTGGTAATACCTTAGATGTTTTAATCAAATATTTAAGCTTTCTTATCCTACTGTCTATGCTGGTTAATCTACTTCTGGCAACATGATATGCGGCATTTTCGGATAGATCACCCATTTCCCTGGCAGTCTTAAGAGCGATTACTGTGTCGGGACGTTCTTTTTCTAGTTTTTCTAGTTTATTTTTTATATCTTCTAATCCTTTTTGGGTAAATATATTTACAGACATCTAATTGAATTATACCAATAATTGCTTCATGTTACCTACAAGAGGTATAATATAAAAGGTTAAAATATGTGGAACATTTGGCACGTTTTGACGACGTGTCATTTTTATTTTATGACCATCACTGAAATCAGAAACGTAGCAATCATTGCCCATGTGGACCATGGTAAGACGACTTTGGTTGACGGAATGCTTAAACAAACGCATACATTTCGGGAAAATCAGAAAGAGATGAATCAGACGCTTATTATGGATTCGAGTGATTTAGAACGGGAAAAAGGTATTACAATTCTTTCAAAAAATACATCGGTATTTTATAAGAATACTAAGATAAATATAATTGATACTCCAGGTCATGCAGATTTTGGTGGCGAGGTAGAAAGAGTTCTTAATATGGCTAGTGGCGCCATATTGCTGGTCGATGCTGCTGAAGGACCGCTTCCTCAAACGAGATTTGTGTTGCAAAAAGCTTTTGAAAGTAAACTTAAAATAATTTTATTAATAAATAAAATCGATAAAAAAGATGCCCGTCCACAAGAAGTCCTTAAAGAAGTAGAAAATTTATTCCTTGATATGGCTGCCCATCATGATCATCTTGAATTCAGCGTTCTATATGCTGTCGGTAGAGAAGGAAAAGCCTGGACATATTTACCTAAAGATTATACTAATGAAAAAAACGCTAATTTGAACCCACTTTTTGAAAGTATTATTTCAAATATCCCCAATTCTTATAAAAATATGGATAAACCTTTTCAGATGCTTATTTCAACTTTGGATTATAACAATTACGTAGGTAAACTTTGCATAGGCAAGGTAAATCAGGGTAGGTTAATACTTGGCGAAAACATATCTCTTCTCGATGGAGATTCTCTGGTTGGTAATTATAAATCGCAAAAACTTTATACATCTACCGGTCTTGAAAGAATAGAAGTGAGTGAAGTAATAGCCGGAGATATTGTAGCTATTGCCGGGATAGAGCAGATGACTATAGGTCAGACGGTTACCCATATAGATTACAAAGTAGCACTACCAAAAATCAAAATCGAAGAGCCAACTATCAAAGTAGTCATTGGACCCAACACCAGTCCTTTTTCAGGACTTGAAGGAAAATTATGTTCAAGTGCACAAATAAAGGAAAGACTTCTTAAAGAAAAAGAAACCAATTTGGGGATGAAAGTTGATAGGGATGAAAACAGTTCAAATTTTATCGTTTCAGGTAGAGGTGAGTTACATCTGGCCATATTAATAGAAACGATGAGACGTGAAGGGTTTGAAATGTCAGTTTCCAAGCCTCAAGTCATCTATATAGAAGAAAAAGGGCAAATTTTGGAGCCATATGAAGAAATTACTATTGACGTTGACAAGATATATTTGGGTGAAATAACTACGGAATTAGCTAAGAGGAAAGCAGAGATGAAAGATATGACTGTAATTAATACCAAAACCTCAAGACTTGTTTACAAAATTGCCTCAAGAAATTTCTTGGGTTTGAGAAATAGTTTGCTTACTCAGACCAGAGGTACTGCTCTAATCAATAGTTTTTTCATCGGGTATCATCCAAAATCAGATGATGTTATAAATAAGAGAAATGGAGCACTGATCGCATGGGAAAGCGGAACGTCACTTTCTTATGGCCTGGAAAACGCTCAAAAAAGAGGGGTATTGTTTATCGGTCCGGGTGTTAAAGTATATGAAGGGATGGTTGTAGGATTATCAAGTAGAGATAAAGATATGGAAATAAACGTCTGTAAAGGTAAGAAGCTCACAAATGTCAGAAGTGAAACATCAGATATTGCTATTCAATTGGTTCCACCCGTAGAACTTACACTTGAGAAAGCTTTAGATATCGTCGAAAACGACGAACTTTTAGAGGTTACACCAAAAAGCTTGAGAATACGTAAAAAAATATTAAATACTGTTAAACGACGTGTTGAGGCGCGAGAGAATTAACCAATAATTTCTTGGTTATATTTTATGTTGGCTTTCTGAATGACTTCTAAAGCCTGATTTTTTCCATGCCAATGATGGACTTTGACTGTTTTATTTTCCAGATCTTTATAACTTTCAAAAAAATGATGAATTTCCTTTCGAAAGAATTTATCAAGATCCTCTATATCTTTATATTCAGATAGCACAGGGTCTTTAGCTGCAACGGCAATAATTTTTTCATCTTTACCACCGTCATCCATATAAAGAACACCAATAGGTTTTACCTCTAAAACACATCCCGGGAAAAGCGGGTCGGAGACAAGCACTAAAACATCCAGATGATCACCATCTTCAGATCTTGTTTGAGGTATGAAACCATATTCTGTAGGATAATAAACAGGAGAATGCAGTACTCTGTTCAACTTTATCACATCGTTTAACTCGTCGTATTCATATTTTGTATGAGAACCTTTGGGTATTTCGATAATAGCGTTTATAATTTCAGGAGCATGATCTCCTATTTTGATTTTTGCTAATGACATAAATTAAAAATTTATAATAATTTAATAATATCAGACTGAAGGATGAAAATTCAACAGATTTCAAATATTTTTATATTCCTATTTTAAAATCTACAACTTCTCCGTCCTGGATGATGTAATCTCGTCCTACCAAATTTACTTTTCCTTCGTTTCTGGCATTTATCCAGCCGTTAGACTCAACAAATTGTTCGTAAGGGATAACTTCGGCTTTGATGAAGTTTTTTATAAAATCGGTGTGTATTACACCCGAAGCATCTTGAGCTTTGGTGCCTTTGATGATAGTCCAAGCCCGAACTTCTTTTTCTCCTGCTGTCAGAAACGAAATAAGATTTAAAAGATTGTATGCTTTTTTGACCATTCTATTTAGTCCCGGTTCAATAAGATTATATGTCTTGAGATATTCCAGTTGTTCATTTGGCGCAAGGGTTGCTAGTTCTGTTTCCATCTTAGCATTGAAGAAGAGAAAATCTGTATTTTTTTCATCTTTCAAGAATACATTTTTTACTTTATTTTCAAGAGTTTTAATATCCGACATCTGGTTTTCGGAAATATTGAAAGCATATAGCACAGGTTTTGTGGTTAGAAGGTTTAAGTGATTGACAAATTTTAATTCATCCTCCGATATTTTGTTTTTATTTAAAGTATGTCCGGAATCTAAAATATTTTTACATTTTTGGATTATTTCATATACTTTCAAATCCTGTTTTGTAGCATTCATGCGTGGTTGGGGTTGTTTGCTGATTGTAGCAAGATCTGCCAAAATCAATTCCGTTTCTATAGTTTTGATATCAGAATAAGGATCAACTTTATTATCTACATGAATGACATTTGAATCTTCAAATAAACGTACCACATGAACGATAGCTGATACCTCTCTAATATGAGAAAGGAATTTATTTCCTAGTCCTGCACCCTCTGAGGCTCCTTGGACCAATCCAGCAATATCATAAAATTCAATCACTGCTGGAATAATTTTACCTGTGTTTACTATTTTGGCTAAAACAGGTAACCTTTCATCAGGCACTTCGATAATACCGATATTCGGTTCAATTGTACAAAACGGGTAATTTGCTACATTGGCAACTTGTTTTTTTAGAAGCGCATTAAAAAGAGTGGATTTACCTACATTTGGTAACCCTGTGATTCCGATTGAAAGTTTCATATCTTATTATATATTATTAGCTAAATTAAATTAATTATGAAAAGAATTAAATGGATAGATTTTCTCAAGGGTATTGCCATTATTGCGGTAGTATTGGATCATACAAATATTTTTTTTCCGCGTTTCCTTGTTCAATTTGTCTTATGGCATACATATTTCAGTGTTAACTGGTTTATTTTTTTATCCGGTTTGTTAAGCGGTATATCACTTAACAAATTTAGACGTGTTAGTTTATTATCAATATCTACTAAATTTTATAAATCAAAATTATGGCTAGTTTACTGGTATCTTCTAGTAAGTATTGTTTATTGGATATTTTCAAATAGCAAATTCGACATAATAATATTATTAAACTATGTAATTTCTTTTAACAGTGGTTATCATTTATATTTTCTTTTGATATTATTTCAACTTTTTTTACTTACCCCTGCACTCTATAAACTAATATATAAATTAACAAAATTAAGTTCACGTATTATTTTTATTTTTTTAATTATTATATTTACATTAGTTTTGTTTCCTCTTGATAAACCTCCATGGAAAAGTATTCAGAATTTTTATTTTATAAGTTGGTCATACCTCGCTGTTTATCTATTAGGCGTTACCTATTCTTTTTATTATGAAAAGAATAACTCTTTAATAATGTTTTTGACGATAATTGTATTTGTACTTTCTGAAATTTATTTGATATATAAAAAAGGATCATTTGCTATAGGTACGGTGAATATTGTACTAACCGTTTGGTCTGTTGCTTTTCTTTTTACAGCGATGTTTTTAATCAAAAAATATCATTATAATAATATTATCCTGAAGGTGATAGATCATATCGGTCAAAAGTCCCTAATTATTTATTTATTGCATTATTTTATTTTGAAATATATTTCAGATAAAAAATTATTTGGTAATACTTATATTGAAATCTTTATCATCTATACTATGGCTTTATTCATACCAATTATTTTGGATATGGCGATTAACATTCTTAATCAAAACAGTAAAAAACTACTATTGGGTAATAATTTTATATTGCGTAAACGGAACTAATGTTTGATTTATATAATTTACAGTAATATTTTTGTTTTTGTATAAAAGCTGTAGGGCTTTTTCCTGACTTAAGGAAAATGAGATTTCATCTGCGGTTTTATCTGGTGAAAGAAAAGTAATTACAGAATTACCTTCTATATTTGGATATTTTGATTTAATTTCATTGAGGTATTTATTTGAAATATATGCCCTATTTACCGTCCAATGCGATTGAAATAAATATTCGGAATTAATAAAACTAGAAAGAAAATATATAAAAAATACAAAATAAATATATAAATTAATAAGAAAATTACGTTTAGATAGAAGAATTTCTATAAAAGGAGCTAACACTATATAAAAACCGATTAGAGCCAGTTGCAATTGATAAGAATATAAATGATTTGGAAGAAAGTAAAAAGGTAAACTCCAAATGATATAAATTAAAATACCGAGTGAAATTATTTTTCTATGAAAAACTATTTTGCTAAAATTAAAAACTATTACACCGAATATTAATATCAGAAAATTTAATATATTAATAAATGATAGAATCATTGTTTCAAAAGGGAAATTTTTAATGCTTTCCGGAATATTGAGTGTTCTGAAAAAGTACCATTTGATAGTTGGAAATAATGTGGATAAATCGCCTAACTTATATGTTGAACTAGAAGGATACCCCACTATGAATATTCGGAAAGATAGATATAAAAAACAGAGAATTGAAACCAATAGAAAATATTTTAGTTGTTTTTTTATCCCTAAAAAATAATATAACTCTATTATGAAAAAAGGAAGTAATATGAATAATTCATTCGTTAATAGCATTAACATAGTAAATATAAGTATTGACAAGTATTTTAAGGATTTTGAATATGTTAATAAAAAATGAAAAAATGATAAAAATAATAACAAACTTAACTGAACATAGTAAGTTGATGGCCAGAGTAAAACTATAAAATTTGAAATATTAAACGAGAATATGCAAGTGGTAAAAAAAACCGTTCTTTTAGAAAATCGTAACTTTTTAAGTAACAAAAAAAACAAAAGTAAATTTAAAAAGAAAGTAATAAATATCAACAGGTGATATGGAAGCGGATTTAACCCGAATAATTTTAAGTAAATAAAACTTAAAAATTGTACAGGAATTGGTCTATAAGGTAAGTTTGGAATAATTTTGAATAGGTTTGGTAGTTCTGAAAAAGATTCGATCCAACCCATATGTAAAATACGGAAATCATCTTGGAAAAAAGGCAGATTTATATTTTTGCGAAAGATAATAATTGTAAGAATAAATACAGATAATAAATAAAAAGTCTCCAAAAAACGAGTTTTTTTCAACTTAATCAAATTAATCATTTTTTTGTGTATGAATTTTATCATATAAACTAATGTTGAAATAAAATAAAAAATTCAATTTTTAATATTATTGATATAT
This sequence comes from uncultured Gammaproteobacteria bacterium, assembly GCA_964446235.1. Taxonomy (GTDB): domain Bacteria; phylum Patescibacteriota; class Microgenomatia; order 2-02-FULL-39-11; family 2-02-FULL-39-11; genus CAYUNW01. The sequence continues at coordinate 10,109 of CAYUNW010000008.1, forward strand.
TTTTGTTATAATTTAATACTTTTAATATGAAACAGATATTCAGAATAATTAAATTCACAAGTAAGTTCAGAAGGTGGTATATAATTGCCGGTTTTTTCATTATTTCAACCTCATTACTTTCCCTGGTAGTGCCTTTTTTAAGTAAATTAATCGTTGATGATATAGTTTTGCACTATACAGATAATCAGGGAGATATCAGAAGGATTGTCATTATTTTGATTTTTATTATATTGACAGATATTTTAATATCGGTGATGACTGCATTTGGACAATGGATTAGTGGGGATATATTGACAGTAAAATTAAACAGTTTTTTGACTGAGAAATTTTATAAACATATCCTAGATCTTCACATCGGATATTTTGATAACAATACAACCGGAAATATTGTCAATAAGATGTACAGGGGGATTACCAGCATCACGGAATTTATAAAAAATATGCTGAATAATTTTCTGCCATTTTTCCTTTCGGCAATAGTTACCATAGCGATTTTGGCATTTTATTCACCGTTAATCGCCATACTTTTAACCGTACTTTTTCCTGTTTATATATTTATTTCACATAAATCTACATTAAATTGGGAAAAACACGAAACTGTCAAAAATGAAATAAATGATATTGCACAGAGTAGAGTATTTGAAAGTATAGCTGGAATTAGAGTAGTAAAAGCGTTTGTACAAGAGATAACCGAAATGTCAAAATACCTCAATTCCAGAAAAAAAATTGTAGATATAACGATTAAACAAACAAAAGAATGGCATTTATACGATTTTTACAGAAGGATATTTTTGAATTTTATATTATTTTTTATATATGCATATATTGTTTATCAAACCTATCGCAAGATATATTCAATAGGAGAAATGACTTTACTTTTGCAACTAGCTAATCAAGCAAGATTTCCATTATTTGCTATGAGCTTTATATTAGGTCAGATTCAGATGGCAAATGCCGGATCAAGGGATTTTTTCAAAATTATGGAAATTAAAAACGAAATAAAAGATAAGGATTCGGCAAACAAACTAGTTATAAATAACCTAAAAAAGAATATTCCATTAATAAAATTTTCTAATGTTTATTTTTCATATAACAATTCAGATACAGTATTAAAAAATATAAATTTTGAAATTTATCCGGGTCAGAAAATAGCATTGGTGGGAGAAAGTGGTCAAGGAAAAACTACTTTGATAAATCTGATTTTGAAATATTATCTTCCAAATAAAGGAAAAATATTCATAAATACACAAGACATTTTGGAAATTCAAAGCGATTCTTTAAGAAATTATATTGCTGTAGTATTTCAGGATAATTTGCTTTTTTCCGGAACTATTATGGAAAATATAAAATATTCCAATCCTTCCGCTACTGATGCCGATGCGATGAATGCCGCTCAAGCAGCAAATGCAAAAGAGTTCATCGATAAATTTGATAATAAATATGATACATATATCGGAGAACGTGGCATAAAGCTTTCAGGAGGCCAAAAACAAAGAATTGCTATTGCCAGAGCAATATTAAGCAATGCTTCAATCATTATTCTTGATGAAGCAACAAGTTCTTTGGATAGCAAGTCCGAACTTTTAGTTCAAAAAGGTATTGAAAGACTTTTGAAAAACAGAACATCAATTATTATTGCCCATAGATTATCTACAATATCGGATGCGGATAAAATTATCGTACTTGCGGATAAAACGATAAAACAATTCGGTACAAGAGCAGAACTAATGCAGGATAAAAAAGGTATATTTTATCAATTATCAGATTTGCAAAGACAATTAACCCATTTACCCAGTGAAGATAAAAAGAATAAACTTAGAAAGTTTGATCTATATACAGAATAATAAAAGTCACTGATTTATTGGGCTGATTTAATTATCAGTCTCTTTTATAATCTTATTCGTGACTGGAAAGCTGTCAAGATGGTTATATATTTCTTCGAGTCTTTTCGATTCATCAGATTTATCGTCTGTTAGAGTATATTTAATTTGGAGGAATTCTCTTGATGGATTATTGACATCTGCTAATCTTTTTGAATATACGATAATTGTTTTTTCATTCAAATGGGTGACATAATTGAGATCAGCTTTTAAGTGATTGCGAAATTTTTGTGATATAAGTTCTTCAAAAATATTCTCTAATTTCTTTGCGTTATTATTTAATTCTTCTTCGTTTAAATTAGAATTATCATATTCTAATACAAAGTCGTTATGAATCTGAATTTTTCCATTCCGATGAAAAATTTTACATGGGAATTTACTTTCAGTATTAGGATTTACAGGTTCATTACATATTTTAAGTATTTTTTCTCCGGGAGTATCAGGAATTTGGAATTGATTCATAAGTTCGTTAAACGGATCAATTGGTTGAATAACATATTGTTCAGGAGATACTGCACTATCATAATTTCGATTTTTATTTAAAAAATAAATTCCAGAGGCAAAACTTGAAACAAAAATAAATAATAATATAAATATTCTAAAAATTAGAGAAAAGTTTATAAATCCGTTTTGACTATGATTATTTTTATAATTTAACATAAATTAATTTAAATGATTTTTATTCCTACCCGATCGATTTTTGGGAAATAAATTCTGATAACTGACCAGAATTTATCACTAAGATTTTGTGAATATTTACCGAATTGGCCACGTTCCTGTTGCCGACATAATTTCCTTTCATATTCACGAATTACATCTAATACATCCTTTCCGATTTGGTTGAACTTATCCTGGTTAATTTCCGGATTCAAACTGTAACTTTGATGAATAATTTGGAATTGTTCAAAGAGTTCTTTATTTTCAGAAATCATTTCCGAAAAATATTTTTTATATTTGGACATAAAAAATTTATTTACCCAAAAGACCTTTGAGAAAACTTGAGAAAAAACCATTTTTATCCGATTTGTCTGCAGGTCTTTTTTTAATTTCTGAAGATTTCTTAGTTGAGCTTATATCTTCGTCATCTTTTTTGGTAATACTTGAAGTTATTTTGGCAGTTTCAATTTTTTCTTGGGAATTAGATTGCAGTTCAGTGTTTTTTTTCGGAATTTTGTCGGAAATTTGATATTTTGTACGACAGCCAGGGGAACAGAAACAACAGGCATATTTTCTTCGTTTTAGTTGTTTTTTGTAGTAACTCTCTTTTTGCATGAAACTCTTATGGCAAAAATTACATTCAAAAACAATATGAGTTACTTTGCCATGATATTTTATGGGTATTTCTTTTTTATCCAATATAATTTGCTTTAGCATATATCTAAATATTAACAGATAGAAAAATTTTTGTATAGTTATAATTGATTATATTGATTAAGTTGTTTGACAATATTTATAATGTTACTTAGGGTCATATGGATTACAAATTAGCAAATGATATAAAAAAAGAATTGAAAAATATTGTCAGAAGATTAAATTTTGACTATATTGAATTGAAAAATATTGTTTGTTTCAGAAGTTACGGTTCTAAATCAAGAGCACGTGCAAGAATTTGGAGTTTTCCGAAAATATGGCAATTAGGATTAAAACTTAAACCTCATTATATCATTGAAGTAATATCAGAAAAATATGATTATTTGGCTGAGGATGATAAAAAAAGGGTTTTGATACATGAGCTCATGCATATACCTAAAAATTTTTCCGGTAGTTTACTTCCACATAGAAGCAGATATAACAGAATTAATGACAGAACAGTTGAAAAATTTTTTAAAATGTATAAGTCAATAATATGATTACAGTAATTTATGGTGACGATATCGAAAAAACAAGAAACCTTTTCATTGAAAAAAAGAAAGAATTCATGAATTCAGAAGCATTTTTAATGAATGAAAAAAGTCAATATAACGATTTGATGAATTATATATCAACCATTTCTTTTTTCGAACAAAAAAAAATAGTATTTATTGAAAATTTATCAAACAATCAATCTGAGGTAAACAAAGCTAAGATTCTAGAATTAATATTAAATACAAAAAAAGATAATGATTATATTATTTGGGAAAGTAAATCTTTTACAGATCAAAAAATCAAATCAATCTATAAAGATAGTATTTATATAAAAATTGATTTACCAAAACAGATTTTTAAATTTATGGATGCTTTAAACAATACCCATAAAAAACATATTATGACGATATTCGACGAAGTGGTAAAAAACGTGGAGCCTGAAATTATTTTTTCAATGTTAGTACGTCAATTCAGGTTAATGATCATTGCAAAAGATAATCCCACCAGTCTTAAAAGTGAATTGGCACCTTGGCAAATTTCCAAACTTAATAAACAAGTACAAAGCACTGATATAATTGAGTTAAAAAATCAATACAGACAATTATTGGCTATAGATATAAATTTAAAAACAGGTAGAACACCATATAATCAAAAGCAGTTACTTGACATATTTTTTTTGGCAAACTAGGATAAATACAAACCAACTTTTAAAACAAATGTATATCAAATTCGACCAATCAATCTTTCGGGATTACGATATCAGAGGTATTTATCCTGGAGAAATAAATGAAAATTTTACATATTTATTCGGATATGCCGCTGCAAAATTCCTTAAAGTAAAAGAGATTGCAGTGGGTTATGATGCTAGAAAATCATCACCTTCTTTATCAAAAAGTATGATTAAGGGGATTACAGATTTTGGTACTGATGTAATTGATTTAGGAAAAATTTCAACAGAAATGCATAACTTTGCCTCAGGTTTCTATAAATTTGGTGCAAATATCATTATTTCTGCATCTCATAATCCACCACAATATAACGGTATAAAAATGCTTAAAAAAAATGTAATTCCATTGACCGGCGATAGCGGTTTTCCTGAAATAAAAAATATTATGCTTGATTTTCAGCCAATCAAAACATTAAAAAAAGCAAAAATCATAAAAAAAGATATCTATAACGATTGGCTTAAACACGTATTGTCTTTTATTGACCCAAAATTGATTAAAAACTATAAAGTTGTTTTGGATGCCGGTAATGGAATGGCTGGATTATCTTGGAATAAGGTAACAGATAAAATACCCATTAGATATATCAAGTTATTTTTCAATCCAGACGGCCGATTTCCTAATCATTTACCAGATCCAAGTAGTCCTGAAAATTTAAAACAAATTAAAAAAGAAATAATAAAAAATAAGGCTGATATGGGTTTTGCTTTTGACGGGGACGCCGATAGAATATTTATTTTAGATGAAAAAGCAAATATCGTATCAGGTAGTATAGTTTCGGCAATGGTTTCTGAGTTTTTGTTAAAAAAATTCGGTCCTGCAAATATTTTATACAATGCTGTTTGCGGCAGAATAGTACCAGAAACTATAAAAAGATTTAATGGTATTCCAATTCGTGTCAGAGTTGGCCATTCTTACATAAAAAAATATATGAAAGATAAACATGCTTTGTTCGCCGGTGAGCATTCAGGTCATTTTTATTTCCGTGATAATTATTTTGCTGATAGTTCAATGGTCACAGGACTTTTATTGTTGCAATTTTTCTCTGAAAAAGGAAAAAAAGTATCCGAAATCGTCAGATCGTATGATAAATACCGACAAAGTGGAGAAATTAACTTCAAAATAAGAAATAAAGAAAAAGTACTCAAATTTCTAAAAGCAAAATATTCAAAAGCTATAAAGCATGATAATATTGACGGTTTATCAGTTTGGTTTAATAATTGGTGGTTTAATATACGACCTTCAAAGACAGAACCGTTTCTTAGATTGAATGTAGAAGCTGATAACTTAAAAATTTTAACCAATGAATTAAAAAAATTAACTGATATTTTGAATTCGTTAATCAAAAAAGCAGAATAATGTCTGAAGGTTTATTGGACGATTTAAATTTTTTCAGTCAGAAAGATCAACACAATTGCCATGATTCTATCTATATGTTGGCTAAACAGTGTAGATATTCATGGGAAAAAGCTTCAGTTCTTGAAATTCCCTCAAATTACAGAGATATCAATACAATTTTGGTATCGGGTATGGGAGGGTCTTCATATGGCGGAAGAATAATAAAAAAATTATTTGACAAAGAATTGAAATTTCCATTTGAAATCGTAAACGATTATTATTTACCAAATTATATAAACAGTAATTCCTTATTTATTGCAGCAAGTTATTCGGGATCCACTGAAGAAACGCTTTCAACACTTTATGAAGCAATCGATAAAAAAGCCAAAATTATTGGCATAACCAGCGGTGGTTCACTTAAAAAAATATTAACTGAAAGGAATTTACCGTGTTTGGAATTTACGACCGATTATAATCCCTCAAAACAACCAAGATTGGGCCAAGGTTATATGCAGGCAGGTCAAATAGGTATCTTAAGTAAATTGGGGTTTATCAATGTAAACAATGAGGAACTCTTTAAAATTTGGTTAGCTCTTGAAGATAATAATAATTATTTATGCAAAGAGGTACTTTATAAAAAAAATGAGGCAAAAAAGCTAGCAATGATTTTGGAAAATAAAATGATTGTATTTATCGGTGCTGAATTTTTAGAAGGCGCAATTCATTCAATAAGAAATCCAATGCATGAAACAGGAAAACATTTCACCGATTATTTTATCGTTCCTGAGGCTAATCATCATTTAATGGAAGGATTATCTTATCCAGATGATGTATTAGCAAATTGTACTTTTGTACTTATCAATTCAGACTTATACTCCCCTAAGATAAAATTAAGGATGAAATTTACAAAAGAAGTAATTGAAAGGAATCATCGAAAGGTGTTAGAAATTAAATTGAAATTTTCAACAAAGTTGGGTCAAATATTCGAACTTATTCAATTTGGTAGTTATTTATCTTTTTATACAGGTATTTTACATAATATTAATCCAGCAGAAATTCCCTGGGTGAATTACTTTAAAGAAAAATTAGGAAAGGAGAATTTATGAAAAACAATTTTATTGCATGGTTAGATGAAGTAGAAAAAAAAGATATCGCTAAGGTTGGCGGTAAAGGTGCAAATTTAGGAGAGATGGTTAGCGCTAAAATCCCAGTGCCATTTGGTTTTGTGGTAACGGCTGATTCATATTTTCAATTTATCGAGACTTCAGGTCTAAAAAGAATCATAACAGAATTACTTAAAAATTTGGATCATAATAATTCTGATAATTTACATCTTACTGCCAAAAATATACAAAAGGAAATACTTAAAGCAAAAATACCTGAAAATATTGCTAAGGAAATAATGTTATCTTATCTAGATTTAAATCGTAGAGCACGTAAAGGAAGTTCAGTTACCAAAAAACTGATAACATTGTTTAAAAATCCATTGGTAGCAGTAAGATCTTCTGCTACTGCTGAAGACCTACCTGATGCCTCTTTTGCAGGTCAACAGGAAACATTTCTTAATATTCACGGTGAAGCCAATCTTGTTAAAGCTGTTCATCAAGCATGGGCATCGTTATTTACCCCAAGAGCAATTTTTTACCGTGAAGAAAATAAATTTGATCATTTGAAAGTTGGTATCGCTATCGTCGTACAGCTAATGGTGAACTCGAAATCTTCGGGGGTTATGTTTACTATGGATCCGGTTACAAATGATAAAAATACAATAGTCGTCGAAGCAATATATGGGTTAGGTGAACTTATCGTCCAGGGGATTGTGACACCTGACCATTTTGAGTTTGATAAAAAAACGCTTGAAATGAAAAAGAAATCGATTGCTTATCAGGATAAAATGATGGTGAAAAAACACAATCAAAACCTAATTTTAAGACTATCCCAAAAAGAAGGTAATAAACCAAAAATTTCAGATAAAATTGCCTTAGAAGTAGCTAAATTGGGTATAAAATTTGAAAAACATTACTATTTTCCTCAAGATATTGAGTGGGCGGTAGAAGATAATCAAGTATATATTGTACAGACAAGGCCAATTACTACGATAAAAAAAATTACGGATGTAAACAATCTTACGTCTCAAGAACAATCTAAAGATATGACGGTTATTGCGAAAGGCGACCCTGCTTCTCCAGGTATCGGATTCGGACCGGCAAAAGTAATTATGTCAGCAAAAGAAATAAATCTTGTTAAAGCTCAGGATGTTTTGGTAACACAACAAACCAATCCTGATTTTGTTCCTGCTATGAAAAAAGCTAGCGCTATCGTTACAGAAAAAGGTGGACGAACATCACATGCTGCCATAGTCAGTAGAGAATTAGGAATACCTGCGGTTGTAGGGGCAGCTGATGTCATAAAAAAAATCAAAACCGGTACGATAGTGACTGTAAATGGGGCAACAGGAGAAATATTTTTAGGTTCACCACCGCATGACAAGAAACATGTTTTACAGGTTAACGATACACATGTTGCTTCCCAAAACGTTCATCATAAAACCGTTACAAAAGTATATGTTAATTTAGCAACACCCGATAGAGCAGATGAAGTGGCAAAAATGAACGTTGATGGAATCGGATTGTTAAGAGCGGAATTTATGATAGCAGATATTGGTATCCATCCCAAAAAACTTATTAAGGATAAAAAAGAAAAATTATTTATTTCAAAACTTTCTGCGGATTTGGCTAAATTCTGTCATGCATTTAATCCCAGACCGGTTGTCTATCGGGCTACTGATTTCAAAACAAATGAATACAGAAACTTAATAGGGGGAAAAGAATTCGAACCGGAAGAACCCAATCCAATGTTAGGCTATCGAGGTGCTTATAGATATATGTCTGATCCAAAAGTATTTGAATTAGAATTGGAAACGATTAAACACGTCAGAAATAAATTAGGTTACAAAAATTTATGGTTGATGTTGCCCTTTGTAAGAACTGTAAAAGAATTGGTTGAAGTTAAAAAAATTATTACTAATTCCGGTTTATTACGGTCACCGACCTTCAAATTATGGATGATGGTAGAAATACCATCAAACGTAATTTTACTCGACGAATTTTGCAAAGTAGGTATAGATGGTGTTTCTATAGGTTCCAATGATTTGACGATGTTAATTTTGGGTACTGATAGGGATAATACTGAAGTTGCTTCGGAATATGATGAAAGAAATCCGGCGGTAATTTGGGCGATAGAAAAAGTTATTGAAACAGCCAGAAAATATAAAGTCACAGTATCAATATGCGGACAAGCGCCTAGCGATTATCCTGAAATGGTTGAAAGAATTGTAGAACTTGGTATTACTAGTATGTCCGTAAATCCGGATGCCGTGAATAGTGCAAGGGAGATTATATATCAGGCTGAAAGAAAAAAAATTCTAAAATTAAAAAATAATAAATAAAACTATTATTCAAAATAAATGAGACCTGTTGTGCTTTTAATACTAGATGGTTGGGGAGTAGCTCCAGCCGGTAATGGTAATGCGATTAGTCTAGCTAATTTACCATTTTATACTAAGATAATGAATTTTTATCCGAACGGTTTATTAGAGGCTTCAGGGGAGGCTGTTGGATTACCTAAAGGTGAAGATGGTAATACCGAAACTGGTCATTTAAATATCGGCGCAGGCACTATAGTCTATCAGGATTTACCGAGAATTAATCTATCAATTGCTGATGGATCATTTTTTTCTAATGCTGCCTTCATTCAGGCGATAGATCACGCCAGAAAATATGATAGTACTTTACATCTTTTAGGATTGATCGGATCAGGAGGAGTTCATTCGAATATCGAACATTTAATGGCTTTGCTTCAGCTTTTGAAAGAGAAAATGTTCAATAAAATTTCACTTCATTTAATAACCGACGGAAGGGATTCGCCACCTAAATCTGCGACAATCTATATTGAACAGTTAGAAGAATATTTGAAAAATCTCGGTTTCGGACAGATTGCTTCAGTAATGGGAAGATATTATGCAATGGATAGGGATAATAGATGGAACAGAACCGAAAAAGCATATAAGGCATTGACCCAAGGAATAGCACAGAAAGCGCTTTCAGCAGTTGAAGCGGTAAATAATTCATATGCAAAAAATATTACAGATGAATTTATTGAACCGACACTCATAATTAAAAATGATCTTCCAATCAGTTTGATTTCAGAAAAAGACAGCGTCATATTTTTTAATTATAGAATCGATAGACCCAGACAATTAACAAAAGCATTTGTTTTGGATGAATTTGAAAAAGATGCCAATAATGTTGAATTTGATCCATATTCTACGAAATATCATAAAAAACATATTTTACAGAAACCGTCCTTAGATCCGGTTTTTCAACGGGGGTCTAAGATAGAACATTTATATTTTGTAACCATGACCGAGTATAGTAAAGATGTCCATGTATCAAGCGTTGCTTTTCCTCCTCATATAGTCACAAGACCGTTGGGGGAATGCATAGCATTTGCAGGTTTGAAACAATTGAGGATGAGTGAAAGTGAAAAAGAGAGATTTGTGACATATTATTTTAACGGACAAAGAGAAGCACCATTTATCAACGAAGATAGGCTTATAATACAATCTCCTAATGTTCCTACATATGATCTAAAGCCAGAAATGTCTGCTTTGGAATTAACTGATCAACTTATAAAAAACATACAATCAGAAAAATATGATTTTATTGCAGTAAATTTCGCAAACCCCGATATGGTAGCGCATACAGGCGTCATCGACGCGGCTATTAAGGCTTGTGAATGTGTTGATAAGTGTTTGGAAAATATTATTAAAGAAGTTCTGAATAAAGATGGGACTGTTTTGATTACCGCGGATCATGGAAACGTTGAAGAAATGATTAATTTAAAAACAGGAGGTGTAGATACGGAACACTCTACATTCCCAGTACCATTTATTGCCATAAATAAAAAATGGCAAGGAAAAAACATTAAATTGCCTACAGGTATTCTTGCAGATGTTGCCCCGACAATATTAAAAATTTTGAATGTGGAAGTACCTAAAACTATGACGGGTAGAAATTTACTGGAATATGTTATAGACTAAAAATTAGGTCTTTTAATTAATTTTAAGAAAGGAAATTATATGAAAATCACTTTATCTATGATAAAAGCTGACGTTGGTTCGGTTGGAGGTCATAATATTCCCAGCAAAGAATTGCTTGAAGGTATTGAAAACATTGTTAAAAAGAACGGATCCAGGCTATTGAAAGATTACAAAATCTTTCACACTGGCGATGATGGAGGGATTTTAATGTCACATGATAAAGGAGTAGATTGTCCTGATATCCATAAACTGGCTTGGGATGCATTTGCAGAAGGTACGAGAATTGCAAAATCCCAAGGTTTATATGGTGCTGGACAGGATATTCTTAAAGATGCCTTTTCCGGTAATGTAAGAGGTATGGGACCAGGATCCTGTGAAATGGAGTTTGATGAAAGACCATCTGAGCCTTTTATATTATTTGCTTGCGATAAGACAGATCCAGGAGCTTTTAATTACCCGATTTTTAGAGGGTTTGCCGATCCATTCCATAATGCGGGGATACTGCTTGCCGAAGATATGGCTAAAGGATTTGAATTCACCATTATGGATGTAAATTATACTCATGGAGATAGAATTATTACTTTGAATGCACCTGAAGAGATGTATGACATAGCAGTGTTACTTAGAGATCCGGAACATTATGTGATTGAATCTGTCAAATCAAGAGCAACAGGAGATATTGGTGCTGTGGTATCAACATCAAGATTACATAATATCGCCGGTAAATATACTGGAAAGGATGATCCAGTCGCTTTAGTAAGATCCCAGAAACAGTTTCCATCTACAGGTGAAATATTATCACCGTATGCAACTGCTCATTATGTATTGGGTAGCGATAGGGGAAGCCATACAGCTTCACTTATGCCATGCAAGCTTGGTTCAATCATTTCCTTTTTTGACGGTCCTGCAATTGTGACTGCAGCCGGTATATGTATACACAATGGCAAAATGACAGAAGTGGTAGATTTATTTGACCAACCGTTTTGGGACATAATTCGTCAAAAAGCCGCTAAAAAAACCTATGAGATGAGACAACAGGGATTTTTTGGTGCATCAATGGCTCCTATGGAGGAGATGGAATATACAGGTGTTATGGAAAGAATTAAACATCTTGATAATAAATTCAAAATCAGAAAATAATATTTCGAAATTAATAAAATTTAATATCGGAGATATAAATTTATGAACGATACGTTCTTTCGAAAAGAAAACTTAAAACTAAAACAGGATGCAAATTTACAGTCATATTCTGAAAATGAAACTTTTTCATATGAAAACCAAGAAAAAGACTTTTTTCATCCATTTTCTGACGGTAAAATCAATGCTGCACATGAAGTTTTAGATATACATGCGGGCACAGAAAAAGAATCAAAAAAAGCATTATTATGGGAAAGTGCAAACGGTGATAAGAAAGAATATACATTTGGCGATTTGATTAAAAAGTCTAACCAATGGGCAAATTATCTGAAAAATAAAAATATCATAAAAGGAGATAGAGTATTTATATTTCTACCTAGAGTTCCCGATTTATATCTATCTTTTTTAGCGATTTTAAAATTAGGTGCTATTGCCGGAACCATGTTTTCAGCTTTTCAACCCCAAGCTTTAGAAGATAGGCTTGTTGACAGTGGTGCAAAAATACTAATTACCAATAAAGATTTGTTACCAAGAGTTAATTCCATAAAAGATAAATTACCTAATTTAAAGGAGATAATAGTTGTTGATGATGAAATTATTCAACAGGATTTAAATCATCAACCAACACAATTTAATATCGAGCATATGGACAAAAATGATTTTGCCTTTATGCTTTATACGTCCGGTACAACAGGTAAACCTAAAGGTATAGTACATCGTCACTTAGCAATCTTATCCCAGCATTTGACCGCAAAATATATTCTTGATCTGAAAGACTCTGATATATATTGGTGCACTGCCGATCCTGGTTGGGTAACTGGTATTGCATATGAAATTATGGGTAATTGGAGCAACGGTGCTACAACAGTAGTATATGAAGGACGTTTTGATGCCGATAAATGGTATCAGATCATGCAGGATTATAGAGTAACCGTATGGTATACAGCGCCAACAGCTGTTAGGATGCTAATGTCAAAGGGTGATGATATTATTAAAAAATACAATTTATCCACATTAAGACATATTTTATCAGTAGGTGAACCTTTAAATCCTGAAGCTATCAGATGGGGTATCAAAGTTTTTAATCTCGCATTTCATGATACATGGTGGCAGACAGAGACGGGGGCAATGATGTTGGTAAATTTTCCATCTGAAGATATAAAAATTGGCTCTATGGGTAAACCCTTTTTAGGTTTAAAAGCTTCTATTGTAGATGATAACGGAAATCCTGTCGCCGATAATACTGAAGGAAATATCGCCATTAAGCCGGGCTGGCCATCAATGATGCAAACTGTCTGGATGAGAGAAGAAAAATATAAATCCTATTTTGTAAATGATTGGTATATATCTGGGGATCGTGGTTGGAGGGATAATGAAGGCTATTTTTGGTTTGTCGGTCGGGCTGACGACGTAATCAAAACGTCAGGTGAAAGAGTTGGACCATTTGAAGTTGAAAGCGCATTGGTTTCCCATCCTGCCGTGGTTGAAGCGGGAGTAATTGGAAAACCAGATAATGTCAGGGGTGAAATTGTAAAAGCATTTGTAGTTCTTAAACCTGAATTTTTATTAAAAATACAAAATGAAGAAGAAAAAACCAAATTAAAAGATGAATTAGCAATTTTTGTCAAAAAAAATCTTGCTGGTCATGCATATCCTAGGGAAATAGAATTTATTGATAAGTTGCCAAAAACTAGATCCGGAAAAATTATGAGAAGAATTTTGAAAGCTAAGGAATTAGGTCAGCCTATAGGTGATACATCTACCCTAGAAGAGTATTAAATAAAATATCAAAATAAAATTATCAGCTCACCCTGTAAATTATAAATTTTATTTTGAATATCTGAAATTTTTCCAAAATATCTAGTTTGAAATTTTTTGGTCATTTCTCGTATTAAAACAATTTCGATATCTCCAAATACATTCTTCAATGATGCAAGATTACCAGATAATTTTCTTACTGTGACAAAAATTATTACAGTCGGTTTGATGTTTGGCAGATACTTTATTTTTTTTAATTGGTATAAAAGATCGTCTCTTTTATTTTGCTTGTCGGGTAAAAAACCGAGAAAAATAAATTGATTAGTGGGTAGACCTGATATGACAAGAGCGTTTATAACACTAGAAGGTCCTGGAATCGAATCTATATCAATATTATTCATAAGGCAATGTTTTATCAATTTAAAACCGGGATCAGAAATTAATGGCGTACCTGAATCGCTAATAAGAGAAACTGATTTATTATTCATAATTAATGAAATAATTTCTCCGATTTTTATATCCTCGTTGTACTTATTCAAAGATATAAGTCTAGGTTTTATAGCACTATTCGAATATTGAAGATAATTATTTTGAAGATTATTTATAAGAATTGAAGATATTCTAGTATCCTCGCAAATGATTATGTCTGAATTTAGAAGAGTTTTTATAGCTCTGATAGAAATATCTTCCAAATTACCTATTGGAGTAGCAATTATAAAAAATTTACTCATTAGATTTTATAAGTTTAAGTACTTGACTGTATAAATGTCAAATTGTATGATAATTTCATACGATGACTAAAGTTTTACTTATAATTTGCGATGGGTTGTCGGATAGACCAATTTTTGAATTAGGAAACAAAACTCCATTGGAGGCTGCAAATACTCCCAATTTAGATAAACTTGCAGAAAACGGTATGTGCGGGTTGATGCATACAATTGAAATCGGAGTTAGACCTGGTAGCGATGTTGCCCATTTATCAATTTTAGGTTATGCACCAAAGAAATATTATAACGGAAGAGGTCCTTTTGAAGCAGCCGGTTATGGAATTAAATTAGAAAGAGGTGATGTTGCGTTTAGAGGTAATTTCAGTACAGTTGACGATGATATGAATATCATTGACCGACGTGCCGGAAGAATATCAGACACAGCTGAATTAATCAGATCTTTAAAAAACATTAAAATTGAGAATATAAAAATAGAATTGGTAAAAGGCGTAGGACATCGGGTGGCTGTAGTTTTCAGGGGAAAGAACATAAGTTCCAAAATTACAGACAGTGATCCACATACAATCAATAAAAAAGTATTGCAAGTTTTACCGCTTACCAAATCAGAAAGTGCTATAAAGACCGCCAGAATAGTTAATTTATTCCTAAAAAAGTCTTATGAAATATTAAATAAGCATAAATTTAATGAAAAAAGGAAACTTAAAGCTAATATGATTTTATTAAGAGGAGCCGGGCAGGTCAAAGACTTACCCACGTTTAAAGAAAAATACGGTTTCAAAGCCGCATGTATTGCAGGCGCCGGTTTATATAAAGGAATTGCCATGATGATCGGTATGGATATTTTGCAAATTCCTCAGGCAACAGGTACTGTAGAAACTAATCTTAATTCAAAAATTAGAGCAGCCTTAAATTCTTTTGATAAATATGATTTCATTTTCCTTCATATTAAAGGTACCGATATATTGGCTGAAGACGGTAATTTTAACGGAAAGAAAGATTTTATAGAAAAAATTGATAAAGCACTCAAATCGTTAATTGATAGAAAAGATATTTTGAAGGTAATTACCGCTGACCATACCACATCTTCGATTTTGAAAATTCATACAGCCGATCCGGTTCCGGTATTGATTTCAGGCGAGAATATTCATACGGACCATATAAATAAGTTCGGAGAACGAGCGGTTTTAGGAGGTAGATTAGGTCATATTAAAGGAGAAAATCTTATGCCAATTATTATTGATTGTTTAGGGAGGGCTCCTTTATACGGAGCATAAAATGTATGAAAAATTCAAAAATTAATCTTGGTATAAACGGATTCGGTAGAATTGGTAGGATTGCTTCAAGAATTGCATTGGATAGAAAACATATTAGATTGAAAGCGATTAATTCCAGAGCTGACGCATCTTCACACGGATATTTATTGAAATATGATACGTCATATCGAATCTACGATAAAAATATTAAACACGATGACAATGCTTTATATGTTGAAGGCAATCGAATTAGCGTATACAGGGAAGATGACATAGCTAAGATACCTTGGAAGAAAGATAATATTGATATAGTTATCGATTCTACAGGGAAATTTAGAAGTTCAGATTTTTTACAAAATCATCTTAAAAATGGAGTTAAATATGTAATTTTATCTGCACCAGCAAAAGATGATACAAAAACATTTGTATTGGGGGTAAATGCTTCTGAGTTTAATCCGATTAAAGATAAAATAATTTCAAATTCGTCATGTACAACTAATTGTTTATCAACAGTATTAAAAGTCCTTCATACTAATTTTAAAGTGAATTCAGGTTTCATGACTACCATACATGCAGTGACCGATTCCCAGAATATTCTTGATAATTCTCATAAAAAAGAAAAACGATTACGAAGAGCAGCCTTTGGATCTTTTATACCTGCGAGTACAGGTTCAGCTAAAGACATTGGAAAATTATACCCGGAGCTAAAAGGTAAAATTATCTGTCAAGCTATCAGAGTGCCTACGCTGACCGTTTCTCTGATAAATTTAGTCGTCAACTGCCATAAACCCTGTAATATAGAAAAAATTAATAAGGCATTTGAAACGTCATCACAAAAAGATCTTAAAGATATACTTGGATATACGACGGAAGAATTAGTCTCTGTAGATTATACGAAAAGTCCATTTTCAGCAATATTTGATCCATATTTAACTAGAGTTACGGATGGAAATTTGATAAATGTATCAGCATGGTATGACAATGAATGGGGCTATGCCACCCGTTTAATAGATATGGTTGAATATATCGCTAAGAAAGCAAAGATTTTATGAATAAAAAAAGTGTAAAAGACTTAAAATATTTAAATAACAAAACCGTTTTTTTAACAACAGACTATAACGTAACTATAAGCAACGGTAAAATTTTAAACGACAGACGTATTCGAGAAAGTCTAAAAACCATCAAAATTCTGTCCGATTCAAATGCAAAAATAATAATCGCATCACATTTAGGCCGTCCAAAAGGTGAAGATAAAAAATATTCTTTAAAACCAATAGCCAAACATTTGGAATCAATTACAAAACGAAAAGTCAGATTAATTGAAAAATTTTGGGACGATAAAGCTTTACAAATAATTAAAAATTATCCTAATCAAGATTTGATTTTACTTGATAATATCAGATTCCATCCTGGAGAAAAGAAAAATGATGCTGAATTTGCTAGATATTTATCATCAATGGCAGATTTATATGTTAATGATGCATTTGGTACTTCGCACAGAATTCATGCATCAATCGTTGGAATTGCGGAATATATTCCCGGATATGCAGGAATTTTATTGGAAAATGAAGTGAATATGCTAGAGAAAGCATTAAAGAGACCCGACAGACCCTTTTTGGTAATTATTGGAGGTGCTAAAACCCCAGAAAAAATATCAGTAATTGAAAGGATATTGGATATTGCTGATACCGTAATTTTAGGCGGAGCAATCGCTAACACATTTCTTGCCGCATGGGGTTATGGCATGGGTAAGTCAATGGTTGATTATGAAATGATAGAAATGGCTAAGGTTGTTTTTTGGAAGACTACACGTCAGCATAGCGCCCTAATATTACCTTCGGATGTAGTTATATACGACAAAGAAAAACTTAAAAAACCTGTTGTGGTTGATTACAATTTAGTTCCTCAAAACATGGCGATATATGATATAGGCGATAAAACAATACAACATTATTCTCAGTTGATTCAAAATTCAAAAACAGTCATTTGGAACGGACCTATGGGATTATACGAAGACAAACGATTTGCCAAGGGAACTGATAAAATCTTAAGTGAAATTGCCAAAAGTAATTCCTTTTCAATAATCGGAGGCGGAGACACATTATCAGTTATAAATAGCGAAAAATATGCCAGTAAAATTGATCATATCTCTACAGGTGGTAGTGCTATGCTGGAATATCTGAAAAAAGGATCTTTACCCGGTATTGAAGTATTACAAAATAAATAATTGGATATCAAGAATATTTTCTAAACATTGCAACTACTTTTCCTTGAATTTTGACATGTGTTGCATAAATTGGTGTCATTGATGAATTTGCTGGTTGAAGTCTTATTCTATCTTTTTCAAAAATAATTCTTTTTAAAGTAGCAAAACCATTCGGCAATATTGCTATCACCAAATCATTATTTGCTGCTTCTGGTTGGTGTTGTACAACTACAAAATCACCATCAAGAATTCCCTCATCAATCATGGAATTGCCTTTCACTTCTAGAATGAATCCCGGTTTATTATTATTTATAAAATTTGCAGGAACCGGTAAATAAAAGTTCGGATCGGTATGGGGTTCAAGCGGTGAACCGGCAGCTATAAAACCCAATACCGGTAATTCAATAGATTTTTCGGTGGTGTTTAAACTAATATTTCTATCTGCAAGTTCTATGCCTCTTTCAAATCCTGCAGTTTTTTTCAAGAACCCTTTTTGCACTAATCTTGCCAGATGTTCATGAACAGTTGAAACGGCATTTACTCCTATGCTTTCTGCGATTTCTTGTAATGTAGGAGCATAACCGTGTCTTTGAATGTATTGTGCTATGAATTCTAAAACCCTACGTTCCCTGTTATATAATACTGGAGCCATAAAATATCCGAAAAATAATACGAAATATTTATAATTATAATATCAATCATCTATATTTAAGTATAAAAAAAACCGAATGTCAATAGTTATAAACTATGTTAAAATACATCATTATGAAATTTAAGCTGTCCTCACCATTTACGCCTACAGGTGATCAACCTAAAGCTATTGAGTCGCTCTATACAAATATTAAAAACGGAATATCAAAACAAGTATTATTAGGTGTTACAGGAAGCGGCAAAACTTACACCATAGCTAATTTAATTGAAAAGCTACAATGGCCGACTCTCGTAATATCACATAACAAAACATTAGCCGCACAACTTTATCAGGAATTTAAATCTTTTTTTCCAAAAAACGCTGTTTCATATTTTGTTTCTTATTACGATTATTATCAACCTGAAGCTTATATTCCCCAAAGCAATACTTATATTGAAAAGGAGACAGAGATTAATGATGAAATTGATAAATTACGTTTGGCAGCAACAACAAACTTATTAACAAGAAAAGATACAATTATCGTATCATCCGTTTCATGTATTTATAATATCGGTTCACCAAAAGAATATGGTAATTACGTTTTGGAACTCAGACAAGGTGTTCAGGTAAATATGGATTCAATAATGTCAAGATTGATAGCATTGCAATACGAAAGAACCACATTTGGATCTAATAGAGGCACTTTTCGAGTGAAAGGTGATATTATCGATATTTTTCCTGCGTATGAAGATTTTGGATATAGATTAATTATCGAAAACGATTTAATAGTCAAAATACAAAAGATAGATTCTCTGAAAGGGTATATAGAGGATTATAAATACAATATTGTAATATATCCTGCAAAACACTATATTACTGACCCGAAGCAAAATCATAACGTTTTTAATATGATAAAAGATGATCTTGCTTGTCAAGTCGATTATTTTAAAAAAAACAATCGATTAATTGAAGCTCAAAGAATTAACGAAAGAGTAAATTATGATTTGGAAATGATTCAGGAATTTGGATATGTCAATGGTATTGAAAATTATTCCAGATATTTTGACGGAAGAAACAAAGGTGACCCGCCATATACGCTACTTGATTATTTTAATGAGCCTTATCATGATAAATGGCTTTTGGTTATTGACGAGTCACATATAACTATACCTCAAATCAGAGGGATGTTTAACGGAGATAAATCCAGAAAAGCAACATTAGTAGATTTTGGTTTTAGGTTACCTGCTGCTATGGATAATAGACCTTTAAAATTTGAAGAATTTTTTAGACGTATAAATAACACAATCTTTGTTTCGGCAACCCCTAATGATTTTGAAATTTCTATATCCAAACAGTCAGCCTATTCATATAAGGATAAACCTCCTAATACAATTATTGAACAATTAGTCCGTCCTACTGGAATAGTTGATCCGCAAGTAATTATAAAACCGACGAAAGGTCAAATAAACGATCTTATAAATGAAATTATGATTCGGAAGAAAAATAATGAACGTGTGTTAGTTACTACACTTACCAAAAAAATTGCCGAAGATTTATCTATTTATTTGAATAATCCAGAAAATTATAAAGAATATATGGATAATTTTAATAACAAAATCGATTTACCTAAAATTAATTATTTACATTCTGAAATTACTACCTTGAAAAGAACAGCAATACTTAATGATTTAAGAAGTGGTATTTACGATGTGGTTGTAGGTATTAATTTGCTTCGTGAAGGAATAGATCTTCCGGAGGTTACTTTGGTGGCTATTTTAGATGCTGATAAGGAAGGATTTCTAAGAAGTAAAACTTCACTTATCCAAACAATGGGAAGAGCAGCTAGAAATGATAAAAGTATGATTATTATGTATGCGGATATTATAACAAAATCAATGTTGGAAGCAATTGAAGAAATCAAGAGAAGAAGAGATTATCAGATAAAATATAACAAAAAATTTAAAATTACTCCCAAAAAAATCATAAAACCATTGAGAGATAATCTTTCAGATTTACAAATTTCGAATGACAAGCAAAATTATATGAATATTGATAAAATAAAAGATTATCAAAAAGTTCTGGAAATTGATTATGAACAATATATTCCTCTAGAAAAACAAAGACTTACAGTTAAATTAACAAAAATGATGAAACAGGCTGCTACAGAGTTAAATTTCGAATTAGCCAGCGTTTTAAGAGATAAAATTGATGAAATAAAAAAATCAATATAAAAATATGAGTAATAAATTAATAATAAAAGGGGCAAGGGTACACAATTTAAAAAATATTGATTTGGAAATTCCGAAAAATAAATTAATTATCTTCACGGGGATTTCAGGTAGCGGTAAATCTTCCATGGCTATGGATACAATCTATGCAGAAGGTCAAAGACGATACGTGGAAAGTTTATCGTCATATGCACGGCAGTTTTTGGGTATGATGGATAAACCAGACGTGGATAGTATTGAAGGTTTGTCTCCTGCTATTGCCATTGATCAAAAAACTGTATCACATAATCCTCGATCTACTGTTGGAACTATCACAGAAATTTATGATTATTTTCGATTATTATTTGCTCGAATAGGACATCCCCACTGTCATATATGTAATCGAGAAATATCCAGACAATCTATAGATCAGATGACCAATAATTCACTTGATGATATAAAAATTCAACTAAAAAATCCGCTAAATAAAAATATAAAATTTATAATATTTTCACCGGTTATAAGAGACAGAAAAGGAGAGTTCAGTCAGCTTTTTGAAGATTTACGAAAAAAAGGCTTCAATAAAGTCAGAATAGACAAAATTATTTATTCACTAGATCAAGATATAGTACTGATTAAAACAAATAAACACACGATTGATGTATTTATTGATAAATTCATCGTTGATAGAAGTACTTTTAAAAACAAAGAATTATTAAAAAAAACAAGAAAAAGACTATTGGAAGCTTTTGTTCTTGCAACGACACTTTCACAGGGCTTAGCTTTGGTAACTTATGTATTGGATACTAGTTTTTCTTTTCCCGATGTACCAAAAAAAATGAATGATGTTCTGTATTCAGAAAAATATTCTTGTCCTTTTTGTAATATTTCATTTGCAGAAATAGAACCTAGAATTTTTTCTTTTAATTCCCCGCATGGGGCGTGTCCAACCTGCACTGGAATCGGTAAAATAGATAAAATTGATGCTGGTTTAATCCTTAACAAAAACTTATCAATATCAGAAGGTGGAGTACTTCCATTAGCAAAAGCAATACTTTCCGACACATGGCTAGGTAGAATTATTACTACCGTAGCTGCTGAAATAGGTATTTCATTAACCGAACCAATTGGTAGGATTTCTGAAAATAAATTAGAAAAATTGTTATACGGTACTGGTGAACAAATTTATGAAGTTAAGGGACCAAACAGATATGGAAAAATTGTAACTATTAATGAGGTATTTATCGGTATCATTCCAATTTTAAAGAGGAGATTATCCGAAACAGAATCTGATTTTGTCCGAAATGAAATTGGGAAATATATTACTGAAGAAATATGTCAGACGTGTTTAGGAAATCGTCTTAAAAAGGAAGCGCTATCAATTACAATAACAGGTAACTCAATAATTGAAGTGACCTCAATGGATATCAAAAGTATACTTTTATGGATTGAAGGGATTACTAGTAAGATTAGTAATAAAGAACTACAAATAGCTGATTTAATACTAAAAGAAATAAATGGGAGATTAAATTTTTTGATCAGTGTTGGTCTCGATTATTTAACTTTAGCCAGATCAGCATCAACGTTATCAGGTGGAGAAGCTCAAAGGATTAGGCTTGCTTCTCAGATCGGATCTGGTTTATCTGGAGTACTATATGTTTTGGATGAACCATCTATCGGACTTCATCCTAAAGACAATATCAAATTGATAGATACATTAAAAAGTCTAAGAAATATGGGTAACAGTGTCATTGTTGTCGAACATGATAAAGAAATGATGTTACACTCGGATTATATAGTCGATTTCGGGCCAAAAGCCGGTAGGGAAGGAGGCAAAATAATCGCTCAGGGTGATGTTATGGAAATAATTAATAATCCGTCTTCCATAACTGGAAAATATTTATCAAAAAATAAAGTTATTAAGGTCAAAAATAAAATTTTCACCCAAATAAATGATAAAATTATATTAAAAAATTGTTCTGAAAATAACTTAAAACAATTAGATATTACTATACCGCTTAATAAATTTGTCTGTATAACAGGAGTATCAGGAAGCGGTAAATCTACGCTATTAGTGGATACAATTTATCCGGCATTAGCAAAAACTTTTAACCCTTATTATAAAGGTAAAATCGGGAAACATGATGAAATAATTGGGATTGAAAAAATAAAAAAAGTTATATTAGTTGACCAATCACCTATAGGGAAAACACCCAGAAGTAATCCTGCTACATATACACAAGCTTTCACCTTTATCCGAGAATTGTTCGCAAATGTTCCGGAAGCAAGAATTCGCGGTTATAAACAAGGTCGTTTTTCTTTTAATATAAAAGGAGGGCGTTGTGAAGCTTGTCAGGGAGAGGGAAATATCAAAATTGAAATGCAATTTCTTCCGGATGTATATGTAACCTGTGATATATGTCATGGAACACGATTTAATACTGAAACTTTAGAAATTTTATATAAAGGTAAAAATATCGCAGAAATTTTGAAAATGACTGTAGCAGAAGCCTACCAATTTTTTATAAATATACCGCATTTATCACATAAACTTAAAACATTGCATGATGTAGGATTAGATTATATTGAATTAGGTCAGCCCGCACCTCAATTATCCGGAGGTGAGGCTCAAAGAGTGAAATTGGCTACTGAATTGTCAAAAACACACATGGATAAAGTTTTGTTCATACTTGATGAACCTACAACGGGACTTCATTTTGAAGATTTAGAAAAACTGCTTTTTATCTTACGTTCTCTTGTTGATAAAGGTAATACGGTCATAGTTATTGAACATAATATGGATGTGATAAAAAATGCTGATCATATTATAGATTTAGGTCCCGAAGGTGGTGATAAAGGAGGTTTTATTATCGCTCAAGGTAATGTAGAAGATATCATTGCAAATAAAAATTCATATACTGGTCTACATTTAAGAAAAGAGTTATAACAAATTAATGCGAATCTCAATTTCAGAATATAAAAACATTCCTAAATTACCTGGAGTATACAAATTTTTAGACGAAAAAGATAAAATTATTTACATTGGTAAAGCCATTAATTTAAAAAATAGAATTTCGTCCTATTTTATAAACAAAAATCAAGAAAATGTAAAAATATCTACTATTCAAAATCAAGCTAAAGTAATTGAATATACAATTGTTCAATCAGATTTTGAAGCTTTGCTATTGGAAGCCAAACTCATAAAAACTTATCGACCAAAATTAAATATCATCTGGAAAGATGACCGTAATTATTTGTATATAAAAATAACTAAAGAAAAATACCCGTTAATTTCAACATCAAGAAAATATTCCGATAAAACATTTGAATTATATGGACCTTTTCCTTCTGCAAAAATTACAAAAGAAATCGTAAGATTTTTAAGAAAGATTTTTCCTTATTGTACGAAAAAATTAACAAATACTAAGCCGTGTTTTTACAGCCATTTAAAATTATGTGATCCTTGTCCAGGATATATTGAATCCATAAATGATAAAAATAAGAAAAAAAAATTAATGAATTTATATTTATCTAATATCAGAAATATTAAAAATATTTTGAAAGGAAATATTCATAAGGCTAAGCATATTATTGAAAATCAAATGTTCAAGGCTTCTGAAGTCGAGAATTTTGAAGATGCAGCAGAGTATAGAGACAGGTTAAATAAATTAAATTTATTTATGTCTAAACATTTTTCACCATATGATTATTATGACAATCCTGATATAGCGCTAGATAATTGGAACATTCAACACAACAAATTAATTGATTTATTATCCCCATACTATCGGATTCAACATATTTCAAGAATTGAATGTTATGATATAAGCAATATATCAGGAAAATTTGCCAGTGGATCAATGGTCGTATTCATAAATGGATTTCCATTAAAAAATGAATATAGAAAATTTAAAATCAAATATCAGAAAAACAGCGATTTCCATATGATGGAAGAATTAATCATTAGAAGATTTAAACATCAGGAATGGTTAAAACCAGATTTAATAATAATTGATGGCGGTAAGCCTCAACTTAATTTTATACTAAAATCAAAAAATGATTTTTTTAAAAATATTCCGTTAATTGGTATTGAAAAAAAAGGAGAAACGATAATTATTCCATCAAAGAATAATTTTATTAGAATAAAATACAATCGGAATAATTCTGTTTTGAATCTAATTCAAAGATTAAGAGATGAAGCGCATCGATTCGCTCATAATTATCATACACATTTGCGGTTAAAAAATATATTTGAATAAACTTATGCGGATTATCATAAAAAAATTTTTCTTAATGCTTCTTACCGTATCACTTTTTTTGTATTTTTATCCTGGTATAGATAAAAATATGAATATAAAAAGTATCTTTTATGGTTCAATATTATTATCTTTATATTATTATCTTGCTAAGCCTTTTTTTAATACACTCCTTTTTCCAATTAATTTACTGACATTTGGTTTAACCAAAAACATTATTGACGTTGTTATTTTAATTATTTGGTCTTATTTAGTCCCTCAAGTTCAATTTATCAGTTGGTCAATAAATCAAACTGATTTAATTTTTTTTAATATAAAATCCTTATATATACCAACTATACTGTCGGTAGTTCTTGGAAGTATAATATTATCTATGTTTATAAAATTTACCGATTGGATTTTTAAATGATTAAAAATATCGATAGATTTAAATTTACTGTTATCGGTGGCGGTACAGGAACATTCAGTGTATTAAACGGACTTAAAAATATCTCTAATAATATTTCTGCAGTAGTAAACATGGTAGATTCGGGGGGAAGCGCAAAAAAAGAAAGAGATGAATGGGGAATATTACCCAGCTCAGATATCAGAAAATCTTTGATTGCATTAGCTGATATTTCTACTAACGATAGTGTTTTACTCCGAAAACTTTTTCAATACCGTTATTCAGAAGGAAGAGGTTTGTCAGGAATAACTTTCGGTAATCTTTATTTAATTGCTCTGACTAAATTGTTAGGTTCACAAATGCAAGCAATAAAAAAGGCTGGAGAAATATTAAATATTAAAGGGCGGGTCATTCCAGCAACAATGGATAAGGTTAATCTCGTTGCCGAATATAGTGACGGATCTCAAATTATCGGAGAGCATTTTATAGACGAACCGAAACATGACGGATCGATAAAAATTGAAAAAATATATACCATACCAAAAGCAAATGCTACAAACGAAGCAATAGAGGCGATTCTAGAAGCAGATTGTATAATTTTAGGTCCCGGTGGTTTTTATACCACAATTATTTCAAATCTAGTAATTGACAAGATTGCAGATTCTTTTGATAAATCAAAAGCGATAAAAATATTTATTATGAATTTAATGACCGAATGGGGACAAACTTATAATTTTAAAGCCCAAGATTATATGAAAGATTTACATAAATATATAGATACAACAAAAGTCGATTACGTATTGATAAATAATTCACCTATTCCTGATGAAATACTAAAAAGATATAAAAGATATCATGCAAAGCCCGTTATCAATAATTTACAAAATAATTGTAAATATCAAATTATTTCAGATGATTTTATTTCTGAAAATATTATTGCTAAAGAAAGAGGTGATAAATTAAAAAGAAGTCTTGTTAGGCATGATTCAGATAAAATTATCAGAATAATAAAAAAATTATGCAATTTGGTATAATGTAGCGATGAAATATATTTTATCTTTACTTCAAATAATATTATCTGTTGTTGTGATTGTGCTAATTTTACTTCAATCCAAAGGCGTAGGACTCGGTAGAGCATGGGGAGGATCTGCAGATTTTTATAAAACACGTCGCGGGATCGAAAAAATAGTTTTTCAAGCAACAATCTTGTTTGTTTTTCTTTTTCTTCTTGTATCGATAACTAACCTCATCATAGATTAAATTTATGAGCAATCGTTATAAATTTTATACTTTGCTTTTTCAGGCATACTGGTCGAAATATAAATATATTTTAATCAGTTCATCAATTATTGGATTTTTCATAGTAATATACTTCGACAGTTTTTTACCAATTTTTTCTTCATTCGGTGCACACAAACTTCAAATAGGAATTATAGGTAATTACACTGTTAATAATTTGCCTATCGAAATTCAAAATAAAGTCAGTAAAGGTTTGACCACCATTTCATCAAACGGAAACGCGACGGAAGCACTGGCTAGTAATTGGGAGGTTAATGATAAGGGTACCGTATATGTTTTTCATCTTAAAAGAGGGTTGAAATGGCATGACGGGACGGACTTTAATGCATATGACATAAAATATAAATTACACGGATTATCATTTTATCCAATTGATAATTATACATTAAGAATTAATCTGAAAGATCCCTATTCACCTTTACCTGTTTTACTTTCTAAACCGATTTTTAAAAACAAAATAATCGGAGTAGGAGATTATAAAATAATTAAAATTTCATATAGAAATGAGTATATTTCAGAAATACTGCTTAAACCGTCAACCTCAAATACAAAATCAATAGTTTACAAGTTTTACCCTTCTAAATCAGACTTAATTTTTGCATTTAAGATGGGTCAAATAAATAGAATCGAAGAAATTAGTGATATTCATGAATTGACAAATTTTAATAATATAATTATTGAAGAAAAAGTGAAATATGATAGATATATTGGACTTTTTTTTAATTTAAATAATGATGATTATAAAGATAAAGAAATAAGACAGGCATTAGCATATGCAATAGATTATGATCCGAAATTTGAAAGAGCTTATTCGCCAATACCACCCATTTCTTGGGTACCAACAAATAAAATAAAAAAATATAATTATGATTCTGTTACCGCAAAAAATATCTTATCAAAATCAAAAATTGCTTCACAATCTTCAGAAATTATATTATCAACATTTCCAAATCTACTTCCTATTGCCCAAAAAATTATCGAAAGTTGGTCTAAAGCAGGAGTTAAAGTTACGGTTAAAGTAGAAAATTATATACCTAGCGACTTTCAAGTTTTTTTGTTAACACAGCAGATTCCTCCGGATCCGGACCAATATCATTTTTGGCAAAGTACTCAAGGAAGCACAAATATTTCCCAATATAAAAATCCGAAAATTGATAAATTGCTAGAAGACGGAAGAAAATCAACAGATGTTAATAAAAGGATTCAGATATATACGGATTTTTTAAGATATATTACGGATGAAATTCCAGTTATTTTTCTTTATTACCCGAACGTCTATACAATATATCGTAATTAATGTGACCCGGGAGCGAGTCGAACGCTCAACCTACTCCTTAGAAGGGAGTTGCTCTATCCATTGAGCTACCAGGCCTTTTTAATAAAATTACCAGAAAATATTATCTCAATAGAATTACGAATTGTCAAAAAATAATATCGAGGTATTTAAATTATTGTAATTATAATCCGGAGCGGCGGACCGGATTTGAACCGGCGACCTTCTCCTTGGAAGGGAGACATTCTACCGCTGAACTACCGCCGCAATGGTAAAATTTTGATAAAAAATATTATATCAATTTTATGTATATATGAATAGTAAGTATTATCAGTTTGTAAATATTATAGTGTTTTCAATATTTGTACAAGTTGTGATAATTTCAAAATTAGATACTGGTACGCATTGATAGGAATAAAGTGTTGAATTATCCGTAAGATGATATTTTGTTTTTATTGAATTTAAATCAGCAATCGGGACCGGTCTGATATAAAATATGGCTATAACCTCAGATGGATTGGATATAGTATGAAAATTCGTTGATTGTGTGGAGCCAGAATAAATAGTTTGTTCGGCAATCCAATTGTTAGGGTACCTTAGTGAATATCCATAATCATAATTTACCATTTGATTCCAGTCTGAAGTATCGGAATCATTGTCAGAGTTATTTTGATTTTGACCGACATTATTTGATGTTTGCTGATTTATGTCAGGATAAAGTGTTGGTAATTTGGTTTCCGATATTGAACGATTGACTGGATTTGCACTTAAAAATTCATTATTTTGATCAGTACTGATGTGAGCGTCTGAAACTGTTGAATTTATATCACTTGAATTTTTATCCATATCATCAACTGTATTATTCTGTGGATGTTCAGACTTTACTGGATAAACAGAAGATATAGGTGTAATCGATAAGTGGGTTTTTGCATTGTTAATCATATTTTTTTTAATAATTTCAATAGTCTTATTTTTTGGAAGTAGTAAAATTGAAATACCGATAGTTAAAACAAGAATAAATAAGATGATACTGATTATAATCATCTTATTGTAATTTTTAGAGTTTAAATTTGGTTTGACAGCATTTTCTGATTCATCAGAAAACATCGTGTATGTTTCATCGTACATATAGTAAAGTCTTATGGATTTTTTATAAAATAACAATAATTTGAATCATAACTATTAACAGGACAATCAAGTAAACAAGTAGTATTAGCTGATGAATCCATATAAGAGGCAAAACAGTATTTCTGGAAATAACCGTTTATATCCGGGTCCCATTGAATAATATTATATGAGAAAACTCCACCTGGATCGTAATTAAAATTTGAACCATAAGATATAAGTTCTCCACGACAGAAAAAATCACCCGACCCGGTAGCAGCCCAAGTATTTTCAGTTAACCAGCAAGTAGGATAATGTCCGTAGTCAATTTTATATTGTTCCATCATATTTTTGAAATATAATAGATCAGCAATTCTTTGACTGTCATTTGCTGTTTTTTCATTATTTGTAAGTGGATTAGGTGTTGGACGGTAGATAATTTCTTTGCGCTCTCTGAATCTGAATTCATAATTTACCGAGGCTGAAGATATTGGACAATTAATTAAGGATAAATATACAGTCGGATTAGCCAAATGTGCAGAAAGGCAATATCCGTCAATATTACTGCCTTCATTTCCAGATGCATATGATAAATACAAATATGGATTACCGTTTTCCGGATCGCTCGGAAGTGTAGAATTAAATAGAAAGTTATTTATTGGTGTGTCTAGGCAATCAGAAACGAGTTGCCAGCCAGAAGTACAAAAAGGATACTGACTATTTAAAAAGCGATATTTTTCCAAAGCTAGAGCAATAGAAAAAAGATCGTTTACTCTAGCGGTATCGTATATCGGATTTGGAGCAAAACCCGATACAGGAGTAATTTGAATTGTGGGTATTATGGTAAAGCCAGGTGTAATTCCAGGAGTGATTGTAAGCGAGTTCGGCGTCACAGACGGTTGTTGGGATATTTGCGGATCTAAAGTCGGTGTAAGAGGCATTGGAGTGGCTTTAACACTGCAACTATAAGAAACTCCGTAATTTGTAATATTTCCATCTTCAGATGTGATGCCGCATCCTGAAACAGGATCGCAACCAGCATTAATTATTGCACCATCATTCTCATTTTTAAGTGTCGTCAGCAATCTAAATCCGGTACACCTGTCAGGTGGTAAACATAATTGACAATTATTATCTAAAGCTTGGTAAGTATATTTTTGACTAGATTGTGGATCACAGGGTAGGCTGGGTAAATAAGGGATTAAAGGAGATGGCAATGGTGAATTACAGTTTAATGCGTTATATTGTTCATTTGACAAAAATTCTTTATTTTCCACAAAAAAACTTAAAAATGATTTCTGCATTTCGGATAAATCAGTTTTTCGTTTAAGATCATATGTCGTCTGATAGTTTTTGAAAGGATTTATAGCAATAATTGAAATAGTCATAAGAATTGTGATTATACCGATTACCAAAAGTATCTCTATTATTGTAAAGCCTTTTTTTGGAGAAAATAGATTTAGCTTATAATATTTAATAAAAAGAAGTTTCATCAAGGGACAGGAATAAATTTTGACGGTGCCGAGGACAGGAGTCGAACCTGTATAACGTGTTTTTCAGACACGCACCGTGACCACCTTGGTTACCTCGGCCTAATAAGATTATAACAAATAGTGTGGACGCTGAGGGTCTCGAACCCCCGACCTTTGCGATGTAAACGCAACGCTCTAGCCAACTGAGCTAAGCGTCCTTATGGTCAAAATATCATTTTAAATGATAACATATATTGTTGCAACAATACACGGAAATTTATTAAAATATAGATTATTGCGGGATCGTCTAATGGTAGGACACGAGCCTTTGGAGCTTGGTATCATGGTTCGAATCCATGTCCCGCAGCCAGTATGAACGCACAACATCAAGAAGTGGCGTTTGTTGCGAAAAATCAACACTTTTTGCAGGTTCGAACTCTGGAACAGCTGCTTTAATCTCCTCCAAACCCTTTTCTATGAGGAAAAACGGTTTTTGACCATCGATCCACAACTTTTTGTCTTTTATAGTTAGGTTCGAACCAAGAGCAGCCAAAATGCGGGTTTTAGTCTTCAGATCACCTTTTTCAAACCAGTGCCGAGCATAACAGGCAAAATTAAAGGTTCTCTCGGATAGCTCTAGCCAATTGTTCATTCTCTTGTTGGTCTCGTTGATATTAGAAAGCAAGTTTTCTTTCTCTGAAAGCAGTTTTTTTCGCTGTTCAATGTATTCTTCTTCGGAAATTATGTCGCCTGACACATTTTGAGGCGAGATTTTGAGCTTTAAAAGATTATCTATCCTCTTAACGCAATCATTGTAGGCTGACTGTTGGCTTTTCCTTATCGATTCTCTATCAACAACTTCATTATCGTTTAACTCATTTAAATATTGGATTGCCCAATCCTTGAACTTTTCCGATATTTCAAGGCGATTAAGCTCATTTCTTATCTGTTCTTCAAGATTTTCAATTCTTACACTTTTCTGTGAACAAGGTTTTTTCTTTTTAGTGCAGTGAGCATAAACATAAAACAGGAATTTTGCTCCCTTCATTTCTTCAATCGGAGTTTTACAGTTTGAGCAACAAACAGTTGTTTTTCCTTGATTAAATTTAGTCTTACAGGCACTGCAAATTATCTGATGTTTTTCCTCAAAAGTTATCGAACAGC
>CAYUNW010000009.1:0-33886 GCA_964446235.1 uncultured Gammaproteobacteria bacterium
AATTTTCAGATATTTTATACCAGTCAAGTATATTAAAAAATGCTTTTACGTAATCGGCTCTTTTATTTTGATATTTAAGGTAATATGCATGTTCCCACAAGTCCAAAGCCAAAATTGCATTTTTTCCTTCCATCCATGGATTATCCTGATTTGGAGTATCATAAATATCTAATTTGCCATTATCGCTTAATAAATACACCCAACCGCTACCAAATCTGGATAAAGCTGTATTAAGAAATTTATCCTGAAAATTGGATACATCATTAAAAAAAGTGTTCATTGCATTTGCCAGTTCTCCGTTTGGTTTTCTTTCTGGATTTGGTTTCATCACTGTCCAAAAAAAAGTGTGATTGATGTGACCGCCTCCGTTGTTTCTTACTTTTGTTTTAATATCTGCCGGCAGTTTATCTAAATTTTGCATTAAATGGGTTATATCTTTATTCTGCCATTGGCTGTAGTTTTCTAATGCCTTGTTTAAATTATCAATATAAGTTTGATGATGTTTTGTATGGTGAATAACCATTGTCTTCTCATCAATATAAGGCTCTAAATCTTTATAATCATAAGAAAGTTTAGGTAGTGTATACATAGACCCTCTCCTTTAAAATAAATGCTAATAGATTATTTTAATAAATAACTAGTACTATTTCAATATCAGTTATTGAATTCTTGTACAAATATTTGACCGTAAATACCACCGTCAACCACCCCAATACCTACTTTCGAAAAATCTGGGGAAAGAATATTTTCCCTATGTCCTTCTGAATTCATCAAACCTTCATGTGCAAGATATACATCCGGAGCATATGCCAAATTTTCTCCGGCACTTAAATAATCAATTCCGGCATAATCCATCCTATCAAAAGGCGACATGTTTTCCGGATTGTAATGAGAAAAGTAACCCCTTCTAAACATATCAAAAGCATAATCTCTAGCCAACGTTTGCAGTTTTTCGTCTTCAACTAATTGAGGTATTCCCCTTTTCAATCTTTCATTGTTTATTAATGTAAACATAGAATTTTCTGACAATGTATCGATATTTAGATTTTGGAGAGAAAATCCCAGATCAATTCTATCCGTGATTTCCGGATTAGAATTCACTGTTAAAAATGTCAACGTCTCATAAACTGCATCTTTAAATATATTATTTAGCTGTCTTTCAATTCCTTGAGTCTTGGCTACGAAAAAACCTCCTATTCTTGAAGATGTAATCTCTTTTTTTACCGTACCATGTACCGGCAAAGAAACAATTAATGTCAATATAAAAGAGATAAAAATCAATGATTCACCCATTATCGGAATAATTCCAAGGATTTGATCAAAAAGTATAAAAAGGTCTTTTTTCTTATCATTTTTAGGAAAAACATATTTATAAATCGGTCTGATGAAAAATCTTATAAGAAAAGTGGATAATGATTCGGTAAACAATCCGATGAACAAAAATCCAACCGCATTGGCTATACCTCTTGAAATTGAAAAATATTGTATAAAGATTTGTCCAATTACAGGATAAAATTTCAAAGCAAATAGAAAAGAAAAAAGGAAGCCACCCAAATCCAGTAATCCTAAGATAAAGCCACGCCTGTATCCACTCAATAAATAAAGAAAAACTACCATTAAGATTATCAAGTCAATCCAGTTTCCTTGAGGCATATTCATACTTTAATAGAATTCTATTGTATAATAAAAAGCCAAATCATGTTAAAAATCAAAAAAAATCTGGAAATATTTAAGAAAAATTCCAATATCAGAAAAATTATATATATCTTTCAAAAGAAAGAATACCGGAAGAATCTTGTCATAGCTTTTTTCTTAACTTTGATAATCACCTTATTGTCAACGTTTATAATATTTTTAAAAGACTTACCCTCTCCGACAAAACTATCTTCTTATGATATCGAACAAACAAGTAAAATATACGATCGCAATGGCACTTTACTTTATGAAATATATGCGGATAAAAACAGAACTCTGGTAAAACTCGACAGTTTGCCCAAATATCTTTTAGATGCAACCATTGCCACAGAAGATAAAGACTTTTATAAACATGGTGGAATAAATCCTATAGGTGGTATTTTAAGAGCAGTGAAAGAAACAGTATCCCAGCAAAACTTACAAGGAGGCTCTACAATCACCCAGCAACTGGTCAAAAATGCCCTATTAAATCCGGAAAGAACTATACAGAGAAAAATTAAAGAGATTTTCCTTTCATTTTGGGTAGAGCTTTTATACAACAAAAACCAAATCTTGGAAATGTATCTGAACCATGTCCCTTACGGTGGTACGGCTTGGGGCATAGAAACAGCGGCTCAGAATTATTTCGGAAAAAGCGCCAAGGATTTAACCTTAGCAGAATCTGCATTGCTGGCTGGACTACCGGCAGCACCAACAGCTTATTCACCCTTTGGTGCTAAACCAGAACTTGCCCAAGCTAGACAAAAACATGTACTGTCCAGAATGCTTGAAGACGGTTTAATCGATCAAAAACAGATGGATGAAGCACTTATGGAAAACTTGACTTTCCGACCGCAAAACAGCAACATCAAAGCTCCTCATTTTGTCATGTATGTAAAAGAAAAATTGGTTGAAAAATACGGATTAAATGAGGTAGAAAAAGGCGGCTTGAAAATAACCACTACTTTAGATCTTGATATTCAAGAAAAAACAGAACAACACGTCGCAAGCGAAGTAGCCAAATTGAAAAATTACAATGTCGGCAATTCAGCAGCTTTAGTCACCCGCCCTCCAACCGGAGAAATCATTGCCATGGTAGGTTCTAAAAACTATTTCGACACAGAAAACGGTAATTATAATGTCACTACATCATTAAGACAACCGGGATCGGCAATTAAACCTATAAATTATGCCATTGGTATTGAAACAAAAAAAGTTACTGCCGCATCATTGTTTTTGGATGTGCCTACCTGTTTTTCGGTAGCAGGACAGAAAAATTATTGCCCGGTAAATTATGACGGACAATACCATGGAGCAACCCAACTCAGGTTCGCTTTAGGTAATTCTTTCAATATTCCTGCAGTTAAAATGATGGCTTTAAACGGTGTGGAAACTATGATAGCCTCCTCATCGGCAATGGGTATTTCTTCGTTTAAAGATCCTTCCCAATACGGATTATCCTTAACACTAGGCGGCGGAGAAGTCACAATGCTTGATATGGCTACGGCATTTGGGGTTTTTGCCAATAATGGCATAAAAAAAGATCTGGTCTACGTTTTGAAAGTGGAAAATGCCAAAGGTGAAATTTTGGAGGAATATCAAGATAATAATATAGTAGCTGATATCAAAAATCCTATCGGTTATCCGTCAACTCTACTTATTAATGGACCGAAAGTGTTATCCAGTGAAACATCTTTTCTAATTTCCCATATCCTATTGGATAATAATGCCAGAAGCCAAATGTTTGGCAGCAGTTCTTTTTTAGTAGTCCCTGACAAATCCGTATCCGTAAAAACCGGAACTACGGACGACAAACGGGACAATTGGACTATCGGTTATACTCCTAACTTTTTAGCTGTAGTCTGGGTCGGAAATAATGATAATAAACCGATGAATCCGTTTCTGACAAGTGGAGTTACCGGTGCTGCACCAATTTGGAATAAAATAATGCGGGATATATTGGCAAATCAACCCGAACTTTTTCCCAAACAACCAGCCGGAATAATCGGAGCCCAAATATGCGCCATATCAGGCAAAGCACCTCCCAATCCTGATACAAAAGCATCCGATCGGGGATGTCAAACCCGTTTTGAATATTTTATAAATGGCACTGTACCTAAAGAACCTGAAAATTTAAAAAGGGTTGTTGCTATTGATAAAACTAACAACAAACTGGCAGGTGAAAATCAGACGGAAAACGTGGAACAGCAAGAAAAAAGTGTTCTGGATGACGGTTTCAGTATATATTGCCTAGATTGCAACAATGAAAAAAGTGATCCTCCAAAAATCATACGTCTCTAGTTAATTCTTCTAACTTAACAAAACCTATAACTTATGATATAGTACTGTATTTAATAATGTTATAAATTGTCCAGACGTGATATTTTCTATAAATTTAATTATAAAATATCTTTTATTAATTCCGATTATAAGCCTTAAAATAATCGGTGATTTGGTTATCTGGCTGTTCATACTCTTGTATAAATTTGTTATATTTTCCAAAATACTCTGCAATTTGATATATGATTCTATTCTGACAATTATAAATCCGTTATTTAACAGAAAAAAAAGACTAAAAAAGAAAGCGGTATTATTTAGGGAATATTTATGGCTTGAAAACCTGAAAAGGCAATTCAAATTAAGATTAATAAGAATTGGCATATATCTGCCAACAAAAAATCAAATCAAGCTGTTTTTTATCAAAGTCAAGTTTTTTCTTTTGGGTAGTTTTATCGTCTTAATTTTGGTTATTTTCTATAATTTTTATCAATTGATCCAAAACTTGCCCGATCCGAAAAATTTAGCTTATAAAGACCTTGCATTGACTACAAAAATATATGACCGTAATGAAAAGTTGTTATACGAAATATACGAAAACGAAAACCGAACATACCTTAGTCTTGAGCAGATACCCAATGATATAAAAAATGCAACTATAGCTGTTGAAGACCAGGAATTTTACATCCATCCCGGTTATTCATTACGAGGAATTCTTCGTGCGCTTTATAAAAACTTCACCAGTAATAATTTGGAGGGAGGATCAACTATTACCCAACAGCTTATTCGAAGTAAATACTTAACACAGGAAAAAACGTATAAACGTAAAATAATTGAAGTTTTGCTTTCAATATGGACAGAAAAACTTTATACGAAAAACCAAATCCTGGAAATGTATCTCAACCAGGTTCCATACGGAGGAACTGCTTGGGGTATACAAGCTGCAGCTCAAACTTATTTTGGTGCAGATGTATCTTCCTTAAACCTTGCTCAAGCTGCATTTCTGGCAGGTTTACCAGCATCACCAAGTGTTTATTCGCCATTTAATAGTAACCAGCAAGTTTACAAACAAAGACAAGCTGAAGTCTTAAACAGAATGTTAAAAGACAGATATATCAATCGTGATCAGTATGATGATGCGTTAAAAGAAAAATTAGTATTCCGCGCACCTCATACTGCTATAAATGCGCCGCATTTTGTCATGTATGTTAAGGATTACCTGTTGAAATATTATGGCCGTAGATTGGTGGAAAAAGGCGGTTTAACCGTTATCACAACACTTGATCTTGATTTACAAAACAAAACCCAGGAAATTGTCGAAAGACAATTAAATAACCTTAAAAATTTAAATGTAAATAACGGCGCAGTCTTAATTACAGATCCTAAAAACGGACAAATCCTGACTATGGTAGGCTCTAAAGATTATTTTGACAATGAAAATGACGGGAATTTCAATGTCACAACTTCTTTAAGACAACCGGGTTCAACCGTAAAAGTCATAAATTATGCTTTGGCTTTATCTAGTAAAAAGTATACGGCAGCATCCATCATCAACGACTCACCGATTTCTTTCAGTACTAAATATTCGATATATTCACCACAAAATTACGATGGAAGATACCACGGACCGGTTACCATTCGCACCGCCCTAGCTTCATCATATAATGTTCCGGCGGTTAAAATTCTGGCAGATATTGGTGTTGATAACATGGTTAAGCTAGGTAAATCAATGGGTATTGAAAGTTGGAAATATGATAATGATTTCGGATTATCTTTAACCCTTGGCGGTGGTGAAGTTACTATGTTAGACATGGCAAAAGTATATGCTACCTTAGCAAATGGTGGCACATATAATGATTTGACCCCAATAATAAAAATCATCGATTCCAAAGGAAATGAATTATCATTGCCTTTCAAAAAAAAACCGCAGCGGGTGTTATCCGATGGTGTTGCCTTTATAATAAGCAATATCCTATCTGATAATCAAGCTAGATCTCCGGCTTTCGGCAGAAATTCTGATCTTTATATTCAAAACCAACAACTTGCAGTAAAAACAGGCACTTCAGACAGTAAAAGAGATAACTGGACTATCGGTTATACAAATGATCATGTGATCACAGTCTGGGTCGGTAATAATAATAATTCTCCAATGCATCCTTTGCTTGCTTCAGGAGTTACCGGTGCTTCGCCTATATGGAGAGAAGTCGTGCAAAACATCCAAAACAATAAATTTTTTTCGGGCTTTTATCCACCAGATTCAATTATCGCCAAAAAATGCAACACGATTATCGAATACTTTTTAGCAGGAACTGAAAATCAGGCTAACTGTAATTTTTTTACAAAAAGTAAAGAAATCACTCCAACGATTGATTGACAGATTATGTATGCCTGTCAGCAACTTTTGAAGCGCCAAATGAATCCGGTTTTGTCTTACAGATATAACCGGACCCTCTAATCATTCCTACTACTTCACTTATAAGCTCTCTGGTCTCACCATGACTGCCTATGTCAACATGAATCTCCAGATTGAATTTCGTGATACCGTTTCCGTTACAAGATAATAATAAATTTTCTGCAGCTATCAATGAGGTAGTCGCCTCCTGATAAATACGCTCTTTCAAACTCATTTGCTTGTTGATTTCGAATCTTTGCCAAAAATATATACCGCCATATCCGATATGATGTATTAAAATTGCGGTTACAAAATCCGCTCCCTTATTATTTTTAGGTTGGGAATCAGTACCGATAATCAACCGATATTGATCGGTCTTCTGATTACCCATATATTTCAACATGACTTTTTTTAAATTTTCCATATCCAAAAGTCCGTATGTCGGACTCTGAAAAAACATTTTTTTGTCTTCTACCATATTTATAATTAATATTATATTTATTTAAGCAAATTATTATGATTAGAGCTCAATATCAGTATTATCTTTTAATTTTTTTCCTATAAGAGCAAATAGTTTAATATTGGAGCAATAAAATGATTGGGTATTGTATATATCTAAATCCCCTCCTAAGGTAGACCCGATTAAACCGCCGGATTCTTCAATGAGTAATTTTCCTGCAGCAACATCCCAAATTTTTGGACCGATATTTTCCACAAAAGCATCAAAAACACCAACAGCCACCAATGCCATTGCCGAAGCTGTCGAAAAAATCATTGGGAATATTTTTACATTATCAGCAAAAGCAGCAATTGTTTTTTTTACAAATTTATTCCGATTATAATAGCTGGGATCAAATGCCACTGTTGCATCCTCCAATCTGGAAACTATAGAAACATGTTGTCTTTTTGACTTTATATAAGTTCCCAAACCCAATCCGGCATAAATAATCTTATCCAATACTGAAGTATAAATTGCTCCTGCAATTATATTTTTTTTATATGCTAAGGCAATACTTATTGCGTATGTGGGCAACTGAATACTGAAAGCGCTTGTACCGTCAACCGGATCGATAATCCAGCAAAAATCTTCATGCTCAGTTTTTTCATCCAATTCTTCACTAATTATTTGATGTTTTGGGTAAATATTTCTTATTTCCGATATAATAGTTTTTTGTACTTTAATATCTGCATCTGTAATAAGATCAAAAGATCCGCTTTTTCGCCGTATCTGAAAACCATCCTTAATTGTTTCTTTGAGAGTTTTTACTCC
Source organism: uncultured Gammaproteobacteria bacterium (assembly GCA_964446235.1). Classification (GTDB taxonomy): domain Bacteria; phylum Patescibacteriota; class Microgenomatia; order 2-02-FULL-39-11; family 2-02-FULL-39-11; genus CAYUNW01. The sequence goes on from CAYUNW010000009.1 coordinate 7,614, forward strand.
TGCATAACAAAATCTATTGATATCGAGAACATAATTCTGGATATTTAAAGGATTTGACATAAATTTTCAAAATTGTAACATATTTGTAATTTATACCGTCATAACTTGACTTTTTCTCATAAGTATTATATTATAGGCCAATTATGCATACTGGTCGGTTTATTATTGTATTTTTAGGTTTTGTATTTTTGCTGATCGTAATTTTTGCCAGTAAAAATATTGCCGGCTTAATGAGAGATAGATTCGGTAGGTTTCTACCTACAAATGTCCCCGGTAAAAATTTGGTCAGTCCTACACCAATACCATTACTGACGCCTTCTATTGAAAAAAGGTCGACTTCAATACCATATGAAACCAAGACAAGCACAAATGGTGACGAAATACCGGCAACAGGTCCTGAGGCACTTGCATGGATAGTGATATCAGGAAGTTTAAGTGGAGGCTTAATCCTCAATAAATATTCCAAAAAAATTACCTGGAAAAATAATTAAATTTATTATCAGTCTTTTGAAGAACATCCTCCAAAAAGTTAAAGTCTGTATTTTTTATATCTTCTAAAATATCATCAGCAGAATTTCCCTTCTCCAATATTTTTGCTTCTTCTATGGCTTCTTGAATTGAATCCTTTTGAATAGCAACCGTAGGTGTAGGAAATGTATAGATCTCTCTATTTTCGAAATTATCAGTAGTTTTTTGTCTATTAACCAGAACAATCCGTTCATATAATGTTTTCATCAATAAAGTGTGAACAGTTAAAAATAGTATGATAGTAAAAATATAAAGCAAATATAGCCAAATAGGTGTTTTTTTTGACATTGGTACGGCAACTACAGATTTATTAGGCGGATTGTAATTATTTTCCGGTATAAAATTTTGTGCTGGATTATTAATCTGTGGAATTGGCAAATTTTTACTTGACTGAGAAGAAAAATCCTGTAAAAAACTACTGTTTACCATTTTTTCTTTATCAGTAGAATTGTTATTTTGATTATCCATGGTTTTTAAAAAAACTAATCTTAGATTAAATATTTATTAACGATGTTTTTTTGGCTCATTTTAATATCTTTAAGCAATTTGATTTCCTTAAATGTGTTTCGACGGAATTCTTCATAAGAAGCATTTAGATTTTGACTAATTAAAATATTCAAACCAGATTCGTATGTTTTCTTGTGAATGTCTGTTAATAAATCCAACTCGTTCTGTAATTCAATAAAATCGCTTTCATACTCTTTTTTTTCTGATTTATCCATCTCTCTTTCTTCTGCGGTAATTTTTATTTTTTTGGTAATCTCATTTGTCCGGGTATGAAATGTATCGAAAAGAACTAAAATATTCTCAATATTTTTCTTTTCATTATCATTAAGTTTACTTGTAATCGCAGATGAAGTAGCCTGTAAAGTACTCTCACTAGGAACTTGAGCCGATACCGCTTGGGAATATACTACTGAATAGATAATACATATTGTTAAGAATATTTTTTTCATAGGACAGGTAATTAAATTGTGGCAAAAAAACCCTTAGTAGTCAATTCAGTAATACTTATTGCAATTATTATTTAAAAGTATTGGTTACTGTTATATAATAACCTTCATGACTAAAAATCACGGTAAATATTTCCCGCATAATACCCGCAAATATACCGCATGGTCTGCGGTCATTATCACGCTTTTAATCGTACTGAATATTTTTTTTGTATTGGCAAATATAATACTGGCGGATAATCAAAAAAATATTGAGGCATCTATCAAACAAGATATCTTGAAAAATCCATTGAACCCAAAAAATTACGAACGATTAGCCCAAGTCTACTTTAACGATGATAAAATTGCCGCTAAAAATGAATACTTATTAGCTGAAGAATTATTCCAAAATATAAATGAAAATGTACTCGGAATAAATGTATCACCATGGCAAAACTGGTTAGAGTTGAATAATGATAAGAACAAAATGATTCAAGAGCTTTTATACTGGCAAAATATATCTAAAAACTTTCCGGATTATTATTACAGCAGGCTAAAGTTGACAAATCTTTATTTTAAATTAGGTATGAAAAACGAGTTTGATAAGTCTTTAAATTCATTGAAAGTGGAAAAACCTTATTTTGAATTAGTAAAAAGCTTCGAACTTTTAAACTGATTATTTTTCTTTTGTTTTTTCAGGAGTATTTTCCTGGGTAGTAACTTCTGCTGGATTTTCACCAATTTCTGTTTCTTTAGCAGTTTCTTCCGTAATAGCAGCTACTTTTGCCTGTGCTTCTTCTTTGGCCATTTCTTCAGCTTCTTTTGATACTAAAGGAGCAATTTTTACTACGTCCAAATTTCCATCCGTCAATATTGCAATACCTTTTTCTGTCTTTAAATCTGTAACTTTTATTGTTTGATCAATTTCTTTAAGACTAGATATGTCTACAGATATCTTATCGGGAATTTCAGCTGGTAGAGCCTCGACTTCCACTTCGGTGAGAAGAGTTAATAATACTCCAACCTTATCTTTGACAGCGGGTGATTCATTTACAACGAATAAAGGTACATTTGCTTTGATTTTTTCTTTAAGATTTACCTTATAAAAATCTACATGAAGAGGTTCTTGACTGACCGGATCAATCTGAACAAGATGAGTTATAACCGGTATTTTCGTTTCATTCAAAACAAGGTCTATTAATCCAGTTTCTCCAGCCTTTTTATAGACATTATCAAATTCCTTAATTGGCATTTGAATAGTCTCTGATTTGATATCTTTACCGTATATATTTGCTGGCAATAAACCTTGCTTTCTTAAGTTTTTGACTTTTTTTCCTTTAATAGTTCTTTTATCGGCTTTTAAGGTGATTTTATCCATATGTATAGTGGGTTATTTTACCTTGATTCATTTTATAAGTCAATGATGTCAAATATTTAGTTTCTTTTGTTATAATTAGTCCAAATGTTTTCCTCAAAATCCTATTTTTTTTTAGCTTTTATTACATTTTTAAGCTCTGTATCATTGTATTTTCTGAAAATCAACAATCTTAATTATTACCAAAAATTTGCTTCTTCTGAAAAGAGTACAAAAAGTAGGGTTTTAGGGTTGAATACCATCAGTAATATAAAATTCGGACAGTTGTTGAAAAATAACACCGAAGATATAAACGTAAACATCTTAATACTAGGATTTGATGCTAGAATAGGAGATAAAAACCCCAGATGCGACGCGATCCATATTTTAAGCTTTTATTCCAAAGATAATATTCTTAAAATAACCTCTGTACCTCGAGGTACTTTAGTTGAAATACCTCAAACAAATGGTGAATCATCCTATATAGGAAATGCCTGTCATATAGTGGGAGTAGATTATGTAATTTCTCAAATAGAAAAAATAACCGGTATAAACCCGGATTATATTGTCAAAAGTGGTTTTTCCCAAAGTATGGGTGTTTTTAGAATGATTGGTTTACCGGCCAATGATACCCTTCAGAGTTTAAGAGCGCGTAAAAAATATGCTCTGGGAGATTACCAAAGAAGTCATAACCATGCCTTATTTATGAAAGAATTAATTATAAATTACACCGATAACATTGTTAAAATACCCAAACAAATGCTTTATTTAATATACAAAACTATAGATACCGACATCGATTTTGATGTTGCTTATGAACTTATTAATTTATTTTATAAATCAAATATTCACCGACAACCTGAAAGAATAATTTTAACAGAGGCCCCGCAACATAATAAAGCAATTAAAGATCTTAAAATCGATACAATTGGTAAATTAAGCGTAGCTGATAATAATGATTTTGAGTTTGTGGAATATCAAAACAAGATTTTCAACAACATCAATATAACCATAGATAAAACGGATAATTTGCTTTCAACCGGAAATAAAACCCAAGCTTTTCAGGTAATTGAAACTCCTTATAAGCAAAAAATATGGCTACAGATTGAAAACTTGGAACTTCGAAATAACTTACAGTTTGAGATGCTCAGACTTTACACTCAATCATCTCAAAATATAAATGAGGTTACAGATGAAATTACAGCTTTCTTAGTACAAACTGATATTTTAGGAGATAACGTACTCAAACAAAAAACGCTTGATCTTTTGGATAATCTTCAATAACTTAATCGGATAACATATTTAATACAAATACCCTATCTACTGATGTATCGGTTGAGAAATATAATTCATTTTGCCTTTGGGATGTCGGGGTAAAATTTAGCGGAGAAAAATTATAATTTTCTGCATAATTAAGATTAAATACCAAAGGAGATATTTTGTCGCCTGATTGTTTCTGATAATAAAATTGGTATTGACCGAAACTTCGTTCGATTGGAAAGGGGAGTTGGTAGTTAAAATAAACATCCAATTTCTTTCCTTCAGATACCATGATCAATAGTCCGAACATAACCTTATCAAAACCGTAATCTTCTTTTTCCAAAGAATCGTCTGCCAATACATTATCTCCGATTTTCACCTCATTAATTCTCGTACCCACCGGTAGGATAAGTCTTAAATAACTTTTATAATCTCCGCCTAACTTTAGTTCGCTATTTGCAATATTTTCATAAGATATTTTGATTAAGGTATTTAATAAACCTTTATCACTTATATATTTATTAATTAAAATTGATTTGTTGACAAAATAGTTTGCTTTATTGATACCAAAATTTGCCTCGTTTATAGAAAGATAATCAAAGTAACAAAATGAGGAATCTGAATTTTGCGCATTCTTAGGATGTATACAGCCAATTTGCGAAATCCTTCCGGATAAATTATTTTCGTCTAAAAATTTTTGAGTATCTTTATCTATAGAATACAACATGACATTTTTGTTTTCGAATGACCTTTTCAGTAAATCCAGTAAAGGCAACATGTTGATATTTGGATTGTCAAAGATAGTGTATTGAATATTTCTAGATACGCTTAAAAGGAAATCTTTTTTTTGGTTGGAACCGGGAAAGAAATTTTCCTGTGAATATTCGGATGCTTTTATAAAAAAGTTGTCCGCATGTATGATTTCATTATTAAAATCAGCAAGTTTAATCGGTCCTGTCACTCTTAATATATCTGTGAGAACAAATAAGTTAACTGCAATAACTCCGTCAACTTTCAGATTAATCTCTTTATCCAAAAACCAGATAGCCTGTTGGGCTGATTGAGCAAAATCAGGATCGAAGTTACTGTCTCTTAAAAACCAATTAGGTTGGTTTAAATATTTTCTGATAGGCTCCGGTGGATCCACATGTCCTTTCAGTTGACCATCTGCGGTATAAACATCCGAAATAGTTAGATTTTGAATTTTTCCTTTTTGTACGGTCAGAAGGGCAAATGATCCGATAAATCCACCTGTTGGCCTAAGCTCCATATTGTTTTGCAGTAGAAGTAAATATGTTTTGGGTTCTAAGGTGTAGAAATATTTTTCATACACAGGTAATAAATCATTAACGGTTTGCAGTTTTATAAGCGAATCATCTATAAAATTGATTAAATCTTCCGGTGGTATAAATATTAAATTCTGTTTTTCTATATCGGCTCTGCTAGTAACGAGTATTTGCTGTAATCTGTCAATTCTATCCTTAATCAATTTAAAGTCGGTAATTTCTATGGTGTTATCCGAAACGGAAGGGGATTTTGAAATGGAAAGTTTACTGACAAAATTAATCGTTTCCTGGCTAATCAGAATCAGATTTCTAGCTGTAGATAAATTATTGTGTATAGTATTCATAAAAGCGGTATTTCGAAACGGAACCAGAAGGGTATAGGATATCGCATATGTTTTGTCCAGAGTATTTAGTAGAAATTTTGCTTTATCAAAATCCTTGGATATTTCTGTAAAATTTGAAACGGCTATATGCTTTTTGAAATTTTGGTAGATAGTTTTTGCCGATATATAATACCAATAGGAAAGAGAGGATATGAAAATAAGGATGATAATTGATGTTATAAGTAATGCTTTAAATATTTTGTAAGGTAAAAATTTCCTGTTAATAACTTTAATTTTATTGACATTTGCTTGTTTTTGCGTATTATTCGTATCTTTTTTTGCAATATAATCTTTAACTAATTTTTTCGGCGATTCTTGATCATTTAATGCTTTTATTTTGGAAGTAATTTTTTTAGAATGAGCAGAAAAAATTATCTTGAATATTTCATCTGTCAATTCATCTTCAGTCCACAACGTAAGATCTCCGAGTTTAAAAATTTTTAGCCTTTTATCATCAATTATTTCTCCGTAATCAGTTTCCAAATGATCCAAAATAAGAAATTTACCATCATTTGATAGAAACTGAAAAATACTTTTATAATCGTAATTGCTTTCAAACTGAAAAATATAATCGTATTTGACGTTTAATTCCAAGTTAGGGGAGTAATAATCTACTTTACAGGAATTATTTTCCAATTTACTTCTAATTTTTTTTGTACTGTTTTTATCTCCGACTATTAGTATTTTGGTATTAAATCCTTCGTCAAAGGTTTTGAGTTTTATCTGTTTGATCATATTTCAAATTAAGAAAGCTTTGTTTACCAAATAGTCTGCGTCTGTATTTTTTTCACGTGGAATATAAGAGTAAAAAATAGGATGACTTATTTGACTTTCCAAAATTCTGACACTAATTAATAAATTCTTTAGGTTGTTTTGTTTGACTTTAAACATACCGTTAAGCTGATTGACTACTAAGTTTGAGTCAAGGTAAAAAAGAATTTTTAACTGGGCGTCTGTGTCATTGCTTTCGTTTTTTATTAAGGATAAATTTTGACTAATCCAAGTCAAACCGGCAATTACTGCTGTGTACTCTGCAACGTTATTGGTCGTTTCCCCAATTTTTCGGGAGATAGTTTGAAGGTTTTTTCCGTTTTCGGTTTTTATTACCACTCCTATTGCCGCCGGACCGGGATTACCTCTAGCTCCGCCATCTGTATTTACAATTATTTTCATATACTTCTATTTTACCTAAAAAAATATTTTTATAAAGATAAAAAATAGCCGAAGACAAGCTGTTTAATATATAAGGATAAAGGGGAAATGACGAAAATGACGGTAATTATAAATACCTATAAAGATTTATGGAGTAAGTTTACCAGTTCCTCTCTTGTAGTTTCTAACTTATTTTTATCTTGAGCATGAATTATCATATCATCTATTTCTTTGATAACTTTTTTTCTAATATCAGAGTACAAATTATTTGAAAGTTTAGCATTTTTGTCTTTAACTATTTTTGACAATGCTTCTTTAAATTCGTAATTAGTTTTATTTTTAATTAGAAAAAAATATATACGCCAGCAATATTCCTTAATTTCCAGTTTTTGATCATCAGTCATCTGGGGATATTTCAATAAGATTTCTTTTCTTTCAGATTCCTCTATTGGTATGACTTGTAATAAAGTTTGTACATCTAACATATTATTCAATTTTTAAACCTTTTTGTTTTATATGCGATAAAATTTCTACCATTACTTCAGCCATTTGACCCTGATCAGGTATAGGAGGACCGATTATTGCTTTAAATACTGTATTGATTTGTCTTTGTTGAAGAGGTGGAAGGCTTAATCCAAAATGGTCATGCAAAAGTTTAGCTAATTCCGCAGATGGCAGACACTGCATAGCGGTTCTAAACATCTCCGAACGGTTTGTAGCTGACTGATACTGGAAAAGATGATCCAAAATCCGTAAATATCCTTCTGAATATCTTCCTCTGACTTCAGTAAGTTGTCTTGTAGATAAAAGATCAGTCGGTTCCAACTGTTTAGCATGTGCTATGCCTGGGCTTCGAATGTCATCTATAATTTCATCATATCTTCTTAAAGCGTTTAAAGTTGCTTCCCAAATACGTATCTTTCTTTGTTCTTTTTTCATAAAAGACTCAGGATCAGTCCCTTCTTGTTTGGCAAGAGTGGTTTGGAGTTGAATTAGAGATTGGTGACGACGCCTTAAGGCAGCCTCAGCGCTTGATATTTTTCTTTCAAGTGCTACCTCTTGTCTCCTAATATCTTGATAAGTAGTCTTCTTAGCATCTCTTGTAGCAATCTTTCCTGCTAAATCTGCTTGTTGTTCAGAAACCTTTATATCTAGCGCTTCAATTCGTTTTTCTACTGCCTCTATGCTCAATTTCTTTTGAGCTTGAAGGGTTTTGATTTCTTCTTGTTTCTTAAGAAAACTTTGAAGTGGAATCCAAGTTGCATTTGCTGTAAGCACAGCTGCTGCTCGACGGCTGTTTAAACTCAGTAAGTCTTGATTAAATTGGGCATCTAGATCTTGTACATTTGCATTTCTTCCAGTTCTAGCTCTTTGCCAGTTCTCTCTTAAGGCTTTTTCTTCGGAACTGAACTGTTTTGCTACTTCATCAGCAGTAGGAACTTGCGCCAATACGGCTGCTTGATATAGAGCAAGTTCATTCGCGTAAGTCTGTGTTCCTTGAATACTTTGGATTTGTTGATCGTAACGGTTAGCTATTCTTTGTACTTCGGTAACAAGACCACCTCTTTGCTGTGTAAGTACCTGTAATGATCTTTCTACGGTATTAACGGCCAACTGAGCCTCTTCGTAAATGGTTTTTGCATGAGTTACTTCACCTTGTTTGCGTTGTGCTTTTAATGCTTCGATTTTTTCCTCATGTTCAGCAATTTCACCTTTCACTGCTGGGATACTACCACTGGCTTCTTTACCTTTTAGCTTATCAATCTTTCCTTGGGTTTCGGCCAGCTTTTTAGCTTTTACTTTTTCGCCCGTTGTCGATTGACTGGCCTCAGCTATTCTTTGTTGTAAAGTTTCTATTGCTTTTGGAGTATTCGCCTGGTTTCTTGCGATTTCAGTCAAATATTTTTTTGAAAACGCTTCGATAGTTTGTCGTTGAGCTTCATACATAACCCATGTTAAGTGACCTTGATCGGTTAAGTTTAAATTACCACCAACACCTGGAGGCGCAGTACCAGCAGTTATTATTTCTTCAACTTTTTGATCACGTAATCTCATCCATTGAACCGCGATATCTTCCCTTGCTTGATTAGCATTAACTATCTGTGCTTCTACTGGACGAAATTTTTCCCAGGGTGTAGCCGTTTGTAAATCAGCTAAATTCACACCTAATGCTTGGTAAAATTCATCTCTAGCACCTATGACGTCTTTTAGCAAAAAACTTTCTGCACCATGCTGATCCAATGCCGGATCGATATATTTCATATATGCCTGAATTTCTGGTGGTAATTTAGAAATATCTGCTTCAGCCCAATCTTTTAAATTAATTTTTACCGATTGATCACGCCAACGGGCGTTAAGTAATTTTGCCACACCTATAACCGGTAAACTTATCGGGAAAGTGGTAGTCACCCCAATTATCGCTAGAATTTTTTTATTTCTTGGGCTTAATATCCCATTTAATTGATGCCTGGTTAAAGTCAAATCTGTAGCGTCAGGACAATGTCGTTTAATATCCAGTACAATATCTCTTTGTAATTTGACCATTCTAATCATAGTTTCCTGTTCAATGATTGTTTGAGCAAAAGCCCATCCATTTGCCGAATCAAGTAGCGTATCTTTTTTGTGTTCCCAAATTTCCAAAAATTGCTCTTGTGTATCGCTTAATTTTCCTCCACCTAAATCACGAAATTCAATCATTTGAGAAGCAAATACTTCAAGTATTTCTTCATATTTTTCTCTCAAATCTGGTGTAATTTCCACATTTCCTAAGGCATTCATTCCAAACTCAGATTTTTTCAATACCAAATTATGATTTGTTTCTGAAGCTGATATAGTCTGTTGACCGGTTCCGTCTAAATCATGAGCAGTATCAAGCCCATGATCTGGATCAACGCTGTGAAGGGTGGTTGAAGGAGTAACTTTTCTTCCCACCACAAGAAGTCTACCTAAAGCATCACGTAAACCAGATTGAGACTGTGGTATAGGATCAGACATACATATTCAGATTAACATAGCTAAATAATAGAAACAAGCAGATGTAAATGTTATAGTATATATATGTCTGAAGGAATACCGATAAATATCAAACCACCCGAAATTCAAGTTAAACCAATAGAAACACCGCGCGCTCTTAATGCTGAACAATTACTATCTGAAAATCAACTTCAGTTAGTGTTTAACGACGGAATATCCCACCTTGAGGCTGCCAGTCAAATTCCAGGCTTTCAGTCTGTTGCTCTTGGAAGCATTCAAGAAGCAAGCGCTCATGCTCAAGCAGCAAAACAACATGCTGCCAGTCCTCAGCCAAATTCTGGAATAGAGGCAAGCTACGACCAACAAACCGGAGCATGGAGTATAAACTACGGCATAATCGGTGGTAAAACCAGAAGCGGACGGCCTGATCAATTATATCCTGAAATGGTACGAGCCTTAGACGATCTATCACATGCTCAACTACCGGAGGACCAAAAAAAACTTCAAGAAGCAGCCGGTCAAGCTGCTTCTACACTTAAGAAACAACTTGAAGTAATCATAGCTGGACAAACCCCAATACCCTATGATGTATGGCAACAAACAATAGTGATGGCAAAAGCTAAGGAAGGTAAACCTGAAGATTATCAACCAACTCCGGAGGAACTTAGACAAGCCGAAATTGGTTTAATCGATGAAGGAATAAATTTCAATTTTGTCTGCGCAACAGAATCTGTACCAAATGTTTCACCAGCTTCTACTGAAACTTCTGACATTGAAGCTCAAGTAAATGAAGAATGGGTACGTATCCAAGAAGTTATCGTTGGTGAAGCAGTCAGAACCATAGGTCAAAAATTAGCTCTGCAATTAGAAGGTAAACCTGATGATCCACAATATGTCGAGCTGTTTGAAAGAAAAGATGGAGAAATTATTGGTATAAAGGTAGGGAAGGAAGCTGAACTAGCAAAAGCTTTGGAAAAACTGAATTCGACAGAATTCCAACCAGATACAACTATCACCCAACTTGCTATGTTTGTCGGTGCTTATTATCGAGAAGGTATAGACGATGCTCAGAAAAAAAACCTAACAACAATGCTACATCACGTACTCACCCGTGATAACCCAAATACCATAGAGGGGGTAAATAAAGATTATCTAGCACAACATGAACAGGCTATTCTTAATGATGCGAATAGATATGTGCATTTACTTGAAGGCGGAAAAATAGCATTTACTGATATAGATGAAGTGATAGTTGACATGGTTATCGCCGGTTCGGTGCAACATGCCGCCAGAGTCAAAAATGATGGGAAATTGCCGCCCGAAATCCAACAAACGCTAAACGAACTTAAAATTGACCATTTAAGACAGGAGAGAATTCTCTATCTTGCTTATCCCCGGGAAAATCCTGATGAAGCCAGATTGAAAGAAAAAGATAAAAAAGGCAAAGGATATGCTGAATATTTTATGGAAAATACATTTGGGTTTGATCAGGAAATATTTAATGATCCAAATACGGTAAATGATAAACTTCTCCAACAAGCCCTCACTGGTTTAGAAAAACATTGGGAAAAAACTCATGCACAGTCACCAGAAACTGAAAGAAAAATGCCGGAAAATCTAAAAACTTTTTATAGTCAATCACTGAAAGCCAATATTGATTTTGAAAAAATTAATAGAAAACACGGTTTGAAGGGGTTACCTTATATCATAATGGGTTTTGTTATGTTCATGCCTTCTCTTCAGGGTGTACTTGGAATGGGACTTGTCTCTGAAGAACAAGGCGGAGGAGGCGGTCAATCTCATTAAAGATGATAGTCCAATTATTCATCCTTATGACAATTCTCATCCTTCTTTATATCTATTCCCGCAAATTTACCGCAAAATTCACGCAAATTACCCAGTTAATCAGTGTAAATCGAAAAATTTCCTTTTATACCATATCGTTTATTTTGCTTCCGGGTACAATAGTACATGAATTGTCTCATTTTTTGATGGCAACTATACTCCGGGTACCTACCGGTGAAATTTCGATTCTACCGGAAATCGAAAATGAAAAGGAAATCAGAGCGGGTAAAGTCATGCTCGGTAAAACAGACCCGATACGCATGGCTTTAATCGGAATCGCGCCAGTATTTTCCGGACTTTTATTTATCAACATTATAGGAAATTTATTTTTGGAAGACTTGTACGCTCAAATTATTAACCTGCAATTTAATGTGTTTATTGGAATTGGTCTTTATCTTTTATTTACCGTTTGTGTAACTATGTTTTCCAGTAAAAAAGATTTACAAAGCCTGGTATTTGCCGGACCGATTACTATAATTTTTTTACTGATTTTCTACTTCAGTGGAATCAGGCTGACTTTTACCGAAGATTTTATCAACACCATCGGAAAACTGTTATATTCCACCAACGGTTATCTTTTAATTGGTTTGATATTAAACCTTATTTTTTATCTTACGATTTTAATCTTAGAAAAAATAAGTCAATCTATAACAGTTGTTTTTAAAAGATAAATTTAAGAAGCAGTTGTTTTTACTGTTTGAACGGCAGTATAGGTCTGTTGAGAAGGTAACGATCCAACCGGTGTTACCGCTTCATCAGTCGTAAAAAACGAAGAGAGCGGGGAAGAGGTATCCTGAGTTTTACCGGAAGATTGAACATCATGACTTTCTTCATTTGGGTTTTGTTTTGTTTCTGTTTGCGTGTTTTGGCTTTGCATTTCTCCTATGACGGTGTGTGTTTCTGCGTTTAAATCTTGCATAGTTGCCTGGGATATTTGTTCTGTCTTATTTAATGATTGAGCGGTAGTTTTATCATCTGGTTTATTTACTTCTGTAGCCTTTATCGGCTTTTCCGGTTTGGTTACGGAAAACGTCAGTTTTTCTCCGCTGTAATCTACAATGACTGTCCCTCCGCTTGTTAACTCTCCTTTAATCAGTATATTGGATATCTCATTTTCGACCAGTTTCTGAATAGCCCTTCTCAATGGTCTTGCGCCAAACACTGGATCATAACCGGCTTTACCTAAATATACTTTGGCATTATCAGTGATAGTTATAGTCACATTCTGTTCACGCAAAAGTTTCGCCAGACTTTTCACTTGAAGCTCAACTATGGATTGCATATGTTCTGCGTTTAAAGGACTGAAAACGACTACCTCGTCAAACCTGTTTATAAGTTCAGGCCGGAAAAACTTACGCAACTCATCCATAAGCTTATCATTAATCCTTGCTAAGGTTTCTTTCCTGCCCTGATCCTGTTTTTGCTCTTTATTGCTTTTTGCAAAAGGTATACCTTCTGTTAAATTTTCAATCTTATCCCTAGTCCACACCTGATTCAACATGTCTTTTCTGGTCCAATAATAATCATCGGAAATTATCACTTCTTCTCCGGTAGGACGGAAAAAATGCGCCTGCCAGGATTTAACCGGAAATGAGATATTCGGTACGGTTTTCATTTCAGATGTGTTATTTTGAAGCTGAATATTTGTCTCTTTTTGATCAGGATTAACCAGTTTTTTATCCGGCAGGTCTGTGACTGTCCCGTTTTTGAAATAGTCAGCTAATAATCCTACTCTCCAGCTTTTACTCTGTTGGTTATCCCTAGTCCAAAACCTATCCTCAAAAGAAACAGTTTCCACCCCTTGGGCTGATACGGCATATGTATCAAATCTGACTGTCGGTAGTTGATCTTCAGGTAAATCCGGTTTGGCGTTTATAACTGTATGACCTTTGAAAAAAGTCAGTAATTTGCTCACTTTCCATTCTTTGGAAGTAGTGGCGGGGCGGAAGAATAAGACATCTTTTGCAGTGATGATTTCCGAACCGTCTGATTTGACCAAATGGGAATCTATATCGTCTACAGGAAAATCTCCAATTCCTTCTTTTATCGTCGTACCGATAAAATAATCGTTCAATAATATATCTTTCCATTCAGGCTCGCTTGGATTTTTGCTGTAAACATGGTTTTGGCAAAATACCAGTATTCTTCCGGTAGGGGATACAGCATAGCTAAACTTAGGTTTTTTCTTGTCAACAATTTTGAAATCTTCTTTGCCTTTAAGCATTTCATCCTGGATTATCCCGCTGCCAAGATTTGACGTACAGATCACTATTGTATTTTTAAAAGAAATAGTATGTCCTTTATTATCAGTAAGCCTACCGTCATCTAAAAGTTGAATAAGAATGTTGAAAACGTCAGGATGGGCTTTCTCCACCTCATCCAATAAAACCACCGAATAAGGTCTTCTTCTGACGGCTTCGGTCAGCTGTCCGCCCTCTTCATAGCCGACATATCCCGGAGGTGCCCCAATAAGTTTGGCTACTTCATGCTTTTCCATGTATTCCGTCATATCAAGCCTGACCATCATTTCCTCACTACCAAAAAGTATTTCCGCCAAAGCTTTGGCCAGTTCGGTTTTACCAACTCCGGTCGGACCCATAAAAATAAAGCTTCCAATAGGTCTTTTATTGGATTTAAGCCCTACCCTTCCTCTTCTAACCGCCTCGCTGACAGCCTTAACAGCGTCTTCTTGATTTATTAGCCTTTTATGTATGACATCTTCAAGATTTATAAGTTTTTCGGTTTCTTTTTCTGTCAGTTTTTGCACCGGTATATTTGTCCAGCGGGACACTATATCAGCAATGATATTTGCATCTACAGAATTGGTTGTAGTTGATTTTTTGATCTGGTATTGATCCTTAAGTTGTTTCAATGAGTCTTCAGTTTCTTTTATTTCATACGAAAGTGATGACGCAGCAGAGGGATTTACTTTTTGAGCTTCCAAAAACTCTGCATTGAGTTTTTTGAGTTTTTCTTCTCCTGTTTTTATCTCCTCAGGAAGAGATATGGATGGTAGTCTAACAGAAGCAGCTGCTTCATCGATTAGATCAACTGCTTTATCAGGAAGAAAACGGTCGCTTATATACCTTTGTGACAATTTCACCGCTGCTTCAATAGCGTCATCTGCAATTTTAACCCTATGAAAAGCTTCGTATTTATCTTTCAATGAAGATACCATATGAATAGCTATGTCTGCAGTTGGCTCTGCCACCAATACAGGTTGGAATCTTCTTTCAAGCGCCGGGTCTTTTTCGATATACTTGCGGTATTCTGTAATAGTTGTCGTTCCTATAGTTTGGAGCTCTCCTCTGGCTAGAGAAGGCTTTAAAATATTGGAAGCGTCCATAGTACCCTCGCCGCCACTACCGGCCCCAACCATGTTATGCAACTCATCAATAAAAAGAATTACAGCCCCGCTTGTGGCCTTAACCTCTTTTATAAGATTTTTCAGTCTTTCCTCAAATTCACCTCTATGTCTGGCGCCAGCAATTAGAGACATTAAATCAAGGGATAAAATTCTTTTATTTAAAAGTGTTTCCGGAACTTCATTTCTGGCAATTTTCTGTGCTAAACCTTCAACTATAGCTGTTTTACCTACTCCGGCATCTCCTATCAGACAAGGATTGTTTTTGCTTCTTCTGGATAAAATATGGATAATTCTTTCAATTTCCCAACTTCTTCCAACTACTGGATCCAACTCTCCCAACGCTGCTTTAGCGGTTAAATCTTCCGCATATTGTTCCAAACAGGAGGTTTTTTTCTTCTCTTCTGCTGTAGCTTCGTCATCTTTTTTTCCTAATATTTTTTTACTTAAAACGTCGCTTTTGAGATTAAAACCGGCTAAGATTCTAGCAGCCAATCCTTCACCCTCCTGTGCTAAAGCCAGAAGAATATGTTCCGGAGATATAAAATCGTAACCTTCTTTTCTGGCTGATACTAAAGAAAGTTCCAAAACTCTTTTAACCCGTGGAGAAAAATGCGGTTGACCCGTAAAGTTTCCTGGTTTGATATTTTTTTCAATTTCTTTGGTTATTTCTGAAGGGACGATTTTGCATTCAGAAATCAGCTGGTAAACACTGGAATCCTGAAGCAATCCAAATAAGACAAATTCCGTATCAACAAGAGATTGTTTTGTTGCCTTGGCTTTAACCACAGCTTGCATCAAAACAGCATTGGACCTTTGTGTCAATCTTGACAAAATATCCATACCTACCCTCTTAGACATATCTATTGAACCTCCGTTGTTGTTTTTGTTGTCTTTGGAGTCGGCTATTTTACCTGTCTGGTTTTGATTAATAGGCGGTAAGTTTTGATTTTGGGTGTTTTGTTGGTTTATTACCGTTTGCGGGTTGTTTGTATTATTTCCAGAAGAAACAGACGGTCTACCGATACCGGAATAGGCCATGCCGGATGGGGGATTGCCGATACCGGAATAGGCCACAGGTTGGACAGAACTGATATTTTGTGGTTGTCCTTCTGTTTGCTCGTTAGTTATAATTGACGGATCTTGACCGGTTGTGTTTTTTGCTGTTTGATCAACGTTTTGGTCTTTTTTTAGATATTTGGAAAAGTTTAATAACTGACTCGGCATCTTAGATTTAGTAAACCATGTGTAATAAATACTGTCAAGGATTACGTTTGTTTCACGATATTTTATATACTTCGGTAGTAATTTGTATCCAATTGGTATAGTTGCATTGTTTTTTTTCACATTTTACGCTAGTTTTATCGTGATTTAATTTATGGAACAGCATCCTGTCCCAAGAAATATAACCGGTTTTCAATTCCACTTAATAGGGGACATGACTTTGCGGCAATTTTTTTATTTAGCCGGTGGAATAGCATTGGGTTTTTTCATTTTTAAAAGCGCTCCTTTACCTTCGCTTATCAAATATGCGGCTACAGGAATAGCTGGTTTTGCCGGTTTTGCCTTTGCTTTTTTACCCATACAGGAAAGACCTTTGGATAAATGGCTTATTGCTTTTATCAGAAGTGTTTTTTCACCAACTCAATACCTATGGCAAAAAAACAATCAGCCACTACATATATTATTAGTTCCCGCTTCACATCATGCACAAAATATTTCTCCTCAACACAAAGACTTGCACCTCGAAGCTCAAGCCAAATTGGATGCCTACCTGAAAAGCTTGCCTCAACACCACGCTCAAACTTTGAATATTGCTGAGAAAAATTATATCGATAAAACGCTAGCGCTTTTTAACTCAAATAGTGCTGTAAACATGCAACCAGCTATAAAACCGATCGCCCAAACTCCGCCTAAACCTAACGCGCAAACAATCAAACCGGCTTCCGAGGTGAACAAAAAAGACACAATAATGCCAAAAACCGTAGTTGTTAAACCTGAAGAAAAACCACCAACAGACTTAAACGATGTTCAAAAACAATTGTTTCATTTAAATCAGGAAAAAACCTTACTATTGAAAGAGTTGGAATCATTAAAAAGTAAAATCAACGATCCAAACATGAAACCGGAAATAATTTCGCCTCAAACAGCTGTTTCTACAAAACAACCAACCATAAAATCAATACCGGCTGATATTGCCAAGGAAGAAATCGGTCTTATAAATATACCTCAAACACCAAATGTGGTTATTGGGGTGATTAAAGATGGTTCCAAAAAGCTTTTACCCAATATCATCATAACTATAAAAGATAAATCAGGCTTACCATTGAGAGCGTTAAAAACCAATAAGCTTGGCCAGTTTGCTTCAGCCACTCCTTTACCGAACGGTACGTATTACATTGAAACTGAGGATCCTTTAAACCGTTATATATTTGATATCGCCCAAATCAATCTTATTGGTAAGGTTTTCTTACCTGTTGAAATTATCGCCAAAGGGGAAAAGGAGATTATGAGAGAAAAATTACAGAAAGAACTTTTTGGAAGTGTCGCTTCTATATAATTTTTTATAAAAAATGTATGCTTAATTATAAATAACTATGCAGCAAAATTTATCAACACCAATCAGAGCGACAACACAGGATTTTACGGAAATTGAAGATATTCTGGATAATTTAGTACTTTTAAAAGACGGTACTACTACGATGGTATTGGAAACCAGCGCCACAAACTTCGGACTTTTATCAGCAGAAGAACAAGATGCTTTGGTTTATGCTTACGCATCACTTATAAATTCACTATCGTTTCCTTTGCAGATAATCGTTATGTCAAAAAGAATGGATATTTCAACATACATAGACAGGATTACTAAAAGAGAAAATAGTGCAAAAGACCTTGTGATTAAAGATAGGCTTAGAAGCTACAAAGAGTTTATTCTTTCTATTGTTAAAGAAAACCGAGTTTTAGAAAAAAAATTCTATCTATGCATATCCTTCACACCTTTAGAAATGGGAGTTAAAGGGGCTTTCGGACAGTCAGGAAAAAACAAAAAACTACCTTACCCTAAAGAATATATAATATCCAGAGCAAAAACCGCTCTTTACCCTAAAAGAGACCACTTGCTTAGGCAATTGGTCCGTATCGGATTAAAAGGTAAGGAATTGACCACTCAGGAATTGGTAGGGTTTTTTTATAATATTTATAATCCGTCATTTTTGGGAGTTAGACTAGATCAGCCTGAGGGTTACAAAGCTGCGTTAGTTGAAGGTAAAACACATATTAATAGATTATGATTTCATTTTTTACAAAAAAAACACCACAGAATAACCCTATAAATCCGGCACCAACCGGTCAGAATCGGCCTGTGCCACCCGGTTACCAACAACCTCATCCTCAACCCGCCAATCAAATACCCGCCAGTAATTTGGTGCAAAAACCTCCTCAAGTTGTACAAACACCAAAAATAACCCAACCTGTTCAAAACGTTCAACCAAATATAACTCAAAACGCCTATAGACTAGCCAAAGGCAATGTAACTATCAAAGATATAATTGCGCCTTCTGTAGTAGAGGTTGATTTTGACGCTTTAAGAATAAATGAAGGATTCTTCCGCACTTTATTTGTAGCCGGATATCCTAGATATGTTTCTACCAACTGGATGCACCCGATACTTTCTTATGACCATTCTTTATTTATTTCCATGTTTATCTATCCAACAGAATCAAAAGCGATACTTGAGGATTTAAAAAGAAAAATCGCTGAAATGGAAGCTACAGTACAGGTTGATATGAAAAGAGGTAAAGTAGTCGATCCTTCGGTCCAAGTTGCTCTTGATGATGCGTTGGCGTTGCAAGCCCAACTGGCAAAAGGAGCGGAACGATTTTACCAATTTGCTTTATACATCACTATTCCCGCTTCAACAATGGATGACTTGAATTCTGTCACTAAGGAAGTCGAGGCGTCTTTGGGCGCGCTTTTGATTGTCCCTAAACACGCAACTTTATCACAAGAAGACGGTTTTAAGTCTACCTTACCTATGGGTGTAGACAGGTTGGATATTACCCGAAACATGGATACCACGTCCCTTGCAACTACATTTCCTTTTACCACAGCTTCGTTAACCGCCAATGACGGTATTCTTTATGGGATCAACGAACATGATGGATCTTTGGTTATTTTTGACAGATTTTCATTGGAAAATGCTAATAGTGTAGTTTTTGGTAAATCAGGTTCGGGAAAATCTTTTTTGGTGAAACTGGAAGTGATGCGTTCTCTTATGTTTGATACTGATGTTTTTGTCATTGACCCGGAAGGGGAGTATACTGAAATTGTCAAAACCTTAGACGGTGATTTGGTTGATTTTTCTTTTAATTCTCCGATAAAAATTAATCCATTTGACTTATCAGGAGTATTTGTGGAAGGGGAAAATGAGTTGGGGTTAAAAATTCTTTCCCTGCATAGCTTGATGAGAGTAATTATGGGTCAACTCACTCCGTCTGAAGATGCGTTGATTGACCGGGCGCTTGTAACCACATATAAACTTAAAGGTATTACGCCTGACCCAACTACACAAAAAAATGAGCCACCGTTGATTGAGGATTTGTACAAGGTTTTATTAGGTATGGAGGAAGTTGAAGCAAAAAGACTAGCTGAAAGATTGGAAAAGTTTGTAAAAGGAAGTTTGGCTGGTATATTCAATCAAAAATCAAATCTTGATCTGAAAAAGCCTTTTGTAGTTTTTAACATAAAAGAGCTAGAAGAAGAATTGCGGCCGATAGCAATGTTTATCATTTTAGATTTCATCTGGACAAAAATCAAACGCGATGTTAGAAAAAGAGTTATGGTGGTTGATGAAGCGTGGTATCTGATGAAACATCCGGATAGTGCGGTTTTCTTATATGGAATAGCAAAAAGAGCTCGAAAATACTACCTCGGAGTAACCACAATCACTCAAGATGTTGAGGATTTTCTGTCATCGGACCATGGAAAAGCAATAATAACCAACTCTAGCTTGCAGATTTTATTAAAACAGTCCCCAGCTGCTATAGACAAACTTGCTGAAGTGTTTTACTTGTCTAGCGGTGAAAAACATCTCTTACTCTCAACCGGAGTAGGTGAGGGGTTGTTTTTTGCCGGACAATCCCATGCTGCTATCCAATTTATCGCTTCACCAGATGAACATAAGTTAGCCACTAGTAAGCCTCAAGAAGTATTAAAAGAAAAATCTTTTTTTGAAAACACCACTCTCTGAATAATTTCGGAAATATAATAAGGTATAATTAAATTATGAACCCTTCTGCCCATTCCGTTAACAAAACCGGTTATTATGATGAGGTAAGTGAATTAGAACAGCAAGAATCAAAAGATGTATATGATATAGACGCCTCAGTATGGTCTGATTCTATTGGTTTGTTTGGTGCATCTTTGGTTTTAACTCCAGCTTCCAAATATGAAAAAGCAAGAAAATCATATAAAGAAACAAAACAAGCCTTTGATACGGTAAACGATATCAATATTGCCGAAAAACTTCTTGATCTTGAGCGCCCAGAACAATTAACTGATGTTTTTGAAAGCACAAAAACCGCCAAAGCAAAAATAGAGGAAAAAAATACAACATCCAAAGATCCCAATAAAATTTTAAGCAACCGAGAAAATCAGGTGAGTATAGAATCTAAACCTTTACTCGGACAAAAAGAGACAATTTCGGTAACTACCGATAGGATAAAAAGGGTAGAAAGAGCTTCTATCCTTGCAAAAAGAGTCCATAGAAGATTGCGTGAAGAAGAAATAAGGTTAAAAATCGACAATGCTTGCAGGGTTTATGGTATTTCCGATAGAAGCCTTATTGAAAAAGAAATTAAAAACTGGCAACAAAACCCCAATAACAAAAGTGTTTCCTTTGAAACAGTTTTGGAAAAATCATGTATCAAACTAACCGGAACAGATAAAAGCAAACAACTTAAAAAAGAAAATAAAAATGTTAAAAATCAGGCGCTGGAAAATATAAAAAACTCAGGATACTTAGACAGAGCTAAAGAAGCAATCAACCAATGTCTTGATGGTAACCAACCTTTAATCGATAGCACAGGTTTTAAAGGTATGCTGGAACATATAGATACTCCTCTTGCGCAAAACCAGACCGCCTCACAAACCTTTACACCCATTTCTCCTTCAACACCCACACCATCTGCCGACTCTGGTCTCAAACCGCTAACATTTAATTTTGGCAATTTTAAACTGCCGAATTTATCTTCTTTTTTTTCCAAATTTAGCAAACCTTTTTCTAATTTTGGTTCAATATTTAAAAAAGGACTTTCATCTTTAGGTAATAAATTGAGCGATAAACTTGGCAAATTAGCCCTCCATAGAGCTATGGATGCGGTCGCTCCCGGACTTGGTAAAGCGTGGGAAAAAGTTAATGAGATTATCAAAAACATCACAGGTATCGATATATCTGGTTTAGTAGTTAAAGGTGTGTATCTAACTGTTATTACGGCTATAGCCATACCTATCGTTTTTATACTTTTGTTAAAAAACAATAATATATTCTCCCCGAATACTGCTTACAACCCTTATGTTGTAAAATCATCGTCTAACTTATATTCATGGAAAGAGTTTGAAAAAAACAATTTATCAGTACAAATCGATAAAATTGCTACAGAATCGGAAAAAATCAGCCGGAAATAATTTTAATTATCCCCGTTTTGTATCCTGACAGGCATAATTATATGAACGAAGTTGGTTTTATCGTTTGGTTTAAACACCCCAGGACTCAAACCTCCGGATCCTTCAAAAACGACTTCTTTACTATCTATATGCCCAAAAACATCCAGTAAAAAACGGTAATTAAAAGCAATAGACATTTCCTCACCATCAAAATTACCATCTACCACAGTTTCATCATCTCCTATTTGCGGAGTGTTTGAGGTGAGTTTTACCCCTTTAACGGATATTTCCATTTTTACGATATTAGCTGAACTCCTGGCAAATATTGACGCTGTTTTTACTGCTTTCATAAACAAATCAGTGTCAACTATAAACTTGGTTTTAAATATTGATGGAATAATTTTCCCAACCTGGGGAAAATCACCATCGATCAGTCTTGTATATAAAAGTATATTACCGATAAAAAATATCACTTGATTTTTTCCTTCTATAAGCGCAAATTCAACCTTCTCTGGTTTTTCTTCCTGGGCAATTCTGACAATCTCCTGAAGCGTTTGCGCTGGTAAAACCACCCTATAATCATCCTTGTTTTCAGAGATGACAATCTTCTCCATGGACATTCTATAACCATCTGTAGCTGTTAGATTAATCTCACTGCCATTCACCTCAAACAAAACCCCAGTAAGTATTGGCCTACTTTCATCAATTGAAGCGGCGAATATTGTTCTTACTATTGCTTTTTGAAGATCTTTCAATGGGAATTTTTTTTTGGTTAAAGGTATTTTCGGCAATGGAGGAAAATCAGCGGCTGATTGAGTAGCAAAGCTTGCTTTCCCTTTGTTGGTTTTTACAATTAAATTATTATTTTCAACTATCAATTCAATTTTTTCTGCGTCCGTAAGTGAAATATATTCCTGAAAAAGTTTGGCTGGAACTGTAATTTCACCTTCTTTTTCAATTTTTGCTGCTGCTTCATAAGATATGCCAAATTCTAAATTTGTTGAATGAAGTATAAATTTGTTTTTTTCTGCTTTTATATAGATATTTGACAACACCGGTAATTGTGGTCTTGACGATACTGCTTTTAAACAAGTTGTTAGTGCTTTATGAAGGTTTTCTTTTAATATAAATATATGCATATTAATAGTAGTAGTAATAATAGTGTCGATAAGTGTAAATAATTTGGTTTAAACAGTCAAGAACTGGATGTTTTGTTAAAAATAAAATGTGGACAACACCCGTGAGTTATTAGTTGATAAAGTTGTGGATAACCTTTTATAAATTGTGGATAAGTTGATAAAACACTAAATTATCCAAAAATTTTACTTTTTATCCCCAATACATCGGTTTTTATTTTATCATCTGTTGATAACAAATTATTTATCTTTCTTACTCCATGTAAAATAGTTGTATGATCACGTCCTCCTAAAAACTCCCCGATTTCCATTAAAGGAATATTCAGTTCGGTTTTTAAAAGATAATATAACATTTGTCTGGGTAATGAATATATTTTATCCCTTTTATCACCTTTTAAATAAGAAGTTTTTAAGTTGTAGTACTCACAGACTTCCTTTAATACCATAGCTGGTGAGATGGTTTTTGATTTAATATTTATATCAACCGATTTTCCAAGTATTTTTTTCACCAAATCTTCATCAATATTTATGTTTCTGGTTTGTGCTTCGGTGATTATTCTTATTAGAACACCCTCAAGTTTTCTTGGGTTTTCCACATTTGCGGCAATAATTTGGGCTATATTGGTTTGTAAAATAATATTTTTTTGTTTTGCTTTTATTAAAAGTATGGCTGTTCTAAGCTCAAAATCAGGCTGGCCAATATCAATCGTCAAACCTCCTTCAAACCTTGATTTTAACCTTGCTTCAAGTTTGTTAATTTCCTCCGGTGGTCTGTCACTTGTTAGAACAATTTGTCCTTTTAATTGTTGGATAGCATTGAAAGTGTGGAAAAACTCTTCCTGAATAGCATATTTACCAGCAATAAACTGGATATCATCTATCAATAAAAGTTCAGCCTTTCGGTATTTCTTTTTAAAATAAGTAGTATTTTTCGTGCTGATAGCCTCGATTATTTCATTGGTAAATTCTTCACCAGTACAATATATAATTTTTGTTTTCGGTTTACCGGAAAGTATTACATGGGCAATCGCCTGCATTAAATGGGTTTTCCCCACACCTACACCGCCATAGAGAAAAAGTGGGTTATATGATGCTCCGGGAGAATTGGCAACTGCAGTGGCAGCTGCGTAAGCCATTTGGTTTGATGAAGAAACGGCAAAATTTTTAAATGTATAATCCGGATTTAAAGGGATGTCATTTTTTTCCTGCCTTTCTGGTATGCTCAAGGTGAAAAGGGGAGCATCGATAGAGGGTTTGTTTTCTTTGGGTACAGCTTTAAATTCTATGTCCACATTTTGATTGGTGTAATTTTTTATCGTGTGCTTGATAAGATCGGCATATCTTCTTTCGATTAAACTAATCAAAAGCGGCTGGGCGCAGCCGATTATTACTTTTTTTTCGTCAAATGACAGTAAATAGGTTTGTGAAAAAAGCGTTTGATATGAAGCTTTACTTACCTGAAGCTCTATATCGTTTAAAACTGTTTTCCATAAAGTTATTGTGTCCATAAAGATATCCACATACTAAAAAAGTTATCCACAATTGTCAACATAAACAAATAATACAGACTGTAGCTAATTAGATAAATATTCTAAAAACAATTTAAATATGGTATTATAGACCGCATGGTAAAAAGAACATTCCAACCAAAAAAAGGTAAAGCCAAAAAAACCTCCGGCTATAGAGCTCGGATGAAAAGCTATTCCGGGAAAAAAGTAATCAAAAGACGAAGGCAAAAAGGTAGAAAAAAATATTCACTTTAAAATCAGCGACCGTGTTGTTTTCGAAAAACAAACTTAAATACGCCGAATTTTATAAAAACAAATCATCCCATATTAATTTCATTAGTCATTCACTGAAGATTTATGTGAAAAAATCCGAAAACAAAAACCCTAGGTTTTGTATTGTAGTTCCAAAAAAACTGGATAAGCGGACAGTAAAAAGAAACCAGACAAAAAGAAGTCTTTATAAATTCATTTCTTTGAATATTAAAAAATTTGAATCAAACATAGATGTGTTGATTATAGTCAAAAAAATAATACAAAAAATTGATGAAGGGAAATTGGTTGAAGACTTAAAAAAATTTATTTATGAATATAAATCCTTTAAAAATAATTAAAACCTACCATTTTTTAAAAACAAATAATATTATCACCAACATCATCCCATTTGGTAGTTGCCGTTTTGAGCCAAGTTGTTCTATCTATTCATACCAGGCTTTTAAACGATATGGTACAATGAAAGGCATTATTTTGTCTTTAAAAAGGATTGTAAGGTGTCATCCATTTAGTAAAGGAGGGTATGACCCTTTAAAATAAATTATGTTTAATCCATCTAATTTTTTTGATGTCTTATTCGTTATACCGATATTGAATGCATTAATGGCGATCTATAAATTATTTTTACTTATTAAACTTCCAGGCGCTCTCGGTTTTGCTTTGGTATTGTTGACAATCCTGATAAGACTAATAATTAATCCATTGATGGCTACCCAGCTTAAGAATACCCAAAAAATGGGTAAGCTTAAACCGGAGCTTGATGAATTGGCAAAAGCATTCAAAGACGATAAGCAGCGTTTGTATCAGGAACAAATGAAACTTTATAAAGAGCATGGTATAAATCCTGCTGCCGGTTGTCTACCTCTTTTACTGCAGATGCCAATTCTTATAGGTTTATATAACTTGTTTTACAAATTATTAACAAACGGTGATTTGGGAGCGGTAGTGGGGGAAATAAATAAAGTGTTGTATTTACCAATACTTAAAATCGATTCGTTGGATTTGTCGTTTTTCGGTTTGAATTTAGCGGCAAAACCGTCTGAATGGCAAAAATTCGGTTGGTTTTTGCTTCTGGTACCATTAATTACGGCTGTTTTGCAATATTACCAGGCAAAAACAATGGGTTTAAATCCTGCTAAATCACCGGAAAAAAATAAGAAAGCACTTTTGAAAAATGAAGAAAAGAAAAAAGAGGATGATTTCGGTGAAAGCATGCAGAAACAGATGCAATTTATGATGCCTTTGATGATAGGATTTTTCTCCTTCTCTTTTCCTTTAGGATTATCTTTATATTGGAACACTTATACTGTTTTTGGTATAATCCAACAAGTAAAAATACAAAAAAACCAAAATTAATATGACAAAAAAAGAAAAAGATATCATTAAAAAGACAGAGGATTTAACTTTTGAATTATTTGATAAATTGGGTATTGATGCAAAAATTTCTGAGATATCCCAAAAAGAAGATCATCTTAAGATAGACATCGAAACAGACGAATCAGGTTTGCTCATAGGTCATCACGGTGACACTCTTAACAGTCTACAGCTTTTAATAGGTGTAATGCTATATAAAAAACTAGGAGAGTGGATAAGGGTTGTTTTGGATGTAGGCGGTTATC
>CAYUNW010000010.1:0-23839 GCA_964446235.1 uncultured Gammaproteobacteria bacterium
CACTTAATTACATTCAAGCAAGTCATCTTGTATAATATAAACTGTAAAAAGACCGCTTAGCTCAGCTGGTAGAGCGTTTCGTTCACATCGAAAAGGTCAGAGGTTCAAATCCTCTAGCGGTCACAAATTTATCAGCTTTAAGAAATCTTGGCTAAACGGATTTAAGTTCAAAAGAAATTTCATTTTCTTCCCTCTTATAATTTTATATTTATAAATAAGTGTTTTGTCATTTTTAGGATTTTCATCCAGATAATTTACGGCAATTTTTGTAATAGTACTAGTTTTTGGTACTATTTCAAGATTCAGGACTTGTGGTTTGAGATTTATACCATATGATAATTTTTTACCTTTTTTGAAATCATTATTATCCTGATTTATGATGAAATCTGTATTATCACTGCTTGTAATAGTGATAATATTTTTGATTTTTTGCGTTTGAAAAGTAGTATTATCGAAAGTATTGCTTAATCCTAAAAAATTAAAGATTTTGTTCACTGCTAGATCCGAAGAGATAATTTCGTGATGGTCGGCGTTAATCATTTCATTATTTGAATTTTCGATTAGGCTTGATAAATTAAGAACAGAATTATCACCTTCTTTTGAGTATTCATAGGATTTTGGTTTGCCGTCTGTCCAATAACCGAATTTTTTGTCTAATACTGATGCATTAATAGTATTTATAAATCTAAACGTATCATAACCAAATCCAGATAAGGTATAGAAATTTTTTCCGTATAAAGTTTCCGGTAATGGATGTGTATCAAACCATACATTTTTATTTGAGTAATTGGGATATTCGATTAATTTATTGTTTTTTTTGATATATGAAAAGTCAGGTAATAAATTCTGGGTAACAGGTAAATACTTTCTTACTAGTTCAAAATCTGTATAATATTTAAGCCTTTCAAATATTGATGCCTGACTATCATATTCCCATTTGCAATGCGAAAAAATAATTTTGTATGCAAATCTGGAAAAGATATCCAGAGTTTGGATATTGCCACCAGCCCAGATAGGATAAGCATCTATTATCCCGTGTTGAGGACTACCAATACTAATCACAGAACTGACTCGGTTATCCGGAAAGTACTCAAGATAACCTCGTATTATTAATCCACCAAGACTGTGTCCGATAAGGGTAAATTGGGTTTCTTGAGGTTTTTGGATTTGGATATCATAGAGAAATGAAGCAAATTTATTGGATAATCTTTCAATTGGTTGTCTCCAGTCATAATTATAGATAAACAGATTCTCTCCTAATATAAATCCGGAATTTTGTAATGCTTGTGTTAAGTTATCATAAACATTAACAAACGGAGTCATTGCCCATACACCGTCATATTCCATATTACAACCCAATAATGCATCTGCATTCCAAGAACCTCCCAGTCCCGGAATAATAATGATTATCTGATCTTCAGGTTTTGGTGTAGGTGAGATTGTAAGGGTGGGAGTGAGTGTAGGCGTATGTGTTGGTGTAGTAGTTGGTGAAGTGGTAGGAGTGAGAGTAGTGGAAGGTGTAGGAGTATAACTTGGAGATGGAGTGGGAGAATTGATGATAACCGGTTGACTTGTTGCAAGTCCTACCTTCCATTTACCGTCGCTTCCGATACCTGTGTACCACATATAATAGACACCATCAATTTTTAATACCTCAGGATTTAGAACTCTTGCAGAATCAAAACTTTGAGGACCCTTTGTCAAAACCGGGTTATCCGAATCTTTTGTCCAGTTAATGCCGTCTGCAGAAGTTGCATGGCCGATTCCACCATCTGCGTGATACCACATATGAAATGTATCACCATCCAAAAGTACACTTGGATTTCCTACATCTGCTCCTTCCCAAGATTCGGATATATCAAGTACCGGTACAGGATGCTTGGTCCAATTCAATCCATCTGATGAATACGCATAACCAATTCTCCATCTTGTAATAGAATTATATTGGCCAGAAGAAACAAACCACATTTGATATTTATTTAAAGACGAATTATGTATAACTGTAGGTGCTCCTATTCCTTGCGAATTCCAGGAATAATTTGTATCGAAAATAATTTTACTAATATTATTTGACCATTGATCTATTTCAGCAGAATCTGTAAAGAAAATTGAAAAATTACTATATCCGGATTCTATATTACTAAACCAAAGTTTATATGGATAAGAATTATTATTATGAAAAATAATTGAAGGATGTTCAACTCCAATATCATCTGAATTTACAATATTCCATGATAATAATGGATTATTAATTGATTTAACGAAGTTAATTGGAGTTAGTGAGTATGCATATCCAATATATGACTTGTTTCCTTAGGAACCAGTATATAGCATAATATACTTATTAACTTCAGTTAATATGCTTGGATTACCTACAATCGATGAATCCCATCCAGACTCTGATGTTGTCAGAACTGGGTTATATATAGACTTTGTGTATGATGCATGAGTGATATTAAAAGGTATTAAAAAGATATTTACCAATATAATTAATACTAAAAACAAGACCATAATATAAAATAATAATATATTTAAATTGTTGTCAAGGATTTTATTGAGTGATAGAATTCTCGAAATGTCTAAGTGTGTACTTTGTGGTTCGAATAAAAATTCTATATATTATTCATTTATTAATTATAAATTAATTAGTTGTTCTAATTGTGATTTAAAATTTGTATGGAATAGTAAAGATGTTCCTGATCTAGTAGATTTGAATATTCAAAAATATAATAATAATGACTGGTGTAATATTTATTTTAGTAAAAAAGAAGAAATTAAAAAAAGAGCAGATAAATATATAACAATATTAAAAAAATATCAAAAATATGGAAATGTTCTTGATGTTGGTTGTAGTTATGGTTTTATTTTAGAGGTATTCCTAAAAAGTGGATATAATGCTGAGGGAATAGATATATCTTATCAAGTAGTAAAATATCTAACCAAAAAAAATATTCCAGTTATTAAAGGAAATTTTACTTCATATAAATTTAGAAAAAAATACAATTGCATATTATTTCTTGACTCTATTGAGCATTTCGAAAATCCGCTTCAAATTATAAATAGAGCAAAAAAAATTCTAGAAAAAGATGGGATGATTATTATACAAACTCCAAATATAAATAGTATTATGTCCCTTTTATGTGGAAAGAAATGGTTTTGGTTATTAACACCAGAACATCGTTGTTTATTCAGCACTAATTCTTTGATGTATTTGATAAATAAATCTAATCTATCAGTCGTTCATTATGAAACATGGGATGATTCATATGAATTTGCAAATAATCTATTGGCTGTATTACATGTTCCAGCGGATGGTTTTTTTAAAATATTTCACTATATTTTACATATGATTTTATCATTGATAATAAAACAACTTTCACTTTTTTGGAGAATATGGTATCTAGGAGGAGAGCATTTAATATATGTATCAAAAAAATAGTAATATTTTATATTCAGTAATAGTACCTGTTTTTAACGAAGAAAAACATATTTCTGAATGTATTGAATCAATTTTATCGAATAAGCTAAAAAATTTAGAAATAATTGTTGTTGATGACGGATCAATCGATAATTCATCAAAAATTATAAAAAAATATCCAGTAAATTACAATTATATAAATCATTCTGGACCTGGTAAAGCAAAAAATTATGGGGCAAGAAGAGCTATTGGAAATATTTTGATATTTATTGATGCAGATATGACAATTAGTAGAAATTTTGTAAGTAAGATTTCTCTACCAATATTATCAAAAAAAGCTCAAGCAACATATCCTTCAAAAGAATTTGCAATCAATTCTAACTCATTAGCTTATTGTTGGAATTTAAATTTAGGTAATAAATCAAAGAATAGAATAAATATGAACGACAAATCAATTAATATGACATTTCGAGCTATTGATCGATACACATTTTTTAAATTAAAAGGATTTAAATCAAAAAAAGGATATTTTGATGATAGATTAATTTACACTAAAAAAATTATAAATATTCCAGTGAACTGTATTTGTTATCATAAAAATCCAGATTCCATTTCAGACATATTTTACTCCGCAAGATGGATTGGTCGGTCGCCACAGTTTGAACTAAATATAAGAAATTTAGTAAGATACTCTCTACTAAATTCATTAATTAACTCGATCAAAATGATTTTTAACAAAGCTCCATTGAATTTTTTATTATTTAAAATCGTATTTGACTTTGGAATACTTAGTGGACTGATAAGTAAAAAAAATATTAGAAATTACGCTAAATGAATAAACATATTTCTGAGTATTCATTCAATCCAACACCATATGAATCCCATATGCTTGTTTACGGCATAATAAAAGAAAACTCTTCTGTTTTGGATATCGGTTGTGCCAGTGGTTATTTTGCCAAAGAACTAAAGAAAAAAAATTGCATTACTTGGTGCGTAGATAATGACAGACAATCATTAAACACAGCCAGTAAATATTGCCAGCGTATTTTTATGATAGATCTTGAACAGAATCATAAGCTACCTTTGAAAGAGAAAAAATTCGACTATGTTTTGCTTATGGATATTCTAGAGCATATGAGTGATCCAGCAAAATTACTGAATTTAGCCTCGAAATATGTAAAAAAGAACGGTTTTATAATAATATCCACTCCAAATATTGCTTTTTTGTCTGTTAGATTATCGCTAATGTTTGGTAATTTTAATTATCGCGATACAGGAATTATGGATCGGGGTCATAAGCATTTTTTTACTAAAAAAACTTTGTCAGAATTGGTAAAACAATCACATTTGAAAATATTATCAATAGATTATTCAAGTGGATTTTCTCAGATACCCTTTATTGGAAAGTACATAAACCGTATTTCCAAATATCATCAGTACCAAATTACTCGAATTTTTGGTACACTACTTGGCTATCAGATTATTCTAGTAAGCCAAAAATGAAAATTGCAGTCGTACATAATTTACCGGAAGGAGGACAAAAAAGATTACTATTCCATCAGTTGAAATTTCTTTCCAAAAGTCATCATATAGATTTATTTACTTTAAGTGAAAATTCAGATAAAAATATCAAGCTAGATAAATTTGTAAAAAAAATAAACAAGATAAATTATAATCATCATCCAAAATTCCCTTTCTCCGTAACTGATATTTATTTAAAGCTGGAAAATGCATATAAGGATATCGCAGAACTCATAAATACCCAAAATTATGACATCAGCCTTGTAAATCCTTGTATTTATACTCAATCACCTTATGTATTAAGACATCTGAAAATCCCTAGTCTCTATTATTGTCCTGAACCAAAACGGGAATTTTATGAAAAAATGCCTAGAATGACGAATTGGTTGAGCTATAAGATTACGTTGCCAATTAGATATTTTATCAAGAAAATCGATGTTGATAATGCCAGAAGTGCAACTGTAATTTTAACGAATTCAAAGTATTCCCAAAAAATAATTCAAAGCATATACAAAGTCAATGCGATTGTAAATTATCCCGGTGTAGATGATGGGTTTTTTGTTCCATTTCACCAAAAACCGCAAAATTATGTATTGAGCGTAGGCGATTTATTCGCCCATAAGGGGTACGACTTTGTTTTAGAAGCGATTTCAAAAATACCCAAAAGTTTCCGTCCTGATTATTACATTGTGGCAATGTCCGGAAATGAGGAGAAATATCTTAAGGCAATGGCAAAATTTGTCGGAGTGAAATTGAAAATATTTCATAAAATATCAGATAGAGAATTGAAAAAACTATATCAAAAAGCCAAACTTTTCGTATATGGAGCTAGAAATGAACCGTTTGGCATGGTGATACTGGAAGCGTTATCCTGCGGTTTAGGGGTAGTATCTGTAAATGAAGGTGGGGTAAAGGAAATTTTAACAGGAAATAGTATCAGGTATAGGCTGACAAAAAGGAATTCAGATGAATTTTCAAAAGCAATATCAGAACTTTTAGTAGAAAATAGACAAATTAACAAAGTAAAACAACATAAATATATAAAGAATCATTTTAATTGGAAAAAATCCGTCAAACAGTTAGAAAAAATACTTATGAAATTATGAAGTCAGCAATTATAATTTTGCATTACAGAAACTGGGACAATACTTTGAAATGCATCAAGTCATTATTGAAACAAGACAAATCTCGAAATAAATTCGACATTTTTTTAATAGATAATGATGACGTAAAAAGTCAAAACATTCCGAATTTTGCCAAATATAGGGTCAAGATAAATTACATACAAACTAAAAAAAATCTCGGTTTTGCCAAAGGTATAAATTTTGGACTTAAAATTGCATATAAAAATAAATCATATTCGAATTTTCTTATTCTAAATAACGATGTAATACTTTCAAATAATACAATGAATGCATTAATAGAGACAAAGCCTGGAATAAGTTCACCTGTAATAAGATTTAATTGGAATGATAAATTAGTCTATGATTACGGTGGATTTGTACATAAATGGACAGGTAGAACATATCATATGGAAAAAGACTATTTTGACAAAACTAGTAAATATTTGTTTCCGGACTTTGTCAGTGGATGCTGTATGTTTATAAACAGGAAAATAATCGATAGCATTGGTTTTTTTGATGAAAAATATTTTTTTTATTTTGAAGATGTTGATTATTGTATAAGAGTTAAATCAATAGGACATTGCGTAACAGTGACAACGGATACAATTATTGACCATTTACAGTCAGCATCAATAGGCAAATGGTCCAATAAAGCGATATTATATAATTTAAAAGGAAACTTCAGATTTATATCTACTCATATGGGTAAGCGAAAATTTATAGGATATATATATTTAATATCTTTAATTATAAAAATTGTATACAACCGAATATTTAGAAATCTATGATTACAGCTATCGTACTTACAAAAAATTCCGAAAATACTCTGGTAAAATGCATAAATTCCCTGTTGTTTTGCTCAGAAATTATCATCATTGATGATTATTCAAGCGATACTACATTATCTATTTTGGAAAAATATAAAAAAAAATATAAAAAATTGCGAATAATCCGTCGGAATTTGAATAAGGATTTTTCTGCTCAAAGGAATTTTGGAATATCAAAGGCTAAAAATTCTTGGATATTATTTATCGATTCTGATGAAATTGTAAGCCCGGATTTACAGAAAGAAATTTCAGTTGCTATTTTAAATAAAGATACGCATGGATATTTCTTAAAAAGAAATGATTATTTTTTAGGGAAAAAATTAAAATTTGGTGAAACTGCTCATAATAAGTTTTTAAGACTGGCGATAAAAAAGAAATCTAAATGGGAGAGGAAAGTCCATGAATTATGGAAGGTGAAAGGTACTGTGAAAGAATTGAAAAATCCGATTATCCATAATCCCGATCAAGATTTAAAATCATTCATAGATAAAATAAATTATTATAGTGATATTGTCGCACAATATAGAATAGAACAGGGGATTGAGATCAATTTTTGGCAAATATTATTCTATCCTATTGCAAAATTTATAAAAAACTACGTAATATATTTAGGCTTTTTGGATGGAACTCACGGGTTTGTATTGGCGGTTCTGATGAGTTTTCATTCATATTTGGATAAGAGTAAGCAATGGTTAAACAAACAAAAAAATCCTTAACAATCTTTCATTTATTTTCTAAGTTTTTTATTTACCTGGCAATATTGAGCTTTTATATGGGACCATTGTTTTCAATATATTTGTTTTTACCATACAACCGTATATCATTTTTGGATTTAAATCTAATTTTACTGAATATAATATTTATTCCAATTTTCGTTAGCAATATAAGATTCTTCAAATCATTGAAAGAATTTCGGGTATATATGATATTTACTGCGTTTTTGCTAATTTCAGCCATCAATTCACCTCTAAATTTAAATATAAAAGAATATATCTCGGGTGCATTTTATATTGTTAGATTAGTAATTTACTTAAATTTCTATTTCATATTGAAATACTCTTTTCAAAGTAAATTTATAGAAATAACAAAATATATAAAATTATTTTTGATAGGCGTACTAGCTTTAATATTAATCGGTTGGTTACAGTATTTTCTGTATCCGGACTTAAGAAATCTATATTACTTAGGTTGGGATCCTCATTATAAAAGAATATTTTCGACTATTTTAGATCCGAATTACTTAGGTCTAATTCTTATTATCTTTTTTGTATATTTATTGAGTATTAGAAAAAAATTTAAGTATTGGTTTGTATATTCAGTTATTACATTTATGACTTTACTGTTTACATATTCAAGAGGTAGTTATTTATCTTTTATCGCTTGTATTATATATTTTGCCATTAAAACCAAAAAGATAAAATTTCTAGTAATCTTAATTTTTCTGATACTAACTATTTTTCTATTGCCCAGACCGTCTGGTGAGGGGGTAAGATTAGAAAGAATTATCACTATTAAAGAACGTATATCCAGTATGAATACTGGACTGGAAATTTTCAAAAAATACCCTATTTTTGGAATTGGTTTTAATTATACAAGATATTATATGCGCCAAATGCATGTTTCAGACTGGGAGACAAATCATGCGAGAAGCGGTTTTGATAACAGTTTTATATTTATTATGGCTACTACAGGAATTTTTGGTTTGATATCCTATCTATTGTTTTTAATGTCAGTTTTTGGAGAACTTAATATATATGGAAAAACTGTATTTATCGCTTTTTTGATACATTCACTCAGTATCAATTCAGGATTTTTTCCATTTACGTTGTACTTTTTCATTTCTATTATAATATTGAATTCTAATAATAATTCTTACTTTTGATAATATAATTTAAGTTCTTTTTCAGTATTGTTACCAGCAATATCAATAGCTTTGATAGTATATTTGTTTTCCCCTTCGTTAAGTTTAATTGAATATGAAAAGTTACCGTCATTTTCAACGATTACCATTTTATTGTTAATATAGATTTTATTTTCAGGATCGGTGGCTCCGGATATTTCTATAGTATTTTCTTCAGAATAAAACTTTTTTTCATTTTCAGGATATGAAATTTCTAATTGAGGTTCCGATTTTATTAGTTGAATTTTCTGGATTTGTGAGAATTCACTAATTTTATCTTGATATAATTGTTTGGCATTTATAGAGTTTAAACCATCATTAAGATTGATATTTTCATAAATAAATTTTCCATTTTCGTCTGTATCAATTTCATCCAGTAATTTTTCATTTAAAAATATTTGAACCTTATTTCCTTTATCTGCTTTACCGGAAATACTGATTTTTGATGAGTTGGTAGCTTCCGGTAATGTTTCCAATACAGGAGGAAATAATATTATATCTTCTTTTTTCAATATAACTTCTGAATTGTTGTTGTCTACTGAGGTTAATAATATAATTATTTTGGCCATTATTGGCAGACCAAAAAAGATCGAACCAAAAATCAATAACAAAACTAAAAAAATTGATACTACTAAATTTTTTGATGCCTTTTTCTCTCTTGCGATAAATCTATGTGAATAATCTTTCATCTTGGGAGCCGATAGGCAGAATCGAACTGCCATCTACGGTTTACGATACCGCTGCTTTACCACTAAGCTATATCGGCTACAGAAAATATTTTACCAAAATGGTAAATTGTACGCTAATTTAATTAAGAATTTCTGCCTTTTTTACATCATTTTGAACCTGTTTTTTGTACTCGGAAACATCAGAAAATTTAATGGGTTTTCTGATAAATGAATTTATTGATATTTGTATTTTACTGGATTTCAGAGAAAAACTAGTATCCAATATATACAATTCCAGCGTAAATGTTTTTTTATTGAGAAGATATTTAGGTCCATAATACAATAATGCTTTGTATTTACTTTCACCGACGATAGCCGTTGAAGAATATACTCCTGGATGTTTGATAAAACCGGGATTGTCTTTGATATTAAGATTTATTGTTGGAATACCGATTTTATTTCCATATCCGTCACCTTTAATTACATTGAAATGATAGTAATGTTTATTCATAGGCTTTGGAGATCATTATTATTGTAAGATTTTCACCTCTTTTTATAATCCTATGTATCAAGGGTATAAACAATACTGGCAAAATTTTATACTTTTTTTTAATTCCAGGAGAAAAGCCTTTGGATTTTTGAACAAGTGTTATTTTTTCAAATTCGTATAAAATATTTGGTATCTGTGAAAAGGTTATATTTAATGCCAGTTTTATCTTTGCAGGTAAGAAAAACAACATCGAACTAAATTTTGTCATAGAAATCAATGAACTATATATAAAAGCCAGCATACTGAGTATGCTTATAGACAAAGAAGCTTTGATTCCAGAGTAAACTTTTTCAACTAAGGTTTGTTGAACTATAAAAATATGAAAAAAAAATATAAATAGAGAAATAAAGATTAAATATTTTAATCTATACCTATATTTTTCATTGAGTACTAAAACAGTCGTAAATATAAGAAAAATTAATGTGATATACAATATATTTTGCAATCTAAGGACATAAAAAGTTATCGTGATTAATCCCACTGTTAAAAAATAATTTTTAATCATAATTTATTATTTTGGAGGTTTAATACCAAATGATTTCATGTAATTATTATTTTTTACAATATCTGCTGTTTTTTTGAAGATATACTTTCCATTTTCTCCAAGGATTAAAATTTTATTAGCGTAACGAAAGAGAAACTCGGTATTATGATCGATAACGATTATTGTAATTCCTTTATTATTCAAATCATGCAATAGATGATATAAATTTATCGAACTTTCAAAATCTAGCATGCTTGATGGTTCATCAAGACAAAGATATTTATTATTACAAGCAATGCAGCTGGCTAGAGTGAGTTTCTGCTTTTCACCAAATGATAATGTATTTGGATCTGTATCTAATGATTTTGATAAATTGACCTTTGATAACGCGTTTTTTAGATCATTTTCAGTAAATTCAATTTTTAAATTTTTAAGTTCAAATTCAATTTCTTCCCTAATAGTAAGATTAAAAATACCAAAATCGGGATTTTGAAAAACCATTCCTACAGATTTGGCAAAATAAGATACTGGTTTTGTACGTGTAGATATTCCATCTATTTGGACTAAACCGCTGAAATTACCGGCAATTTCGTTTGGAATCAAACCATTTAAAAGGTAAGAGAAAGTGGTTTTACCGATACCGTTTCTACCGACAATTCCGATAAAATCTCCGTCTTTAATTTTTACTGATAATTTACAAAAAATTTTTTTAGTATTTTTAAAAGAAAAATTAACATTAGAAATATGAATTGCCATAAAATCAATTTATATGTTCGAAAATCTATGAAGTTTAAATCTATAGGTTAGAATCCAGGCAAAAATCACGTCAACTATAGCTTGCAGACTGTTGAAAATGACGATGATATACCAAGGGATTGCGGTTAGTGCCTGTTGAGGAGTCATTTTTGTCCAGATTGGGATGGCATAATAATAATTGAGGGGTAATACGATCAAACTTCTGAATATAATCCCGGTAAATGTCGGTATAATGATATTAAAAAATTTTTGATATCTTAGCGCCTTATTTTTCAAAACCAATTTCTCAAAAATAAATAAACTTGTATAGATAGGGAAAGTAGCGATCCATTTCATACTTGCTCCTAACCAGGTATCAGGTGCAAATAATGTAATTACAATGGCACCGATTACAGATACCAATAAACTTGATTTGAAACCGTAAAGAAAATATGCGATTATCCATGATACTGAAACGATATCAATCCACATGCCCCATGTTGGTGATAAATATCCGATATGAATAAGTTGGGTGACTGCGGAAAAAGCAGCTAAAGATGCAGATACAGAAATAATTTTTCGATTATTTTTTAACATAAAAAAACCCCACGCAACGGGGTTAAAATATTAATTTTCCTTCTATTAGGTTTTTCAACCTGCAAGTTTTACTTGCTTCCGACTATACGGCCGGCGCCGGTTTTAACCGGTCTCATCCCGTGTTATACGGGTCGTGGGCTTTAAGACCACCGATTAGGATTAGCCAAAATATTGGAATTCACCTGACCCCGAAGGTATTTATATATTACAATTTTTATTACTATTGTCAAATCTTTAAATAAAATTATTACTTTGATAAGATTTTAAATACTTACAAAAAATTTATTGAATCCAATATTCATAAATTTAGGGACCCTGCAATATTCTTCATTGCCATTAAGGCGATTTCTATATAATTCTTTAATTTTATACCCAGTTTTTCTTCGCATAATTCTATCTGTTTTCGATTAACACCTGCTGCAAAGTGCAATACATTCCATTTTTTAAGTATAGAATCTACTGTAACACTCTTTAATTTTTTATCAGGTCTTACTAGAGCTACAGCTACAATAAAACCTGTTAATTCGTCACATGTATATAATGCCCATTCCATTCTGTTTTTTGGTTTATTTTGACCGGTGTGCGCATAATTATGAGACAAAATAGCATTAAGTATCACGTTGTCTCTTTCCCCTTCATTTATCAGTATTTCATGCATCAGAATTGTATGTTTTTCAGGAATTGACTTGGTTTTTTCATAATCACCATCATGCAGAAGGCCTACGATACCCCATTTTTCTTCATTTTCACCAAAATGACTTGCTAAAGCCTTCATAACTGCTTCAACAGCATAGCAGTGTCTACGTAAATTAATCGACTGCATATTTTCATGGAGTATTTCGATAGCTTTATTTCTGTTTAACATATTCAGAATAATAACAATAAAATCGTATACTATTCAAGAAATAATTAATATTAGGATGGTCATTTTTAGGATACTGCTATAATATTTATTATGATTTATGTTATTTTTCACGGCTCCTTCGGAGAAGCAGAAGGAAATTGGTTTCCAGAATTGAAAGAAAGACTAGAGAGGCTTAATCAAAAAGTTATCCTAAAGCAGTTTCCGATAGAAAATTGGGATGAATTGTCTAGCAAAGGCGTAAAAGCGTTTGTAAAAAGTCAAACCTTAGAGAACTGGTTGGTTTATTTTAAAAAAGAAATTCTTCCGGTACTAGGAAAAAAGGAAAAGTTATGTTTCATTGGGCATTCCATCGCACCTTTATTTATTTTACATATACTTGAAAATTATAATATAACATTGGATTGTGCTGTTTTTGTAAGCCCTTTTTTCCGAAGACTAACAAGAGAAACTATACCTTGGCAGTACAAAAAAGTTAATGAAAGTTTTTATAAAACAGACTTTGATTTTGTTAAACTTAAAAAGCGCCTAAATTGATCTTATGTTATTTATTCAAAAAGTGATCCTTATGTACCTGAACAATTTGCAATGGAATTTGCCAATAAAATCGGAAGTTCAGTAATTGAGGTGCAAAACGCTGGTCATTTAAATAGTGAAGTTAATTTAAACGCTTTTCCTCTTGTTTTGGAATTATGTAAATCAAGACTTGATCTGTCTTTATATCAGAAATATATTGCCCACAGACAGGATTTGTTTGCTATAGATTATGTTAAGGGAAGAAATGAAGAGTTAATTTACCTCAAACCCCAAGAAATATTTGATGAAGGGCTGTTTCATTTCCGTAATCTCAAAAAATCCGGATTCTGTACTTTGTTTACAGGTACTGAATTTTGGGATAAACAATCAAAGTATATGGATGAATCAAGAAAAGCAGCCAGAAGGATCAAAAATATTACCCGGGTATATATCGTAGAAAAAATTAACGATTTGAAAAGAACCGGTCTACGTCAGCAAATGAATCTAGATATAGATTCCGAAATCAAAGTATACTTAATTGATATAGACAAGTTGAAAGATTTGCCAGAAAAAGATTTCGGTATTTGGGACGAGGATTACACCTGCAATGTAATTTTTGATAAAAACAAAAAAGTAAACGAAGTAAGATTAAGTAGTAGAAAGGTCGATATAAAGAATGCTCTATTTTGGCAAAATAAGATACTTAAATTAGCCACAAAAATTTCTGATACATCAAAAGATATTGAGAGTTTTATAAGAAAATATAATTAAATAATATAATCAATTCAAACTCAGGATTTTTTGTCAGAAATATCGATCTTTTTATAATTTTTTGAGCGGGATACGAGAATCGAACTCGCTTCTCCACCTTGGGAAGGTGGCATACTACCGGTGTACTAATCCCGCATTAATTATCCAATATAACACATCCAATCCGGAAAGAAAAAATATTTTAAATAGTTATTTACTATTTATTTATTTTTAAAATATTTCCAGCATGGATAATATCGGGATTACTTAAATTATTTTGTTTGGCAATTTTAGACCAAGCATAACCGTCACCTAATTGGTTTAAAGCAATATTCCATAGGTTATCACCTGGTTTTACGGTATAAGTTATCATTTCTACTGACGCTGAAGAAATATCATTTGTTTTGGCGACTTCTACTTTAGGGATGATCAATTCTGTGTCAGTTAGTAATTTATCTGGATTTGATAATTTATTTTCTTTAGCAATATCTACCCAGTTATAACCAGAACCATAATACATTTCAGCAATTGTCCATAGATTCTGACCGTTTTCAACTTTATGAATTTTTGGAAGAGTATCTTTGTCAGTGGCGATATTATTTATATCCTCTGATTTCTCCGAAGTCAGATTGTAATTTTGCGGAGAAATATAATTATAAATAAGTAATCCACCAACAACTACAACTAAAAAACCTAGTATTATTGATGATATAGAATCTGGTAATCCAATTTCTTTTAATAATTTTTTGAACATAGAATTATTGATCCTCCTTTCTAGGCAGCGTTTTGAGGGCGGGCCCGACCGGATTCGAACCGGCGATCTTCGCCTCGACAGGGCGACATGTTAACCGCTACACCACGAGCCCGTTAAATTTATTACTAGGATAGTATCAAATAAATTGGTTGGTGGTCAATATCTATGCTAAAATTTTTATGATATGAGTAATATTGAAATAGCAAAGTTATTAAAAAGAATGTCCGCAGTTTATACAATAAAAAATGAAAACTTTTTTAAAATTAGAGCTTATGAAAAAGCTGCAGACATAATATTTTCGATGAACTATGAAATATATGATCTTTGGAAAGATGGAAAACTTTCGACTGTTGAAGGAATAGGAAAAGGAATTGGGGAATATCTAAATGAATTATTTGAGAAGGGCAAAGTAAAACATTTCAATGAACAATTTAAGTCTATACCTGAAGGTGTTTTTCGTTTATTGGATATTGGAGGTATAGGCCCGAAAACAGCTTATAAACTAGTTAAAGTCTTAAAATTAGAAAAATCGAAAGATATTATACAAGATTTAATAAAAATGGCATTAAATCATAAAATCGCTAAAATACCTGGATTTGGAGATAAATCAGAAGTAGTTTTGTTGAATAACTTAAAAAAATTCAACAAAGGGTATACTAAATCGGACAGAGTGTTATATCCAAAGGCAGAGTTTATAGCAAAACAAATAATTAATTATCTTAAAAAAAGTAATTTAATCGAAAAAGTTACAATATTAGGTAGTTTGAGAAGAAAACAGGAGACTATTGGAGATATAGATATTGCTGTAGTTTCAAAAAACAATAACTATATTATCGATTATTTTGTAAAGTATCCTCATGCAGAAAGTATTAATGAAAAAGGTGAGTCAAAAGCCAGTATTTTCTTAAGCGGTGGAATCAAATGTGATTTAAGAATATGTAGTAAATATAACTACGGTACAATGCTTCAGTATTTTACTGGCAATAAAGAACATAATATCAAGCTCAGAGAATTAGCAATCAAACAAGGATTATCTTTAAATGAATATGGAATTAAGAAAATTAAAAATAAAAGTAAAATCAAATACGGTATTTTCAATAAAAATATTTATCAGTACCTGGATGAAAAAAATATTTATAAAGAAATTGGATTGCAATATATCGAACCTGAATTAAGACAGGGAACTGATGAAATCGAACTTGCTAAAATCAATAAAATTCCCA
This sequence comes from uncultured Gammaproteobacteria bacterium, assembly GCA_964446235.1. GTDB lineage: Bacteria > Patescibacteriota > Microgenomatia > 2-02-FULL-39-11 > 2-02-FULL-39-11 > CAYUNW01. The sequence goes on from CAYUNW010000010.1 coordinate 15,930, forward strand.
AACTTATTCAACTTTCAGATATTAAAGGTGATTTACATATACATTCAAACATCGATATTGAAAGTTCTCATGATATTGGAAGTTCTGGTATTCAGGAATTGATTGAAAAAGCACTATTGCACAAATATGAATACATAGGAATTTCAGATCATAATCCTAAAAATAGCGGTTTACAAGTTAATCAAATCTATAGTTTATTGAAAAAACGTAAAAATATAATTGAACAATATAATAGTTCAACAAAATTTACTCGAGTAAATTTATTTAACATGTTAGAGATTGATATTTTAAAAGATGGTGTATTAGCATTACCAAAAAATGCTTTCGAACTAATAGATTGCGCAATAATATCTGTTCATAGCACTTTCGATCTAGACAAGAATAACATGACCAATAGAATTATTAAGGCGTTATCTCATCCCAAAGCTAAAATTCTTGGTCATCCGACCGGAAGATTGATAAACAAACGTATTCCATATGAGTTAGACTGGACAAAATTGTTTAAATTTTGCCATAAATTTGATAAAGCTCTAGAAATTAATAGTCATTTTATGAGATTGGATATAAACGAATTAATTATAAGAGAAGCTATAAAAAATCGAGTTAAATTAGTTATCAATACAGATAGTCATAACTCATCAGAATTGTCAAACATTCAGTATGGAGTAAATATTGCTAGACGTGGTTGGGCTTCTAAAAATGATATAATAAACACCTGGAATTTTGAGGAAATTTCCAAATGGCTTATTAATTAATATCTTAATAGTTATTTTCAATTGTATATGATATCCATCCAACAACAAATTAATGAAAATAAACAAAGATCATTTGTTATTATGTTTTTGTTTGTTTCATTTTCATCACTTGCCGTATATTTAATATCAAAAATACTTGGATATGGTGGTCAAGGAGTTGGAATCGCTTTTATGATCGCTTTTTTTCTATCTATTGGAAGCTATTACTTTGGAGACCAAATAGTATTATCCATTCATAAAGCCAAAGAAGCTGATAAACAGCAGGAAGTCGAGCTTTATAGAATTTGTCAAAGTTTATCTATTCATGCAGGAATACCGATGCCAAAAATATATATCATGGATGATCCTTCAATTAATGCCTTTGCAACAGGTAGGGATCCAAATCATTCGATAATTTGTGTAACTAGAGGTTTATTACAGAAATTAAATCATAAAGAAACGGAAGGTGTTATAGCGCATGAACTGTCTCACATAAAAAATTACGATACACGTTTAATGGTAATAACAGCTGTACTAGTTGGGATGATTTCAATTTTAAGTGATTTTTTTATACGATCTCTTTTTTGGCGCGAAGATAGAGATCATCAAAATAATAATTTTAATATAATAATCTTAATATTTAGTGTAATTATTGCATTAATTTCTCCGATAATCGCCACGCTGATACAAATGGCATTATCTAGAAGAAGAGAATATTTTGCAGATGCTTCAGCAGCATTATTAACGAATTATCCAGACGGTCTTGCCTTGGCTCTTGAAAAAATTTCTCTAGATAATAAGAATTTATTATCAGCCAATACGGCTACATCTCATTTGTATATCGAGAATCCATTTAAGATTAATAAAAAAGATTGGTTAATATCATTATTTAATACCCATCCTCCAATAAACGAGCGAATAAGGATATTATATGAAATGTAATCAAAGTAGATAAAAAAAGGAAATTTCTGTCTCTTCAAATTTTCAAACATATAATATGATGAAATTTACAATAATTATTGCTAAGTTAATCGCTTTTTTGTCCAAAAGTATGAACATAGGAAGTGGTGCGACATGGCCTGGAGAATTTTTATTACGTATTTACCCCCAAATATTAGTTGATTTTGTCAAACAATTAGATGAAGGTATTGTACTTGTGACCGGTACAAATGGCAAAACTACTACAACTAAAATTATCGAAACTTTAATTAAAGATAAATACAATAAAAAACACATAGTGACAAATAATACTGGCGCAAACTTAATGAACGGGTTGGTATCGGCGTTCGTATTAAAAACCAAAATTTTTGGTAGGTTTGATGCAAGAATTGCAATTTTTGAAGTTGATGAAGCAGAACTGCCTAATGTAATTGAAGCGATAAATTTTTATCGACAAAAAATAGTCATAGTTTGTTTAAATTTATTTCGTGATCAATTGGATAGATACGGTGAGGTTGATACGATTTCCAAAAAATGGCAAAATGCCTTTTCCAAATTAAAAGAAAATTCTTATTTAATATTAAACAGTGACGATCCTCAAATTACCATTTTAGGTAATAATAAAAAAAGTAAAATTAAATTTTTTGGCATTAACGATCCTAATAAATTAATAAAAAAACAGGAGCATGCAACAGATTCTATTTATTGTCCCAATTGTATGTCGAAATTAAACTATACCGGTTATTATTTTTCGCATTTAGGTATATGGCAATGTGGCAAGTGTAATTTAAAACAACCAAATAATGAAATTATTAATCTAAAAATACCGATGGCTGGTTTTTATAATAAATATAATTTTTATGCTGCATATTTGGTAGCAAAAATATTTGGAATTGAAGATGATAATATTACAAGAAATATCAGTTTATTTACTCCAGCTTTTGGCAGGCAGGAAGAAATTATTTTAAATGAAAAAAAAATTAAGATTTTATTATCCAAAAATCCTGCGGGATTCAATGCATCTTTAAGAACAATAATAGATTTGAAAGCAAAAACAGTAATAATTGCTTTAAATGATCGTATTCCAGATGGAAGAGACGTATCTTGGATTTGGGATGTAGACTTTGAAATTCTGAAAAACGACACGATCTTAATCGCTACAGGTGATCGTGCATTTGATATGGGTATAAGATTGAAATACAGTTTGGCGGATAATAATTTAAGTCGAATATATACGGAAGAAAATTTGAAAAAAGCGATTCATTTGGGATTGAAAAATATCAATAAGGGACAAACTTTATATATTCTACCAACATATTCAGCAATGTTGGACATAAGAAATCTATTGTTAGGAAAGAAAATATTATGAATATAAAAAATAAAATATCTTTAAATATCGGTTGGCTGTACCCGGATCTTATGTCGACTTATGGAGATAGGGGAAACATAATCATTATAAAGAAACGATGCGAATTAAGAAATATTTATGTGAAAATTACAGAAATAAAATTCGATACGAATATTAATGATTTACAGAAATGCAATATGATTGTTGGGGGAGGCGCTCAGGATAGGCAACAGGAAATAGTCATAAATGACTTAATAAAATATAAAAAGAAGTATCTAAAAAAAATGTTCGACTCAGGTATTCCTGGTCTTTTTGTATGCGGATCCCCTCAATTATTGGGGCATTATTATATGAACGGAGATGGTAAAAAGCTTCCAGGATTGGGAATATTTAATTTTGTGACAAAACATTTTGGTCATGATAAACCTAGATGTATCGGAAACACTATTGGATTAGTAGCTGAAAAATATCAAATAAAAAATACTAAATTCAAAAACACAATTGTCGGATTTGAAAATCACGGGGGAAGAACGTACTTAGGAAAAGATTGTGTTCCTTTTGCAAGGGTATTACACGGATATGGTAATAATGGAGATGATGGTTATGAAGGTGTTATTTATAACAACGTAATCGGCTGTTATTATCATGGGCCGTTTTTATCTAAAAATCCACATATAGCTGATTACTTGATTAGTAAAGCGCTAAAGGTTAAGTATAAAAAAGAAATTATATTAAAACCGCTTGATGATAAATTAGAATGGCAGGCTCACGATTATATATTACAAAGATTTCGAAATAGCTAATGTTAAGCGATAATCAGATTCAAATAAAAAATTTAAAAGCAGAACTTAAATTATTATATTTTATAGCACAATCAATACATAGTTTAGATATTGATGTATTGTTGAAAGAAATTGTTGATATTGCATCCAAAATTACACATGCTGATTCATGTTTTGTATATATTTTAGATAAATCTGAGGAAGAGTTGGTGCTGAGGGCATCAAAAAATCCCCATGGGAAATTACTTACAAGAGTCAAAATGAAAGTTGGAGAGGGAATAACAGGATGGGTAGCTATGCATAAAAAAGTTGTATCAATTAATCAAAACGCATATCAAGACAAAAGATTTAAATTATTCAGTTCTTTACCAGAAGACAGGTATGAAGCTTTTTTATCAGTTCCTATTCTAAATAAACGCGGTGTGTGCGGGGTGATTAATATCCAGCATAAAAACGTAAGAAAACATACAGCAACCGAAATAAAATTATTGTCCGCTATCGGTAAATTGATTGGGGGAGCGATAGAAAATGCTGTTCTTATTGAGGAAACTTTACAGTTAAAGGAAGCATTGGAAATCAGGAAAATTGTAGAGAAGGCAAAAGGAATATTAATGATAAAAAATAATTTATCCGAAAATGATGCTTTTAAACTTCTTCAAAAAGAGAGTATGAATACACGAAAATCAATACGTGAAATCGCGGAAGCGATAATTTTGGCAGATAAGTTAAATTTAGGTTCTTGACAAAACAGATACTTAAAAATAAGATAAATAGATATACTGCAATGATGCAGTAAATAATGACAAAGTAGTCTTCCGGTCACAATTGAAGTGGACGGAAGATTTTTTTATGGAAATTAAAATTTTTGAAAGGATATATTATGGATAAAATAAAAATTAAAGAAATATTAAACCTTGCTAAGAAAGATAAAGTCGCATTTATTGATTTGCAGTTTTCAGATTTTCTGGGAAATATAAAAAGTTCTACAATTCCATATTATAATCTCGAATCTGCCTTAACAAACGGAATTTGGATAGATGGATCTAGTATAGAGGGTTTTGCCAGAATTCATGAATCTGATATGTTTCTTATGCCTGATCCTGATACATATAGTGTTTTACCCTGGAGGAATAATATTGAAGCTGGCAGGGTATCTAGGCTAATTTGTGATGTGTACAAACCGAATCATGAACCTTTTGAAGGTGATCCGCGATTTATTCTAAAAAAAGCATTAAAAGAAGCCAAAAAACTAGGTTTTGATTATTATTCTGCTCCTGAATGTGAGTTCTTTCTTTTTAAAAAAGACGAAGAAGGTAAAATTATTAAGTATTCTAAAGGAAATGGTTTTTATTTTGATCTTATTATGGATGAAACCTATGGAATAAAAAGAGAGATCATGGAAGCTTTACATTCAATGGGTATTAAATGTGAAACAAGCACTCATGAGGTGGCGGATAATCAACATGAAATAGATATCTGCTATGACACGGCATTAAAAATGGCAGATAGTACTATTACATTGAAAATGGCGACGAAATTTATTGCATATAAACATGGATATCATGCAACATTTATGCCTAAGCCATTTTATGGGATAAATGGAAGCGGCATGCATACACATCAAAGCTTATGGAAAAATGGTAAAAATATGATGTTTGACCAAAAAGACAAATATGGTTTAAGCAATGTTGCCTATCAATTTTTAGCCGGTCAGCTTAAGTTTGCCAGAGAGATTTCAGGTGTGTTTGCTCCTCTAGTAAATTCATATAAAAGACTGACTCCCGGTTTTGAAGCACCGGCTTATGTTTGTTGGGCTAGGATTAATCGATCAGCTCTTATTAGAGTCCCAAAAGTATCACAAGGAACAGAATCAAAGTCAGCAAGAATTGAAATTAGAAGTCCGGATCCCTCGAGTAATCCTTATTTAACTTTTGCAGTATTGTTAAAATCAGGGATAGAGGGAATAAAAGCAAAATTAAAAGCGCCAAGCCCGGTTGAAGAAAATCTATTCGAATTTGACGATTCAAAACTGGCAAAATATTATATAGGTAAATTGCCTTCAAGTTTGAATGAGGCTATAGCGGAAATTGAGAAAGGGGAAATTGTGAAAGATCTTTTTGGATCTTATACTTGGGGAAGATATATTGAAGCAAAAAGGGAAGAGTGGGATATGTATAGAACAACAGTGACTGATTGGGAGATAAATCGATACCTTGAAAATATTTAAAATAATAATTAGATAATCAAAAACGTACTTTTATAATAGTACGTTTTTGGCTATAATAGGCATTTGATATGAAATCATCATTCAAATTTAATACAGCAGATATTGATCATATAAGTAAACTAGCCAATATACCGGTTTCTCCTCAAGAAAAATCGAAACTTGCACAAGGATTCAATTCAGTTATTGAAATTGTTAATAAGCTTTTTAAATTAGATGTAAAAAAAGTAGAACCTACACATCAGGTTACAGGTTTATATAATATTTTTCGTGAAGATGAAATTGATGAAAACAAAATGTTTTCTCAAACCGAAGCATTACAAAATGCAAATAATACTCATGAAGGATATTTTGTCGTTTCACAAATATTAGAAGAATAATATATGAAATTAAATAATTTAACGCTTAAACAAACATTAGATAAATTAAAAACAAAGAATATTTCTTTAGAGGAACTTTATAAAGATATTTTTTTACAGATTGAATCTTATAATAATAAATTAAATATCTATCTTTCTATTGATAAAAATTCATTAAATGAAGCAAAGAAAAATAAAGATAGAAAACTTGCAGGGGTTCCAATTGCAATTAAAGATAACTTTTTAACTATTGGTTTACCTACTACCGCATCAAGCAAAGTTCTTTCGAATTTTTTAACACCTTATGAATCAACTGTCACAAGTAAAATAAAGAACGCTGGAGGAGTGTTAATAGGTAAAACAAATATGGATGCCTGGGCGCATGGATCTAGTACAGAAACATCAGATTTTGGCTCAACAAAGAATCCAAGGAATACTGAATATCTGCCGGGGGGTTCATCCGGTGGTAGCGCTGCGGCTGTCGTAAGCAATATGTGTATATCAGCAATCGGTTCAGAAACTGCCGGTTCTATAAGGCAACCTGCAGCTTGGTGCGGGTGTGTTGGATTGAAGCCAACCTATGGAAGAGTAAGCCGATACGGAGTGGTGGCAATGGGTTCATCTTTGGATAGTCCTGGTCCTATTACCAAAACAGTTGAGGATGCAGCGATCATATACAACATAATTGCAGGTAATGATAAAAACGATGCGACTACGGCAAATATTCCCTTAAATGATCTCACAAAAATATTGGAGAAAGGAGTTAAAGGTTTAAAAATAGGTATTTGTTATATGGATCATCCGAAAATTAAAGACACTATTTTATCTCAATCAATTTTCAACGCCGCAAAAGTATTTGAAAAATTGGGAGCAAAGATTTATGAAGTGAAGACAAGCGAACAATTGACGGATGATAAAATTTTAACTCCGGATTATTCTATAGGATTATATACTGTTTTACAAAGAGGAGAAGTTTCGAGTAATTTAGCCAGATACGATGGAATCCGTTACGGAAATCCAAGAAACTTTTTTGGTGGAGAAGCTAAGAGAAGAATTATGCTGGGTACATTTACACTTTCAAAAGGATATGCAGAAAAATACTATACACTTTCACAGAAAGTTAGAACAATTTATTTAAAGAACTTTGAACAATTATTTTCCAAATACGATTTACTCATTTCGTCACCTTCACCAGGATTTGCCCAGAAAATAGGTGCTTCCAAAGACAATCCTATGTTTGGAGAACTTGAGGATATGTTAAATGAAGCAAGTTCTATTGCCGGTTTACCGGGTATCAGCGTTCCCTGTTATAAAGATAAAAAAACAAATTTATATATTGGATTGAGTATAATGGCGAAGCATTTTAGAGAAGATTTGATATCTCAAGCAGCTTATGCATATGAGCAAAATACGAATTGGAATGAATGGGCTTTAAAGGAGAAAGAAAATGAATAAATTCCAAACAATCATTGGAATGGAAATTCATGTGGAATTAAAAACGAAATCTAAGATGTTTTGCGGATG
>CAYUNW010000010.1:23849-33661 GCA_964446235.1 uncultured Gammaproteobacteria bacterium
ATACCTGTCCAGTATGTTTAGGTTTACCTGGTGCGTTACCAGTTCCCAATAGAAAAGCTGTAGATTGGACTATAATGTTGGGACTTGCGCTTGGTTGCCAAATACCACTTTTTAGTAAATTTGACAGAAAAAATTATTTTTATCCAGATTTACCCAAAGGTTATCAAATATCCCAATACGATCAACCGTTTTGTGTAAACGGCAAACTGGACACGGAATTTGGCAGTATAGGTATAACCAGAGTACATTTAGAGGAAGATACGGGTAAACTTTTGCATACGACAATCAAAGGTAAAAAAGTAACATTGATAGACTTTAACAGAAGCGGAGTACCTTTGGTAGAAATTGTAACAGAGCCGGATATAAGATCCAGCGAACAAGCCAGGAGTTTTTTAAAGAAACTACACCAGATAGTAAGATATCTTGATATTTCCGATGCCAATATGGAAAAAGGTTCAATGAGACTTGAACCGAATATATCATTAAGAATAATTGATCCTACCCTGAAAAAAAAGAATCGAAAATATAAAGAATTTAAGGGTTTACCCAATTATAAAGTAGAAGTAAAAAATATTAATTCATTCAATTTTGCAAAAAAAGCAATTGATTTCGAATTAAAAAGACAAGAAAAGTTATTATTATCAAATGATTTGCCTGTGCAGGAAACAAGAGGCTGGGATGAGAAAAAAAATATCACAGTATCACAACGAAGCAAAGAAGAAGCACAGGATTACAGATATTTTCCTGAACCAGACATCCCACCCATCAAATGGATACAAAAAGATATTGATGATATTAAAAAGAGTATACCGGAATTGCCCGATGAAAAAATAAAGAGATTCATAAAAACTTATAAAATTAAAGATAAAGATGCAGTGATTTTAACAACTGAAAAAGAACTATCTATATATTTCGATGATTGCGTGAAACTAATCGCAAATTTTAAAGATATAAATTCACAGCAAATAGCCAATCAACTTATAAATAAAAAAATAGATTATTTAAAAATGAAACCTCAGGATTTCATTCATAATTTAAGAACCCAAACACAGAAAAAGTCTATAAGCGATTCGGAACTTGAGAAGATAGTGAAAGTAATTATAAATAAAAACCCAAAAGCAGTTTCTGATTATAAGTCTGGTAAACAACAGGCATTGATGTTTCTTGTAGGACAGGTGATGAGGATTGTAAAAGGAAATGGAGAAGCAAGCCTTCTGAAAATATTGCTAAAAAAACATATCAAGTAACTTCACTTTGACAAATTTTTAAATTATACTTAAATTGAGATAATTCAATGGAAGGTGCAAACCCTAATAACGAAAATATCAGATTAAATCTAACCGCCGCTGATTTATTTGGTAGTGAAATATTTCGACTGGAAGAAACATATTCTAATAGATTACAAGAACTATATAGACAAGTAAAAGCTGGTAATATAGATGACCAAAGATTTATTGAAGAAAGTAGATTAGCAGCAGATGTAAGACAAAAAGAACTCCCAAGAGTGGATGGTATGACTGGGGTTTTTGATAGGAGTGGATTTTTTAGATTGTTATCTTTAGCAAAATTATCTGGTATAAAAAAATTCAGGTGTACATTAAGTGATATGAATTTTTTGAAAGATCATAATAAGAATTTAGGTGAACCACAGGGGGGTGATTTAGCTTTAGTAACATTTGCTAGCGTAATTAAGCAGGTCGCTGAACACAGAAGTGCGTTGGTTTTTAGAACTAATGAAAGTGGTGGAGATGATTTTTTATTAGTTGAAGTTGCTAATGAAGATAATTTACCGAAAACAAAAGCTACAGAAGCAAGCGAGGAAATTGCAACATTACTATCAAGCATAACACCTGAAGAATATTATCAAGCAAAATTTTTAGGAAAGCCTATCGTGAGATTTGATAACGGACAAGAAATACGCTTGTCAGCAGAAGACATAGAAAAATTAAAGAGCAATCCTCAGTTAGAGAAAATTATAATTCCACCGAGTAGTCATTTTAGTACATTTGAAATAGATATAAATTCAGATGTGATTTATAAGCAGTTACCAAACGGAGAGGTTGTGATGGATTTTAATCTTGTAGCAGATAAATTAAGAGACGCAATGTTTGGCGTGCAAACATCAAAAAGCGAGATGTATAGGAATTTGAATGAAAAAAATCCTCAGGGAGCAAGTTATCTTGCAAGAAACGGATCAAAAAATGGCTGATTTTGTACACCTACATAACCATACAGACTATTCATTGCTTGACGGTTTATCTAAAATACCCAATTTAATTACACGTACCCAAGAGCTCGGTATGAATGCAGTAGCCATGACGGATCACGGTGTCATGTACGGTGCTATAAAATTTTTCATTAAAGCCAAAGAAGCAGGTATCAAACCGATAATTGGAGTTGAAGCTTATCAGGCCAAAAGAAGCAGATTTGACAAAGAACAGGGGAAAGACCACGAATATTATCATCTGGTGTTATTGGCCGAAAATAACACCGGATATCAAAACCTACTAAAACTTGTCACCAAAGCCCATCTTGAGGGTTATTATTATAAACCCAGGATTGATAAAAAATTATTGGCAGAACACAGTACTGGTTTGATAGCCTTATCCGGATGTTTGAACGGAGAAATTGCCAGTTTATTAGTGCAGGGACTGGAAGAACAGGCTGAATCTGCCGCTCGTCAGTTTATGGAAATTTTTCCTAAGGATCATTTTTATTTAGAACTTCAATCTCATTCCAGAATTCCCGAACAAAGTATTGCAAATGAAAGAATGGTTAATTTATCCAGAAAATTGGGTTTACCTTTAGTGGCAACCAATGATAACCATTATCTTTATTCGGATGATGCTGAAGCCCAAGAGGTGTTGCTGTGCGTTCAGACACAAAGAACCTTGCTTGAAGAAAACCGGCCGATGTCGATGATAAATTCACCAGATTATTACATGCGCAGTATTGATGAGATGAAAGGATTATTTATCCAATATCCTGAGGCTATTGAAAATACAGTAAAAATTGCCGAGATGTGCAATATCGATCTGGATTTAGGAAAGTGGATTTTACCGAAATTCGTCGTTCCTGAAAATCAAACTGCAAACGGTTATTTAACCAAACTTACTCGTGAGAGACTTGTCCTAAGAGAAGATAAAATTACCGATGAGATGGAAAAAAGATTAACCTATGAATTGGATGTGATTTCTAAAAAAGGTTATTCAACATATTTTTTGATAGTTGCAGATTTCGTAAATTGGGCTAAAGAACAAATGATAGGTGTAGGGCCTGGGAGAGGTTCTGCTGCAGGAAGTCTCGTTGCTTATAGTATGGGAATTACAGATTTAAACCCCTTGGAACATGATTTACCTTTTGAGAGATTTCTTAATCCCGACAGACCTTCTCCGCCGGATATAGATTTGGATTTTGCCGATGACAGACGAGATGAAGTCATAGCATATGTGACAAATAAATATGGAAAAGATAAAGTAGCTCAAATAATCACTTTTGGTACTATGGAAGCCAGACAGGCCGTAAGAGATGTCGGTAGAGTTCTGGGTATGCCTTACGCACAACCTGACAGAATAGCCAAAATGATACCATTCGGTGCGCAAGGATTTTCCATGACTATAGAAAAGGCTTTGGAAATCTCTCCCGAGCTGAAAGCAGCCTATACTTCAGAACAGGATACAAAAAGATTACTCGATTTGGCACGTAAATTAGAAGGCGTTTCAAGACATTCTTCAGTTCATGCAGCCGGAGTTGTAATCTCCGATTTGGAATTAACAAATTATACTCCTCTTCAAAAAGAGGCTAAGGGAGAAAAAATTGTAACACAATATGACATGTACTCATTAGATTTAAATGCTGCTGATGGAAAAGCTGTGGGTTTGTTAAAAATGGACTTACTTGGTCTTAGAAATCTGACAATACTGCAGAATTGCATAAAACTTGTCAAACAGTACAAAAACATCGAAATTAACCTACAAAAAATTCCTCTAGATGATAAGGATGTTTACGAATTAATTTCATCTGGAGAAACTACCGGAATATTTCAACTTGAGTCTGGCGGAATGCGAAGACTTGCAAGAGATCTAAGGCCGAATAAATTTTCTGATGTATCGGCTATGGTAGCGCTTTTCAGACCGGGACCGATGGAATGGATACCAACATTCATTGAAGCTAAAGAAAATCCTAAAAAAATCAAATATCCTCATAAAGATTTAAAGTCGGTATTGGACGAAACATATGGCGTGGCAGTATACCAAGAGCAATGCATGCTGATTGCTAATAAGTTAGCTGGATATACTATGGTTGAAGCTGATAAATTACGTATGGCGATCGGTAAGAAAAAAAGAGAAGTTATGAAAAAAGAAAAAGATAAGTTTATTAAAGGATGCATAAAAAATGGATATTCACAAAATGTAGCAGAAAATGTTTTTTCCTTGATAGAAAAATTTGTTGGATACGGATTTAACAAAGCCCATTCTGCATCATACGGTATGATTGCTTACCAAACTGCTTATATGAAAGCAAAATACACAGTGGAGTTCATGACTGCTTTATTGGCAGCGGAAAGTCGGGCCACGAGCGGTCCTACAAGAGATGAAAAAATTATGCAGGCAGTATTGGAATGTAAAAGAATGAATATAAGATTATTGCCTCCGGATATAAATTTTTCACAAGAAAATTTTTCTATAGAAAAAGATGATAATAATAAAGATTGTATAAGATTTGGATTATCAGCTATTAAAAATGTCGGTTCTGCAGCTATCACTGTAATATTACAATCTAGAAACGAAAGCGGTGAATTTAAATCTTTTACAGATTTTATCCAGAGGGTAGACTTGTCCAAAGTTAACCGCAAGACTTTAGAAAGTATGATAAAGACCGGTACTTTTGACCGTTTTGCCAAAAGATCAGTTTTATTGACGTCATATTCATTAATCGTAGATAGAGTACAATCGCATAAAATTAAAACTGCAGGCGGCCAGGTAAGTCTTTTTTCTATGGATTCTGATCTGATTATGAAAGATGAGTTTCCGGATATGGATGAACTTGGTAAGTCTGAACTTTTGAGTTTTGAAAAGCAACTTCTTGGATTTTATCTAACCGATCATCCTTTACATCAACATTTGGAAAAATTAAAAAAATATACCACTACTTCATTGAGTCATTTGATAAATGATAATAAAAATGTCATTGTTGGGGGAATAATTACAAACGTTAAAAAAATTCAGACAAAAAGCAATAATGGTGATATGGCTTTTGTAAGATTAGATGATTTGTCGATGAGTACAGAGCTTGTGGTATTTCCAAAACTTTTTGAACGGACAAGAAACTTATGGATTGTTGATAATATTATTTTAGTAAAAGGAAAAACCAATATGAGAGATGATAGATTATCGATAATTGTTGACGATGCTAAATTGTTACCTATTGACTAAAATATATATGCTTTATTAAAATGAGTGCCAAAGTGAAGGTTTCTCTTGACAAAAAGGGCGATTTGATAAAAAATCAAATCAATAAAAATAATAACGGGGATAAGTTCGTAGGTAAATTTATATATAGTATAGAACTTGCCGGACAATTAGGTTTAGGAATAGCAATTCCCCTTATAGCGGGAGCTATTTTTGGTTCATATTTGGATGGCATTTACGGTACTAAGCCCAAGTTAACTTTGGTATTAATTTTATTCGGGCTTGTATCATCAATGTATTATTTTTATAAAATCATTCAAAAAATTACAAAAGAATAAAAAATGGCACTACATATATCCATAAAAGCTGAAGAAGTTTTTAATATTTATGGTTTCTCTATTACAAATTCGCTTTTGATGACATGGTTGGTAATGGCTTTTCTTTTCGTCATTTCACTTTTGGTTACATCAAATCTTAAAAAGAAACCTGGTAGATTACAGATGACGTTCGAATTACTAATTGGAGGATTATATGATTTATTCCATTCAATATTAGGAGGAGAAACCAAGAAATACTTTTCACTATTAATGACAATTTTTGTTTTTGTAATTTTTATAAACTGGTTTGGTTTATTACCAGGGGTAGGAACTGTTGGTTTTTATGAGTCAGCTCAAAAACCTAATACGGTACACGCAATGGATAGTTTGGAAGACAATGAAACTACAGCAAATGAAGAAGAAATACAAGAAGTTCAATCAAAAGGAGCTTCCAATGTACATCAGGATTCTTCTAGCGATATGAAAGAAGTATCCCATGAAAATATATTCGTACCATTACTTAGAGCCGGTTCAGCAGATTTAAATCTGACGATAGCTTTGGCATTAATATCTGTAACTGCAATTCAGGTTGCAGGTTTAAAGACTTTGGGTTTAAGTTACCTGAAGAAATTTATCAACTTTTCCAATCCCATAAATTTTTTTGTAGGAATATTGGAATTAGTCAGCGAATTTTCAAAAATCATCTCATTTGCTTTCCGTCTTTTTGGTAATATTTTTGCCGGAGAGGTGCTTTTGACTGTCGTGGCATTTTTAATTCCAATAATTGCTCCTATTCCATTTTTAGGATTGGAAATTTTTGTAGGTTTTATACAGGCATTGGTATTTTCTATGTTGACAGCGGTATTTTTATCATTGGCAGTTAGTCATGCCGAACATTAATTAAAAAGGAGGTGAATTATGGAAGCAGAAGGTTTAAAAAGTATAGCAACTGCTCTTGCAATAGGATTTGGAGCAATTGGCCCCGGTATTGGTATTGGTTTGTTAGCATCTGGAGCGATGAATGCTATTGGTAGAAATCCTGATGCTGAGGGGAAAATCAGGACGAACATGATATTGGCTATTGCGTTTGCAGAAGCGATTGCGATTTATGCATTGGTTATAGCATTAATTATTAAATTTACATAAAAAATATATTTATGGAAAAACTGGGTATACAACCTATACAACTTTTAGCGCAGATATTTAATTTTCTGGTACTTCTATTGGTTTTGAAAAAATTTCTTTATAAACCAATATTGAATATGCTGGATGAAAGAAGAAAAAAGATTGAAGAAGGACTTAAAAATGCTGATAAAGCTGCGTTGGATTTAGAGAAGGCAAAAGAGAAAACTGATGGAATAATTGCCGAAGCCAGAAAAGATGCTAGAAAAATACTTGAAGATGCTAAAAGAATCGCTAAAAAACAGGAAGATGAAATGCTAGAAAAAGCAAAAAATGAAGCAAGTCATATACTTACTAGGGCGAAAAAAGAGATCGAAAATGAAAAACAATCTAATGAGAAAAAAATGAGAGATGAAAGTATAGAAATCGCATCCATGATGATCAAAAAATTATTGACCGAAGATTTATCCGAGCGTGATCATCGAAAGATTTTTGAACAGAAACTTAAAGAAATCACAAAAATCTCTAGCTGAGAAAAAATTCATTAATTTTATGATAGCCAAACCTGTTATCAGAATAAGGGAAGAAAATAAATCAGAATCGGAATATGTAAAACTGGTTTCAGCATATAAATGTACTGATGATGAGATTTTGAAAATTAAGACTCTTTTGAAGACCAAATTCGGTATGGATTTACCTATTAAAAATACAATAGATAAAACTATTCTTGGTGGTTTTAAAATTATTTATCACGATTGGGTTTTAGATGCAAGTATAGGGAATCAGTTATCAAAACTTAAAATATCATTAGGAGATTGAAATGGCAAGGTTAAAAAAAGTAATCGAAAATAAAAAAATTATCGAGAAAATCAAAGATTTTTCTCCAAAAATAGATATTGGTTTTATAGGTTACGTTAAAACAGTATCAGACGGTGTAGCCACAGTTAAGGGTTTGAAGGATGTTTCCTACGGCGAGATGGTTGAGTTTCAAAATGGTATTAAAGGAGTTGCTATCAATTTGGAAGAAGAAATTGTCGGTATTATCATTCTAGGTGATTATTTAAAGATAAAAGAAGGCGATGAAGTTAGAGGAACAAAACGATTATTGTCGATTGGGGTCTCAGAAGATTTGGTCGGTAGATCAATAGACCCTTTAGGAAATCCGTTGGATGGTGGGAAAATCATCAACTTTAATAAATTTTACCCAATAGAAAAAATCGCTCCTGGTGTGATTAATCGCCGTCCAGTAAATACACCTCTACAAACAGGTATAAAAGCTATAGATAGTATGATTCCTATCGGAAGAGGACAAAGAGAATTGATTATCGGTGATAGAGGTATTGGAAAAACAGCAATAGCTCTTGACACGATTATAAATCAAAAAGGCCAGAATGTCGTATGTATTTATGTAGCTATAGGTCAAAAAGCTTCCAGGATTGCCCAAATAGTTGATGTTCTGAATTCATACAATGCCATGGCACATACGATTATTGTTGCTGCCAATGCATCCGATCCAGCTTCACTTCAATATATAGCGCCTTATTCCGGTTGTGCGATAGGTGAATTCTTTATGGATAAAGGTAAAGATGCATTAGTAATATACGATGATCTTTCTAAACATGCCTGGTCTTACAGACAAATATCATTAGTGCTCAGACGTCCTTCAGGAAGAGAGGCATATCCAGGTGATGTTTTTTATTTACATTCCAGATTATTGGAAAGAGCCTGCCGTTTGTCAGATGAAAACGGAGGAGGTTCTTTGACAGCATTACCGATTATCGAAACTCAGGAAGGAGATGTATCTGCATATATACCGACTAACGTAATTTCAATTACTGATGGTCAAATATACCTTGAACCTGATTTATTCTATGCAGGAAACAGACCAGCGATAAATGTAGGACTTTCAGTTTCTAGAGTTGGCGGCTCAGCTCAAATAAAAGCAATGAAACAGGTTGCTGGTAAGCTCAGGTTAGATTTAGCTCAGTACCGAGAACTTGCTGCTTTTGCTCAATTTGCTTCAGATTTGGATGAAAAAACAAAATCACAAATAGATCGAGGAGCAAGAATGGTTGAACTTTTGAAGCAATCCCAATTTCAGCCTATGTCAGTGGAGGAGCAGGTTGTAGTTTTATTTTCCGGAACATATGGTTATTTAGATGATATTGACGTAACAAGAGTAAGCGAATTTGAAGCAAAATATTTGGAATTTATGAAATCAAACAACCAAAAAATTTTACACAAAATAAAAAAAGAAAATAAGCTTAGCGATGAAACAATTGACGAACTTAAAAAATTAACTGAACAATTCAAAAAAACTTTTTAATATGGCAAATATTAAAATAATCAAAAGAAGGATAAAATCAGCGCAAAACATATCTCAGATTACCAAAGCCATGGAAATGGTAGCTGCTTCTAAGATGAAAAAAGCTCAGTTGTCTGCAATACTGGGTAAACCGTATGCAGAAAAAATTTATGAAGTTGTGAAAGAACTTGCCAAACGTACAGATAAAAAGTATCACCAACTTTTGAAAACTGGAAATAAAAACGGTAAAACATTGGTAATTTTAATTAGCACAAATAAAGGATTATGTGGAGGATTAAATACAGTGTTATTCCGTCAGGTTATCAATTGGTATAAAGATGTTCCAAATGTAGAATTTGTCACGCTTGGCAAAAAGAGTGAGAATTTTGTAGTCCGTTCAAATAATTGTTTAGTCGCTGATTTTTCAGATATTATTCCGTTTACAAATAGCGTCGGTGCTGTGACAAAATTATTTGTTGATGGTTTTTTGGAAGGAATTTATAAAGAAATACATATAGTTTTTAATACTTTTATTTCAGCGATGAAACAAGCACCGACAAGAAAAATATTATTACCGATTAGTACGCTTGATAATTAAGCAGTTAATGATGAAAAATATGCGGATTTTGTCATTGAAAATAATTGGGATTTAAAGCA
>CAYUNW010000011.1:0-32688 GCA_964446235.1 uncultured Gammaproteobacteria bacterium
AGGTCAGACCGATGAGTGATACTGTCAGCCAAAAAGCAAAAATATAAGAAAAATCCTGCATAATATATAGAGATTAGCGTATAGTGTTTGGTTTATTTTTTCAATACTTTCTAAAAATAACCAGAAATGAACGAAATTAATTTGATTATAGAAAGTTTTTCCATGTTTGAGAAGGGTAGAATTATAGATTTTACGATTGTATAATTAGCCCATGAAAAAACAGGTAATCAAAGTCGGTTTCGATTTTGACGGTGTTATCGCATACAATCCTTTCAGGATTATCAGATTTCCCGTGTCGTTTGTGAAAAAAAAGTTATTGAAAGTGAAAAAACTGAAATTTTTCCATCCGAAAAATGAGTTTGAAAGAATAGTTTGGCTTCTTCTGCATGAATCAAGTTTAATTACTTCCAAGGGGACGAAAGGGATTTTGAAAGATCTAATAGACGAAAATATTATCGAAGCTCATTTGATAACCGCCAGGTATAAATATTTGGAGAATCATTTATATAAATTTCTAGATAGACACCAAATCAAGGAATACTTTTCATCCATTCATATCAATCAAAAAGATGAACAACCGCATTTATTTAAGGAGAAGACAATTAAAAAATTGGATTTAGATTATTTCATTGAAGATAATCTTGATATTGTCTTGCATCTTAAAAACATCAAAGATACCAAAGTGCTATGGATTTATAATATTTTGGATAGGTTCCATGAATATGAATACAAATTTCCCTATTTGGAAAAAGCATTAGTTCATATAAAAACCAATCATCTACCTAAAAAGAAAAAATGAAAATAGTATCTTCAATAAGTTTTTACCATCCTTACATGTCAGGTTTGAGCCTGCATGCAAAAAGGTTGAATGAGAATTTGGCCTCAAGAAGCTATCAGGTGACCGTTTTGACAAACAAGCATAATAATAGGCTAAAATCAAGAGAAATTATAAACAAGGTGATTGTTTTAAGATCGAAACCGTTTGCAAAAATCAGCAAAGGATTTTTATCTTTGGATTTTGTTTTACAGTCAATCAAACAAATCAGAAATTGTGATGCTGTAATAATCAACTTACCGCAATTTGAAGGAGTTATAACAGCTTTGGTTGGTAGGATATTTGGTAAAAAAGTCATATGTATCTATCATTGTGAAGTCATATTGCCCGAAAGTTTAGTCAATAATTGGATATCGAGAATATTATCCTGGTCAAATATCAGTTCTATGGTGTTGTCTGATAAAGTAGTGACTTATACAAAAGACTTTGCAGATAATTCAAAAATACTTTCCTTTTTCAAGGATAAAATATCATATATTTATCCTCCTGTAATTGCGCTTAATACCGATAAAAGAATAAAAAACTTGTTCAGTAAGAAAATAAGAAATAAACCAAAATATATACTTGGTGTAGCCGCAAGGTTGGCCAGCGAAAAAGGTCTGGAGTATTTATTCGAAGCAATTGCTGATATTTCTGAAAAACTTAAAACCAATTCTTCACAATTGAAAATACTAATTGCAGGTTCATTAGATCCGGTAGGAGAGGAAAAATATAAAAAAAAGATCATGAAACTGGTGGAGAAATTTAAAGAGAATATAATATTTTTTGATGAAATAAAGGATAGTGATATGGGTTCTTTCTATTCGCTTTTGGATGTTTTGGTGTTGCCAAGCATTAATTCCACGGAGGCTTTCGGAATGGTACAGATAGAAGCGATGATGTTGGGAGTGCCGGTGGTAGCAAGTAATTTGCCGGGAGTCAGAGTGGCAATTGAAAAAACCGGCATGGGTATACTGGTAACTCCCAAAAACCCGAAAGAACTTGCAGAAGCAATATATAAGGTTTTACAAAACAAAGACAAATATTTCTGTAACAAAGAAAATATTTTGGCAGAATTTTCAATCAGAAAAGTAGTCGATAATTATGAAAGAATTATCAAAAATTAAGCCGGATTTAAAATATTTTCTGAAAGAATATCTCAAAGAAAGACCTTTATTTCTTTCTTTGATAAGAGCTAAAGAAGCTTTTCTATTTCAGAAATACATGCCATTAAAAAAAGCAGCGCTTGATTTTGGTTGCGGGGACGGATATTTTGCCAAAATTACACTTGCAAATAAATCCAAAATCCAAAAACCAAAATCCAAAGAAGCGGTAAAAATTGATATTGGGTTGGATTTACAAGAGAGCAGGATTGAAGAAGCTAGAAAACAGAATATTTATAAAAAACTGGTAACCTATGATGGACGGAAAATTCCTTATCCGGACGGTTCATTTAAAACGGTCATATCAAACTGTGTTTTGGAACATATTCCGGATTTAAAGAACAGTTTGAAAGAAATTTACCGTATTCTGAAACCAAAAGGTTTATTTATTACAAGTGTAGCAACCGATAATTGGGAGGAGTATCTTTTCGGCAGTTTGCTTTTGGGAGATTTATACAAGAAATGGATGAGACAAAAACAGGTACATATAAACTTATATAGCGAAAAAAAGTGGACCGAAGTATTTGAATCCGTAGGTTTTGAAGTCATCGAAAAAACCGGTTACCTTCATAAAAATGCCGTTAGATGGATTGATATTTTGCATTATCTGTCTTTATCCAGTTTATTTACTTACAAATTATTCAACAGATGGGTGCTGTTTCCGCAAAAGAACTGGTATTTCTTATACGATATTTTGGAAAAAACAATCAAAGATGACTTGCCGGCAAAAAAGGGAGGAAATATCTTTTTTGCTTTGAAAAAATAAAAAAGTACATGAAAAAAGAAAAGATTTTATTACTTTTGGTGATCATTTTTTATCTGATTGTTTCTATATTTAAAATAGATAACCTACCGGGTGAATGGTATGGAGACATATCGGATGTAAATGATTATGTAGCAAGTATCAATAATGGGAAGTTGCCAATATTATATTTCAATAGTGTCGGGCCATTGTATTTTTATCTAATTGCGCCAATTGTAAAATTTACTTCAAACCGTTATCTGACTTATAAATTAACTGCAGTTTTTTTTGGCCTGTTGACCGTAATTACTGTTTATTTCATAGGAAAAGAAGCGGAAAGTAAAAAATTAGGGTTAATTTCTGCTTTAGTTGCCGCGTTTT
Organism: uncultured Gammaproteobacteria bacterium; assembly: GCA_964446235.1. Lineage (GTDB taxonomy): Bacteria > Patescibacteriota > Microgenomatia > 2-02-FULL-39-11 > 2-02-FULL-39-11 > CAYUNW01. Next base: position 3,101 of record CAYUNW010000011.1, read on the forward strand.
CCTTTTGGTTGCTTGTATTTGCTAGATTAGGCAACTTACATGCGGGAGTGATGTTTCACAGCGCGCTTTTTTTTCTGATGCTAGTGAAATATTATAAAAGTCAAAAAATTATATTTTTATCTATTGCAGGCGTATTGGCCGGATCGGGTCTGGCCAATTATGCAGCGACTTTTATCTATCCTTTGATATTTGTGATATTCACCGTCTTTTTTTATATATTTTTACCAATAAAAAGAAAAATGGATATTTTTTTAGCATTGATTTTCTTAATCCCGTTTTTTTTATATTTCTTTCATGTTTACAAGACTCAGGAATATATTTTTTCCAAAGGATATATCGGCAGTAAATTATATAAAGAAAATATGGATTGGAACATGATGATACAGACAACCATTCGATACTTTGGAAAAATGATGAATATGTTTTTCCAAAAAGGTGATGTCGTATTCAGATCAAATGTGCCCGGCACTCCACATCTTGATAAAATTTCAGCAGTAATCTTTATAGGTGGCACGGTGTTTTGGTTATTGAAAAAGGATAGAACCATAATTTTGCTGTTTTCGGTGACTTTTTTACTATTACTTATACCATCAATAATGCCTTTGATACCTCAAGCGGAGGTGCCGAGCATGAGTCGGACGGTAAGCTTATTACCTTTATTATCCTTATTGATTGGGGGTGGATGGTATGAGGCTATCAAAAAAATAAAACGGAGAGAGATATTTATATTTGTAAGTATCCTATTTATATTATCCTGTTATTTGAATTTAAATAAATATTTTGTTTTATACCCCAACACTTTACCAAACAGAAATACGGCTTATGGCAGGATAATTGCCGAATATATAAACAATTTGTCACTGTCAAGCCAGAAATTTGTAGTTTCATGTTGTTGGGGGGAATGGGGTCAGCCGGAACCTAAAGCAATAATTTCCCAAGTTGATAGTCCGGAGAATATCAGATTTATCGAAACTATTGATGAAAACAATTATTACTGTCAAAATTACCATACTAAGCTTAGTCTTTATAAAGAGATTATTTTTATAGTCAGTCCGAATAAAAAAGAAGATATTGTAAAGATAAAAGCCTGTTTTAATAGCGGAGAGGAAAAAATGCTTACGGCAAATGGTTTTGAAGTTGCCTGGGTTTATAAATTAAATTCAAAATGAAACCTAAAAATACAAAATACCGTAATCATGTAAATGATTTCGGTTTTAAAGAGCTTTATATCGGTAAAGTCTATGCCGAGTGGATATTTTCCATAATTACTCCTTTTCTAGGCAAAAAAATATTGGAAATCGGAAGCGGAATAGGTGCCATGTTTGAGCATTATCCACAGTCATCATATCTTATCCAGTCGGATATAAATAATTCTTATCTGGAGGTGATCTCCGAAAGGTTTAAAGATCAGCGGCAGTTTAGGACAATGCTTTTGGATATAACAAAGCTTGATGCAAATAAATTGAAAAGACTGCAGTTGGAGAAAATCGATACTGCTGTTCTGATAAACGTTTTAGAGCATATAAAAAACGATAGGTTGGCTTTGAAAAATATCCATAATTTACTTATAAAAAACGGCCGGATAGTTCTGTTTGTGCCGGCATTACCGTTTTTGTATGGCTCGCTTGATAAGGCATTTGACCATTACCGTAGGTATACACGTAAAGAAATTATTGAAAAAGCTGAGATTGCGGGGTTTACTGTAGAATATATCAGATATTTCAATTTTGTCGGTATAATCTGGTGGACAATTGCCGGAAAGATTTTGCGCAAAAAAAATCTGCCCAGAACAACGGGATTATTGCTTCGGATAGTGGTGCCTGTTTTAGCAGTTATAGAAAAGTATATCCGTATTCCTATCGGGCAGTCGATTATTATGGTTGGGAAGAAAACGTAAAGAAAATGAAAGCCGGTTTACCGTCCGGAGAGTTAATTACTTCCTTTATTTTTATATTTTTGAAGTATTCTTTATCTTTCATCAATTCAAAATCAGATGCAAGATTTATGTACAGTGTGTCCTTTTGAGGCGCATTTTCGTCCAACCAATCGCTGATTTTCGCCATTCTCACTCTCTCTCTTTGATTTTTAAGAAGAAAAAACTCTTTATAAATATCAGTCGCGTTTGCATAATCAGGATTCATAATAATATTTTCATATTTATCAATGTAATTTGGAATTTTTGTAAATACTTGTTTGGTACCCCATTGCATACCATAAAGACCGTAGTCGGTAAACCAAGTCGGACCGTTTTTCAGAGCGTCAAAAGTCATGGATAAGTTTGCTGTTTGGATAAGTATAAAAGCAATTACTGATAAGAGAATATATTTATTCCTCCTGATAGTTTTGATAATCAATTTCTCCAGTATTTTTATACCGATACCAAACAATAGACAAAAACTGACAATTACAGGCATATTTCTTGTCGGTCCAGGATCAATAAGTACACCACCAAGAGGGGATGTCATTACAAAGATCAGTATAGTTTTATAAACCGGTTTTTTGAATTTTACTATTGCATAAAACAAACCTAAAATTATTATCGGATAAGACCAGAGTGGCAAATAACCGTAATTTTTCAGGCTGTGCCTGGGGGAATAATAAGTTTCGTTATAAAAGAAAAGCATTTTGGGATTGAAAGATAAAATATATTTTTCCAAAAATATCTGTGCTTTTTCCATGGTAGGAATATTTTGTTTCAAATACGAATTGTATCTGGTAAGGTGGTTGTTTAAGGTGTTTTTGTTTTTATATTGAAATCTGATAAACGGAAGGAAAAGTAGTATTGCTAAAAATATCGTCAAAAGAGTGACTTTAATTTGCATAAGATGGGTTTTCAAATTTATCAAAAACAGCAATACAAAACTTATAGCTATTACAAACCAGATACCGGCATAGGAATGAAAAGATAACGCTGCAAAAATCACACTATACAATAACGATAGTTTTTTCCCTTTTAAAAAACGTAAATAGAGGTATAAAAAGGCGGCAAAAAAAGATGAAGCAATTACTGTTTCAAATCCTGTTCTGGAGTGAAGGAAAAAAACTGAAGCACCAGCCAAAAAAGCAATAGCCAGCCAATAATTATTTATCATGAAGAGATTTTTATAAATTAGAGCGCAAAAGAGACTTCCCAAAAGGGTGATAAGCACCGAAGTTAGTCTGACAGACCAGATATTTTTACCAAAAAATATGACAAAGGGGATATTCAAATAGATGCTGGTTCCAAGATTGTAATTGAAAAAATTCCTCATCTGAACAGGCAGGAAAGTGCCGGTTTCATCTTTGAAGTCGTTGTTTACAAGTTGTTCCGCTTTGACCGCCTGAATTGCTTCATCGGAGAAAAAATATATGGGGAAATCCTCGATTTTGTAGATTCGTGTAAATAAATATATAAATACCGATAATAAAAATAATATTTTATAAAAAACAATTTTTCGGTGATTTTTTTTCGACATTTATTAGAATTTTAAAATTCAAATTAATATCCAATCAAAGTTTTATAATCAACTGGCTTGGTTTTTTTGAATATTATCACCTTCGGATGGTCGTAAACCGTAAAGGTTTCATCGGCATAATCGTCTACAAAGCTGATACCGGTTTGCAAGCATTCCTGAGTATATTTAGCTACAATTCCGTATCTGGCGAACGGAGGAGTGAGACATAATTTTAAAAAAGGCAAAGGTAAATTTGGTCTGGAAGTAAATTCAGCAATTTTTTCAAAACCAAGTTTTCCTTCAAACAAAAGCTGATAGAATTTGTAGGTGATAGGGTACTTTTCCGGAACGGACATAATTGAGCCGTATAATCTGTTACTGGTTAAAACGATATAATCTACTTTTTGCAGTTTATTGGTCATATCCAGCCATTTTTCTTTGGTATCGACTCCATACAGAGGAAATTCCAGATGGGGGTATTTTTCATGGATAAATCCGGGTATCGGCAAGCTCATAGGTAAGCCGTCATCCCAATGTTCTGCCGAAATAATGCTGCCTGAAGGGATATTTTGATACATCCAGATAGACGCTTGTACACGGGAATGAAGGCGGGAATATATCGACATAAAAGACAGGGGATAAATAATTACAAATAACAGATAACAGATAACAGATAACAATAATAATTTATAAAATTTGCCTTTTTTAGTTAACCGGATATAAATATTTATGAAAAAGACTGCAGATAATATAGATAAAAATGGATAGATCGGGAAGAAGTAACGGAGGGCTTTAACGAACTGTCTTCCTTGATATATAAAAAGAAATACGGACCAGAAAAGACCAAGAAATATAATTACTTCGGAATAATGGAAAATTCGCTCCCATTTTTTCCTTATAGTCAATTTCAGATAATAGTATAGAAAGAAAATTACCGATATTATTGCTAACGAACCTAAAGGTAAGCCAAGTCCCCAGAAAAGCAGGTTTTTCAAAGGGAAAATAAACGGTTTGGTATTTATCCATTGTACGGCAGGTGGGAAAAATCCGCTTTTATCGTTGAATGATTCAAGTTGTTTCCAATTGTCCAATATTTTGGGATTTAGGGTGATATCAAAAAGATTAGGATTTGAAAAAAGATACGGTTGGGCAAATCGTATCGTGAAGTAAGCAAAAAATGCAAAAACAAAGAGATAGAAAGGATACACTTTTTTATTTCCTGATTTCCATAAAGAATAGAAATAACCTACCAAAATAATCGGAGAAAAATAAACAGCGGATATTTTACTGGCTACAGCCAAACCGAAAGAAATTCCGAGAAGTACTGAAAATGTCAGAATGTATTTGGAATGACGGATGATTTTGATAAGGAAATAGAATGATAGAGCTATAAAAAACGTCAGGTATGTATCAACCGCATAAAAATGTGAAAGCTGGATGGAAAGAACAGCACAAGCATAGAAAAACATGGCCAGTAAGGGAAACGCGCGCAAGGTGAAGTGTGAGGCATGAAGAAACAGGAGTTCTTTTGTTTTGTTTTCCGTTTTCCGTTTTCCGTTTTCGGCAATTTCATAAGCAATTAAGTAAACTAGAATAACCGTGCCTAAATCAAATAGAGCAGATAGTTGTCTGCCAACAATTGTCAGGTTCGAGTAATCACCTTTATCAAAAAATTCAGCAATAAGTTTGGTGAAAAAGATGGGAAATGTGCCATAAACAAAAAAATTATGACCTCTGTTTTGGGGGTTCAAAGGTGAGGTGTCGGTGTTTAAGTATTCCCAATAACTTTCCGGCCAGGAAATGGCGTTTGACACCATAGTCAAAAACCTTTCATCAGGATGCAGGTGCTGACCTTGATCCCAATTGACCCCATGAAGACGGAAATATGCAGCTATAGCAATAATTACCAGAAAAAGCAGATAATATATTTTTTTCAGCATATTCTCTATAACAATTATTTATCCCGATTGAACATTTCCAGATAATCCAAGGCATTATAATTTATTTTTTTCTTAAAAATTCTGATTACCGGATGGTCAAATACTGTAAATGTTTCTTCACTTACTTCATCAGGGAAGAGGAAATCAAGATTACCTATACTTAACCTCGGAAATGAATATATTTCATGAATTTTTTCATATCCTAACTTGCCGGAGAACAATAATTGATAATATTTTGTAACCAACGGAAATTTTTCAGGCTGTAAAGGATAATTGGCAAAAATTCGTCTGGAAGGGATGAAAATATAGTCAGCACGGTACAGATGGTTGATAAGCTGTCCAAAGAGATTTGGATTTTGATCCAGATGATAAAAATCAAAGGATACAATTTTCAGATTCTTTGGGATTTCCTTATCGTCATAACCCGGTAATCCTACAGGGATATCAATGACGTTGCCTGTTTCAGAAAGAATATACGCATCACTTGGAATATTTTCATAAATCCATTCGGAAGCCAAAACCCTGGAGTCTTTTGAAGCATAAATAGACATAAATGCGATACCCGGAATCAGGGATATCAACACCATTACACCAATGACAAGAGAGGTAAAAGGTTTAGAAGCCCCACTTTTATTTTTCACCTGTAATTTTGAGTTGATATTTATTACATGAGAATATATTTTTTCCAATATAATAGCGTAAAAAATTACAAAAAACGGTAAAATTGGTGTCATAAATCTGCTCCATTTAGCATATAGGAAAGCGTTTGGTAATAGAAAAATCAGAAATGATATGGTTAGGATTATAATCGCCAAGTATTGATCCAAAAATGCATATATTTTTTTCAATCCCTTTTTTTGAATTATTCTTTTAAAGAAAGATATTACAAGTTTAATACTGATAAATAAAAACCCAAAAATACCACCAATAAATATCGGTAAGCCAAGTACATAAGGGAAAATATTCTTCATTTGAAATATAACCGGAATCGAGTTAACAAATTGTCTTGTATAGAATGCTTCATATTTTCCGGTGGCTACATCACGCTCATATCCAAATACAGCACTCAAAAAGTTTTTTGTATCGATTATGTTATAGAAAGAGACAATCAAGGATATGAAAATTCCTAAGACAGAAATAAAAAAAGTTATGAATAAATAACTTGTAAGTATTTTTTTCTTTGTTTTGATGTTTTTAATAAAAATAAGACTTCTGTAAATGAAACCCAAAAAAAGGGGTATAAAAAGAAAAAGTCCTGTTAATTTGGATCCAATTGCTAAGCCAAGGAAAAGTGAGTACAAAATTATGAATTTAGAATTATTCTTAAGAATTTCTGTGAAATCCTTTTTGTCAGATTTTTCAAAGATTCTAATACTGAAATATACACTGCCGATATAAAAACAGCTAAGTAGTGATTCAGTTGTGCCAAAATGTGCAGATTGAATCAATCCGGGTATGAACGCAATCATTAGGCTTGCCAGCAAAGCAAACTTCGTTGATGTTACTTTTTTTGTTAAAAGAAATACAAGATAGATTGTCGTGATGCTTGCTAGTGTGGATATAATTCTTAACCATATAATTGCTGAATCAAATGTGCTGGCAAAATATTCGTTTGCGGTTGAGGTATTTTGCAGGGAAGAAAAGGTGACACCCTGAAAAATTGTTCTGAAAGTTAAATCCGATAAATACGCTAGATATAGCGGGAATTGGCCGTATGCAAAAAAATGCGGATTCAAATTGCATATTTCTTTAGGTAAATCACTGTCGTGAATGATTTGTGTTTCGGATAAATAGCACTTGATTTTTCCTATCATACCTCTTGGTAACCGCAATTGGGTAATAGCACTTGCCATATTACGCTCGTCCGGGTTGAAAAAGTATGGAAAGTCAAAAATGAGATTATAGAAACGCAGAAATAACCCGATTAAAAGAATGATTATCAGTGAAAATTTTGTTTTGTTAGCAGGCATATAAAAAATTAACAATACTATACATGATACAAATAATAGTGGAGAATTTAAAGAATATAGAGTATCAAAATTACAGCTATGCCCCAGATGGCGATGGCAAAAATAAGAGGTAGGTCTGTGGTAATAATTTTTTCTGGTTGTTCGGCATTAGCGGTTTTTTCATAGGCTAGCTTGCCATATCTCATTAAACCATAGATGAAAAAAGGGATAGTGATAATCATCCATTTTCGGTCTATAGCATAAGGAATCCAATTGGTAAGGAAAGTCCTGAAAGGCGCGTTAAATCTAGGCGGTTCTTCAAGAAAAGTAAAAAGGGAATAAGCAATTATTGAGGCTGAACCAAACATTGAGGTATATGAGTCAAGCAGTCTTTCACGGTATTGGAATAGGGATGGTCTGGTTTTATTGCCGCTTCGTAAAAGTTCCGCATGTCTTTTGGTGGCGGCAACAAAAAGTGATACAAAAAGGATAGTCAAAAAAAGCCAGAAAGGTAAATGATATCCGGTGACAGTTTCTCCGGCAAAAGCGCGAAGTGTGAAAGAAAAGGCTATTCCCATTATGTCCAAAATTGCATGTTTTTTAAGAAATGTGGAATACATGACATGCAAAAGCACAAAAGTTAAAGATACCAGGAAGAACCCGGTGTTTATCAGAAGCGCTGCAAGTAATCCGAAAAACGCCAGTAAAAAAGCGGTTTCAACTGCCAACTGTAAAGGAATGACTCCGGAAGCTAAAGGACGTTTTTTCTTTATAGGATGAAGCTTGTCAAATTTAAGATCGTTTATGTCATTAAATAGATATGAAGCCGATGAAAGGGCACAGAATATAAGAAAACCTAAGGTTGACAGAATAAAATAATATCCGTCAAACAACTCTCCATGGAAAATTATTGTGGCATAAAGCGTGAAATTTTTGATCCATTGATTGGGTCTGAGGGCATATAGGAGATAATAAAATTTCCCTTTTTTCATAAAAGTTAGCGGTTTTTCCTAAATCAAAAAGAATATATATTAATTTCCAAAATCTTGCAATATCAACTTCGCTGCTTGATAACCTAATTCAATGGCGTAGTTTGTGCCCCTGTCCCACGGATAAACCATATCCATATTTGCCAAGAATACTTTAGGTAGAGGAGTTTCAAAACCTGGTTTCACTTGAGAGTAACGGTTGGAAAAGACAGGTTGGGCATATGGTCCGAGGAATTTTTCATACGATATAACGGATTTTTTTGTGAAGTTCGGGTTGATTTTTTTGATATAAGGATAATACAGATCAAATAATTCTTCTTTATCCATGTTCAAAAAAGGATGTTTGGGTGGTAAATAATTAGATAAGTATGTAATTTCTTCATTGTTGTAATATTTAGCATTTATCAGATTGGTGTGTTGGATGCACCCGATAAACGGAAAACCGGATTGGTTTATATTCAGCCAATAATCGTGCGGTAATATTTTATATTTGGAAAATATAAGCAAGTTAAGCGCATATAGATGGGGAATAGACAATAATTTATTTACGTAAGTTTTATTCATTGCCGGGAAGGTTTTGACGAAAACTGCACTGGGTGCTGTAAAGATAATTTTGTCGAATCGTTCAATATCTTTTGCGTAAAATTCAGTGTTAAGTTTGATAACGACCTTTCTTTGAAGCAGATTTTCTTTGATTTTATCCAGTAGAATTGTATATCCGCCGTGCAAATAAGCTAGTCGTGGCGTACGTTTCTTGATTCTTGCCCAAAACCAAGCCATATTGACTTTATCATAGTAATTTTTGAATTTTCCTTTCATAAGCGGTTCCCATAAAACCCGATAAGCGTGATTTCCGTAATATTTTTTCAGCCAGTTGACAGCAGAGTATTTTTCCAGGTTTTGTCCCATTTCCTGGTTGAGGAATTTGAGATATAGGGTTGTCAAGCCTGTACGCAATCGTTCTGTAATGTTTAATGGCGGAAACATAAGCACATCAATGGGGGAATTGAACGGGTAACTCTTTCCATTATAGAAAATTGAAGTAATTGATTTGGGAATGGCCAGTTTATTGGATAAGCCCAGTTCAGAAATCAAATCCAGAGCGTATTTATCGTTGGTGAACCAGTGATGGTAATGTTTTTCCAGTGAAAATTGCCATTTTTTCCTCTTAAACCCGTTTGCCAGTCCACCGATTTGGGATTCTTTTTCAAAAATAGTTACTTCAAGATTATTTTTACTGAGTTTGTATGCACAAGATAATCCGGTGATTCCGGCTCCTACAACGGCGATTTTCATTGTGTAAATTCGATAGTGGGGATATTTACTATTGAAACGTTTGACGCCTGGTCTATAGCTGTGAGTTTCACCTGTCCGATTTTATCCGAAGTGACGTAGAATTGAGCCATACCGATATTGTTGGTTGTTTGGGTATCGGCTGGAGAGATGCTGGTGGGTTGATCGGTTTCAAGTTTCACCATACGGTTTCCCAAAACCGCACCGTTTACATCTCTTAAATAAATGGAGATTTTGACGTTTTTACCGATAGATGATATTTGAGGGAAAGCTACGGCAAATGACTTGAGAGGGTGCGGGTCGGATTGTTTGGCCCGGATAATTCCTGAAGATTGGGTACCGCTTAATCCGATCATGACAATGCCTATAAAAAATATCAGGAAAAACATACTGATGAGTGTGTAAAAGGTCTTGTTTTTCATTTGTTTTAAGGCCGCTTTCATCTCGATTTTGGCATTAATTGGCTGGATTGTCAATATTTTACACGCTTTGACACTTGACAAACAATGATATTTTTGCCAGACTATAGTTTGGCCCTTAAGGTTTGGAGACCAGCTTGAGTGCAATTTCCTCCACGACCTCCGAAATGGGTATCCCGCCTCGGCGGGAGAAAGGGAAAAGTATCTACGGTTCGGAAGAATCGTAATCAGCCCGCCCGTATTTACAGTCGGGGAAAGACCTCAAGCAAATAAAACCTCCTTCCAAAAGGGCTATTTTTATTAAAAACAATGGGAGTTGACAGTAAGTAAAATATTTGATTAAATATAGACTGCGTGTAACAAGTTTCCTCTTCGTATAAACTTAGAAAACGCAATTTCCCAAATTTATGGCAGTAAGAGCTAAATCCATAACACCAAAGACTATTTCAGTGGCAGATGTAATCGGTTCGCCGGTAAAAGAAGAAGTCGGTAAGAAAAACCCCGACGTTGTTACTACGGAGGTAAAACCTGCAATAAAACCGGAGGTAAAACCCAAAACGGTATCAAATTTCGTGCCCGGATTGGTTTCCGCTCCCGGGAGAATCAATCATTCTGCAAGATATCACAATGGTAATAATAATGATTTGAGTCAAAATACGCCTACTAAAACCGTCTTTGGGTTTTTGGATATTATGAACGAAGGTCATGGTTTTTTAAGGCCGAAATTCGTCAATGATATCACTGATATCTATATTTCACAATCACAGATCAGGAAATTTCAGCTCAGAGAAGGTGATAAAGTTGAAGGGCAAGCCAGAATGCCCAAAGATAATGAAAGATATTGGGGGCTTCTGAAAGTAGAAAAGGTAAACGGAGTATCGGCAGAAGAGTCTTTGAAAAGACAAAGATTTGAAGATCTAACACCAATTTACCCAAAAAAACAGCTGAAATTAGAATCGGATAAAACGCCTCTTTCTACAAGGATTATTGACCTTTTTTCGCCAATAGGTTTTGGACAAAGAGGTTTGATAGTGTCCCCGCCGAAAGCTGGTAAGACAACGATTTTGAAGGAAATTGCTTCAGGTATATCCAATAATTTTCCTAAAGCACATTTGATGGCAGTTTTGATAGGGGAAAGACCCGAAGAAGTGACCGACATGAGCATATCAGTTAAAGGTGAAGTGATTGCCAGTAATTTTGATGAAGCTCCGGAAGCTCAGACAAGAATTGCTGAAATCGCTTTGGCAAGGGCAAAAAGGCTTGTGGAAACAGGAGTTGAAGTCATCATTTTACTTGATTCCATAACCAGGCTTGCCAGGGCATATAATCTGTGCGTCAATCCGTCAGGTCGGACATTGTCCGGAGGTTTTGATCCGGCAGCTTTGTATCCGGCAAAAAAATTCCTGGGTGCGGCGAGATCTTGCCAACAGGGAGGTAGTCTGACGATATTAGGAACAGCATTAGTTGATACCGGTAGCAGAATGGATGATTTGATATATGAGGAATTCAAAGGTACTGGCAATATGGAGCTTCATTTATCAAGATACCTTCAAGAGCAACGAGTATTTCCGGCAATAGATATCGATAAATCAGGCACCAGACATGAAGAGTTATTACTGGATGAAGCTACATTGAAGAAAGTAGTGACGTTAAGACATATGCTATCACTTCTCAATGAAGGTGCTGAAAGAACCTTAACTTTAATCGAAAGATTGATGAAATTTAAATCCAATAAAGACTTCTTAGAATCGTTGAACAAAGGTTAAACCAGGTAGACGATCGAACTTCTTTTATTTTTTTTGCATTTAGTCTAAAATAGACACCTATCCGGAAATCAAAAAATGAGAAAAAAAATAGATATACTTACAAAAGATCTGCAAATCATATTCGGCGACTTTATCCAGGAAGTTGGTGATTGGCTTGAATTTCTATCAATATATACCAGCAAGAAACTGGTTTTTTTGGGAGACAAATTTGAAATTATCAAGGATTTTTTAGTAGATATACTTCTTGTAAAAAGGGGAAGGTACAGTAAACATTTTTTAAACATATCATTTCTTTTTCTGATTGCCGGAGCGGTTATCGGAGGTCCGGTGATAGCGGAGTATTATCCTACACAGGTAGTGGAACAGAGGACAAGTGAAACAGATGAAGCAGAAGATTATTTATCCCAAGTTGATTTAAGCGCTACAACGGTTCTTTCCGATAAACCGCGTTTTGAAATTATTGATTATCAGGTAACAAGCGGTGATACGTTGGGGACTATAGCCGAAAAATTCGGAGTATCAGTAGATACTGTCAAATGGGCAAATAATTTAAAACAGGAGAAAATTGTTCCGGGACAGATACTTAAGATCCCGCCGGTAACCGGTATTGTACATAAAGTCAGTCCCGGAGAAACCATTTATTCAGTTGCCAAGAAATACAAAACAGAAGCCCAGAAAATCGTTAACTTCCCAGCTAATGATTTTTCCGATCTGGATACCTTTGCATTGAACATCGGCCAGGTGTTGTTTGTTCCCGATGGTGTAGCTCCACAAGCAGCACCGGTTTATAAACAGCAACCGGTACCGCAATTTATTGCCGGCGCAGGAGGAAAGTTCATGTGGCCGACTCAAGGGTCTATTACCCAATATCCGGTTTCCTACCATATGGCAGTTGATATCGCCAACAGAAGTGCTCCTCCGGTTGCAGCAGGAGAGGCGGGGACGGTGGTTTTTGCCGGATGTGTCAAGTACGGTTACGGTTGTCATGTCACAATAAACCATGCAGATGGTTTTCAAACACTTTATGCACACTTATCTTCATATAATGTATCAGCCGGACAGGCTGTCGGTAGAGGACAGGTAGTTGGCCGGATGGGATCAACTGGGAGATCTTCCGGAACCCATCTGCATTTTGAAGTCCGTAAAAATGGTGTACTTCTTAATCCATTACCGTATCTTCAGTAAACAACAAACATTAAACAATAAACCAATAATTGAACATAAAGATTTCAATGTAGAACAGACCATAGCATACAATTAAAGAGATTATGGGTTAGAACATTGAACATAAAATCAGTAAATCCACAATTCAAACCCAGATTCTAAATTTATATTTATTTGTGATAAAATTTCTTCACATTAGGGCCGTTAGTACAGTGGTAATACATCGCATTCGCATTGCGGAGACGGGAGTTCGATTCTCCCACGGTCCACATAAATCAGATTACTGACGACAGATAACAAATAACAACATATCTAAAGATAAAAAGATGAAAACGAATATTAGTTGTCAGCAAGGTATAGATTAATTTATAATTGGAGAATTATTCGGGCCCGTAGTACACCGGTAGTATATCTCCATGGCATGGAGAAGAAAGGGGTTCAATTCCCCTCGGGTCCACATAAGTAAATTAACTGATTATTTCTTTTCTAACTTCAAATTAGGTAAAACTGCTGCCATAAGTATCAAAATTCCCCCAATAAGTTCATAAAAAGTTGGGACTTCCCTGAAAATTACCAGAGCGTAGATACTTGCCCAAACGAGCTCGGCAGAAAGTATGACAGAGCCGAGATTTAAAGGGAAATATTTCAGTCCAGTAAGAGTCAGTAAATTGACCAGAACCAAAAATGACCCAAACATAACCCCGACAGTCATAGTAATAAAAGACATATTCCAAGGAATGCTTTGTCCACTAAAAAATGTCAGAAACAGTCCTGCAATAAGTACACCCAAAAGCTGATATAAGACCAGCACCATATTATCAAGCACCCCGGAAATTTTTTTGCGGAAATAATAATTTATCGAGCTAAAAAATCCTCCCAATAATCCGTAAATAATTCCAATATTGATATTGCCTTGGAAAGGATTTGCAATGAATATAAGGCCTATCAAAACCAAAATAGCGCATGCGGTATTTATCCTGTTAAGTTTTTCTTTGTAAAAAAGATAGCCGAATAAATAAGAAAATATAATTACGCTTATATATAGGGCAAAAGTAGTCAAGGCAATTTTGGTAGTTATGGCAGACAGGGTGAAAAATACGATGACCAGGGGAAATGTAAACATAAAGATTAAAAGATCCGTTATTTTGAGTTTATTGCTTATCCATGCCTTTTTTCTATTGATTACGATGATAAAGGCAACTAAACTGCCGGTGAAACCGCGAAGCAATATCTGTTGATAAGGTAAAAGCTCATTGTTTAAAATTCTGACCCATACACCGAATGACCCAAAAATCATACTGGCAATTAGGAGATAAACAAATCCTTTGGTTTTATGCATAATGGGGAAATGATAGACTTTTTGAATTTAAAAATCAAAAGTCAAAACTTTTTACTTTTTGGCAATTTTGTTTACTTTTCGATCACATAATTACCCATAACCAGAATATCGATTCCAGAACGGATAAAGGTCGAATAGGCATCTATAGGAGAGTTGACTATCGGTTCGCCTTTCAGGTTGAAGGAAGTGTTAAGTATCAACGGAACACCTGTCTTTTTATAAAAAGAGGAGATGAGAGCGTGATACAGGGGATTGGAATCTTTGTAGACCAATTGCGGCCGGGCGGTATTATCGACATGGTTTATGGCTGGAATTTTTTTCTGCCAGTTCTTTTTCACCGGTACAACATAAAGCATAAAACGAAGAGGATAAGAGGTTGTCAGTTGTCGGCTGTCAGTTATCGGTAGATTAAAAATTAAATTTGCTTTTTCAGCTAGAACTGATGGCGCAAAGGGACGGAAAGCTTCGCGGAATTTCACTTTGCTATTTATGATTTCTTTCATTTTTGGGTTTCTGGGGTCAGCCAGTATGCTTCTATTACCCAAAGCCCTGGGACCCCATTCAAAACGATCTTGCATCCAGCCGATGACTTTGCCGTCTGTAATTTTTTCAGAAATATACTCCAATAGTTGGCTTTTATTGAGCTTTTTGTATTTGAAATTTTTTTGTTTGAGAAATTGTTCAATTGTTTGGTTGTCATATTGTTGGCCAAGATAAGCATCTATAAGCACATTGCGTTTCTTATGATTTAATACATGGTGGTAAACATATAATGCAGAGCCGATAGCTGCACCTGAATCACCGGGTGAGGGTTGGATGTAAATATTTTCAAATCCTGATTTTTCAAGCAGTTTGAAGTTGACAACACTGTTTAAAGCTACTCCACCAGAGAGGCAGAGGTATTTTTCTCCGGTTTGTTTTTTGATATACCTTGCCATAGCAAGCATTATTTCTTCTACGACTGTCTGGATGGAACTGGCGATATCTGCTCCAAATTCAGTTACCAGATACGATTTCTCCGGTTTGATAGGAATTCCAAGTAGTTCACAAAGTTTACCCGAAAATGAGTTTTTGTCGCTGTAATGATAGGAAAAATAATCAAAATTCAGGCTAATGCTGCCGTCATCATGGATACTGACAGTTTTAGCAATTTTATCTTTGTACTTTGGTTTACCGTATGGGGCCAAACCCATCACTTTCCATTCTCCTTCGTTGACTTCAAATCCTAAGAAGGCTGTGTATGCAGAATAAAGTAAGCCAACAGACTGGGGAAAGTGCATTTCTTTCAAAATATGCACTTTGTTGTCTTTTCCTTGTCCAAAAGATGCAGTAGTCCACTCACCAACACCATCAACTGTCAGGATGGCTGCGGATTTGAAAGGAGAAGGGAAGAAGCATCCGGCAGCATGGGAGAGATGATGATCGCTAAAAAGTATTATATTTTCGTTTACCCCAAGTGATGTGACGATTTCCTGTTTGATCCATAATTTTTGTTTCAGCCAGATACGCATAGCTTCCCTGAAAGAAGTGTAAGATTTGGGATATGTAGAAAGAGTGGAGATAAAGATGCGGTGGAATTTCTTGAAAGGTTTTTCATAAAACACTACATAATCTAATTCCTTTGCCGATAAAGAGGCAGATTGTAAACAAAAATCTATTGCATGGGTTGGAAATCCGCTATCATGTTTAATTCTACTGAAACGTTCTTCTTCGGCGGCGGCAATGATTTGGCCGTCAACCAGAATAGCTGCTGCAGAGTCATGATAATAGCAAGAAATACCAAGAATTTTCATAATACCAGTAATTAAGTTATTAAAATATTAAGTAATTTTTGCCTCAACTTTTTGTTTAATAGTATTTTTAATAAGATTGTTTAATGCGGGACGTAACTGTTTATAGATATTCAAATATTCATTTTTGATATTTTTCTTCAGTATCTTTCTTTCTTCTAATAACGCAAACCAGTGTCTGGATTCAAGTAATGATCCTCGAGCGTTGTAATAAAATTTTACCTTATCAAGATAGTGATATCTACCATAACCTTCTGCAATATTTGCTCCTACTGAATCAGTTGATTCGATGATTTGAGTTCCTATGTTTTTTTTAATTTCCCATTGCATTTCAGAGTATATCAAGCAAGTAGATTGGCTTAATTTTCTAGATAACAGATAAACATCAAATTTATCTAATGGGATGTATTTGGGTTTATTCATATTAATTACTTAATTACCATTTACTTAATTACTTAATGCTGTTTTTTCATCTCTTCCAACGTTTCCGGTTGGTTGAATTTGTCTATCCAAGATGTTTGTTGATCCGATTTAATTCCTAACTGATCTTTGAATAAAGAAAAAACAATTCCGCTAGGAAGAAGTATGATGAAATAAAATAGCGTTAGGATAAGCCGGGATTGGAAAGTGCCGATTTTTCTGCCAAATGCTTTCCATTTGCACCAGGTAATTTTAAGATAATACATAATTAAAAAAGAGTGTAAATAAAGGGAGCGACAGCAGATTGTTCGGCAAAGATTATCAGAACACCCAAAAGAATCAACACAATTACCATCGGGATCATCCACCAGATCCGTTCCTGCCAGAGGAAAGAAAGTAGTTCACGGATGATGCTTGATTTAGCAAAAAGTTTTTTCAACATAGCTTTCTTGATTATAGCTAATATTTAATTTTTCTGGCAATAGCTTGTCCTAGATATACCCAAAAGGATATAATTTGCCCAAAGATATGGTAAAAGTAAATATCAAATTAGTTGTCTTTACAATTATAGATAGGAAATTAATGCTCTATTTTCCGGATAATCAGACTCCTATAAGTACGGTCCCGGGTGAGGCTTTGGATAGCCGGGCGGTGAAGATTTTTCAGGATCATTTTTCAATAAAACCTAATGAAGGTTATCTGGAACAGCTATATACTTTTGAAAAGATAGAGAAAAAAGAGACAGTAATTGATATTGTATATTTTATCCTGGTATCTGCCGATACGATGAAAAGAATCGAGATGGAAAAATGGATAGAGTATAAGAAAATTTCGTCAAGACATCCGGATATAAAAATTTTGGATTATGCCGTACAGAGGTTACGCTGGAAAGTAGAGTACACCAATGTCATATTCAGTTTGCTTACAAACAGATTCACATTATCCGAATTGCAGGAAACATATGAGGCAGTCTTGGATAAAAAACTGGATAAAAGAAATTTCCGTAAAAAAATCCTGTCATTAGGTCTAATCAAATCTACAAGGAAATACAAACAAGGATTTCGTGCCAGGCCGGCGCTTCTATATCAGGCATCATCCAAAAAACCCACAATAGTCAAAGTATTATCTTGATTTTCCTACTTGAAATATCACAGTCCTTCATAGTATTATCATATAATTAAATAGTGTATTATTTACACTAAGTAAAATTATGAAATATTGGAGCAACGATATATTAAATAAGATCAGATCAGGATATTTTACGGCTGTATATTTTGACAGGACCAGGGAAATTTTGTTGGGGGAAAAGAATTACCAGAAAGTGACAATGCAGGTTTTTCAAAAACACAAAAGTATGCTTTGCGGGGTGAAGGAAGTCTTGTCTCTTTTCAAATCCGCAACCGGATATTTTCAAGAAAGTAATTGGGTAGACAAAAGCGGGGAAGTAGAAATTCATACTTTGGAGGAAGGTGCAGATATCAACCCTTGGGAAACTGTAATGCATATCAAAGGGCCTTATGTTTATTTTGCCCATTTGGAATCATTATATTTGGGGATTTTCGCCAGATCTACCTTAGTATGCACCAATGTATCAAAGGTAGTAAAAGCAGCTGATGGCAAACCGGTGATATTTTTTGCCGACAGGTTTGATCGTTTTACCAACCAGGAAAGCGATGGTTATGCAGCCCACATCGGTGGAGCTAGCGGGGTGTGTACGAAAGCTCATGCATCCTGTTGGGGAGGAGAAGCAAGCGGTACTATTCCCCATGCTTTGATCGCTGTAAATGGCGGTGATACGGTAAAAGCAACTGAACTTTTTGCAAAATATTTTTCTAATCCAGATATTTCTATTAGAAATGAGAAGATAGAAAATCAAGTCGAATTTACAGCCAATCGTTTCAAAAACCATTTTTCGGAAACGTTTGCTCAAAATCTTATTATGCAAAGTAAAAACCAGCGCTTACTAAATGAAGATTTTCCTAACGAGTTGGATGTCAGAAACCAGAATTATCGAGAATCTGTAAATCTTCAATTTTCCTCAAAACGGTTTTCTTCACGCTTAGAGAATGTAAACGTAATTGCCTTGGTGGATTTTGACAACGATTGTGTAGGTACATCTCTTGCGGTAGCAAAAAAACTGGGTAAAAAACTTTGGGGAGTCAGGCTTGATACGGCGGGAGATATGATTGATAAATCACTAGAAAGTCAAAAGTCAAAAGTTAAAAGTCAAAAGTCAGAATTGTACGGCGTAAATCCGCAGTTGGTCAGAAATGTAAGAAAGGCATTGGATAAGGCAGGTTTTGAATGGGTAAAAATTGTCGTTTCCGGAGGCTTCAATGCAGAAAAAATTACCAATTTTGAGAGGGAAAAAGCACCAGTTGATGTCTATGGAGTCGGTTCGGCGTTGCTTAAAGGGGAAAATGATTTTACGGCAGATATCGTAGAAGTGGAAGGGAAAAGATTATCCAAAGTTGGACGGAAATATTCGGATAATCCGAAAATGAAAAAAATTGATTTATCAAAAATTTAATGTAAGGAGGGCTAATTATGAACGGTAAAAAAGCCGTAATTGTTATCGATATGCTAGAGGATTTCGTCTATGGATCTCTTAAAAACGAAAGAGCCAAAAGAATTATTCCTAATATTGCAAAATTACTCGAGGCTGCCCGGAAAAAGGGGTGGGTGGTGGTCTATTCCAATGACGCACATAAACCCGGTGATCCTGAGGAAAGAGTATGGGGAGCCCATGCTATGGCCGGCAGTCCCGGGGCAGAAGTTATCAAGGAACTTGCTCCTCAAAAAGGTGATTATATAGTACCCAAGAGAAATTACAGCGGTTTTTTTGAAACCGATCTGGATGAGATTTTGAAGAAAAATAATGTTGAAGAGGTCATCATTACTGGTCAGCATACACATATTTGTTGCCGCCATACATCAGCTGATGCTTTTGCCCGTGGGTATAAAATTATTGTTCCCCAAGATTGTGTGGAGTCTTTTACGGACAAAGATCACACAGAAGGACTTGAGTATCTGAAGATGTGCTACAAAGCTGAGGTGGTAAATACTGAGGATTTACTTAAATAATCTTCGGATTTGCTCTTTTGACATTGACAAGGTATAATCTGGGGTTAGAAAAGGTCTCGTATAGTTCCACGGTAACAACTTTTTTGGTTTCTCCAAAATTGATCCCTGGAATCAAAGAGCCAATTTATAAAGGAGGTGAATCCAGAATGGATCAAACAAGTTCACAATTTGCAGACAAAAATCTGGTCTGTGAAGATTGTGGTAAAACTTTCGTATTTACTGCCGGAGAGCAGGAGTTTTACCAGAAAAAAGGTTTCGAGAGCCCAAGAAGGTGTCCTGAATGTCGTGCATCAAGAAAATCCGAAAGGATGGCAAACAGGAAAATGACCAAAGTCACTTGTGCTAAATGCGGTAAAGAGGATGAAGTACCTTTTGTACCGAGAAAAGACACTCCGGTATTATGTAAAGAGTGTTTTGCCGCAAGCAAACAAGGTTAAGAAACAAAAATTACAAACCAAAAACACACAGTATGAAAATATTGTGTGTTTTTTTATGCTCCAAAATTTAGTGTAATTTCGTATGAATGATTGTAAAAGAAGTAGTTAAGATGATTTTATATGACAAAAAATGATATGAAGTTTGATATTTCTTTATATTTCTTAACAGTTGCATAAGTTGGACAAACGTATAGAATGAGGTCGTTTGTTATTGACTGACCGTAAGCGGAGGTCATTTTTTCAAATCATGACCTGCCTAAACTGCCTACCATTATATTGGATTATTACCACTCAGAAATGAGTGGTTTTTTTATAGAAAGGGGGTGAAAAAAATGAGAAGAATCTGGTTTAGCGTAGTGATGATAACTGTCACAATCGGGGCGGTTGCAGCAGCAACCTATGCTTATTTTTCGGCAGGGAAAGTATTGGGCACAAACACGTTTGCCACCGGTAATGTCAACTTGGGGGATTTCAACGTGGCTAATTTGACCGTAACCGGCTTGGCACCGGGGATACCTGTAACTCTTACAAATGTGGCGATAAATTATATAGGGAACTTAAATGCCGATTTGTATCTGGGTGCGCGGGGGACATCAGCTCCTGGTGATTCTACCTATTTGGCAGATAAGCTTTATCTTAAGATTTTCTTCCAAGGTACTTCGGCTGTGGCTTGGGAAGGATATGTGCAGGCATTATCCACCGGCTGGCAAAAAATTGCCGACAACGTAACAGCAGGCTGGCAAGCTTATGATCTGCAGTTTACTTTGGATCCGGATACAGGGAACACCAAACAGGGAGTGTCAAATGTAGATACGGAAATTATGATATATGCCGTCCAGCATGGAGGTAGCGTACCGACGACAGTTCCGTATATGACTTCAGGTACCACAGGATGGTTTGATTTATAACTTTTATGCTTTATAGATCATCCAAATCCTCTTGGATGATCTAGTAAGGCATGAAAAAAACTATTGTTAAAATATATAAATTATTTACCAAAACCGTCACGGTTATTTTGGTTTTATTAATACTGCTTATTTTGTTTACCACATTTACTCCGGTGAAGTCATTTCAAATTCTTCGGGTGATGTCCGGGTCCATGGAACCGTCTATCAAGACAGGTTCAGTGGTATTTATAAAATATCTACCGGCCGAAAGAATTGCCGTAGGTGATATTATCAATTTCCAAAACGGCAAATCCATCACCCATAGGGTGGTCGAAGTGAAGAAAGAGGGAAACGAATATATTTTTATCACCAAAGGTGATACCAATAATTCTTCCGATATCAATCCAGTGGGAGCATCTCAAGTGCAGGGTAAGGTGATTTTTTCCATACCTTATCTTGGTTATCTGTCTTTCTTCATGCAAACTCCCGGCGGTTTTGTCCTTCTGGTAATTATTCCTGCCGGTTTGATTGTCATAAGTGAATTCTTAAATATCATAAAGGAACATGAAAAAATTATCATCGCAAAAATGAAAAAGAAAGAAAATGAAGATACCAATCATGTAAATATCAAACAAATATAAAATGGATAAGTATTTCAAATACTATATGGTAAATATCTTTTTAATTTTTATAATTTTTTCATTGTTGAGAGTCGGCAATACTCAAGCATTGTTTACATCCGGTAAGGTTTTAGGTGATAATACCTTTTCTACTGGTAATTGGGACACCCTTTCACCTACAAAAACTTTGAAGCCTACCAAAACTCCCAAACCTACGAAAACTCCCCGTCCTACCCGCAAACCTTCACCTACATACAAACCTTTTCCGACTAGCCAACCGACTCCTACACATAAACCGTGTCCAACCTGTATGCCTTATCCTACCGGGTTTCATCCGAAATGGTTTCCTACTATGCCGCCATTTCCTTCTGTTCCATGGTTTCCTCCATTTCCTAAGTTTCCCTTTTTACCTGGTTGTGATGATCAGAACGATACTTGTAACTGTGAATGCATATTGGATGAGTTGATTGAGGAAACTATCGGTATATTATCGGAGATAGTACCGACTGTTACTTCTGCACCGGTAGAAAGCATGATAATCCCAAGTTTTACTCCTACACCAGAAGTCGTAAATATTCAGTTGAATACTGATACCACCAAAGAAGCAGAAAATCCGTCTCCAACGATAGAGACAGTGATTGTAACTCCTCAAATTTAGAGATGTAACTAAGTTAAAAAGAATATTCTTTTTAAATCCGTAGGTTCTTATCTTCTTTTAAATTTTCGTAAGAGAGTAAAAATGAGAAATCCGAGTCCTCCAAAGATAGTCAAATAGAGAAGCACGGTTTTCAAAGTATTGGGATGATAGGAAAATTCTACAGTATGCACTCCGGGCGTGACGGCTACAGCATTGTAAAAGGGAAAAACTGCCAGTTTGGTCCTTGCTTCACCGTCCACTTTGACACGCCACGAAGGGTGATAACTCATCTTAAACATCACAAGGCAATTTTTGCAATCCTGAGGCACTTCTATGACTGCCGAATATTTCTGTTTATCAACTATTTCCTTGGATATGGTAGAGCTGGGGGTGCTTTCGGGGAAGATAAACGGGTAATCGGCCCAGATGTTTTTCTCTGTTGATAGACTGCCGTCCTGGTATTCTTCCTTGTAATTGACTTCATCAAGCATATGAAGTATTTTGCTCACTCCCGTAGGTGGTTTATCGTTTTTCTCAACGGTGATAATCGGATGCATTTTCCAGCGTCTGGCAAAGCTTCTATGCCAGTAGTGGACGATATTGATAAAATGCGTTTTATCGGTTTTTACCATCATAGGTGAGGTGACCACGTCAAACCAGCCGGTGGTAGGTACCTGGTAGAGCTCAAATGGTCCGAATTTTTTGTCCAAGACTGCTTTTTCGGTAAATCCCTGATTTTTGGGAGCGACAATATATTTTAAGTTAAGAAGATCATAATCGGCGGCATTTCTTTCGTCGAAATTCTGTTCGTTTTCGGACAAGGGAGACCAGGTTTCCGGCAGAAACTGGCTGATATCATAGCCCAAAGCGCCGAAAAGCATATAAATCTGGCTTGATCCCAAACGGAAATCCTTGCCCCAGTTGCCGGGTCGGCCGGCGTAGATACGGGCTTTCGGTTGGGATTCGATATATTTTCTTAAATTGTCAAAGTTGCTTACATCAAAATTATAGGCATTGTTGGCTTCGTAAATCCATTTATTGTTAGATTGTGCATAATCAAGCGTACGACCGACGGTATAATAAACGACAGCTGATGTACTGATTAACATTAAGATACCTATTGTTATATTTTGACCTATTAGAAAAGTATTTTTGGAAAGACGGATTTTAATCAAAGATAAACTAGCAAAAATACGTCCAAATGTCAGTTTAAACAGAGTGATACTGTATTCAAATACAGCCGGCAACAGGAATAGGGCAGAAAGCTGCAGTCCCACAATGAAGCGGTGCTGGTGGTAGTCTTTCATACCTGGTATCAAATCCACCAATCCTCCCCAGGTGGTCCTGCCGAAGTAGAGTAAAAACCACAGGACAAAAAGCAGGGCAAAAGTGAAATATTGACTGTTTGAAAGAATTATAAAAAAGCCAAAGATGATGATATATGTGATGATAGGAGTTCTATTCCAGTCAAAAGCTTCTCCCTGGATAAATTGTCTGATGACTTCATACCAACCGTATGAGTTGAATTTCCATAACGGATCCCAAGGGGATACCATATGATAGTTGTTCAGGCTGAAAATGGGAATGATCCAATAAGACAAAATACCCAAGGTTGCCAGATAAATTATCAGCAAAGTCTTAAACCTGTTTATAAGATGGATTTTGTTTAGATCCATAAAGAAAAAGGGTACGGTAGAGATAAGTACCAGCATGCCTATACCCAAGTGTCCCGACAGGGTCAAAATGAGAAAAACTATCGCCAGTAGGGAATTTTTGTTCAAATACTTAACTTTTGTTTCCTTGCCGTTGACACTTACTTCTTTTAGCGCTTTATAGACATAGGCAATTGCCAAAGGGAAGTAAACCTGTGCATAAAGCTGACTGGTCAGGCCCCAACCCCGCCATAGAAAACTGGTCGGGTCTATCCCGTAAAGGCCGTCTGTTGAAAAGTTGCCTGAAAGCCAGGCGGCTATACCTGAACCGAAATATGAAAAGCCGACCAGTCTAAGGGCAAAAAAGACTGATAATGGGAAAAGGCAAAGAAGCAAATATTTGGTCAGATTGTAGTATTGATATAGGGAATAATTCATTCCGAATAAATTTGTAACCGGTTTGACCAGCATGTTGTATGAAGAGACTATAGACATCTGGGGAAGATGTGAATAGTAAACCGGCAGGGAATAACCTTCAGCCCAGACACTGACGATATGGTCGGTTAAATTAGGCAGACAGGAAAGCGAAAAGGGGCATCCGTAATTTTCCCAGACCCAATTGGTCCGCCAGACCAGGGAATACTGGAAAATATTGTCGTTGGGGTCTGCCAGTATCTGGGTCTCCGGATAATTAAGCCAGAGATTGAAGACCAGAGTACCCAAAAGTATCGATATGCCAAGTAATTTATTGACTAGTTTCATTTTTAAATTAAAGCTTCGTAAGTATCTTTTTCAGAGACGCTCATAAGACCTCTTGAATTGAATTTCTATATAGTTAATTGCTCCCTTCGCTAAGTGAAGATTTGCATTCTATATGCTATAAGAATCTTTATTACTTTACGAGCATGGCAAATCTTCAATTCTCTTCAAAAGTTACTTACTTCGCTTTATGTTATCTGTTATCTGTTTACTGTTATCTGACTTTATTTTAATAATACCGGATTCAGCCAGTCGGCATGGTCACTATTGATTCCGTCACCGGCGTCGTTTGCCACCAGTTCCAACTGTTTGACACCCGTGATATCTACTTCAACATGTTTGGGTAAGTCAAACCTGCCCATCTTTTCACTTTCAAAAAGCAATTTACCGTCACCTGATATTTTGAAAATGACACTTGCCGGAGTAGGCGATTCAGCGTCTATACCGTAATCCGTTTTGAATTTCCTGTACATTCCCTTAATGTCAAAAACCAGCCGGGAATTGGCATGCACTCCGAATCCTTTGGGATAATAAAAATAATCAATATTGAGCCTGCTCCAGGTTTTCCAGCCGCCGAAAGAGTTGACCGAGCGGTTTATCTGCACGCCGGCATAGTCTTGTGCGGCGATTATGGGAGTGTATTTGGTGAGGGATACTTTGCCTCCGATTAGATAACTGGAATTGGCTGATAAAAGAAGCGCTGTAGCCACTGCCGGGGAAAGGAGAAAGAAACCGTTATGGAGTTCCCGATATATGAAGGCAAGCATGAAGAAAAAAAGAATAATCAATAGATATGAATTGAGGATTCCGACTGTAGGAGTCATCATTTTGGTCAAGGGATAAAATCCGTTATCCGGATAGTTGAGTATCAGTCCCATATAGACATTGATAAAAATTGTCAGGGTCAAAAATCCGTAAAGTCCCCAAAAAAATACATCCCAAAAAAAGCTTTTGTTACTATTTTCCCTGAAGTTAAGCTTGGTTTTCATAAAAGGATAGAAAAACAAAAGCAGTACAAGTAAGGGGTAGGAATATCTTTCATGGCTTTGGGTAGTCCAGAGAAAGAAGGCAAAGATGCCGATATTTAAAGACAGTAAAAAATTCCTGGCAGTCGGTCTGAGAAAAGTCAGAAGAGTCGGAAGAAGATAAAAGGAGGAAAACAGAATTAACCCTACTTTTTTGGCGTTGAGGATGCCAAAGACGGTGATTTTATCGGTTATCTGCATACCTTTACCGCCTGCCACTATCCACCATAAATTATGGGCATTGAGTGACAACCAAGGGAAGTAGTCGCTGTTGACGGTCATAAGGTAAAGCACCTGGTTTAGGGAATTGGATCTGACAAAAGGGAAATTGATAACAAGAAATGTCACCCCGGCACTGATGAAACATCTGACTATGGTGCGGAAATCAAAGTAACGCAGCAAAAAGACAAAATATATCGGTATATAGATGATATTTTGCAGTTTCATTAGTGTTCCGGCGGTGAAAAATACGGTCGCCAAAACCGGGCGTTTATAGAAGATGAGTATGATGGCAATGATAGTGAAAAGCAAACCAAATGACTCTACCTGCCCCCAGATTGCCGAATCAAGCATGACGACGGGATTTAGGAAAAATACGCTTGCCAGAACCAAACCCAGATTGTCGTGGATGAAATTGACTGTACGGGCCAAAATTCCGTTTTTGCTATTTATCATGGGTGTATGCGAAACGATGATACTGCCAAGCTTTTCCAATGTTTTTTTCCGGGAAAAAAACCAATAGATGATAAGGGTGATAAGTATATCGGAAATGATTGCTATAGATTTGGATGCAAATAGGAAGGCAAAATTGTTTTCCCGCCAGTAAGAATCATAGTGGTGGGGGTCGGCAAAGAAAGAATATATTTTGGCCATCAGCCAAAGTACATAGATAAATCCCGGCGGGTAGTTGATATTGGTATGGAAGGTAGTCCAGACCACGCCATGGTCCAATGCTGCCAGTCCCCAGGATTTCCAGAAACAGACATCGGCAACAAATCCCGGATTGCCTATCATAAAAAGGCGTAGTGCAGTACCGATAATCAGGATGAGCAGAAACATCATATTTCCTATACTCTTTGTTGGCATTGTAGCAAAAAAATACTGAGGAAAATATATATATAAATATATCAAAATCACTAATCAGCGATCAGCTGTCAGTTTTGTCATCTGACTGTGGCAGGGGTTTCCGGAGTCCAGCGGACGGAGTCAACTATGCGGTCAAATATTTTAGGGTCGATGATGCCGTTGGCTACATGAAGCATAAGAGTTGGCCGGTTGGGAAGTTCGAAGAAAACGTCGGTATTCGGCGTCTGACCTGCGGTATTTATGTATATTGCTTTGTATCCGACCAGTCCGCCGGTATTGGTAAACTTTTCGATTCTTTCAAGCCCGATGAGACCGGAGAAATTTTTGTACCAGTTTTTGACGAATTCTATTTTGGGTTTGTCCACAGCTTCCGGATCGCGTTTGTCGACAAACTCGATATTGAAAAGGATATTCTGCTGTACCGGTATATTGTCCCAAACGACAGCTACCGAGTCGGTGACGTCACCAATGAAGATATTCAGGATCATATTTTCCGGATATGAGAAGGAGAAGGGATAAATCTTTCCCGATGTTGTCTTCCAGGCTATATCGTCTGGGGCGGTAAACCTTCTGATCTGCTGGGTTTGGACCGGACCGGCGGTAGGTGTAGGATTCGTAGATGAAGGTATGACGGATTTGCCCTGGATGAGTTTTATCAGGGTATAGACGATGACTATAATCAAAAGAACAGCCAAAACCAATGAAGCAACCAGTTTGGGTGTAAGACTATTTTCCGATTTTTCTTCGTGATGAATTTTGTTCATATGAATATTTTTTAAAAAATATTGCATTTACGGGTCCTGCCGCTTGCGTATCCCAAAAATCATCCCTCTATCGGGGAACCCAGTTTTTGGGAACCCTCGCTCGCGTCACCCGTAATAGACATTAAACCCGACTTATTAATGTGTTAAAATTTTAACACTTTTATGATAATTTGTGTCAAGAGATGTTAAAAGCAATTTTCCGTTCGGCCAAATTCAGACTGTTTATCATATTCATATTGTCGCTTCTGTTTACGGCGTTTTCCTTTGCACCCAGCTTTTATGAATTGTCAAGGAAAGACTTAATCCCCAAAGACCGCCAGTTTGTTTTGGAACATAATTATATGTTTGACTACAATTTCTATCTGTCCCGGATCCGCCAGGGTTTGGAAGGAAGGTGGTTGGTGACGGAGAAATACTACAACCAAGCCCATCCGGCATCGCTTTTCCAGCTGATTTATCTGTATTTTGGCAAACTGGGAGGTGTATTCAGTCTTGACCCTCCCGAGATTTATCATATTTCCCGTTTTTTATTGGGGTTTTTGCTTCTTTTGGTCACAGGATTGTATCTTGATAAAAATCTACCCGGGTTTTGGGGGGTATTGGGGTTTATCTTCAGTGTCATCTGCGGCAGCTGGCCGATTTTGGTAAAGAGCGGCGAGAGTTACCGCTTTGCTACGTATTTTGGCTGGTGGAGCGCTTCGGACAGTCTGCAGAGGATTACTTTCCTGCCTCATGTACTTTTCGGGCAGATTTTTATGATTATTTTCATCATGGTTTATACCAAAGGTTTGAAAGGGGGGATAATAGAGAAAATTTTCTGGGGGTTATTGGGACTTTTTGTCGGGGTAGTGTTCCCACCAGTTCTTCTCGTAGTTTATACCTTTTTTGCCGTGCAGACTTTGGGAGAGTTTATCTTCAATCCCAAATTTACCAAAACAGTTTTTAGAAATTATATATATGAAAAATTCATATCGAGATTGATTTTTGCCTTACTTTCGGCGCCGTCTCTTCTTTATATGCGGCATATGTTTGGCATACAACCCTGGAAGGCTTTGGCGCTTTTTGATATAGAGCACCGTATGGGCATCAATTACCGTGAGTATGCTCTTGGTTTGGGACCTATCCTGCCTTTGGGTATGATAGGACTTTTGCTTGCGGCAATTTTACGTAATAAAAATCTGCTGGTATTTATCAGCTGGATCATATCAATATTTATCCTGTTTGCCGTTTTTGAGAAAGTCCCCGAGCAATCACCCTTGCGGTTTACCGAAGCCTCCTTACATGTGCCTCTGGGTATTTTGGCAGCATATTTATTCATGTTTTTATGGAATAAAGTCAAGGAAAAGGGTAGACAAATCAAACTGGTATCAAGAGGCTTAATAATTACCTTGATAACTCTGATAACAATAACCGGAATTCTAGTGATGGCTTCCATGGTTTTGTGGCTTTCCGACCAGGCGCGCTGGAGAGGTGAGGCCACTTGGGCAGTACCAATAGGAGCCCAGCTTGCTTATCCTTTGAAGGACTTCATGGATGCGGTTGATTACATCAAAAATCATACCAAGACAGACGAAATAGTTTTCGGGTATGTGACAGCCGGCAATTTCATCCCCGCTTATGCCGGTAATTACGTCTATCTGGGTCATGCCAATACACCGGATGAAGATGAGAAGGAGCCTATTGCCAGAGATTATTTTGCCGGCAAGATGGGGGAGCTGAACAGCAAGAGCTTTCTGGTACAGGAAAATATTTCCTACGTTTTTTGGGGACCGCAGGAAAGAGAAGTAGGGGGTAATTTTGACTTGAATACTTATAAATACCTGAAAGCCGTATATAAAAACGGTAATGTTACAATTTTTGAAGTGGAGAAGTGAAAGTCAGTTATCAGTTAACAGTAAGCAATAAGCAGTAAACATATTTTTTTATAAACGGGTGACACGAGTGAGGGATTCCTAAAAGATGGGTTCCCTAATGCCTTAGGGGTAACTTTTGGGAAGCACGAGCGGCAGGACCCGTAAATTAAAAAAAAGCAGTAAGCAATAAATCCCGCCTCAGAAAGTCAAAAGTCAAAATTCAAAACCAAAAAATATGACAACCGATTACTGACCACTGAACACTGATTACCGACTACCGA
>CAYUNW010000012.1:0-25218 GCA_964446235.1 uncultured Gammaproteobacteria bacterium
ATATAAGTCTTGTTTTTAATATTTACTTTAAAATCCAAACCGTCAATACGCTGCGTAACACTTATAAACCTAATGGGATTTGTAGTTTTAATATTATTCTTAACTGAAATTGCGGTAATCCTCAAATCCTTCCTTGATTTTCTAGTTTCTTCATAAAAAAATTTCATATTTGGTTGGCTTAAATTTAAAATTACTTCACCATCCTGCAGGGTTTTTTGAATTAACTCAAACTTAGCCTGTTTGATATTTTCAAAAGTTTTAAAAAGCTCCAAATGTTGGATATTTACTCCAGTAATAACAGAAATATGAGGTTTAAATAATCTGGCAATTTCTGAAATTTCTCCTTTTTTATATGCACCCATTTCGATTATCATGTATTTTGTATTGCTTTTTAAGTTTTTTATAATATCTTTGCATACACCGATTACGGTATTATGTGATTTGTCGGTCTTGGCTACTAGAAAATGAGGCTTTAACAATTGATAAATAAATTCTTTTGTTGATGTTTTTCCATAACTGCCTGTAATCCCAATAATTTTTAATTGATTGTATTTTCTAATTTTATTTACAGCAATAAATTTAAGTATGTATTTATGTACGATACTGGGAATATTAGTTAATACAACAATAGTAAAAATAAATATCCAAAGTAACCTATCTAATAATGGAATATGAAATGAATAATCCCATGGAAAAAATGAGATAGAGACTATGATAAAAATAGTTATAAACAAGATAAATATTGATCGAAGAGTAATGGACGGCATCTTAAATGTACGACTGAATATTTGATAGAGTGTTTTACAAAATTCTAATGAATATAAAAAAAACAGAAAAATTATCAAAAAATCCTGTTTAATAAAAAAATAAAATAGAAGATAAATTAAAAGATATATCCATTTGACAGTATTGAAATAATTAAAAAGAATTTTCTTTCCCTGAACAGTGGCTAAATGGGATTTAATTCTATCCAATCGATATTCCTTAAGCTGCCATAAAAATATGTGAAAAAAAATAGTCCTAATTGCATAAAATATAAAAAGAAACGGTAGCAAATTATAAAGTAACGAGATTATCATAAAATTTGTACGATTTTTTTATAAAATATATCAGAATTCATAAACGGTAATCGATGATTTGTATCAGGTACAATTACTAATTGAGATTTTTTTATGGTTTTTTGGATTTTATTTGCTATCCAAAGCGGTACCGTTTTGTCATTTTCACCCCAAACTAAGATTGTTTTAAGTTTAATTCTTTTCATATCTTCATGAAGGTCTTCTTTGATTACATTTTTGAAAGTATCCCGTAAATTCCCTTTTACTTTCATATAATCGGATGCTTTTGCTGTTTTATATAATAGTAATCTAGCTTTATCTTCGAA
The DNA here is from genome assembly GCA_964446235.1 of uncultured Gammaproteobacteria bacterium. Classification (GTDB taxonomy): domain Bacteria; phylum Patescibacteriota; class Microgenomatia; order 2-02-FULL-39-11; family 2-02-FULL-39-11; genus CAYUNW01. Next base: position 1,385 of record CAYUNW010000012.1, read on the forward strand.
TAATTTCATGACTGGGAGTTTAAATATGACTTTCCCAATTTTTGATAATAATAGAAAAAACAGTATTTTCCATCTTTTAACAGGTACATAACCCGGTACTCCGCTAAGTATAAGATAATTGATTTTTTCTGGTTTGAAAGCACAATATTTTATGCCAACCCTACCTCCGAAAGAATGACATATAAGCCTAATATCTGATAATCTTTTTTTTTGGATATATTTATCCAAAAAATCAACATAATCTTGTAATACCAATGGTTTATCGATCATATTATTTTTCCCAAATCCAGGCAAATCTGGTGCGAAAACACGAAAACCTTTTTTTTCTAGTATTTTTTTAAGTGGATTAAAGGTTTTTCCATCCAAACGCCATCCATGTAGAATAATTATTGTTTTTTTTGACATATAAGATTATTTGACGGTTACACTTTTAGCTAAATTACGGGGCATATCTGGATCACTACCTCGGTAAATAGCCAGGTAATATCCTAAAAGTTGTCCAATTATGATTTCAGGTAGGATACTCGCATTTGAACAGTCGTCGAAAGGTAAATAATAATCAAAAATAGGATGATTTTTAAAAGATATACCAATTACAAAACTTCCTCTTGCTTTCATCTCTATAGCCCCAGCCAAAGTCGCATCATAAGTTTCGTCATTAGGTAAAAATACCAAACTAGGAGTATCCTTTTCGATTAATGCTATTACACCATGCTTAAGTTCACCAGCAGCAAAACCTTCTGCGTGAATATAAGATGCTTCTTTTATTTTCAAAGCTGATTCCAATGCTATAGGGTAGGACAATCCCCTTCCAATGCAATATATATGATCTTTGTCTTTTATCAGTTTTGCCAGATTTTTTATTTTATCTGTGGCTGATTTGTGCAAAATTCTTTTCATAGACAATACGGATTTTTCCAATAATTTCCTTCCCTGAGCAATATTCCCCGTCAATTCGTAAGAAAGTAATAATAAATAAGCTAATTTAGCTGTAAATGCCTTAGTTGATACAACAGCTTTTTCCGGACCGGCCATAAGTAATAATTTTTTATCACTTAAACGGTATAACGTCGAACCGATTACATTAACCAAACTTGCTAATTTTGCTCCTTTTTCTTTGGCTTTTTTAACCGCTTCTATAACATCTATCGTTTCACCCGATTGAGAAAGGGCAATAACAAAACTCTTCTCAGTTAAAAAATCCAATAGATAACCAAACTCACTTCCTACAGCAAAATTCACATGTCTTTTTGCGATTTTTGAAAATAAATATGTACCAGCCAAACAAGCATAAGACGCAGTGCCGCAACCGATAAAATATGTACCGTAAGATTTCTTTATAATATCTGCAAGAATTTGAATTTCTGATTCCGATGTTTTGTTTATATTAGATATGACTTCTGGCTGTTCAAAAATCTCCTTAATCATAAAATGTGGATAAGACCCTTTACTTACTTGGGTTTCTTTCCAATCCAATGTTTGGAATTTTATATTCTTTTTTACTCTGGCATGCATATCAAAAATTTCTATATTTATTTTGTCGAACATAACATACTCCATATCTTCCATATAATAAACAGTTTTTGTATGAGGCAATAATGCATGAGCATCAGAGGCTAAAAAATTTTCTTTTTTCCCTCTTCCGATTACCAGTGGTGAACCGTTTTTGGCTGCCATAAAGCTTTTAGAAATATTATCCATTACAATAATCGCATTCATACCCTGTAAACGTTTAAATGACTCGATGACCGCTTTTTTGAATTTTTCTTTTTCGTTAAAAACTTTATTATTTAAATTCTTATAAATATCTTCTATAAGATGAACTGCGACCTCAGTATCTGTTTCTGATATGAATTTATGTCCCTTTTTTATTAAATTTGTTTTGAGTTCTTGATAATTTTCGATAATTCCGTTATGAATAATTGCAAAATTATTATTACAGTCCAAATGAGGATGCGCGTTAACCTTGGTAACCCCACCATGAGTCGCCCAACGGGTATGACCCAAAGCAAAATTTGTATTTATATGATAATTTATCCTTTTGTTTAATCTGCCAACGTTTTTTTCAACTCCGATCTTTTTTTCTACTTTATCTACTTTTTTCAAAAAAGCTATACCCCACGAGTCATAACCACGATATTCTAAACTTAATAAACCGTTATACACTATATTGAAAGCATTATTTTTATCTCCGATATATCCAAAAATCCCGCACATTTTAAGTTCTCCTCAATTCTAAAAACGCTGAATTTCTTGTTTCTGTACGTTTTTGATGCATTTTGTTATCTTTAATAATATATTTACTACTACCTAAATATACATATTTTTCATTTTCAATATCTTCATCCAAGACAACACCAGATGATATGACAGAATTTGATCCAATCTTTACACCGGGCATAATAGACGTATTTACGCCTATCTTGACGTTTTTGCCTATTATAGCGCCTAATTTACCCTTTCCTGTATCGGTTTTAGTTCCATTAACTTTACTGGTAACATTACATTCGTCCAATCTGAAATTTGCTAAAATGCCTCCTGCTCCCATGCTAGTATTATCTGATATTACGCTATCACCAATATAATTTTGATGAAACCAACAATTATCTCCTATATAACTTCTAGCTATTTCACTATTACATCCAATTACACAGGAAGAACCGATTATCGACTCTCTAATGACAACGTTGTTGCCGATAATCGTATTATCACCGATGAAACAAGGACCGACAATCTTTGCGTTTTCCATTACTTTTACTCTTGAACCAATAATTACCTCATTAACTACCGATGCTTGGGAACTTAAATTAATATTACCGCTTTTTGATTTTTTTATTTTAGACAGAAAGTAAGATGAAAGATTCAAAACATGCCAAGGATACTTCAAATAACCCCAAAATCCTTTATAATGCAGGAATCTGATTTTCAAACCTTTTTTGATTAATTCATCTACAGCTCTTTCATAAATATCATCTTTTTTTGAAGTAACTTCCGATAAAGTTTTGTAGATTACTGAATATTTCTCAAAATAATCAAATACAAATGAAATGTATTTAGAAGGAAGATTTGAAATATCCGGTTTTTCGATAATAGACTTTACAAAGTCGTTTTCAATAGTCAAATATCCACCAGGAAAATATTCAGATGAATATACTCCAGCTAAAACTGCAGCCGGAGATTCTCTCAATAACTTGTCAAAATCTGTCAATAAGCCTGCTTCAAAAAAATCTGAAGGACTAATAATGAGTACAGGAAAATCGTCACCAATTTTTTCTTTTACAATTTCGATAGCGCCAGCCATTCCTCTTTTATTTTTTTGAATTACGGTATTTATTACGATATTTTTTTTATATTTTTCTTTTAAAGTTTCCATTTTCTGAAAATTATTTTCATTTGCCACGATGATAATTTTGTTCAAACCAAAATCTGATATTTTTTCAATCGCCATTTCCACCAAATTTTTCCCCATAAATGTCAGATTATATTTGTCTGAAAGAGGCCACAATCTGGTAGAATCTCCTGCACATAAAAGAATCGCAACGATATGTTTTTTATCCATTTTTTTATCCTTTCTTCACTCTTTTAATTTTAGCGCCTAATTTAGATAATCTATCTTCAATATTTTCATAACCTCTATCTATATGATCAATACCAAGCAAAATACTTTCTCCATCGGCAATTATGGCTGCCAGTATCAACGTAGCACCAGCTCTTAAATCGGATACCTCCAATAATGCATTATGCAGTTTAACCGGACCATTAATTATTACGGCTTTAAAAAGATTTTTGTCACTTTCTTTCCAGTTAAAATTGTAAGTTTTTTCTGGATTATGTAAATCAGGGTTGAAAAAAGATATTTGTGCACCCATTTTAATCAATTCATTCACATATCCAAACCTATCTTCAAAAATAGTTTCATGTATTATGGATTTTCCGATAGCTTGAGTCATAAGCAAAGCCCATGGAGCCTGCCAATCAGTCATAAATCCCGGATGTGGGCGGGTAGTAATCTGATTAGGTTTAAGTTTACCTTTATAAAAAAATCTGATCTTTTTTCCCGAAATGATTTCATATCCTCCATTTACCTCATCCAATGATTGCAAAAATGCGGTTAAATGTTTTTTTTCTGCTCCGTCTATTATAATTTCTCCTTTTGATGCCAATGCACCTACAGCCAAAGTAACAGCTTCATTTCGATCGGACATTATTTTAAACTGACAACCCTTTAATTTTCTCACTCCGTCAATTATTATTTTCCTGCTATCTACTCTTTTAATTTGAGCGCCCATTAAATTTAGAATACTTATCAAGTCATCGATTTCAGGTTCCAATGCAACGTTTTCAAGAATTGTCCTTCCTTCTGCTAAAACTGCTGCCAATAACATACTCTCGGTTCCCGTATGAGTATTTTGACTGAATTTAAAATAATTTCCTGTCAATTTTCTTGCATGGGCGATAAAAAAACCGTTTTCATAAGAAACCTTCGCGCCTAATCTCACCAATCCCTCAATATGACGTTCTATTGGTCTTTTACCTAATCTACAACCTCCAGGATTTGGAACTTGGGCTTTGCCGTAACGAGCCAAAAGAGGACCCAAAGCCATTGGAGCCGTACGATATAAACCTCCCATATGTAATGGAATTCGAAAATCTCCGTTTCCTGTTTTTTTAATTTGGTATTTATGATTGCCGATTTTTGAGACACTGACGCCTAAATGTTTGACTATATCACATGTTCCGTAAAAAGAGGATATATATGGAATATTTTCAAAAACCAACTTTTCATCACAAAGTATACCTAAAATAGGCAATTTCATAGCAACATTTTTTGCTCCAGTAACTTTTATTTTTCCTTTTAATCTGGTTGGTCCCTGGATTACTAAAGTATCCATTAAAAATCTCCTAACTTAACGATTTCTTCACATATTTTAATATGATATTTTTCCATAATCTTTTTTTTGGCTAAATTTATTAAATACATAATATCACTTGCTTTTGCAGTACCATCATTTAGAATAAAATTTGCATGCTTATCAGAGAAATAAGCACCGTTGTATCTAAAACCTTTAAGACCAACGCTATCGATTAAATATCCGACAGAAGTTGTATATCCGGGAGTAGCAAGTCTTAAAGCGTCACTTTTTAAAATATTTCTGAAAATACATCCTGATGAAAATGCTCCCTGAGGTTGGGTGCTTTTACGATATTCCATAGACTTTTGTGCATTTTCCCATAAATCTTCTTTGGATAATGTTTTATGTAATTTAAATACAACCGATAGTACAATTGCCTGATTATCCTGTAAAACCGAATAATCATAAGCAAATTTAAAATAAGAAAGATTTACTGTTTCAATTTCCGTATCGGCATTCAAAACTGCAGCCTGAAAAATTATATCTGCAAAAAAACTTTTTTTGTTCATGTTATGAGCGTTTATCCAACAAGCCCCACCTACACTGCCTGGTTGACCCAAAAACGCTTCAAGACCCGAAAGGCCTTCATCAAGTGAGAATCTGACAAGTCTATTTACCAAAACACCACTATCTGCTTGAATATAAACCTCTTGGGTACCTTTACTATTGCCTTTCATTCCTTTAATCGATATCTTGGATGTATCGTTTTTTATCACTAACCCTTGGAATCCTTTGTCAGATATTAAAAGATTTGTTCCTCCGCCTATGACAAAAAATTTTACCTTTTCCTGGCGGGATATTTTAACAGCATCTTGAATATCCTCAATAGTTGCGGCACGATAGAATAAATCAGCTTTCCCTCCAATTCTAAAAGTAGAAAATTTTGACAGATCAGCATTAAGAGCAACTCTATCGCTACTTAAATAATTTATGATATTTTGATATTTATTTCCCATTATTTTTAATTAAATCAATTATACTTTTATGCCACAAATATATATCTCCAGCACCCATAGTTATTATCAGGTCATCACCTGTAATTTCTTTTTTTAATAGTGATAATAAAACTTTCAGATTACCAACATATACTGAATTTTTTTTAATTTTATTTATTTCTATCGCTAATATTCGACTAGATATTGAATTATCATATTTCTCTCTGGCAGATGGAAATATATCCGCAAGAAATACCTTATCAGCCAGTATAAATGATTTAGAAAAATCGTTAAGCAATAATTTTGTCCTAGAATAAGTATGTGGTTGAAAAATTACAATTAATTTTCGGTTTCCATACCATTCTTTTACGGCTTTCAATGTGGCAAGAATTTCACTTGGATGATGAGCGTAATCATCGAATAATAATTTATTCTTATACTCGTAAATTTTTTCAAACCTTCTGTTTGTACCATTAAAACTGGCAACTATTGGTAACATTTCCTTCCATTTTAAACCTATACAATCACCAACCAACAATGAAGCTAAGGCGTTGGATAAATTATGTCTTCCCGCAACTCTTAAATTCAACCTACCAACAACAATGTTTTTTCTTTCAATATCAGAAGAAATTATACCTTGATGAGAGAATACCGAAGTTAATCGGTAATCTGCAAGAGAAGAATAGCCGTATGTTATGATGTTAATTGGTAATTGTAATTGTTTTATTTTTATCAATAATTTTTTTACGTTTTCATTGTCTATACAACAAATCAATATTTTTTCACCAACCAGATTTTTTACAAGATTTAAAAATGCATCAATAATATCATTGATATCTTTGTAAACATCAGGATGATCAAATTCAATGTTAGTTATTACAAGTATTTTGGGGAAATGCCATAAAAATCTAGGTTTTCTATCAGTTAAAGGACATGTGACATATTCATCTGCCTCAGCAACAAAATAATCACCTTTACCATACTTTCCTCCAGCATCAAAACCATTTATATATGCTGTTCCGATAATATATGACGGGGAAAGATTAGCTTTACTTAAAAGATATGCTGTCAGAGCAGATGTTGTAGTTTTACCATGACAACCGGCGATTGAGATGCCGTATTTTTCGCTTAATTGTTTACCTAAAAATTCACCATGTGAATAAGTAGGTATATTAATTTGTCTGGCAGTTTCTACTTCTATATTGGTTAACCCACCGTGTGCCCCTGTAGCAACGACAAAATCGTAGGAATAATTGATATTTTCTTTTTTAAAACCTTCAATTACATTTATTTTATTTTTATGCAAAATTTCATCGGTAGGAAATTCTTCACTTACATCCGACCCGGAGACCCGGTATCCTTTTTCTTTCAAATATACTGCTAATGAAGTCATTCCAACCCCTTTTATTCCAACTAAATAGCACTTTTTATTATTCATACTTTTTTCCTATTAAAGAAATCTGCCTTATAGATTTTACTTTATCACGATGATACGAATTATAATCTTTATTACATGAAGTACATTCATTAATAATATCAATATTTTGAGATGATAAACCCAATTTTACTAACTTATGAAGTGCTATTTTGGTTAAATCTAGGAAAATTTTATCCGATTTTTTGGTAATATATTGTTTATTTTTTATATCGATATTGATAATATAATCTCTTCTTTCACGGGGAATATCATAACAGTTTTTACATATATGAGGACCAATAGCGCAAGCTAATTCCGCTAGATTTGCTCCATTTCTACTGAATTGATTTAATGTATTTTCTATAATCCCTGAAAATAAACCTCTCCAACCAGCATGAACAATCCCGATATATCCGTTATTCTCACTGTATAAAACAATCGGTAGGCAATCTGCAGTTACAACAGCTAAGAAAAGTCTTTCTTTGGTAACTAGACTATCACATTTATGTTTACTATTATCATTAGATTTAATCATTATAGATTTATTTGAATGTACCTGATTCATATACAAAATTTTGGAATTACTATTAACGAATTCAAATATATTATCGTTACTGTTAAAGAAAAAGTGGATAATATTTTGAAATTGGCTAATTATTTTAGACTGTACCATATATTGCTTTTTCTACTGCCAAATGTTCATCCCAAGGATATTCTATTTTTCCATAACACATCGATTTTTCATGACCTTTCCCACATAATAAAACTATATCACCGTCTCCTGCTAATTTCCTTAAAGTAAAATTGATTGCTTCCTGACGATCGGATATCTTAATAAAATATTTTTTATTCTTATGAATCATTTCAGTTCTAAATTCAAATTTATTTATTTCTAACGCTCCACCTTTAATACATCCTTGGGAAATTTCATTTATGATATTCCTTACATCCTCCGTTCTGGGATCTTCAGCCGTTAAAACTGTTAAATCTGCTAGTTTGGCAGCAATTTCGCCCATCATGGGCCTCTTCAAAACATCTCTTAAACCAGCACAACCAAACACCACAATAACACGATTTTTTGTCATATTTCGTGCAGTTTTAATAATTTCTTTCAATGCGTTAGGTTTGTGTGCAAAATCGATAAAAACTCTATATTTTTTATCTGTTGTTACCTCTTCCAATCTACCTTTTATACCTTTAAAATTTTGCAATACTTTCATAACAGTTTTTTTATCTATTCCAATTTCCTTTACCACTGAATATGCAGCTAGCATATTATAAAAATGAAAATCACCGGGTATTGGGTTTTTTATTTTTAAGTCTGATTTTTTAACTCTTGCATTCTTATGAAAGCCGAATGAAACAATTTTTTTACCGGATAACGATTTTTTCAAATAATGGTAATTTGGATCGTCCCTATTCAATATCGCAATTTTGGATATTTTCACTAATTTTAACTTCGCATTCCGATAATTTAAAAGGGTTTTATGATAATCTATATGTTCATGGTTGATATTTGTGATTAATCCAATATCAACTTTATTACCCCATATACGGTGTTGATCTAAGGCATGTGATGTAATTTCCAAAACTAAATATTCAATTTTGTTTTCCATTGCTTGTTTAAGATATTTTTGAATAATAAATGGAGAGGGAGTTGTTACATGAAATCCTGTATCGTATTCTTTACCATCGATAATAGCTGATACAGTAGATATTAATGCAACTTTTTTACCTGCATTTTTAAGTATTTCATAAATAAGATGACATGTTGATGTTTTTCCGTCTGTCCCGGTAACTCCAATGATAAACAGCTTATTACCTGGAAATCCATAATACGTAGCCGCGATAATGGCTTGAAGAAGATGAAATAAATTTTTGAATTTTCGAAGCATTTTTTAGGCTTATATTATACCAAATCAGCCTAAGACGGGGAAATTCCCCAGTATGAAAATAAATCCTTTGAAATTGTAAAAAACAAAGGTGCAGCAGTTTCTGATCCCCAAGGAGACGACGTAGGTTCAATTAAAGTCACCAACATTAGAAATTTTGGATTGTCTGCAGGTGCAAAACCAATAAATGAAGCTATTGTTTTTTCCGTATCGTAATGTCCAGATATTGGTATTTGAGCGGTTCCTGTCTTACCTGCTATACGATAACCTTTAGGTTTGGCATAACGTGCTTCACCATTATCAACTGCAGATATCATCATTTCTTTAACGATTGATGTCGTAGTGGAATTATAAACCGTATCCACAATATCCGGTTTCAAAACAATAGTCTTTTCTTTCGATACGATCTTTTTTACGATATATGGTTTTATAAGTTTCCCTCCGTTTGCAATTGATGCAACTGCTCTAACCATTTGTATTGGTGTTACTGCTATTCCCTGTCCAAAAGAGGATGTTGCGTAGTCGATTTCATACCAATTATTTTTATTTCTTAATAATGGCGTCGATTCATCTTGTAAATCGATTCCAGTTTTTTTACCGAAACCAAGCTTTTCTATATATCTTAAAGTATTATTATCTCCAAGTTTTTTTTGTATATCTACCATTCCAACGTTTGAGGAATACTGTAATACTTTTGCAATATCTATTGCGCCATGATATTCCTGATTCCAAGTTTTAATTTCATAACCGCCAATTTTTATCGGTCCCGATTCATCTATGATTGTATCAGCATTTATTTTTCCTTCATTTAATGCTGCCGCTACGATTAAAACTTTAAAAGTAGAACCTGGTTCATAAAAAAAATTTATACCTGGATTCTTATAATATTCCTGTGGATAAATATAATAATTCTGTGGATCATAAGCCGGATATGATGCCATGGCATATATTTCACCAGTTTGCGGGTCCATAACTATTATACTTCCTCCTTTTGCTCCATATTTTTCCAGACCTTTCAATAATTTATCTTCTACTATATATTGAACTGTCTTATCTAAAGTCAAAAATAAATCTCTACCGTCTTCAGGACTAATTTCAAATATTTTTCCTTGTAAAATTGGATTTCCTTTTGCATCTTTTTCCTGTCTGAATTCCCCATCTCTACCTTTTAAAAGTTGATCATAAAAGCCTTCAATACCAAAGTAACCTTGATCCGTACCTTTTTCATTACTACCTACAAACCCCAGTAAATGCGCAGACATTGAAGCTTCCGGATAATATCTTTTACTGCTTTCCTCAAAACCAAGTCCATTCAGATTTTTATTAGATAATTTTTCTTTAATTTCCTGATCAACTTTTTCTGCAATTTTGATCCATTTTAAATTTTTATCAATTTTTGCAGATATTGTAGCGCTTTCAACTTCCAAATTTTCTGAAATATTTGATACTAATTCTGAGTAATTATCGATTTTATCAGGTTCTACATACATCAGGTAAGCTTTTTGATTTATAACTAGAGGTTCTCCATTTCTATCAAAAATTTGACCTCTTTTAGCTTTTAACGTATAAGATGATTTTGTTTGTAATACTGCCATTCCTTTCAGATTTTGAAAGGTTAATACCTGCCAGTAAAATAAACGTAAAATTACAGCAATGAAAGATAATAAGATTATGAAAAATAGCAACCCTAACCTGTTATACATAAACTTAAAATTGGTTAGAATCAGAAAATGCAATCGGTTGCGGTTCACTTAGGTGTATTATACTTGTGTTATCTATTAATCCTGATTCTTTTGCTTTTATTGAAATCGCTAGTAATGAAGACGATGAAGCAATTTTTTGACTAATTAATGTATTATCATCCTCGATTTTTTCAGTTTGTATTTTAAGCTCGGACAATTTTTCCCCAAAAGTAGAATAAAAATTTATTAGTATTATTTGACAAGAAGCTAAAAATAAATTACAGATTATAAGAAGTATCAATACCTTAATATTAATTAGTAATTTCATATGACGATTTTTTGTAACGCTCGTAATTTTGCGCTTTTTGCTTTTTGATTCTTTCTTATTTCTTTAAACTCTGCCATTACTGGATTTTTTGTTAATATATTCACCAATCGTTTTTTTGCCCATTTTTGGAATTTAAGTTTTACAATTCTATCTTCCAAAGAATGGTAGCTAATAACCACTAACCTTCCGTCTTTTTTTACAATTTGCAATCCTCCTGATAAACCTAACGCAAGATTATCCAATTCCTTATTCACTTCAATTCTCAATGATTGAAATATTCTTGCATAAATACTTCTTCTGTTTTTGTCATCACGATATCCAATTAATTTGTTTTCACTGTCGATAGCTCTATCGATAATTTTTAATAATTGACCTGTTGTAACAATTTCCATTAGGGCACGGGCGCGAACAATATGTTTAGCAATTGCCCTAGAATAGAATTCTTCAGCATATTTTGTAAAAATTTCATACAAGTCTCCTTCAGAAAAATTATTTAATATTTCTATAGCGTTTTCTTTCCCTGCATAATCCATCCTCATATCCAATCTTTCATCTGACTGGAAACTAAATCCTCTCTTCGATTTTTCCAGCTGATGTGTGGATACACCTAAATCAAAAACTATTCCATCAATATTTACAAAACCGTATTGTTTGGCAATTTTGGCAATATCCTTAAAGTTTCCTTTGATAATTTTAACCAGCTTTTTGTCATATCTATTCTGACAATATTCAATCGCATCGTCATCTTGATCAATTCCTAGCACTCTAGCTCCTTTATCTAAAAGAACTTGAGTTAAACCTCCGCCACCCAATGTAGCATCAATATATTTACCACCATTTTTAATGTTCAAATAGAATTTAATTTCCTCAAGGAGTACCGGAGAGTGGAAAAAGGAGGTTAAAATCATAGGCAGCTTGATTCTAGCCTTTCCTTTTCAACTCAACCCGGTACTCCTCCCATTTTTGTTTATCCCAAATTTCAAAATGGTCCCCTGCACCAATAATCACAATAGCAGTCTTTATACCGGCGAATTCTATCATTCTGTCAGGCAAAACAAACCTCCCTTGACTATCTAGACTTAAATTTACAGCTTCGGAACACATTTTTCTTCTAAGATCTCTACCTATAGAATCTGAAAACAAAGGTTTAGATAACTCTTGATTTGTAACTTCTTCCCATGTTTTATCTGTAAAACCGAAAATACAATCATCAAAACCGACAGTTAAAACTAAAGAACTACCACCCAATTGTTCCCTAATTTTTTTAGGTAAAGCCAACCGGCAGTTATTCATTAAATTTGGTTCGTAAGTACCTAAAAACATATTATTCTACAAATTTCACCATTTTTCACCACTTTATACCATAATCCTACATATCATGATAAATTGTCAAGGGGTACTATGGGATAATGTAACACTATCTGTAGGGTATTTATGAAAATTTGAATATATTGTATAATCCTTCCCATCTTGTCTTCGAAAATGATAAATAAAAATCTAATGAAATTTTTCATCATATTCCTGCTATTTTTGTTACTCCCAAAAAATATATATTCAGCAAATTTACAAACTGATACTTTTAATATGTATTTTGATTATAGAAATATTGTTTATAATTACGTACAACTAGATGAAAGATTACATAATATTCTTTTGCAAAAAACACATAACCCGTTTAACTATTCAAATTATGCTTTTTCTCAAGAGGAAATTAAGGATATTATTACTTTCCATGATGAAAATAATAATTTATTATCGGTTCAAAGTGATAAATTACTACAGAATAGTCAAAACATGTCCAATCAGAATTTTGATGAATTATTTGAATACTATGGTAAAAAATATGAAGTTTCCCCAGATTTATTGAAAAAAATCGCTTTTTGCGAATCAAGGTTTAATCCCTTGGCAAAAACCAAACTTTATTCAGGTTTATTTCAATTTTCTGAAAGATCCTGGATTGCTTCAAGGAAAAGAATGAATTTGGATATTAATCCTGACTTAAGATATAGTCCTATCGAAGCAATTAAGACTGCAGCCTTTAAAATTTCAATTGATAGAGGAAGCGGTGCTTGGCCGGTTTGCGGTAAATAATTCCATTATTCTTCTTCTTTAGGGGCCTCTTCACTTCCTAGTATTAAAATACAATCAAATTTATCATCACTAGATAAGGATTTTACTTCAAAGCTTGTTAAATTATCTTTTAAATCAGCTCTTATTATCTCCACAAAATCTTTTTTATCGTCTTTTATCCTTAATTCATTTTTTTGATAATCATTTTTATCAGCATTTGATTTTGCTACGTTTTTAAATCCTTTTTCTTCTAAAACTGAAGCAATTTTGGATGCGTATCCAGAAATTTCTGTACCGTTTTGTACTGATAATTTTAAATCTTCTCTTTTAATGTTGGGATTTATTGTAGGAATCGGTGTCATAGTAGGTTCTAAAGTTGGAGTTGGCGTCATAGTAGGCTTACTTATAATTGAAGTTATAGAATTTGATAAAGAACCCTTCGTAATATTATTTACTAGAATAAACATTATCACAAAAACTATCAAACCGGTGAAGAAAAGGACAATTTTATTCCCTAACAAAGATGACATAAAACTTTTATGATACTCCATAATCGGTTGAGAAATCATTACATTATCCTTGTCTGGTTTTTCTTGAAGAGTTTCATTTTCATCTGTTAAAGTTGATTTTTCATCCGACGTTTCGGTTATTGGTAAAATTTGTTCGGGTTTGGCTTTATGATCTTTTAACATACTTAAGTCTCTGGCGAAATTCGGAGCGCTTTTGTTTTTGGCTAAAATAACTAAACCCAATATTTGTGCATATATTGATTTTGATATTCCGTCTGTGTCGAATGTCAATTTATGTTTTTTTAGAATATCATCAAATACTTCAGTAATTTTTAAAGTTGGCAACTGAATTTGGTTTTCAAAATCACTTTTTGGAATTTCCAGGGAACCTTCCCCTCCAATAATAATCTTATTTATATCAAAATCATTTTCCTTCTTAAAACTGGACAACAATTCCTTAAGATTAACCGTAGTATCTTTCTTATGATAAACTATGTCCTTAACTAACAATGGACCGAAATGATCGAATAAATACACAGTAGAGTTTTTCTTACCTATATCCAAAAATAATTTTTGTTTACCATCCAAATCTAGCAATGGATTTAAAAATTCAAAAAAGGCAAATGATGAAGCGGAAATAAAATTTAAAGTTAAATTTAAGGATTTAAAAAACTCAGCAAAATGTAGAACAGAAGATTTTGTCATCGCTGTAAACAAAATATCTTCTTTGTCTTCGGTGGTCAGGTTAAGTATTTTATAAAAGTTTTCAAGCTCTGTTGTATCATATGGTAACTCAAGCTTGACCCTGTCAATTATTGTGCTTGCTAACTTACTTTTATCGGTTTTTTCCATCAAAAATCTTTTTGTAAAAACTAATTTATCTGATACTGATAAGACTAATTGATGGTTTTTATCTAACGGTATACTTATTTCTTTTAATAAGGTTTGTATATGTAATTTAAATTTATCTTTATCTAGTATCAAACCATCCTTAAGTAATCCAACCGGAATTTCTTGTCTTTTAACAGATATAATTTTTTCTTCCCCAATTAATATTTTTTGGGAATTTATAACTTCTATATATTGGTCATTAAGAGTCAAATAAAGCATATATTAAAAGATTAGCACGTGTTAATTATCTCTGCAAGTATTTAATAAAATTTGATTTTTTATATATATATAAATATATCATTTAAATTATTTCTTGGCTTTCTAACAGGATTTTCATTTCGTTTACCTATTGCTAGCGCAGTCAACGGCAGATCTGAAATATTTAATAGTTTAGCCAATAATTTTGCTTTCATATTACCAATCCAACAAGTAGAATATCCCAGATTCTCTGCCTCAAGCATTGCGTATACAGCAGCAATTGTAGCGTCTTGACATGCAAAAATATTTCCTTTGCGTCTTCCAAAAAATTCTTTTATTTGTTTTGTCTTTGGGCAAAAAATCATTAGCATCACTGCGTTAGGTAAAAATTCAAGGGATTTATTGTTAAATGCTTGAAGATAATTAGGTATTTTTTCTTTTTTTATAATAAAAACAGAGTAACTTTGGAGATTTTTAGCAGATGGAGCAATCAAAACGGTTTTTGTAATTTTATCAATATCACTTTTAAAAATCTTGGAATTTTTTTTGAATTTTCTGATTGATTTTCGCTTAACTATAATTTTATTTAATTCCATATTAAGTCATTATACATAAATGTATTTTGCTGCCTTATAAATGGAAGTGTTTTTACCATGCCCGCAAAATAATAATGTTTTCGGGGGTAACGTCATAATTTTTTTTATGGAATTTAAGATTTCTGGCGTACTGGAATAGCTGAAATCTGTTCTCCCTCTTGATCCTGCTTCAAAAATTAAATCTCCTGAGAAAATTATTGAGTTTTCTTTATTATATAAGCATATACTTCCCGGAGTATGTCCGGGTGTCTTAATAATTTCAAAAATATTATCTGCAAGCATGATTTCTTTGATTTGTTCAATATCAATATCTATTGTTGGTACTGAACTATTTTCCATACTGTTGTATTTATCAGATTCTTTTATACTTTTTATCAAAAAATAGTCTTTTTTACTTGCTATGAATGGAATTTTGAATGATTTTTTTAAGACATACACCGCCATATTATGATCAAAATGACCATGTGAAGATATAATATATTTCGGAAAAAAGTTATATTTTTTTATGATTTTTTTTAATTTACTAGCTTCATCACCGGCATCAACAATTATGGTATGTCTGGTTGATTTATCAATTACAAAAAAACAGTTAGTCTTTAGTAAACCTACAGAAAAACTGTATATTTCCAATGTTTTAAGATCAAACATTAAAGTGGAAAGGTTTTTTGAAATATTCTTGGTCCTGATGTAGTTGTGAATTTCAAAGTTAAGTCTATACTGGTTACACCTTCATCATATACACAACTTCCGCTACTACATGTGCCTAAAACAATATCATCTCTTGTAATACTAATCTCATTTGTTTCAACAGCAATTCTACCTAATACTCCTCTTGCTAATTTAGATGCTGTAAGATAAGTTAACTCATATTCAATCATCTCAATCTCATCAGTTATCCCGGAAATTTTTAATGTTACACTTCTTTTGTCAGAACGTGGAATTAAATCAACTTTTATATCTTCACTAATTGTCGGTAATACAATAGTAGGCGTAGCTTCCGGTTCAGGAGAAGTTGTTGATTGAGGTTTATTTGAATTCTTTATTACTAATCCTGATATAATCAATATCGTTAAAAAAAGAAAAATTATTATTAATTTTTTAAGCATACGTTACTCCTTCCAATTGAGCTTTTATATATTTTATTAATTCTGTAATATTCTTTCTAATTTGAACTGTCGTATCTCTATTTCTAACCGTAACTGTATTATCGGATAATGTTTGAAAATCGATAGTTATACAAATTGGAGTTCCAATTTCATCCTGAGCATAATATCTCTTTCCAATATTTCCTCTTTGATCAAAAGCACATTTGAATTCTTTTCTAAGATTATTATAAATCTCCTGTGCTTTTTTTACTAAATTATCTTTATTTGCCAATAGAGGAAAAATTGCTACCTTTACAGGAGCCAGTTTCGGTGGTAATTTCAGAAATACTCTTCTATCATCTTCCCTATATGATTCTAAAAGTACTGCTAAGAATGTTCTATTCAACCCAAATGTAGGTTCAACAACGTGTGGTATATATTTTTCATGCGTATCAGGATCAGTGTATGATAAATCAATACCTGACGCTTTTGAATGACACTTCAAGTCATAATCAGTCCGATAGGCTAATCCATAAAGCTCTTTATAACCTCCAAATGGGAAATCGTATTCGATATCCTCTGTTCTTTTTGAATAATGAGAGATCTCATCTTTTGTATGACTACGCCACCTTAATTTTTTCTTATCCAGTCCTACCGTCATACACCAATTCCAAATTTCTTTTTTCCATTCATCAAAATGTTTTTCCCAATTTTTTTCTCGAATAAAATACTCAATTTCGCATTGTTCGAATTCAAGAGTTCGAAAAATAAAATGGCCTTTTGTAATTTCGTTTCTGAATGCCTTACCTATCTGAGCAATTCCAAAAGGAATTTTTACGGGTGTGCTGGTTAAAATATTTTTAAAATTAACAAACATACCCTGTGCAGTTTCCCCTCTCAAATAAGCGAGTGACTGGGATTTAGTGACTATTCCGATGTTAGTTTCAAAAAGTAAATTAAACTTTCTCACTTTTGTCCAGTTAAAATTGCCGCATACTGGACATTTAATTTTATTTTTGCAAATAATATCATCTAACTCTTCTAATTTTTTACCTTCAACTTTCAGATCTTTTAGTTTGTCTTCGATCAAATGATCAGCTCTTGTACGGTTTTTACATGACTTACAATCTATTAATGAATCTGTAAAACTTTGAGTATGGCCTGAGGCATCCCAAACTTTTGGACTCATAAGTATAGATGAATCTAAACCTACAATATCGTCTCTTTTTAAAACAAAGAAATCCCACCATAAATTTCTAATATTACGTAAAAGTTCCGCTCCCATAGGACCATAATCCCAAGTATTTGCCAAACCTCCATATATTTCGCTTCCGGGATATACATAACCACGTCGTTTTGCGAGATTTGCCACCTTATCAAGTAAATTCATAAATAATAATCTTAAATCTTATTATAATTTTGTCAATAAACTATTACTTTTAAGTTTTTGTTCTGTAATTTGTTCCATATATTTGATAATCATACCTCTATCTAATAACTTACCTCGCTCCAAATAACCCAAATCCCAAAGTAAGTTTAAACTAAACATGTCATCCTTTATAGACTCCTTTGAATTCATGCTGCTTGAATTATAATAATCCAATAATTCTAATAATTGATAATACGTATGTTCCTGAACATCATTAATAGGACAAAGTTTATCAATTTGCTCAAAAATTCTATATATCCTAGCGATTTTATATATATCTTTTTTTATATTAATATATGTATTCATTGTTTCAACCTCAGAAAGATAATCGATTTTTGATCCGGTTCGAACACATGCGTTTATATGATTAATCAATTCCAAATAAGCACTTCTTTTACTGGTGATTTTTCGTATTCCTTTCGCCGTAAAAGTTATTTTGCCATGGCTTTTTGTGAATACAGAAATAATTTTATCGGTTTCTCCGGTATTTCGCCTTTTTATGATAATTCCTTCGATTTTAAATAATGAGGACATTTATAATTTAATGCTAAATTGACTATCTTGAAGCAATTCTGTTTTTATACTTTCTTTACCATTGGAAAAAATACTATAGGTAGGTTTATCAGTTCCGGGTTGTTTTTGAACAGTAAGACTAATATTTGGACCTTTTATAGCATCAGGTAACTTGTATGTTAACTTCACCTCTGCTGAACCTTGAGGTTTAACTGTCATAAAACCCTCAAAAACAGTTTTGTCAAACTCTTCATATGTTTTATTTTCTTTCTCCGAACCTGAAAATTGTATTAATTGACTGCCTTTCGGAACATATATTCTCAACCAATTCCTTAATATACCATTTAGACATAACTGTCCGGCTTCAAGATTACAATTTGACGGAGGATCAGGGTTTTTATAAGTAATGGTAACTGTCTTTATAATTTTACCATCTCCATCTTTGGAATATTCCTGTTTAACATCTTGTCGAATAAACATGTTGGTTTTTGCTCCTGCAAAATTTACATCGTTGATATGTATATAATCTCCTTCAATATTTTCTCGTATTCTGCCTCCAAAACCCAATGCTTCTATCCCTTCTTGAGCACTATCATCATGAAAATAAAAAAGTACGTGCTTTTGTCTAGCTTCATCAATAAACATCTGAAACAACTTACCCCAATATTGTGAAGGGGAAACACCGAATGCACGTTGCATTATTTCAAACATCAACGCTCCAATGATATCTTTTCTATCTTCTCTTATAAAAGCTACCGGTCTGGTTGAATAATCTTCAAGTTCATATATAGCTTTTGGACAATTACACCTTTTATCCAATTCAGCACTAAATTTGCGACCATAAATATTAAATTCACCTAATATTTTGATAGCGCTAACCAGTACATGAGTATCAAGTGAGATGATACCGTCAAAATTTCCAAACGACGGTATTGAGTCTTTAATCATTGATTCAAACTGCTCCATTGATTTCATATAATCAGGAGATAGATTACTATCTCTAAGTTCCAAATAATTCACCCCTTTATGATAGGTTAGAATCGAATCAGGAGCTTTAAATTTCTTATTTTTAGATTCATCCAATTTATATATATCATCAGATTTTTCTACCTGGATTTTTCCCTTATCAACATTAAACAACGCATATGCTGTTATAAAACCTCCAGTCGCTCTAAGTTCAGCATCATTTTGAAAAATCACCAGGTATCTTCTCCGGTCATTTAACCCTAATAAATCAGGTATCCTTACCAGTAAAGGTTTAGCGTCTATAAATAATGATGCTGATTCCCTGAATAAACTTTTTGCAAGCTTTATTTGGCTTTTAACTTCAATATTACCAACCTTTTCCGGATATTTATCTTCATTTACCTTCTCAAGTGCGTTTTCTGCAAGTGATATTTTATTGGCAATTTCATCGATTTTAGGTATCATCTTATTCAATGTCTCTACAGCCGTCCGAATTCTTTCGTCAGCACTGCCTGATACAAAAGTCGATTTACCTTTTAAACCGAGCAAATCAGCATATGGAATCAATGTTTCTACGGCTATCAAACCGCTCTCAACACTGGCCAATGATGCTTCTAATATATATTCACCATCTTTTACAAAACTTCCAAAAAAAGGTATTCGTGCCATATAATTTATACTTTGATATTCTTTCTTTAAATTGGAAATATTATTCTGTAAGACAGTCAGATTTTCGTTTGATAAATCAATATCTTGTTTTTTCAAGGCGTCAAAGGCTAATTTTGCGGAATCGCTGGTAATTTGTGCACTTTTATATATCTTGTTGAAAGATGAATACAAAATAATACTTATCAAACCAAACGAAATTAACAGACCCAAAAATACAAAAAAACCAATTTTTAAAAATTTATTGAGTTTTTTTGGTTTCTTACTAATTGGTTTATCCCCAAAAGTAATTTTTTGAAAACCGTTTAACATATTTAAATAGCACCCTTGCCATTAATCATAGCCCAGGGAGTTTTTAAAAGAATTTTAATATCATAACACAACGACCTGTTGTTTACATAATCAGCATCCATAGCAATTCGTTTATCAAAATTTACTTCTGACCTTCCTGATACCTGCCAATAACCTGTAATACCAGGTCTTATTGACAACACTTTCTTGACTAATTTTTTTGTACTAGGATATTTTTTTTGTTGATTTACAAGCTCATCCCTATAATATGCTCGCGGACCCACCAAACTCATATCGCCAACAAGTACATTAAAAAGTTGCGGTATCTCGTCTAACGAATGTTTTCTCATGAACTTTCCAATTCTTGTGACTCTTGGATCATGTATCAGTTTATAACTGTTACGTTTATATTGTTCATATAGACTCTTCATCTTAGGATCTTTTCGTAACATCACATGGGCATTCTCAATCATTGACCTGAATTTATACATTCTAAACAACTTTCCTTTTCTACCTACTCTATTTGGAGTGTCAGCGATAATCGGACCGGGAGAATCCAATTTAATCAAAATCAATATTACTAAACATATCGGTGAAAATATCATTAATAATAAAAGTGAGCCTAAAATATCGATATATCTTTTAATGGACGTATCGTATATATCACCGTAAAAAATACTAAACATATTAAATTAAATGCTTGTTATTCGATTGACCTAATTTCTCAACTAATGATTTAATTTTGGGTACTGAATCTTTATGACATACCAATACTGCATCCTTCGTGTTTATCACTAACAAACCTTCGAGGTCTATAGTTACAACTAATTGATCTGTATAATTATATACTAAAGTATCTTTTGAATCGTTTATCAATACTTTACCCAAAGTAATATTTTGATCCGGCGAAGACTGAAGAGCTTCTTTCAATGCTTCCCAGGCACCAACATCACTCCATCCTAAATCATCAGACACTACGACTGAATCTTCTGCGGATAAATATTCTAGTATTGCATTATCGAATGATATTTTAGGTAATTTTACGTATTCTTCCTCAAGGATATTGTTATAATTTTTAGTCCCGATAACCTTATAGATTTTTTTCATAAATTCATGAATATCCGGTTGGTGTTTTTTAAATTGATCCCATAAAAATTTTGGTGTGGTAATAAAATATCCAATATTCCATACGTATTTTCTATCCTGAAAAAATTTTTTAGCACTCTCCAAATCCGGTCTGTAGATAAAATCTTCAAACTTGAAAAATTTTATATCTCGATTTTCAGCGATAACTTTACCGTGTTTAATCCAACCTAAATTCTGACTAGGAAATCTCGGTTTTTGGGTTATAAAAATTATTTTATTATTAAATTTTTGATATGATTCATAACAGGACTTTATTATACTTCTGAATAAATCACCGTTTCTTATATAATGGTCGCTCCATAAAAATATCATCGGTTCATGAGGATTTTTTTTATATAAATGACTAACAGTCAATGCTACTGCAGGTCCAACGTCTCTGGCTTCTGGTTCTGAAATTATATTATTTTTATTCAAATCCGGTATTTCACTAAAAACTTTTTCGGCGTAATTTTTTGATGTTGCGATATATATATCGTTAATTTTAAAATCAGGAAAAAGCCTTTCAATAGATAGTTGGAATGTTGATTTATCTCCAATCACCTTCTCAAACTGTTTTGGAGAATTTTTTCTTGATAATGGCCAGAGTCTAGTTCCGGCACCCCCAGCAAATATTATTGCATTCATAATTATTAATTTATTCTGTAATCCTCAATTATTTTTTTCAGTTTTTTTTTAAAATTTGAATCAGAAAACCTCAAAGCATTATTTCTACATTCTATTGAAGAAAACTTTTCCGCTTCAAAATTACATAACGTTTCTTTTAAACATGATGCGTTATTTTTTTGATATAAAATTCCTGTTTTGTTGTTAATAATTATCTCGCTCGCACCACCTTTATAATATGCTATTACAGGTTTTCCGCAAGCTTGTGCTTCTACCATAACCAGACCGAAATCTTCTTCCCCTGGAAAAACCAATGCCGTACAGTTTTGATAATACCAACATATTTTCTCATCTGTCAATTCAGAATGAATAAATTTGATATTATGATAAGCGATTGATTTCAAACGGTTCAAATCAATCCCGGAACCGATAATTATCAGTTTTTGATCTAACTGGTTAAACGCTTCTATGGCGTAATCAATCATTTTATATGGAACTAATCTAGAAACAATCAAATAATAGTTCCTTTTTTGAGATTTTGCCGGTTTAAATTTATTTGTATCAACACTAGGATAAAGCAATTGGGATTTGCGTTTATAATAAACCTGTATTCTTTTTGATACGTTTTTTGAAATTGACAAATAAATATCAGGTCTTTGAGCTGAAATATAATCCCATTTTCTAAGTAGTGGAAAAAATAGTTTCATAAAATATCTAAGAAAATAATTTACAAATAGAAACCCTGGTTGTGTAATATATTCTATTGCTCCACTCCATAAAAATCTTACTGGTGTTAAACAATAACAAATATGCAAAGTTCCGGGTTTAATCAAAAGTGATTTGGAATCCTGTGACGTTAGACTTATTACTAAATCAAATCCTGTAAAATCAAAATTTTCATATATATAGGGCGATAAAAAGAAATAAAATTCAAAAAAAGATTTTGCCAATGGAAATTTATTTAAAAAACTTTTCTTTAAGTTATTTACGCTAATACTTTTTCCAACTTTTTCCTCATAAACAGATGTGTATAAGGTAGCATTTGGCCAAATAGAAAATATCGATTTAAGGATCCGTTCTGCGCCGCCAAATTTGGTGATTTTATCATAGACAATTGCTATTTTCATTAGTTTTTAAATACCTGTTCATAAATTCTTAAAGTTTTATCTATACTCTTACGGTAATCAAAATTTTTGAGCCTTGTATATAACTTTTTATGTTTTTGTTTATATTGAATATGATTTAAATTACAAATTTTTAATATTGCTTGTGACATATTTTCAATCTGACTGGGATCGAAATAAATCGCCGAATCAGTCCAAATTTCTCGATATACTTGAATATCTGATATTGCTATCAATTTACCACAATAAACAGCCTCAAGACATGGTAAACCAAACCCTTCTATGTATGACGGACTTACTAAACCTAACGAATAATAATAAAGATCTATCAATTGAAAATTATCGGCAAAACCAAAAAAAATTGTATTATCTTCTAATGAAAGCATAGAAACATGTTTTTTTAATCGTTTGTAAAAAAAGTCTTCTTTACCTACTAAAACTAACTTTACAGATTTTTTTTGCAAAACTTTTTTGAAAGCATATAGCAAATTTAAAAGATTTTTATGAGGATATGCATTACCAACATATAGTATATATTCCCCGTCAATAATTTTTTTTGGTTTATAGGTTTTGACTAACT
>CAYUNW010000013.1:0-22135 GCA_964446235.1 uncultured Gammaproteobacteria bacterium
GATAGAAAAATCTCTTGATTGAATAGTAAAATAAATTTTTGGTACTAGCTTTACCCGTATTAAAGTGATCAATAATCAAATCGTGTATTGTGATAATATATTTTTTTTTGTAAAAAATCGGAATTGAAAAATAGGGGAAGTGAATAATATCTAAGTTTTCAAAATAAAAAATTATCGGATTTACAAGTTGTTCCATAATTGAATGCCATCTAGTATTAAGAATTTTTTTCCGCCAATATGTATTTGGTAATTTAAACTGATCATAATCATTTTTTAAAAGAAATATGGTGTACAGATTATCCTTATCTAAAACAGAAAGTTCTTGAATTAAGTTAGTGATATACCTTCCAACCCCGGTTTCATTTATCAATCTGGCATCAATTCCAATTCTCATATTAAACGGGATTTCAAAATATTTATATTTTTCATAATATCTATGACAAAAAAAACCGCAAATTTTATTAAGGGATGGTGATTTTTAAGATAATGTTTGTTATAAAATATTTTCATTACATCAAATCTGGAATTTATTACAATGATTTTTGTATCTCTCTTAATATTTTTTTTATGTTTTTTCAAACCGCTAGTAACCCCTTTGAAATGCAATGTTTTTACAAACGGAATATAAACTATTTTATAACCCATTTTTTTAACGCGGTAACAAATATCGATATCTTCTCCGTACCAGAAATAATCCGTATCAAACCAGCCGATATCAACCGCAATTGATCTTCTAATAAATAAAAATGCTCCCACACAACTATCAATTTCATGAATTTTATCCATATTTTGATATCCCAGATGATATCCGTTAAAAAATAAACTTTTTGGAAAAATTCTATTCAATTTTGTGAAGTGACAAAATGCGTTCCATAATGTTGGAAAACCTCTATGACAAGCGTCATCCAATGAACCGTCAGGTAATTCCAGTCTACATGTAGAGATTCCTACATTTTCGTTTCTTTTCATGTAATCATACAGATAATCTAGTGTGTTTTTTCCAATTATTGTATCAGGATTTAAAAATAAAACGAATTCACCTTTTGCTATACTTGCACCTTGGTTACAAGCACCTGCAAAACCTTTGTTTTGATTATTTACTAATAATTTTATATTAGGGAAGGTTTTTAGAAATTTCTTAGGATGAAAATTTTGAGAGGCATTATCTATAACTATAATCTCCAAATTATTCAAATTAAAATGCGAATTTTGAATAGATAAAATACTTTTTTTTAAATACACTTCACTATTGAAATTTACTATGATGACTGATATTTTCATTTTATTTATAGTAATCAGTTGACTGCTTGCGAATATAAATGATCGAGAGTTTTTGAAATTTTATCCCATGTATAGCTTTTTTCTACAAGTTTCCTTCCGTTTACTACTAAATTCTCATATAGCGTTGGAGAATTTAAAAGTTTTACCGTAGACTTGGCTAAACTATCAGATGACTCAGCAATCAAAGCCTGATCAAAGTTTTTTACACCTAATCCTTCTATTCCTATCGGGGTTGTGACAACCGGTAATCCGCATGCCATTGATTCCAATATTTTATATCTTGTACCTCCTGGGCCATAAATGGGTGCCAATAATATGTCGCTTTCATAATATGCTTGTCGAATATCTTTTATATCATCTGATATTTTGATATGTGAGGAAGACATTTTCTTTATCTCTGGAGTCGGAAACATTCCTACTATCCACAATTTAACATTTTTTTCACTTTTTATAATTTTTGGCCATATTTCTGATGTTAATATAGCAACTGCTTCACGATTCTGAAGCCACTTGAAATTTCCCACAAATAAAATTGTCTTTTCTTTTGAAATTCTTTTCCTTTTCATCTGAAAAAAATCTGTATCTACCCCATTCGGTACGATATCAACTGATAGATTCTCAACCATACTATGCATGATTTCGCTGTCTGATTTTGACATAGCTACAACTTTTGATGCTTTCTGCCAAAATCTTTTTTCCCAATATTTAATCTTGGCCACATCAACACCCATAAGCGCTTTTTTAATAGGATTTTCTACCGTTTCGGTAAAGTGTTTATATACAAGATATTCAATAGTTTGTTCTACTAAAATAATCGGAATTTTATTTTTTGGAATATTCGGAACAATATAAAAGGTTTCAGCATGAATCAAATCGAAATTATTTCTAACTATCGAGCTTTCTATAAGACTCTTCACATGACTTGATAAATACATACAGACTACCAACGGATAATATGTTACTGAAGCTAAGGAAAGACTAGTAAAAGACCAAGGAGGACGTTTCAGAAAGACCTGAACTTCCTTACAATAATCTTTAAGGTACTTAATATATACCTTTTCTTTTTCATGCCTGATAAAAGAAAAAAGCGTAATATTGTGTCTTCTTGACAGATGTTTTAAAAGGTTATATGTACGTATTTGACCACCGGACCATAAAGGATAAGGTAAATATGGAGTTATCATTAATACATTCATAGTTTCTTATTTTGGGAGATTTTTATCCGGAACCAGTTGGATAATTACATATTTATCTGTTAAATCAACAAGTTTATATATTCTTTTTGATTCATCGGGTAATGTAGCTTCTTTGATTAAGTTCTGTGTCAGTTCATCAAATTGTACGCTTACGTAATAATCTGCCCCTTTTTGTATTAACTCATCGATTGATCCCTGTACGATAGGCCAACCGCTTCTTTTTGTCTGATACAAGAAAGCAGTGTCACCATTATATGGTGCTATAACTAAAGCTTTATTATGAGTTTTACGTTCCACAACACTACCAGCTTCTACAATTTCAGGATGATTAATATTATAAAAATCCCTAATATGATACCAACTGAACATAAAGCTAAATATTATTATCAAAATAATTAATAATAAAGTTTGAAATTTTTGAAATAAATTATCCGCTTTTTTTAAGATAAAACTTGCACCTTTAGCAAAAAAAATCACTATTATTGGCATGGTAATAATCTGATAATAATCATGTCTGACGTTACCGGTGGCAAATATTGCAACATATAAAAACATCGCAAATATCCATATTTTAAATAACAATCCTTCTTTCTTATTTTTATCCAAAAAACCCATTAAAAATAAACTTACACCCCAATAACCCAACATCATTCTGGTAAGTCTATCAGCAAACAACCAATAAAAAAAAGCTCCTTTAAAACGAATACCGTCTCCGTTCAAAAGCCATTGGTAAGCTGGTATTCCTTCCGGAAACTGACTTATCCATTTACGCCAAAGGATAAATGGAATTAACGGAAGAATTGTAACAATGGCTAAATAAAAGAAAAATTTTATGCTTAAACCGAATTTTTTTAACAATAAATAAAATATTGGTAAGAAGAAAAAAACTGCAGTTGGTTTAACCAGTAAAGCCGCACTCATAAATAATAGGGAAATAATAAAAAATACTGAGTATTTTAATTTATACTTTTTATTTCCATGAATTTCAGTAAATTTATCAATAAAATAGATACCACCTAAACTGGAAAAAACCAACATTGGTTCAGGTAATATAACTCTGCTATAAAAAATACTGTAAGGTAAAACTGCAAATAGCAAACCAGCAACAACAGCTTCAAATCTACCCAAATATTTCCGAGATATAAGGAATATAAATATTAAAGAACCTAAAGAAAGGAATATATTTGTAAGTCTTCCGGAAAACTCTACATTAAATCCGACAAATAATTTATCTATAAAAACAGCCACCACGTTATACAATGGAAACTCAACCATTCTCAACCCTCTAGGATTATCTTTGCCAGAAGGAATATTTGATAAATCGTCAAAAGTCGGATATAAAACATTTATTCCATGTATTGTAAAATTCCTGGTAACACTGGAAGTGTCTGCTTGTCTCCAAGAATGCCAATCTGCAAGTGGTGTATTTATTTTGTATAATCTCAAAAATAATGCGATCAAAATCAGAATTATTAGAATAAATATATCGCTTTTAAAAAATTTTATTAACCGGTGTTTTAAATTTTGAATATTTTTCATTAAATTGGGAATTTTTGGCTTGGGAATATCCTTATGGTTTTTTTTAGATAACTCAATTGAAGCTAAAACGATTCCTGATATAGACCAAAACGAAAATGCAACTTTTGAACTTTCAAAAACGTCAATATACATTGCATTTACCAGCAATCCAAACAAAACACCTGTAAAACCAGTCACAATTCCCAAGATTAATGGATCGTTTATTATACTAATATTTCTCCATACAAAATATAATAATAAGAATAAAGCTCCAAAATATGTTAAAAATCCAAAAAGACCTGTTTCACCCAATGCCCTTAAATAATCATTATCTGTTGATTCTGCTTCTGTAAATTCTATGGCTTCTTTTTTATTTAAAGTTGCATAACCGCTCCCAAAAATTGGATTTTTTTTAAATCCGCTAATAGCCATAGGCCATAGAGCATCAAATCTAATCGCTGTTGATAAATCATATTTAAATGCAGTTTGAGAATAGGTTCTCTTTACATTGATAATCCCCCCGCTTGTAGCGATATTTAAAGGTATATCTTCATATACATCAGAAGGACGTCTAATAGACGGGGGCTGATCGCTTTTAGAAGTTATTGCTTCTAGAATTGCTTCATTATTTTCCAGAAAATATGCTTTATTTTCAGGTGGTTTCCCAATAGGCTTTAAAAGTATAGCTTTTATACCTGATAATCTTTCATCAATACGTAATAATTTTGTAAATCGTTCACTTAAATCTCCAAATGATAACATTACCACGATAGACAAAAAAATCGTGAAAATACCTCTAAAAACCGACCATTGAATGCCTTTTTTATATGACCAGAAAAAAAACATAACAGCCAAACCGGCTAAATATGCAAGAAATGATGTTCTAGATGCAGTGAGTATTAAAGTCCAAAAAGCACCTGCTATTAAAATAAAAATAAAAATTTTATATATAATTTTTTTTGTTGAATAAAATAGACTCCAAAAAATAATTAAAGCCATCATAATGAAAGCCGCCAGATCATAATGCCCACCAAAGGTAGATAAAACTCTAGCGTGTTCAGTCAAATACAACATCCATCCTTTTGCAAATTCTCTATTCATGGTAGAAAAAGCCGGCCAATATAGGTACTTCTGACCAAAACCGTATACAACCACTCCAAATACAGTTAAAGTAAAAATTGACAAGGATATCTTAATATGTTTAATGCTTTTGATTGAAGAAAAAAAGATAAAAAATAATGAAAAATATTCAACTCTTCGGATAAAATGAAGAAAAGATTTTCCAATATGTATATTTTCAAAAGGAATAGTTTTAACTATAAATATTCCTGAAAATATACTCATAATTCCAGCGATAATATATAAACACAAAGGAATAAACAAAGGATTTTTCAATGGATTTACTTTTTTCCGAATCGTCATCGAAAAATATATAAAAATCGTGAAAGCTACGAAAAGATCTTCAAGTCTTAATCTGACAATATATCCTGGTAATAAATCCAACAAAGGGATTTTTGGATACAATGGAATGAATGCTAATAGAAAAACGGATAGATAAAAAAGGATATTTTCATCTAACCATTTGAAAAGCTTTTTCATATATTTTTTTCTTGTTATAGTTTTGCATAATTATACCAAAGATAAAGTAGCGTAATAAAGCTCCAAACTTTAAAATAACCTTGGCGATTTTTCTCTCTATCAATGATTTATGTTTGGAATAAAAATATATTATACTCTTAAACTCCTCTACAATTCCTGAATCATAACCAGATTCTTGGGAACCACCTTTAAAATGATAAATGGGTATATTTGCCAGATAGTCAATCTGAAAACCGCCTTTTTTTATCCTATAACACCACTCAACCTCTTCACCATACATAAAAATTTTTTCATCTAAATAACCACATTTTTTTATAATTTCTTTATCTATCATAAAAAATGCCCCGCTTACCCAATCAGGTTTCTGCTCAAAATTGTAAAAAAACCTGTTTTCTAAATGATATGGTTTTAAAAATACCAAAAATCTGAAAATATCATCCAAAAAAAACATCCATAAGAAAATCCTGAATAATGAAGGAAAATATCCTATGGATTTTTGGATTGAACCGTCTTTATCCAGAAGTTTAATTCCGAATACTTGGTTATTCTTATCCAACCTTTCGATAATTTTAATTAACGTACCGCGTATCATTTGCGTGTCACTATTAAGAAGTAAAGCGTATTTCCCTTTTGATACTTTGATGCCTTGATTATTGGCTACTGCATAACCTTTATTATTTTTATTTATTAGTAGTTTGACTTTCGGAAAATTTTTTTTAATACCAATGACACTTTTATCTTCAGAACCGTTATCTACTACGATTACTTCAATTAATTTACTCAAATTTTCTTTTTTAATTTCTTGATATACTGACGATAGACATTCTAATATATATTTTTCGGTATTGAAATTTACGATGATAATAGAAAGAAGCGTTTTATTCACTGAAACAACCTTGCCCTACCGAGTTTGTAATGGAGATTTTTATTTTTCCTTTCACCAATTATTTGAGCTGGTACCCCTCCAACAATTTTAAATGGGGGGACATCTTTGGTTACTACTGCTCCAGCTGCTATTACAGCTCCTTTGGATATAGTTACACCCGGTAAAATTATTACTCTTGGGCCAACAAAAACATAATCCTGAATATCAACCTTTTCCTCTTTAGCTTGGAAAAACTCATCGTTTATATCATGCTCGGAATTATAAATAAGTACCTGGCTAGCAATGTCCACATGGTTTCCTATAGTAAGCTTTCCTCGACCGTCTAAAAATACATGATCTCCAATTATACTGTCTTGACCTATTGAGATATTTTTTGGTTGGAAAAAATTACACCACATATGGATTACTGATCCACTGCCAATTTTTATACCTGCTAACCTATAAATAACCAGTCTGATATTATGAGAAGGTATTTGTCCGACAATACGAAGACACATTAATTTGAAATCAAGAATAATATTATAAATTCTTTCAATCAATTTATGTAAGATTTCTCTTTTTTTCAGCGCCTTTCCAGTTCTATCTCTTATAATCATAATTTAATGTATCAAATTATATCATATTATACTAGTTTGATTAAATTATCTAGTGTTTTAATAGCAGCTTTTTCCCAGGAAAAAAGTTTAACTCGAGATATACCTTTCTTAATTAAATTATTCCGTTTCTCTTCATCATTAATGATATTTGAAATTCCATTGCTTATACTGACAATATCATCTGGATTAATAAACTCTGCACAATCATAAGCGATTTCTTTAAGACTTGAATTATTACTTACAACCACGGGACAACCACAAGCCATAGCTTCTATAACAGGAATTCCAAATCCTTCATATAACGACGGCAAGCAGAATACTAAGGCGTTGTTATATAACCAGACTAATTCGTTTTTATCAACATAATCAAGAATTATTATATCTTTGCTATAAATAGAACTTTTGATGTTTTTAAAAATTCCTTCATATAACCAACCTTTTTTACCGACAATTACCAGTTTAAGATCCTTGTGTTTATTTTTGAGTAAATCAAACGTCTTTACCAAATTGGAGATGTTTTTTCTGGGTTGGATTGTCCCTACAAATAGTATAAACCTGCCAAGATTAGAAAAATTACTTTTTATTTTAATATCATCATTTGAAAATAATCTCTTATAATTTTTATCATCATAACCGGGATAAGTAACGATAATTTTTTCTTCTGCAATTCCATAATATTTCATAATTTCACTTTTTGAAAATTCGCTTATTGTAAAAATCAGACTGGCATTATTTACAGAATACCTAGTCCAATTCACAAGTTGATACAAATCCTTTTTTTTGAATAAATCAGGAAAACGCAAAAAAGAAAGATCCATAATTGAGATAACCGTTTTGATATTAGTAAATCTGGGAGCATAGTGTGTTGGTGAAAAAAATATATTTATCTGCCGATTAAAAAAATATAAATTTAATGGCAATCCAAACTGTGTCCAAACAGTTTTTGGTTTAACAACAACATATTCCCACCAAGCATTATTTTTAACGAAATCGTTTCGAGGCTTCTCTTTCAAAAATATTTTAAATCTTAAATCTTTTAAATCTGCCTTTGACACATAATTGTATATTCCGGTTATAATTTTAAAGGCATATTCGCCTATACCCACCTTCTGGTTTATATTGGCTTCATTACCGTCAATACCTATCTGCATATTTATTTAAATTCTGATATATATTAATTACTTCATCAGCTGTCTTTTCCCAGGAAAAAGATTTTGCATATTCCAAGCCATTTTCTTTCAATGATTGTTTCAGTTTTGAATTATTTATTATTGAGAATATTTTTTCTGCCATATCTTTCTCGTTCGTCGGATCGAAAAATACACCATGATCATTCACAATCTCTTTTAAACTGCCTCTATCTGAAGCGGCTACAGGACACCCGCAGGCCATTGCTTCTATTACAGGAAAACCAAATCCCTCATATAATGAAGGATATACGAACAGTTCAGCACCGCTATAAATCGATGGTAAATCAATATCGTCAATATAACTTAATATTCTCTTATTTTTTGCCGAATTCAGCTTATCCTGCCAACCTTGATTACCAATAATTATCAGTTCAAAATCCTGCATGTTAGAAGTATATTTTGACAATAATTTATCAAATGCTTTTATTAATGCCGGAAAGTTTTTTCTCGGTTCAATTTTACCCAAAGTCAAAATATATTTTTTATTTAAATGATATTTATTTTTAATTTTTGTTATCTCTTTATCACTTTTTGGAATAAAATTTTTATTAATACCAGGATATACTGTCTTTATTTTATTAGGTGAAATTTTTAATACGGAAATTAAATCTTTTTTCGTTGCATCAGAATCAGAAATTACCATATCACACTCTTTCTTAACCCAAGATAATCTTTTTTTATGTGTTTTAATAATATATTCATCGGAGGTTTGAGGGAATTTATATACAACCAAATCATGTACTGTTGTTACTTTTTTTGCTTTTGTCGGAAATTGTATCCAATCAGATGAATGATAAACATCTATACCAGGTATCAACATATCCAATGGAAATAAATGGACATTATTACCCATGTAATTTACTACTTTTTCAGGTATAGGAAATACAATTAATTTAAATTTTTGATTGATCGAAGTTAGATTCCTTTTAAAATTTTGCAATATTTCTTTCCCTTTTGTGCTGAAGGCAAATAAAATATATTTATTTTTTTGATCTTTTTTTAATAAATTTAATACCAAATTTTCAGTATATCTGGCAACACCGGTATTCTGATAAATAATCTGAGTTATATCAATCGATATGTTCATCTTTTATAGATAAAATAAATATTTTTCTATATACCGGTTTATGATTGAGTAAAAGGAAAAAAGGTATAAATAATAAAAATATCTTTCTAAATATTATTTCTATTATAAAGCTTTTCGTAATCCAACCTCTCATCAGAAAATACCTTAATCCTAAATTTTCATTATTTTTAATTCTTAATTCACCGTCAAAATTGATATTATTTAATCCAACTTTGATATTATCAACAATATCCTTTTCTTCAGGTAGATGAAATCCCGTTTGTTCAGTCAAAAAATGGTGCTCTTTTCCGAACTTATCAAGATGTAATAAATTTAATCTTTTATCCTGATCTTCGGCTAACTTTCCGCAAGGAACGGCTATTATGACATATTTTTCTGCCACTCTAATCATCTCTGATATTGCTTTCTGACGGTCTGACTTAGGTAAATGTTCCAGCATATCAACCGTTATTACTACATCAAAAGATCTATCTTTAAAGGGTAATCTTAATGCGTTTCCTTTAATCTTATTTAGTAATTTATGGTATGGAGGATGAAAATCTTTATCAAGACCTACTACTTTTTGTTTCAAATACGGTGCTATGCCTAAACCGCCTGATCCCACATCCAACACTTTGGTATTCTTTGCAATCATCTTAATTTCAGATACGATCGGTAAATATCTTAATGCTACTTCAGGATGCCAACGATGATATGGTAAATATGAAGCATACTTTTGATATTTTTTTTTAAGCTTAATAAAATTATATTTTTTCATATTTATAAACAAAGCCCACTCCAGGAAAATCCTTGGTTTCTGTATTTAAAAAATTATTATTAATCAATACATCATGAACTAAATTATTAGGGTCTGTGATATTACTTAAATACTGATAAAGATATATTGGATTTTTATCGGTAATTTTTTTCTCAAATTCTATAATATTATTTTCGGTAAATATAAAATCAGGCGCTATTCCAGTTGAACTTTTCGGGTCTTTTTGATACCAAATTATCGGAGCAAAAGAATCAGGAAAAACTGATAATGATAAGCTCTCTTTCTCTGAAAGATTTTCGGTGTATTTTACTGCTGCACGCCAATTCTCTCTTTGAACATATGGATTTGTATAATAATCATACAATCCGTAAATTCCGCTGATAAAAGATACAAGAATAATTAATATCGCTGAATAACTTTTTAAATCTTTTATTGTTGTGGTAATTATCATGAAAAAAACGGGAAGTAAAAATAATAATCTTTGTGGTGCTAAAACAGGTATAAAAATACTGACTAAAAAGGCTGATATCAATGGAATAATAAATAATTTTATAAGGATAAATTCTTTTTTATTGATTAAATATTTTAATGAATAAATTAGAATATAGAATTGGGGAAAAATCGTCAAAATATATAAAATATTATTTTCTATCGATCCTTTACCAAGGATAAACTTGGCAAACATCAAACCAATAGCTTTAAACGGTTGGAAAGATACAACTTGCTTCCACCCCGTAAAACCGCCGTTTACTCCTGTTTGCAGCTGCTCCAAAAAAAATGGTATCCAAAATATAAAACTGGCTAAACTTAAAAAATATGATGTCAGAAATTTTCTATTATCTTTTTTATTTTTTTGTTTTATGAATAAATGAACTGAAATCGGGAAAAATGCAAAATAGTTTGAATAAAGCATAAGAACATTTGAAAAAAAATATAAATACCATCGTTTATACATCAATGAATATAACGATAACATCGATAAAAATACAAATATCATATATGGTCTTGCCTCCTGAGAATACCAAATATGATAAGCAGATAAAGAAATAATGATCATTGTCAATATTGCTTGTAATTCGTTGCCTATCTTTTGCATAACTTTGTATGAGAAAAATATTGATAAAATTCCGAAAAACACCGATAACAGTCTAACTGTAAATTCACTTTTACCGGTAAATTTCATCCAAAAATGTAACAAAACATGGTATAAAGGCGGATGAAAATCAGCGTTTAAATCAAATTGCTCTGCAAATGGTCTTGAAGACTCTATCACTTGTGCAGCTTCATCAAGCCAAAAGCTTTGGTTAAGATTTACCAAACGAAGTATAAAAGCGCCAAAAATAATAAAAAAAATTATCTTTTTCTTGCACATATTAAATATACGGTAGAATCCAAATCAGATTCATTTTGAAATAATTTTTCCAAAAGAAAAATAATGATATTTGCAGATATAGATATTAATTTAAGTACTACACCCCAAAATATGCCTTTTTTTACCAATCTTTCTGCTATAAACACCAGCTTGAACTGCACTATCGAAGTTAACGGATTTTGTAAAGAGATTGATTCTAGCAGTTTAAATTTTTTTTCAATAATTTCCGTTTCTAGTCCTTTTTTTGTCCAGCGACGATAATCTTGAGGATATGGATGATAAGGCCAAATTCCATGAGTTGATAATATTAATAACCCGCCCTTTTTTAAAATTCTATTACTTTCTTTTAAATAAAAATCAACGTTTTTGACATGCTCTAATACTTGTGTGGATATCACCACATCGCAATATTCATCCGGAAGTTTTATTTTTTGACCTTCAAAAGTGACAATATTAACGCTAGTTCCCTTTTGAATATCAATACCAATATATGTATTTGCTAAAGCTTCAAATAATTTCCTATAAGGAGCATCACCACAACCGTAATCTACGATTATTAAGTTTTTATCACTGATATATTTATCCTTCAAATATAAAAGTTTTTGGTAAAGGATTCTCAATACATGATAATCATGCTGATAAAACAACGGGTTTATTCTGTCTTTTTTATTTTTTTTCACTTTTTAGGCTTTTGATAAATAATCTGACAAACCATAAGTACGATAACTCAAGAAATGCAATTTTAATGCTTCTAAGGTCTGACAATAAAATACATCTTTTCATATATATTAGTATAAATTTTATCATCTCTATTAATCCTGATAAGATTGGATGTTCGGTCATAAAATCATAAAATGCATAACATTTATCTGTAACATCCTTTTTGACATTAAATGTTGGAGCATTTTTGATATTTATAATTTGTTCTGCCT
This sequence comes from uncultured Gammaproteobacteria bacterium, assembly GCA_964446235.1. Taxonomy (GTDB): domain Bacteria; phylum Patescibacteriota; class Microgenomatia; order 2-02-FULL-39-11; family 2-02-FULL-39-11; genus CAYUNW01. The sequence goes on from CAYUNW010000013.1 coordinate 12,415, forward strand.
GCAATTTTGCCCATTTCAACCATTTTGTTTTAAAACTTTTATAGGTAAAATTATCGTATTTTGGCTGATGTAATAATTGAATATCTTCTTTTTTAACCAAATTTCCATAAGTTCTGGGATATTCATGAGAAACACCTATCATATACAATTTACTCTTACGAAATAAACAAGGTTTATATGTTTTTGAAAACGGCCCTCTTTTTATATATCCGCCTTTACCGTCAGAATATGGCCAGTAAAAACTATAGGCATCAATATCATCATTATTTATCATTGATGTGATCAATTCCCTTGCATCATCATCAATAAACTCGTCAGCGTCTATTTGCAATATCCAATCTCCTTTTGCTTTGGAGTAAGAAAATGGACGGTGAAATTCGGCTTCGCCAATATATTCTCTGGTAAATATTTTTGAACCATACATACTTGCAATTTCAAGACTTTTATCTTCACAATCACCGTCATGAACAAGAATAATTTCGCTTACCAATTCAGAAATACTTTTTAAACATCTCTCAAGCGTAACTTCTTCATTTTTGACAACAATACAAGCTGAGATTTTCATAATAATTTCCTTTTCAATATGATCGCTTGACCTTTTTGATAATATTTTTCAAACTGGTTAGTTGATACAAGATACTCAATGTATCTATTCGTTTTCTCTTGACTGTATGGAGCATATTTATTAGGACCATCATGGAAGTCGACTACTATATATTCTGAGTCATATATCTCTGGGAGTAAATATATTTTTTCACGTTGGGACAAATGAGGGTATAAACTGTTTTGAACTGAAATCACTCCGTTGGGAGAAATCTCATTCATCTTTTTTACGATTTCTCGACTATCTTTCACCCATGAAGGGGTAAGATAAAATTGTTTTTTAAATATTGAATGGATTGGGGCTTTAAAGTAAATATCTTGTAAAACCGTAAATAGTATTAATAATATTCCTAAGTATTTAGAAGAAAAAACTATTTTGAATTTTTTAATGCTTTTGATCCTCTGATAGGTATATATACAGGCAACAGCAAGCAACATAGCCGATGGTGCGGCGTGATGGTTTACATTCAACCACATTGTATATTGCGGACCTGTATATAAAAATCTACTTACAAATTGTTCCATTAAAGGAATCATTATTTTCATAGGAGCAAACAATGGTAAAAAGGCATATGAAAATAGACTGAAAAAAAGTGTTTTTAATTTTTCAGTTGGGGAAATTAAACTTATGATAGCAAAAGTTGGATCTGTGGTAATTTTTATTAAAAATTCTGTAGGAGATTTTGCGTCTGTAGATAGATGACTATGTCTATATATTCCATTTGCTGAAATCCCAGGCATAAAATAACTTGTCAATAGAAAAAAAGAGAAAACAGAAAAAAGAAATAAAAACAAACCGGTTTTTTTAAATTTATAATATAAAAAAATTATAATTCCGATTGAAGCATTCAAAAAAAATAATTCTTCTTTAGTAAAAAATAATCCGATAATCCCAATCAGATAATAAATTGTTATTTTTCTTTCCAAACCATAGTAAATAAATATTATAAAAAGTGGTGAAAAAGTTGCTTGATGAAATTCATTTAGAATTGACCACTGAGTACCAATAAAGAATAAATACGAAAAAATTACCGAAAAAGAAAAAAATATGCTCCCGCTAATCAGTTTTGCCAATAAATACAAAGGTAAAGCTGCAAAAACCATCACTGCAACTTGAATAAGTAATAATAATCTGACATCAGGGAAAAATTTGTATAGAAAAGCAACCGGATAAAGAATTGGCTGAAAATGATCAGTAAGCAAATATTCTTTTGCCAAACTACTATAAGCCAATATATCTCCCCGACTTACTTTCCAGATAATTTGGTCAAAAAAACCCAAATCCCAACCAAACGTTTGAAAATTATTATGAGTTATAACCGATATTGTCGAGTATATTATAAATAAGAAAATAAGGAATAATACGATTAATCGATTGTTATATTTGATTAAGTACTTTCTCATACAAAATTATTATTTGATCCCATGAATATTTTTTTATCCAATCCATATGTTTTTTTGAATCACTATCAATAATTACCTTATCAAGTAATCCTGCAAACTTTACTGAATCATCAGCATCGATAAATACTGCATAATCCAAAAGAATTTCTTTTCTAGTTTTATCGTTAGTAGCAACAACAGGTAATCCACAAGCTATTGCTTCGAGATACACATTCCCAAATGCCTCTCCTTCTTTGGAAACCATGGTAAATATATCTGCTTCTCGATATACTTTTGGCATATCATCAAAAGATACCGAAATTATCCTAAACCTGTCCTGACCAAGTAGTTTCTCCCCCAGATTCTGCAACTTGTGTCTATCATTTCCTTTACCCACAATCAATAATGATACATTTTTCAATAGAGAAACAGCTTTTATGACCAAATCAATTCTTTTATTTGGCATCAGAGAGGAAACACACAGTACGATAGGTTTTTTCAATCCGGATTTATATTTTCCTCCTTTTGGTTGAAATACAGTCAAGTTAATTCCATTTGGTATCTGAAAAATTTTTGTTTTTGTTTTTTTACTTATTTTATTTGCCCATTCATAAGCTTGATTTGTCAAAGCGATAAAACCATCCGGTTTTAATAAAAGATTGAAATGATCATCCCGGCCTATCCCGGCTCGACCGACAATCAATAATTTTGATTTCAATATAATTGATAAAATTTTACATATGACTGATTGCCAACCTCCATTGACCGGTACAATCACGTCAGGATGAAATTTCAATATCGGGAATATCGAAAAAAGGGAAAATAGTAATATTTGTAAACTCCAAATATCCAAATAAAACTTTCTAAGTATCGATAAACTACTATCAGAAAAGTGTGCAAATAAGGGTTTTATAATTATCCTTTTGTAATCATTATCATTATTTTGATTATTTCCCCCCTGAACCAACAAAACTCCGTGATTCTTTGATAATCTGTTACACAATTCAAAGGTTGATCTTTCCGCTCCCCTTTCTACTAACCCATTATATATATTCAAAAATACAATTTTCATAATTATGGTTTAACTACTAATCTCTTGATCTTTTTTAATGGTGTCACAATTGAAGCTTTTAGTTTATATTTGAAATCTATTTCACCAGTCACATCGGGAATAAAATAAGGCTTATCATTATAAAAAACTTCAGGAATTTGATTTTTTTTAATTTTTTCGCCAATCTCAATTTTGATTTTTTTTCGGTTAAATGTATTTGAATTTGATTTTTTCGTTGATCTCGTCAAATATGAAGCATGAAATATCCTTTCATGTATAAATTCAAAATATTTCTTACCGAATACTTTTATAGATTTACCATTTTCATCAGCAAAAAACTCGTTTGGATATTCACCTTTTACAATTAAACCGGGAATTTTGCTTTTATCAATCAATCTCAATACATAATGTCCTACAATATTGAACTGATTATAGGACCCGATATTTTCATTTTGGTAATGATATATATCTCCTAACAAATCATACCGGTGTACGATAATTCCTAATTTTTCATTATTTTCTTTTATAACTTTAAGTACTTTTTCAGCAGTTTTTTTCGGATAAATTTCATCCCCATCCACAATCCAAATCCATCCATTAAAGGTTTTATCTACTTGTTCTTGTCTTAACTTGGTTACATCATTTCTATTTAATGCTTTTTTTTGATTAAATATAATTTTGGATGATCTAATTGCCTTAATAATATCTTGAGTATCATCAACCGAACCGGTATCAAAAATTATAAACTTGTCAACATAAGGCAAAACGGAGTTTATTGCATACCAGACAAATCTGTCTTCATTTTTAACTATCATATGTGCAGTAATTTGAGGCTTCATTTATATTTTTTTGAATAGTATATAGCAAATATAGACGCACTAGTAAGCGTAAATCCATATGCTAAAGACAATGAAATTATCGGACCATAACGAAAATATTTCGGTATAAAATAAGTATTTCCAATGATGATTAATAGGAACTGTACAAAAGTATTAAATGTGGAAATTTGAGGTTTTTTATAAGTATAAATCAGTAAATTTACTGGAGGTATTATCAAAACAAATAATGCCATGGGAAATAGCAATAATCTGAAAACAGGCACCGATTCATTATAATTATGTCCTAAAATAAATGGAATAAACCAAGGTGCGATAATATACAAAATTATCATCGACAAAATAATCAATATAACAAACAAAATTGTTTTTTTCAGATACCCCGATGCCTGTTTATATGTATTAAATGCTGATAATCTTGGCGCAATGACAGACGAAAAGCTTCCTGACAATAAAAAATAAAGGAAAGCAATTTTATAAGCACCTGAATAGATACCTGCTTCGTAAGAATTAGAAAGCGGAATAAGCATCAATGCGTCGACTTTTGATGCGGTTGCTGAAAAAATCTTAGATACACCAAGAAAAGCAGAAAAAGATAATAATTTTTTTAAATCCCCTTTTTCTTGTTTGGAGGAAATAAAGGTAAAGGGTAAAAATTTTATGGAAAATATATATGCAATAAAATTTGAAAATGTAAATGCTAATGTTGCAGAAAAAATATTCAGAATATTTACCAAATATAATGCGATTATAATGATTAATTTTGATAAGGTAGAGATGATACTTATAATTGACGTTTGAAAAAACTTCTGTTGTGCAGCCAGACTGAAATTGGAAAATGTCATTAAAACAGTCCCCAAAATCCCCAATCCAGAAATAATAAATAAATTTGTATAGATGTTACTTTTCAATAAATTTCTGCTTAATATTGGTGAAAAACTTATGACTGCTATTGTCAATATAAAAACGACTTTCATTTGGAATATAAATGACGTTTTGATAAACGAATTTGCTTTTTTAATATTTTTGTTCTTATATAAAGGAGGTAAAAAACGTGAAAGTGAACTTCCTATTCCCATATCGGACACATCAGAAACTAGTAGAGTAAAAGCCAATACGGAAGAAAATATTCCGAAATCTGATGGAGAAAGAGATCTGGCTAAAAAAATTGTATATAAAAATGCCAAAAATGCACAAAAAATGTTGCCAAAAAAAACATAAAATGTGTCCTTGGCAGTCTGTGAAAGTAAAATATGATAAATATATCCTATATTCATTCATTCATATTATAACTTGAATTCGGAAATTATAGCTAAATTTGGCTAAAAAACCAAAAATCGAATAAAATATCTACATGTTATTTTGGCTAATAGTTATTTCATTAATTTTTCCTTTTCTATACAAATATTCATTTGTCATCACAAACCAGTTTACTCAAATCCCGATTATACTATCAATAAGCTCCAAAGAATTCTTATCAAATGATTGGTATGTGCAAACAACGAATATTTTTGGGCCAAGAACTTTTTTTGCATATTATTTCGCTTTTATGAATAAATTTCTTTCGCTTCCTTTAGCATTTTTTTTGCATTATGTTTTATATATCTTTTTAATCGCCTATTCGTCATATAAATTATCCTATTATTTTTTCAAAAATAAATTTGTATCGTTTTACACAATGATTATCATACTTTTTGGAAATTCTTATACTTTAGGTGGAAATATCCTTATAACAAAAGACTTTTCGGCTCCACAATTACCACTGGGAATACTACTGTTAGCAATTATTTTTGTCATCGAAAATAAATTTATCATTGCTTCTTTCTTTCTTATATTAACTTCCTATCTCCATTTACACATCGGTTTAGAGGGTGGAATGATTGTGTTCACATCATTTATTTTGGGGATATTATTGCATAAAAAAAGTTTTGATCTATACTTTAAAAATTTATTATTATCAATTTTTGTTTTTTTACTTGGTATATTTCCGCTTGTATTACTAAATTTTTCTGAAATTATCCAAGATGATAATCAAAAAGCCAATACAATTATTGATATATTAGTTCATGCGCGAACACCTCATCATTATCTTGCTTCATCTTGGCCATTCGCACAATATATAAATTTTCTTTTCCTTATAATTTTGTACTTGTATCTCTTTAAAATTAAAAAAAATAAAGGGCTTCCTCATTTTTTTGTTAGAAATTTAGTTATTATTCCATTAGTTTTATTTTTTATTGGTTATTTTTTTACTGAAATTAAACCATTTTATACTTTAATCATTGCTCAAGTCTATCGAATGACAATGATAAGCTATTGGGTCGTTTCCGTATATATTTATTCTTTCATATTAACCAGAAAAAATAAAAACTTAATATCAAAAATATTATTACTATTACCTTTCATTTATTCCAACTATCAAAATTTCCATATTGGAAAATCGTCTTTATTATCCTATGTAATTCTTTCTTTCTTGGTAATATTTTATAAAAAATTACCTGCTCTATTGATAATTGTATTGTTACTTATTGGTTTTTATTTACAACATTACCATAATAATTTCAATTTCTCTTCCTATATCAATCATCCTACTGATGAATCTAATTTGGCAATTTGGTCAAAAGAAAATACCGAAAGTAATTCAGTATTTCTGATTCCTCTCGATTTTGAAAAGTTTCGTCTAATATCAAACCGTGCTGTTGTGGTGGATTGGAAAGCTTTTCCTTTCCAAAAAAAATCTATATTGGAATGGGGTGAAAGAATATGTGATGTTAGTAATTTAAATCACTGTAATTTTAAAAATATTGATTTGAATACCGTAATTTCGGGATACCGATCGCATAATATAAATTCAATTAGAAAATTAAGTGAAAAATATAGTTTTGATTATTTTATAACCAGACATCCTATGATTAATTTGCATCCATTATATTCTCATGGTTTTTATATCTACAAATGGCCACCAAAGTGAGCCCGATAGGAGGGTGAAATATCGTCTCAAATTTCAGAATATTAAAAAGTAAATATCTAAATACTTTAAACATTATTTTTCCTTTTTTTAATCTCAAATTGTCATTTACTTTCTTATTAAATATTTTTTCATATACCATATACGGTATAAAACCGATAAAATTCCAGTGAAAAATTTTTAAAGTTTTAAAACCTGAATTAATTATCAAATCTGAAAATTGTTTTTTGGAGTATCTTCGATAATGACCTAAATATCTGTCCCGCTTTCCATAAAGAAACGGCATAGCAGGAACTGTAATTATAATCTTTCCGTTTTCTTTAAGCATTTTTTTCATTTCGGATAATGCCTTCATATCATTTGCTATATGTTCAATTACATCTAAGCATAATATCAAATCAAATTTATTTAAATTTTTAGGTAAGTTACCAGAACCTAATTCATAAATTATGGTATTTACTTCATAATTATTCCTTTTTATTACTTTTTCTATATGGTTGATTAATCTTTTATCATAATCCATACTACAAACTTTTATCCCTCTTTTGACAAGCTGAAATGTCATGAAACCAGTTCCACAACCAATATCCAAAACTGTGTCATTTTTGTGGACGTAATTTATTATGATTTCAAATAATGCTTTTCGACGATAATCTAAATCGAAAGTGTTTTGATGAAGTAAAATTAAAGATTTTGTATCTGAAGATTGATCCATTTCTGAAAAATCTAATTTTTTGTACTATCTAAGGAGAATCTCATCATTTAACTCGTTTGAACTATATCTGATTATTAAATCACAGGTAAAACCGGTTACAATTAATTGAATTCCTGATAAAAACAACATAACTCCAAGAATCAATAATGGTCTGTTACCGATTGAATAACCCATTAATTTTACTATGAATAAATAAAAATTAATTATAGTCCCTAAAATCAATAAAATACCTCCGATACTTCCGAAGAAATACATGGGTTTTTTATTAAATTTATATAAAAAAATTGTAGTAGAAAAATCAAAAAATGCGAAAATTGCCCGTAAATTATTGTATTTTGACTTACCATAGATTCTTTCATTGTGATTAACCTTCACTTCAGTCACTTTAAATCCGTGGAGAAAAAATATCAAAGGTAAATATCTATGAAAATCACCATGTAATTTAATTGAATTCAATGCCTTTTTTTCAAAAATCTTCAAACCACAGTTTATATCATGCAATTTTGAACCAGTTAAATGATTAATTAAATAATTCCAAATCTTAGATTCAATAGTTTTTATAAACTTATCCTTTCTATTCACTCTCCATCCAACAACCAACGAAAAACCTTTTTTTATATAATTGACCATTTTTTGAATTTCTTGAGGATCATCCTGTAAATCTGCATCTATTGTCACAATATATTTTCCACTTGATTTTGAAAACCCATATTGATAGGCAATAGATTTACCGTAATTTATTTTAAATGAAATAATCTTAAGTTTGTTATTATTTTGCTTTAATTCTTCTAATATGTTTATCGTATTATCAGTCGACCCGTCATCAATACATATTATTTCGTAATTATATTTCCCTTCAATTGCAGATATGATATTTTTTAATAAAATTCCAATACTTTTTTCTTCATTGTATATAGGTACAATTATAGAAATATCTATATTCATTTATTTAAAATCTAAACTTAATTAATGCTTTTAATGCTCCTATTGCGTCTATTGGAGTTAGTTTTTTTCCTGCAAAATGCGATCTACCTTGATAACTAATAGGTATTTCTACTATTTTATAACCTTGTCTGAAGAGTTTCATTGTAATTTCCGGTTCGATATCAAATCTAAAAGATTCAAGTTTAATATTTTTCAAAAAACATGCCGGAATAAGTTTATAACCAGTTTCCATATCGGTCAAATTCCAACCGCATAATAAATTTGTAATAAAGGTTAAAAATTTATTTCCCAATAGATATAAAAATGGAATTACCGCCTTGTTATTTTTAAATCTAGAACCATATACGGCCAATTTTTTATCAGATTTGTTCAATACTGGTTGTATCAATTTTGGAATTTCATTCGGATTATACTCAAAATCTGCATCTTGTATAAGGATATAATTACCGCTGGCTTTCATTATACCTGATCTAATAGATGCTCCTTTACCTGAATTTTTGGAATGATGAACATATTTAATGATATGTTTTTTATCTGTTGAAATGACGTTTTTTATAATTTTTTCCGAATCGTCCCTAGAACCATCGTTTATTACAATAATTTCCTTTTCACATGAAAGCTTCAGATTTGCTAATTTCAACAAAACAGAACCGATAGTTTTTTCTTCATTGTATATCGGTACTAAAATAGATAATTTCATGATTATAATCTAGGTTTTAATATGTATATATTTATATTATCAATAGATTTACTGTCAATAAGCGTATAACCGCCTAGAAATTTCTGGGTGTCCGTTTCAAGATTATTTTTCAAATTATAATCAAATCTTTTATCGATTAATGATAAAAGCACAACTATTTCAGGCTTGAAGGTTACATCGCTATAAGCGTACAACCATCCAAAATAAGGATCTATATAAGAACTTACAGGTTTATAGATATTTTTTGCAAAAAGATATCTATAACCACCAAATCTTTGACATCCTCCTATTGATTCTAAAGCATAATTTTGATTATTAAGATATCTTTTTGCATAGTTTACCGCTTCCATTTTATCGGCATATGAATAAGAAAAGTCAGAATTTACCAAAACAAAATTATTCTTATATAAATAAAAGATCAAAAAGATAATAGCTAATAATTTTATTGTTCTCTTATTCACCAAATCAGACATCACACATCCAATTATCAAAGCAAACCAAGGATAAAGAAGTAATTGAT
>CAYUNW010000014.1:0-2771 GCA_964446235.1 uncultured Gammaproteobacteria bacterium
TATATCCGCATTGGTTTGACGGCGGTAGATTGAAGTATTAGGATAAAACTTGTTTTTTAAATTTATGCCCAATAAGAATCTTGGCCTTATCTTTAGCGAACAGCTTTCTTTTTCCAAAAAATCGTCTCATATCAAAATGAGCAATGAAGAAGGGGATTATCATCGTAAACCTTATGTATTTTTTCTTTTCGGTGCAGTTTTGCTTTTCGGATTAGGATTGCTGATAGCCAGATTGTTTTCATTGACGGTAATAGAAGGGGAAAACTACCGGAAATTGGCTATTAATAACAGATTACGTGAAGTTAGAATACTTGCTCCAAGAGGCATAATCTATGATAGAAACGGATTACCTTTAGTACGTAATATCCCGCTTGAAGATTACGGCAAAGAAAACACTGACGAATCGACTCCCGATAATGAAAATTTGTTAGTAGAAGGTGTCACAAGGGAATATATTTATAAGGATGTTTTCAGTCATATTTTGGGATATATTGGGGAGATAAATAATGACGAAATTTCACTTTTTAACCAAAAGTTGACAATCCAAAACAAAGGTAAATCCATTGAAAATCCATATAAGATGAAAGATATGGTTGGTAAAAACGGTATCGAACTTTTTTATGATAATTATTTACGTGGTAAAGACGGTAAAAAATTATATGAAGTAGATGCGTTTGAACAGCAAGTTAGAGTATTGGGAAGATTTGAGCCGCAACCGGGGAAAAATCTTTATTTAACTATAGATACTGGTCTTCAGTCCAAAGCCAAGGAAATAATGACCGGAAAAAAAGGTGCATTAATAGTCAGTAATCCCAATACCGGAGAAATCCTATCGTTGATTTCGGAGCCGGGTTTTGATCCTAATATTTTTATAACCGGTAATGGAATTGACGAAATTTTTGTAAGAGAAGATAATCCGCTTTTTAATAGAGCTATATCAGGTCTATATCCACCGGGTTCAACTTTTAAAATAATCACCGCTTTGGCAGCATTAGAATCAGATGCTATAGATAAAAATACAAAAATTGAGGATACCGGAGTTTTAAAGGTCGGCGATTTCAGCTTTGGGAATTGGTATTTCTCCCAATACGGAAAAACCGATGGATTTGTAGATATGATTACAGCTTTGAAGCGTTCAAATGATATTTATTTTTATAAAGTAGCTGAGAAAACCGGAATTGAAACAATAGCTGAATATGCAAAAAAAATGGGATTGGGAAGTGATATCAATATAGACTTGCCGGGATTTGAGAAAGGATTAATGCCGGATCCTATATGGCGGAAAGAGGTATTGGGGCAAAATTGGTTTTTAGGTAATACTTATCATATTGCCATTGGACAAGGAGATATTCAGGCAACCCCTTTGCATGTGAATACGTGGACAAATCTTATTGCAACAGACGGAATATTTTGCACTCCTCATTTGGATAAAAACAAAAATGATTTAAAATCCTGTCGTATTTTGGAATTCAAAAGAGAAAATATTGAAACAGTAAAAAAGGGCATGATCGCTGCTTGTGAAGACGGCGGAACAGGATGGCCGTTATTTAATTTTCATGTTGAAAATGATAATTTAAAGATTGATGAACTCGATTTTTTCCCGGCTAAAGAATCTACCAGATCTGCAAAAAAATCTGTCCGAATACCAATAGCCTGTAAAACCGGTACGGCAGAATTTGGTAATTTGAAAAAAACCCATGCTTGGTTTACTGCGTTTGCACCGGTATTCAAACCTGAAATTTCTGTTACCGTTTTGGTTGAAGAAGGCGGAGAAGGCAGTTCGGTGGCCGCACCGCTTGCCAAAGAGATTTTCAAATATTGGTTTACTAAAGAAATTATAGATCCAATTCAAGCTGATAATATATGATTGATGATGAGGCTAGCTTTTATCTTGGTTTTTCCGCTTTTCCGGGTATTGGACCTTTAAGGTTTTCTCTATTGATTGAACATTTTGGTAGCGCTGAAAGAATCTGGTTTGCAGACAAACAGATTTTACTTAAAACAGGTTTAGGTGAAACTTTGGTCAATAAATTTCTAATTTTTCGTAAGAATTTCCGTATAAGTCAGTACCAAAAAATACTAGATAAGAACAATATTCGTTATTTTGCCAAAAATGACCCGTCATATCCTAATTTGCTCAAACAAATTATTGATGCGCCTATAGGGATATTTGTGAAAGGTAATTTCGATATTTTCAACTCAAAAATGCGATTTATTGCCGTAGTTGGCAGCCGTAAACCGACATATTACGGTAAACAGGTGACAAAAAAATTTATATCTGGTTTGGTCAATAATAATTTCATTATAGTATCAGGCTTAGCAATGGGTATTGATGCTTTTGCACATAGTTTTTGTCTTGATGAAAAAGGGAAGACGGTAGCGGTGTTAGGATGCGGTGTTGATATAATTCATCCTCTTTCAAATACTATTTTATATCATAACATTTTAGCAAAAGACGGAGCTATAATAAGCGAATACCCGTTCGGATTTAAACCAAACAAAGGTTTGTTTCCGGCAAGAAACCGGATTATCAGTGGAATTTCTGAAGGTGTTTTAGTTGTAGAAGGAACAAAAGTAAGCGGATCGTTAATTACAGCCAGGCTTGCGGCAGAACAAGGCAGGGATGTATTTGCAGTACCGGGGGGTATTTTTTCGGAATTGTCACAAGGCCCATTGCAACTTATCAAACAAGGAGCAAAGATGGTTAGTGAAACTTCTGATATTTTCGAAGAATTTGATCGCTTCGATGATGAATTGGATGTCCATAGATT
>CAYUNW010000014.1:2781-6720 GCA_964446235.1 uncultured Gammaproteobacteria bacterium
AGAGAGATCAATAAGGCAAACCGACGGTTTGACTGAATTCGAAAAAACCATTTATGATATTTTGACCAAAGAAAGTTTATATATGGATGAACTTGTAAAATTGACAAAAGCCAATATCCAAAAAGCTGCTATCGCGATTACTAATTTACAACTCAAAGGGTTTATTGGAAGTTCAAACGACGGTAAGTTAAGAATAGCTACCTGAGCGATTCACACTTGACAAGTTAGGTAAAATAGTTTTTCATCAAATAATATATGGATAAATTAATTATCGTTGAGTCTCCTACAAAAGCAAAAACTTTAGGGAAATTCCTGGATTCTAGTTTCAGGATAGAATCTACTTACGGGCATGTTCGTGATTTACCGCAAAAAAAACTAGGTATTGATATCCAAGAAATAAAATCTGAAAGTAAGGTAAGTTTCAAATTCCTACCTCAATATGAAATTATCAAAGATCGTAAGATGAGGGTAAATGAATTAAAAAAAATATCCAAAGAAGCCAAAGAAATATATCTGGCTACCGATCCGGATCGTGAAGGAGAGGCGATTTCATATCATATTCATTCCATACTTGATGGACAAAGAAATAAGATAAAAAATTCCTTCTTCAGGATTGTTTTTCATGAAATTACCAAAGAAGCGGTTCTGGAGTCATTGAAAAATCCGCATAACATAGATTCAAAAATGGTTGATGCCCAACAGGCAAGAAGAATATTAGACCGTATTGTCGGATATAAACTGTCACCCTTGTTATGGAACAAATTATCGAAAAGGTGGTTGTCAGCAGGTCGAGTGCAGTCCGTGGCGGTTAGATTGATTGTAGAAAGAGAAAGGGAAATACAAGCTTTCAAGCCTAGTGAATATTGGTTGGTTGACGTGGAGTTATCAAAGAATGAAAAATTATTTATAGCCAGACTTGTTTCCCTGAATGGTAAAAAAGTAGATATCAAATCTGCAATTCAGGCTAATGAATGTGAAACAGATTTGAATAAGGCAACTTATAAAGTAAAAAATATTAATAGTAAAGATACATACCGGTCGCCATCTCCACCTTTTACTACTTCAACTTTACAGCAGGCTGCTGTCAACAGACTCGGTTGGAGTGCTAAAAAAACTATGAGAACTGCTCAAAATCTTTATGAAGAAGGTTTGATCACGTATCATCGGACAGATTCCACCAATATTGCCCAGCAGGCGATTGATTCGGTTAGAGATTTTATCGACAAAATTTACGGTGAACCATACTTACCTCAATCCAAAAAAATCTATAAAACTAAATCCAAAGTAGCTCAAGAGGCTCATGAAGCAATCAGACCTACTAACGTATTCAAAATAAGCGAAAAAGACTATAGAAATATCAATAAACAGAAGGAAAATCAAAGCAATTTAACCGTTTTATCGGCTGATTTAGGAAGAGATCAGGAATTTTTGTACAGCCTGATTTGGAGGCGGTTTGTAGCAAGCCAAATGAAAGATGCGGTTATCAAACAGAGAGACGTTGATATAAACGCATCGCAAAATGATAAAAATTATTTACTTAAAGCTCAAGGCCAAAAACTGATTTTTTCTGGATTTTTGATATTAGGAAATGATCAGAAGATTGATAAAGAATTGCCGGATTTGTATAAGGACGATATGTTGAAATTAAATAAGGTTATACCACAGCAAAAATTTACAGAACCTCCTTCCAGATATAATGAAGCTTCATTGATAAAGATTCTTGAAGAGAAAGGTATCGGGCGTCCATCAACTTATGCTCCGATAATCAGCACCATACAGGATAGAAAGTATGTAGAAAAAATTGAAAAGAAATTTCATCCTACGGATTTAGGATTTGCGGTGAATGATTTTCTTATTGCGAATTTTCCGGATTTATTTGATGTGACTTTTACCGCAAGAATGGAAGATAATTTAGATGAAATAGCCAACGGTAAACTTGCCTGGAATGATTTAATCAGTTCATTTTATGGTCCTTTTATCAATAAAATCGATTCTGTTTTCAAAACTGCCGGTAAAGTCAAAATTGATTTAGGACAAACGGATGAAAAATGTCCTCAATGCGGAAAAGCGCTTCTTGTAAGAATATCCAAATATGGGAAGTTTTTGGCATGCTCCGGATATCCTGATTGTAAATACAAAAAAAATATCATCGAAAAGGCTGGTATAATTTGTCCGCAGTGTCAGGGTGAAATTATCATCAAAAAAACAAGGCGGGGTAAACAGTTTTATGGCTGTATGAATTATCCTAAATGTAAATTTGCCGCCTGGAAAAAAGATGACATCGTTTCTGTTAAAAATTAAAATTATTGATAGCCTAAAAATTCCAATGTTATACTATACTTATGCTCAAGTTCATTATTACTTTGGTATTGATTTGCAGCTTGTTTTTTAAAAATCTGGATTCAGTATCAGCACAGAGTCCTACGTCATCTCCGACAATTCCTGTTGCTAAACTAGACCTTGATTCCATAGCAGATCAGCTTACTGCAATAAACAAATCAAACCTTCCTTTCGGAGTAAATTTCGGCGATAACGTTTTAGGTACCAGCACTGATATAACGGCAAGCCAACCTGCAGTATTGAATCAGGCGTCGAGCATAGCAAGCGATAAGTCATCATTAAGCGCTGCCCATCAATACAGCATTTCATCTTCCCGATGTACACCACAAGAGGAGACTACCGATTCTCAAAACGTTCTGCAAAAAGTATTTGCTTTTTTTAAGGATCTTTTCAGTTTCGGTAATAAAAAAGCATATGAGTCATTGGGCTGTCTTGTTCCTCAAGGTACCATTGAAGGAGAAAAGGCATATGTTCCTGATACAGATTTGATTTCCCAGCAGGAAGTGTCAGATGATAATGTAAACGTGCTGGGGATATTTAATAAAAAAACAGATATGGAAAATTCACTCCCAAGAATGCGTTGCTCTGAATTGCCATACGGAGCGATGGATTGTCCGGGTATCAAATAAAATATTTTTCTGAATTTTTATTTTTCCTAAAAATTATCTATAATATAAAGGATGAATAATTCAATCGGCAAACTTAAGATACTGATACCCTTAATAATTATTACTGTATTGCTAATCATCGGGTGGATGTTTATATCTTCTAAAAATAAGCTTATTTCTCCAGTTCCGGTTACGCCGGATTTTGAAATTATCTATATTACTCCTACCTCAGAACCTTTATCACCGACTGCCAGTCCATCGGCCACACCCAAAACCGCAGTAAAACCGACTAACACACCAAAAGCTACAAATACTGTCCTAACACCAACAAAAACAGTTACAAAAACAGTAACCCCAGCTTCTTAATCAAAGGCTTGAAAGACATTTTAAATCTTTGTAAATATAACCTTTTATCTTTATAATTAAAAAATGATAGAAAAATTCTTGCTCTTGGATAGTAAAATTTTTTTATGGGTTTATAATTTACCTCATCCACAAATTTTGAACTTCATATTTTTATTTTTATCAGGAATTGGAACTTTAGGACTTGTATGGATTGCAAGTCTGATTTTATTGGTTGTATGGGAAGCTGTCAGTGACAGTGATGTTTTTTATGCAATCAGTTATGCAATTTTGACGGTAGTAGTAACTGTTGAATTGGTCATGAAAAATTTATTCAAACGATTACGTCCTGAAATGACATTAATGAATATCGAAGGTTTGGAAAATATTCATAAATCTTTTTCGTTTCCATCAGGACATACGACTATGTCGTTTGCGGCAGCATACATATTATCCAAAGCCCACAAAAAATTTACTTTTGTTTTTTTTACTTTGGCAATTTTGATTTCCTTTTCCAGGATATATTTGGGAAAGCACTACCCAAGTGACGTAATAGCCGGTGGATTAATAGGATTATTGATTGGTTTAATAGTTGGTAAAATATTCGGAATTTAGCTTATGGATAAACTTAATGCTTGGCAGTTAAGGA
>CAYUNW010000014.1:6730-20330 GCA_964446235.1 uncultured Gammaproteobacteria bacterium
AATGCTTGGAAAAAGTCCAATCTTTATAATTTTGGATAACGTTTTAGATACTTACAATGTCGGTTCAATTTTTCGGTTGGCTGATGCTGTAAGTGCAAAAAAAATTTATCTCTGTGGTGAAACAGAAACACCTCCAAATACAAAAATAAAAAAATCCTCAATAAATACCTGGCAATGGGTTCAATGGAAATACCAAAAATCTGCCGCAAAGGCAATCAATGATCTGAAAAAAGAAAATCCAAAAATGAAAATTGTTGCCATAGAACAACATCATAAAAGCATCTCCCTGTTTGATTTCAAAGCTGTATTTCCGTTATGTTTGGTTGTCGGCAATGAGACGTACGGTATATCGGAGGATGTATTGAAAATGTGCGATACTATTTTGGAATTACCGATGTATGGGATAAATAAATCACTGAATGTGATGGTTTGCTGCGGGATCGTATTATATAAACTTATGGATGGACTTAATTTTTCGCGGAAATAATATATAATTATTTTATTGATGAATAAAATTACTGCCCAATTTTATTTAAAATTTATTTTTCAAAAGTCTAAGTTTTATAAACTGTTGCTTATCTCTTTTTTTATAGCCATTTTTTTTCCTCTGTTTAGTAACAAGTTGTATGCTGTTGATGTCCCTACGCCAACTGTTGGAGCCCAACCGGGAGAATCTTATTGGTTATTTGACTCGGAAGTTACCGATGTAGGGAAAAGTGCCGAAAGAGCCCGACAGTTTATCTGGTGGGTATTTTCCAGTCCACCAATTCATTATCACCCGGTATTTATAGAACTTTGGGGGATTTCCAGAAACATAATGTATGTTTTTGTACTATTGGTTATCGTTTCCATCGGCATGGGGATTATTTTATCAAGAAGAGGAAGTATTTTTGGTGTAGCTTTGTCCGGAATCACCGGAGGTCCGTTATCGGCATCGGGCTATTTTTCAATTTTTATTAAAATAGTTAAAATTCTTTTCTATATCACATTTTCCTACATAATTGTATTGGGATTGATTCAGATAGCAGAAGTGATAATGAGATTTTTCATAGAGCAGGTAGGGGGAAAAGAGCTTTTTAATATAGTATTTGCAAATGCCAACACCGAAGATAATTACCTTAATTTTGTCGGTTACAGGAATTTCGATCCGATAGTCGCAGAAAGTGCCAATGTTGCCTTAACTGTCATCAGACTTACTACCTTGACATATTATGTAATGGGAATAATTGTTGTTTTAAGAACAATTATATTATGGTTTCTGCTGGTTTTGTCGCCATTTTTGGCCTTACTTATGCCGTTTGTGTTTATTAGAAATACCGGTTGGATTTGGATAGGAGTGTTTTTCCAATGGCTTTTTTATGGACCATTATTGTCGATATTTTTAGGAGCATTAACAAAAATATGGTCCGCAGGAATTCCGTTTCCATTCCGTTTTGGACGTTCATTAAGTGGGGAGGTGGTATATCCTACCGCCATAAATATATTGTATGGTGGTCCAGCCCAAAGCTTATCTTTGACAAATTCTTCAAGTTATGTGGATACTTTTGCTGAATATCTGATATCTTTGATAATGCTTTGGGCAGTGATGATTTTACCTTGGTTATTACTGAGGATTTTCAGAGATTATTGTTGTGAATTGATAGCTGCTGGAAACGCCAGTCTCAATTCGATACTTGATAGAATGAGACAGATTCCTCCATCTCCGCAACCGCTAACTCCATTGTCCGGATCCGATGCTAGTATTGGAATGAAATTGCCTTTCAGAACCACAGTAGACAGGGATATAAGTCAAACTCAAACATCTAGGATGGAACAAATCCGTGATATTTCCCATGCTAATACTTCTGAAATAGCTAGATCATTGAATGTTGCGGTTGGTTCGCTTGCTGATATTTCTAGGATGGAATTGAACAAAACTCAACAAAGTTTTGTTTCCGAAAGATTGCAAAATATTAAGACGCCTTCCAATTTATCGGATGATAGTTCGCGTCAGCAATTTCAGCAAATTCGAGCAGAGCTTCAGAGGAGAGCGTATTCGGGGGACAGAAAAGCTCAGGAGATTCTTATGGCGTCCGAAAAAGACTTGCAGACTTTAATTAGACAAGTCAAATTACTGGGGTATGCCCGTGATTCTTTATCTGAGAGAATTGGGGCAAAAACTGAAGTAGTTGTCAAACCACAAGTTAATGTTTCTGTGATTTCCAAAGAAACAGGTCTACCGGAAGCAAAAGTAAATGAGTTGATTACTGCAATAAACCAATTGAAAGCAGTACTTTCATCTACAGTAAACACAGTGACAACCGTCAGGGAAAATGTGGAGAAATTATCCCAGCAAACCAGTTTGAGCGAAGAAAGAGTGCGTAAGATATTGGAAAACATTGTAGAAACTGATGTATTAAGTGATAAATCCTATCAGCTTATAGCGGAAAAAAACAGTATTACAGAAGAAAAAGTCAGGGAACTGATTATATTAGCATCAAGCCAAGCTGTAGAATCAGATCAGGCTCTTAGTCAAGTGTCAAAACAAACGGAACTTGATGAGCAGAAGGTCAAGGAGATTTTAAAAGATATAATCGAAGGTAAATTGCAAAAAAATACAGCAAAAGATGTTGTTGCCAAAAAAGCTCAGGTCACTGCTGAACAGGTAGATGAGGTCCGTCAGTTATCTAAAGCAAAAGCCAAAGAATCCAGCGTATCTTTTGAAGATTATGAGGAAGTAAAATCAATGTGGCTAAAACATTATAACGATGCACCTGTTCCAACCAGCGAAGATATAAAAAGCCGTGAGGATTGGATAAGAAATGAAAAACGTAAATTGACTAATGTTTATAATCAACTATTATCCGAAAATGCTGAAGTTAGAGAAAAAGGATTGGAACAGGTATCAGAGATTTTGCCGTACATGTTGCTAGGTGGATTCTCAGAAGCCGAAATTACAGCTTACGTTAAAGCTAAACTTGAAGCATGTAAACAAATCGGTCAGCAGCTGTCAATAGAGGAAAAAGCAAAAAAAGAAGTAGAAAAGAAGAAAAGTGAGGAAGATGATAGTATGCTTGTTGAAGTGAAACAGAAGAAAAGCGATCAGAAATCAAAAGAAGCTCATATGAATTTGGATATTAAACCCGAGGATATCGAAAAAGATAAGAATAATCCGGTCTAACTTGACAATCCTAATCAATATACTCATAATTTAGTAAATGAAAATACTAAAAAGACTGCCTTTATATTTAGGTTTTTTCGTGTTTGTTATAAGTATTTTATTTTCTGCCGTAAGAGTCGGATCTTCAACTACCCTTAACAACCAGACGAAGGCCAATTTGGAAGGTGCTAATTTACAATTGTTATATTCAGAACCTGATACAGTTTCAATATTATTAAATTCCGTAAAATCAGTTTCCGGAATAGATATTGTCTTAAATTATGATAGCCAAATTCTGGAAATATTACCTTCTACTTTACAGGCAGGTGGACCGTTTACCTTGTCCGGCGGACTAATTGATGAGGAAAATGGAACATTCTCTTTTTCTTCAATTGCGCAAGAAGATGTTGCATCCGGAATAATTGCAAACTTTCAGTTTAAACCAAAAGTGGAAGGTGAGTTCGAATCAACCATGAGTTTTGATATTAAAGACGGTGCATCCGCAGTATACTCCATAGATCAGCCGGATAATATTTTAACGGAAGCTTTCCCTTTGACCTTTACTATCGGTAAGTAAACTTCATAGAGTGAAATATCGACTTGAAGATATATTGACAAACGGTATATAAATTGATATAGTCAAATTCGGTTTTTGAAATTATTTTTGAAAAAAGAATGTAAATACAGTCAGAAATCTGCAACTAACCCGCATTTCTGGCGGGTTTTTTGTCTTAAAAAGCACTTTGACAATCAAAATGTGGTAGGAAACGGATAGAAATTCAGTATTTTTTAATATTGAAGTTCTCCGTTCAATTTTTATTGAGAGTTTGATCCTGGCTCAGGATGAACGCTGGCGGCGTGCCTTAAGCATGCAAGTCGAATGAGCCCCGCAAGGGGCTAATGGCGGACGGGTGAGTAATAGTAAGGTATCTACCCCAAAGTGAAGGACATCTCGTCGAAAGACGGGGTAATCCTGCATATGGTCGAAAGATTAAAGGGCGTAACTGCCCGCTTTGGGAGGAGCCTTATTCCTATCAGCTTGTTGGTGGGGTAACGGCCTACCAAGGCTATGACGGGTAGCTGGTGTGAGAGCATGACCAGCCACAATGGCACTGAGATACGGGCCATACACCTACGGGTGGCAGCAACTGGGAATCGTCGGCAATGGGCGAAAGCCTGACCGCGCGACGCCGCGTGAGGGATGAAGCATTTCGGTGTGTAAACCTCTTTTATTTTGCCATCGAGGCAATTTGAATAAGCGCCTACTAACTACGTGCCAGCAGTCGCGGTAATACGTAGGGCGCAAGCGTTATCCGAATTTACTGGGCGTAAAGGGTCGCGTAGGCGGTCCGGAACATCTTACTTTAAATGTCAACGCTCAACGTTGTCACGGGTAAGAGATGGCCGGACTAGAGGTTTGGAGGGGTTTTTGGAACTTTCGGTGTAGCAGTGAAATGCGTTGATATCGAAAGGAACACCAAGCGCGTAGGCAAAAAACCAACCAAATTCTGACGCTGAGGCACGAAAGCTAGGGTAGCGAAGCAGATTAGAGACCTGCGTAGTCCTAGCCCTAAACGCATGGGTGCTAGTTGGTCCCGATTTATCGGGACTGACGTAAGCTAACGCGTTAAGCACCCCGCCTGGGGAGTACGGCCGCAAGGTTGAAACTCAAAGGAATTGGCGGGGACCCGCACAACCGGTGGAGCATGTGGTTTAATTCGAGACGAAGCGAAAGACCTCACCAAGGTTTGACATCTAACCGTATGTTCTTTCAGAAATGAGAGATCCTCCAGGTTAGACAGCTGCTGCATGGCTGTCGTCAGCTCGTACCGTGAGGTGTTCCCTTAAGTGGGGTAACGAGCGCAACCCCCGCTGTTTGTTAATTTTTCAAACAGGACTGCCTAAGTATCACTTGGGAGGAAGGTGGGGACGACGTCAAGTCAGCACGGCGCTTATGCCTTGGGCCACACACATCCTACAATGGTGAACAACAACGAGTCGCAAGAGCGTAAGCTTTAGCAAATCTCTAAAATTTCACCTCAGTTGGAATTGGAGTCTGCAATTCGACTCCATGAACTTGGAATCGGTAGTAATCGCGGATCAGCAGGTCGCGGTGAATACGTTCTCGGGTCTTGCACACACCGCCCGTCAAGCCAACAAAGTTGAGGGCAGCCGATACCCCCATAATTATTTGGGGATTAAGCTGAATTCAATGATGGGGACTAAGTCGTAACAAGGTATCCCTACTGGAAGGTGGGGATGGATCACCTCCTTTCTATTTTTTTAGTTAGTTTTTTCAGCTAAAAACAAACTAGTTTTTATAAACTACGGTTTATATAAACTTATTAGTATTCGTGTGCTATTTTTTCTTCCTACCACCTTTTGGTTGTTAAAAGTAATAATCAGAAAATAATCCGGCTTTTTTAAGCCGGATTTTTTTGTGGGGAAATTCAACCGATCCAGTACCAATTGATAAAAAGTTGTGAAGTAACAAGATAAGTAATTATAAATAATGTGAGTATCAGAAATTTCATAAATTTATTGGAAATTTGTTCGGATAGCGCAATAAATAGAGGAAAAGAAACGATTTGGTATCTTGAGAATGATTGCGTATTTTTCAGTACTAAGGGAAATATAAAAAGACAGATACTAATCAGTAATAATTCTCTTTTTATATATTTTCTACCCGTAATAATCAAAATCAATCCGTAAATTAGGCTTAAAATATCAATTTTGGAATATTGGAAATCGTGCAAAGGTAAATAATAATAGTTTTTAATTCTTTGAATATTTAATAATAATGAATCTAAAAATCCGTTTGATTGGTACCAATGCCTTTGTGCCTTAAAGAAAAATAACGGATCTGAGGTATAGATACTATTAAACAATAGTAAACCGCAAAAAGGAATTATGGAAATTAATATGTATGGAAAAATTTTGATAACTGAATTTTTATTCCTGATACTTTTTATTAAAAAATATATAAATACAGGATAAAGGAATAACCCATTAGGCTTGGTTACTATCAATAAACCCATAAACAACGAAGTTAGCAACCATTTTCTTTTTATAAGAAAATTTGAAAACCAGCTAAGCAGAAGTAAAAAAAGACCTTCAGGATAATAACTGTTTAAAAATATAGCAAATGGGCTGGTAAATAGAAGTAGCGTGGTCCAAAAGGCTGTTTGTTGATTGAAGATTTTATTTAAAGTATAAAACAAACTCAGTATGGTTATAATTAAAATAATATTTGTAAGGATAAAAGCAGATTGATAGATATTACCGATTGTCAGATAGTTGATTTTCAATAATATCGGATATAAAGGGAAAAAAGCATAGGTAAATCTTGTCGGATTTGTCCATCCATTAATACTTACATCATGTGGTTTTTCAGGATAACCTCTCTGGCCAAGAAATAAATACCATTGTCCGTCCCAGGGGGATTGAATCTGAAAGAAGTCAAAATATCCTTTGGTAAGCCGGTAGTCGTGTTCGAAATGATCGCTATGCAAAATATAATTATTCCAGTTAATTGGTATGAATTGATTTGATTTAAAGTATAGGAAAAATTTCAGTAAATTTAGGGATAAGATAATTGCCAATAGTAGGGATAAAGGTTTCTGCATTAATATCTAGCAGGCTGCAACAGTCTATAAATAATTTAAACTGATGTCAATATAAACTTTTTATAATGTAAATTGACAATTTGCTTTTTAAGATGTTAATCTAACAGAATAATACTTTCATAAAAAGTATGATGAAAAAACAAGAAAATTTACGAATTCCCGGTCCAACTCCTTTACCCGAATATGTTTTAAAAGCTCTATCTGCCCAAATGATTAATCATAGGAGTAAAAGATATGAGGAAATCCATAAACGGATCGTAGAAAATCTTAAAATTTTTTTTCAGACAAAAAATGACATTTTTCTTTTGACCGGTTCAGGAATGGGCGGTTTGGAAGCCGGAGTAGTCAATTTTTTTTCTCCGGCAGATGAAGTCGTCTTTTTCACCTGTGGTGAATTCGGTAACCGGTGGGCGGAAATTGCCAAACGGTACGGTGCCAGTGTATATCATGTCAAAATTCCGGCAGGAAAAGCATTTGACAGGATTGAGCTTGAGAAATTTTTTAATTCCAAAAAGTCCGTCAAAGGAGTATTTATTACTCTTAACGAAACTTCAAGCGGAGTGATAAATAATCTCAAAGATCTAGTGCCGTTAATTCATTCTCAAAAATCAGAACCGTTACTCTTAGTTGATGGTATCAGCGCTTTGGGTGCAGTAGATTTACCGACGGATGAATTAGGTATTGACGTTCTGATTACCGCATCTCAAAAAGCATGGATGGCTCCTCCGGGAATTGCTATGATTTCTGTTTCAGAAAAGGCATGGAAATATCACACAACATCAACATTTCCTAAATATTATTTTGATCTTTCATTGTATCGTGAATTTGCTCAGAAAAATCAAACTCCGGCTACTTGCGCTTTGACAACAATTTATGGTCTTGATGAAGGCTTAAAACTTATGGTTAAAGAAGGAAAGGAAAAGATTTTTAAACGACATTTACAGATAAAGGAATATACACGTGAAAAAATCAAAAAAATCGCTCTTACTTTATTTACGACAGATGATAATGCCTCGCCAACTGTTACTTCCATTACTATACCCGAAGGAGTTGATGGGCATATTTGGCTTTCCGAAATGCGCGAAAAGCATAATGTCGTATTAGCCGGTGGTATGGGTGAAACCAAAGGTAAAATTATCAGAATAGCTCATATGGGTTATGTCAGAAAAAATGATATTGACGAAGCTATTAATGCTTTGAAAAATACGGTTGGGAATATAAAGAATTGATATGAATATTCTAATTTCGGATAAAATTGATCTTCAAGCCTTGGATATTTTTTCAGCCAACAAATACGTTTACGATTATTTGCCGGAAATTACTTCGCAGGAATTAACTCAACGCATTGATAAGTATCAGGCGTTAGTTGTAAGAAGTAGAACCAAAGTTACCAAGGAAATAATTTCAAAAGGTAAATCTTTAAAAGTTATCGGCCGGGTCGGTTCGGGTATAGATAATATTGATTGGAATTCCGCTCAAAATCAAGGTATCGTTGTCACCAATGCTCCCTATGCCAATTCTCAGGCTGTAGCGGAACATACAATTGGGCTTATTTTGTCATTACTTAGAAATTATAAAAAGGCTTTTTTATCTATGGATAAGGGTCTTTGGTTGAAAAAAGAGCTTTCGGGTAAGGAATTAAACTCAAAAGCTATTGGCATTATCGGATATGGCAATATTGGTAAAAAAGTGGATAATTTGGTGAAAGCTTTTGGAGCCAAAACACATATATTCAGTCGTAGTTACAGTACAACATCATTGGATGATTTATTTTTACAATCAGATATCATTACCATACATTTAGCCCTAAACGATCACACCAAAGGTATGATAAATGCAAAATTATTGGGTTTGATGCATCAAAATGCACTTTTTATCAACGCTTCCCGCGGGGAGATAGTCGATGAGGAGGCGCTTTATCAATTGTTAATAACCAAAAAAATTGCCGGAGCAGCTTTGGATGTTTTTTCTACCGAACCGTTAGCAGGTGATTCCAAATGGAGAAAACTGGAAAATTGTCTTTTAACACCGCATATCGGTGCATCCACAAAAGAAGCATTAATTATGGCCAGTATTACTGTAGTTGGTGATGTTATAAATATTCTTAGCGGGAAGAAGCCCAAATTTCCAGCTTTTTAATTTTTTATGAAAAACAATATATACCATTTACAAATTTTGAGTGTTAAAAATATTTTGCCCCATGAATATTATGATGATACCCGTTCAGTTAAACTGATCGAAAGTTTTAAAAAAGTAAAATATCTTGCCAATCCGATTATCGTAGCCAATTTGCAGAAAGACATATATATACAACTTGACGGTATGAATCGGTTATCAACCTTCAAGATTCTCAATATTCCGACAATTTTGGCTCAAATTATAGATTACAACAATCAGGAAAGCGTTGAATTATCTTCTTGGATTCATTTATTCGGTATGCAGGAGGATGATTTTTTAGAAAGGCTCAAAACTGTACAGGGTTTGAATAT
Organism: uncultured Gammaproteobacteria bacterium; assembly: GCA_964446235.1. GTDB lineage: Bacteria > Patescibacteriota > Microgenomatia > 2-02-FULL-39-11 > 2-02-FULL-39-11 > CAYUNW01. Next base: position 15,985 of record CAYUNW010000014.1, read on the forward strand.
AAAAGAAGGAAGAATGGAAAATATCAGTCACCGTTATGTCAAGGAAGAAGGTATATCCAGATTGGCAACATTGGTGACCAAAGCAGGTAAAGTATTTTTAATATATTCACAGGACGTACTGCTTGAAAAAGTCAAGCAATTAACCTTGATAACCGATATATATAAAGAGAGGATTGTTAGGGATGTACTACCGCCAAAACCGAATACTTATGATATTGATATGTTATTCAGACAGCATCCTACCCAAAATATGATTTCGGTTTTTCCTACATTTACAAGACATCAAATCATAAAAATAGTCAAAAAAGGCGTTCTTTTCCCTTCCGGTATCACCAGACATATAATTTCCCGTCGTTGTCTGAATGTCAACATTCCGATTGATGTATTTACAAAATATCAATCAGTTGATGAACAAAATGAGATATTAAAAAAAATTCTTTTTGAAAAAAGATTCAGAATATATGAAGAACCGATAATTTATTTTGAATGAAATTCCTGTCCTGTTAAAAATATTTCTAAATTGGGGAGGGATTTATAAATGCCGTTAATAAATTCAAAAACCCGACAAGTATACATTAAGTATTCCGCAAAAGATCTTGAAAATATCGCAAATTATATGAGGGGGGTAAACTTAGTTTCGTTAAATTGTGCCGGTTCTGGTCATAGCGGTGGGACTTTATCTATTATGGATATAGCGGCGGTATTATATCTTTCTATTGCCCGGCATGATCCTAAAAATCCTTCTTGGTCAGAAAGGGATAGGATCGTCTGGTCAGGGGGCCATAAAGCACCTGCTTTATATGTCTCACTAGGGATAAGCGGATATTTTCCTATTGAAGATGTTGCAAGGCTTCGTAAGTTTGATTCACCATACCAGGGTCATCCTCATTGGCTGAAGCTTAAAGGTGTTGAGGTATCGACCGGATCTCTGGGTCAGGGTTTGGGATTGGCGGTAGGCATGGCTTTGTCAGCCAAATTAAAAAAAGAAAAGCATAAGGTATATGTAATCACCGGTGACGGTGAATGGGATGAAGGGAGTATGTGGGAATCTGCTATGGAAGCAGCTCATTACAAACTCGATAATTTGATTGTTATTGTAGATAAAAATCAATTACAGATTGATGGAAAAACCAAAGACGTGATGAATCTTGATCCATTGGAGAAAAAATTTACCAGTTTCGGATTTCATGTTATCAATATAAACGGCCATGATATTGATGAAATTCAGACGGCTTTTAAAAATGCCGTGAAAGTAGAAGGTAAACCTGTTTTAATCCTCGCCCGAACTGTAAAGGGCAAGGGTGTTTCTTTTATGGAAAATATGGCTTCTTGGCATGGTAAATCACCCAATGACGGGGAGCTTGATAAAGCCCTTAAGGAATTGGGTTTGGATGGAAAAATCAACGTAACAAAATATAAAAATATTGCACGAGTCCATCAAGAGAGAATTAATCTTCTTATCAGCAAAAAAATTCCACGATTTGGTAAGGATTATTTTTGGAATAAACAGGAAATTATGAAAGTCGATATGCAACCGACACGGTTTGGTTTTGGTAATGCCTTGGAGAGTGAAGGTGATAATCCCAAAGTAGTTTGTCTGGGCCTCGATATATCTACCTCTGTAACTATTTCCAAATTTTATGAAAAATTTCCCAATAGAAAATCCAGGTTTTTATCTATGGGTATAGCAGAGCAAAGTGCGACAACCGTTGCCGGAGGATTGGCCAGGGAGGGATTTTTGCCTGTTTTGTCCACCTACGGAGTGTTTTGCTCACAAAGGAACGCCGACCAGATGCGTACTTCTATCTGTTATGGAAATCTCAATGTTATGTTTGGCGGGGCCCACGGGGGAGTATCGGTAGGTGCAGATGGAGCTACGCATCAGGCCTTGGAAGAAATAAATGTGGTTGGAGTATTGCCAAATATGCATCTGGAGGTTCCTTGTGATGTTGTGGAAACCGAGAAAGCGACTAGGTATTTGCTTCTTAAACTAAAAGGACCTAAGTATATCCGCTTTGCCAGAGAAGCAACTCCGGTTGTAACAGATAAAAAAACACCGTATGTATTTGGTAAAGCAAATGTAATAAGGCTAAGGAAATTACAGAAGAACTTTATAGAGGCATTTGATATTAAACTGGCTAATAAATACAAAAATGAAAATGAAGATCTGACTATAATTGCCTGTGGTCCCCAGGTACCTGAGGCTATGCGAACTGCCTGGATTTTGAAAGAAAAATACAATCTGGAAACAAGAGTGATAAATATGCATACTCTAAAACCATTAGATAAAGAGGCTATTAAAGCTGCTGTTATACAAACCAAAGCTATCATTACCGCCGAAGAACATCAAAAAGGCGGATTAAGCGGATTGGTAAGTGCCGTTATCTTGGAGGCGAATTTGGGTAAGACGGTGAAGTTTGGTAGCATCGGTGTTAAAGATCGCTTTGGCGATTCAGGAGAGCCATGGGAATTATTGCATGAATTTGAATTATCAGCAGAATTTATCACCCAAAAAGCGATTCAATTATTAAAATTGAAATAAAGGAGATAAATTATATGAAATCATTTGCCAAAGCATTTGAACGGATTGGGACAGAAAGCGCTTTTGCTGTAGGTCCGGAAATATCCTCTTGGGTGGAAAAGGGTTATGATATTGTCCGGGTAAATGTCGGTGAACCGGGATGCAACATCGCCCGAAAAGCCACTGAGGCAGCAATGCAATCTTTCAAAAACCATCAGACTCACTATGTCGATTCCAAAGGAGATAAAATACTACGGCAGGAAACTGCCGATTATGTGAACGCTACCAGGGGTACCAAATTTACTGCCGAAGATGTCATATACGGACCAGGAGGTAAACCGATAATAGCAGGTACCATGTTTCTTTTGGTTAATCCGGGTGACGAAGTGATCTATCCTTCGCCAGGCTATCCAATTTATGAATCATTTATCGATTATCTGGGGGCAAAAAGAGTACCGATTGCCTTGAAAGAGGAAAAGAATTTCCGATTTGATATTGCGGATTTGAGGTTGTTGGTTAGTAAAAAAACCAAACTGTTGATACTTAATTCTCCATCAAACCCTACCGGTGGTGTATTAAGTAAGGATGATTATCAGGAAATAGCCATTTTGGCCAAAAAATACGATTTCTATATTTTAACTGATGAGATTTATTCCCGGATTTCTTTCGGGAATGATTTACGTGATGTTAACTTTAAGGGGAATAAATTCAAAGTGACTCCATCAATCTTAAATTTACCTGGCATGGCCGAGCGTACCGTTTTGATGGATGGATTTTCAAAAACATATGCCATGACTGGATTAAGGTTAGGGTATTCTGCAACAAAAATACCCGGATTTAGCGCCAAAATGCTTACCTTTGCCATCAATTTTTATACCTGCTTGCCTCAACCATGTATGGAAGCGGCTTTGGCTGCGCTTGGCAAGGATCAGTCAGAGGCGCAAAATGAAGTAGAATTATATAGGCAAAAACGTGATTTGGTAGTTAACGGTTTGAATAAGATTAGAGGAATCAGTTGTCATAGTCCGATTGGCTCTTTTTATTTATTTCCAAATGTCACAAAGGTATGCAAACATTTGAGATTGAAAGATGCTGAAAGTTTACGTAAATACCTGCTTTCCTACGACAGGAAAAATAAAAAGGGGGTTGCAGTACTCTCACGGATTCATTTTGGTAAAAAACTTCCCGGGGAAAGAGCAGAATATATCAGAATATCAGTTGCCGGTTCCCTAGAGAGTCTTAAAGAAGCCATTAAAAGGATTAAACAAGCCGTAGAGTAAAACAATGAAGGCGGAAGACGTAATCAAAGAACTTCAACTTGTTTCTGATCCAAAAAAAGCAGTATTGCTTCAGCGTTTTTTCAAAACAGGCAAAGGTCAGTATGGAGAAGGGGATAAATTTATCGGTGTAGTAGTGCCAAAAATCCGTCAGGTTGTCAAAATATACAAAAATCTTTCCATACAAGAGTGTCTGAAAATATTGCAAAATCCGATACATGAAGTCCGTTTGACTGCGCTTTTGATTCTCGTAGACCAATTTGAAAGAGGCACTGAACAAGAAAGAAAATATATTTATAAATTATATTTAAAATATACTAAATTTATAAATAATTGGGATTTAATTGATTTGACCGCTCCAAAGATCGTCGGAACTTATTTATATGCCAAAGAGAGGAAGATTCTTTATACATTAGTTCGATCATCAAGTCTTTGGGAAAGAAGAATTGCGATACTATCTACGTTTTATTTTATTAGACAAAATCTATTTAAAGATGGGTTGAAAATTTCAGAGTTATTGCTTGGTGATAAGCACGACTTAATACACA
>CAYUNW010000015.1:0-6913 GCA_964446235.1 uncultured Gammaproteobacteria bacterium
GCCAAAGATATGACCAATACTTCAGATAAATTGCAGGAGATTAGGTAGCGGATAAATTTGACCAGATTGGCAAATATTACCCGTCCTTCCCTGATGGCATCGATTATAGTAGCGTAGTTGTCGTCGGTGATGACTATGTCGGCAACCTCGCGGGTAATGTCTGTACCCGTTTTTCCCATAGCGATACCGATATGAGCAGCTTTTAAGGCTGGTGCATCATTGACACCGTCTCCGGTGACGGCCACTTGGGTATCGGGGAAAGACTTGATTAATTTTATGATTCTGAGTTTGTTTAAAGGGGAAGTCCTGGCAAACACACTAACACCGTTTACAATGACATCCTTAAGTTTGGCATCTGACATGTGATTGATTTGATCATCCGTATAGGCAATACCTCTGTCATCCGTAATTCCGGCTTCTCTAGCTATGGAAAGGGCAGTATCTTTGTGGTCACCAGTGATCATGATTGTTCTGATGCCGGCATTTTTGGCAAGATTCAATGCTTCTTTTACTTCTTTCCGTAACGGATCATACATACCGATGATACCCAAAAAATCTAAATTTTTTTCAGCCAGTTTATCATTTTTTTGTATATCCATAGATTCCTTTTTACTGATTTGTTTGTATGCTATACATAGACTTCTTTGTCCGGCTTTTGCATAATTTTCCACCTCCTGTAGTATTCGAGATTTATCTTTAGGGCTAATCCGACAAATATTGAGAAGTATTTCCGGAGCGCCTTTGGAAATAAGCAGGAATTTTTTGGATTTTTTGTCCATGACAATTACACTCATCATTTTGCGTTCTGATGTAAAAGGAATTTCATACTTTCTTTCGTAATTTTTATGAATTAGATCTACATTCAGACCGCTTCTGTAACCAGCTACCAATAAGGCCACTTCCGTGGTATCACCGACGATGTTTAAATCATCTTCTTTCAGGTTGATCTGATTATGGATACTTTTGTTACTCTTTTTAAGCGAAATGCTGGCATTACTTGCCAGAATTGCAGATTCGAGCGTAATAGCAAGCTTATCATTGGTAAGAGGATTTTTAATAATTTTGTTATTTTGATAAAACATACCGTATGGTGAGTACCCAATACCTTCAATTTTATATGACGATTTGTCGGATATCATGATACTTGCGGCGTTAATTTTGTTTTGGGTAATAGTACCGGTTTTGTCGGTAGCAATGATTTTCACGCTTCCCAGAGTTTCACAGGCAGCCAGTTTTTTAACTATTGTTTTTTTCACGGCAAGCCTTTTCACGCCCAAGGATAAGACAACAGTAACTATCGCCGGCAAACCTTCCGGAATTGCAGCCACTGCCAAGGAAATTGAAACTAAAAGACTTTCAACAAACGGATGATTGCTAAAATAATTTACGGCAAATACTATAGTGGCTATGAATAATATAATAACAGTCAATGCTTTGCCTACGTGTTCAAGTTCTTTTGTAAGTGGTGTTTTCTCTCCCTTTTCCTTATGTAATGCTTTGGCAATTTGTCCTATTTGAGTTTCAATTCCGGTTGCTACTACCAGTGCTTTACCTCTACCGGATAAAATTTTCGTATCACGAAAGACCATATTTTTTCGATCACCCAGTAAAGTATTTTCAGCAAGTATATCGGTTTTTTTACCGACGGAATTGGATTCACCGGATAAGATACTTTCATCAGCTCTTAAGGCAAAACATTCGATAATCCTTGCATCGGCAGGTATGATTTCTCCTTCTTCGAGGATGATGATATCTCCTTTGACTAAATCTTCAGTGTTTATCTGTAAATTTTTACCGTCACGCAATACTATCGCGTAGGATTCGTCCTTTTTTTTCAGGGAATCCAGAGTTTTTTCGGCATTTACTTCCTGGATAAAGCCGATTATCGCATTTAAAATAACGATGCTGGTGATAGCTATGGCATCTACAGTTTCCCCTAAGACAAACGATATGACTGTAGCGGCTATCAGAATAAGTATCAATATGTCCGTAAATTGGGATAAGAATTTAATGAGAAGTGACGGTTTTTTCCCTTCGGGAAGTTTATTGGGGCCAAAACTAGCCAGTCTTTCAGCGGCCTCATTTTGGCTAAGTCCTGTATTTTGATTAGTGTTTAGCAAACGAAAGGAATCTTCTATGGATATACTGTAGTAATTCATTTCTTTTTATATCAATCCTCCGATTCTTTCAGGTAAAAGTATGGATAAGATGAAGTTTACAATAGGTGAAAGAAATGTGGATAAAGGCGATGTACCGAAAAAAGGTATTATCAGAAGAAACAAAAACACAATACCGTATTTGGATAATTCCAACCAATCGCGGTAGTATTTATCAGGCATAAGACCTGCGACTACAGAAAATCCATCCAAAGGATGGATCGGTATCAGGTTAAATATTGCCAGTATGACATTTATCGATACAAAAATTACCAATATTCCTGTCAAAAACGGTGAAAAGGTAGCTAGGGGGGAAAATCTGATAATTAAAGAAGTGATAGTCGCAAGAAGCAAATTACTTAATGGTCCGGCAAAAGCAATCAGTCCATGGTCTTTTTTGGGTTGTCTTAGGTTGAAGGTGTCTACGGGAGTTGGTTTTGCCCAGCCGATGAAAAATGGAGCGTTGGAAAGAAAGAGCATAAGAGGCAAAAGTACCGTACCGACTGGGTCTATATGTGCTCTTGGATCAAGAGTCAGTCTACCGGCTAACCTAGGTGTAGGGTCACCTTTTTTATCGGCAGCCCAGGCGTGTGCAAATTCATGTACACTTATAGCAATTATCAAAATTATCCAACCGATGACAAATTCGAACATTTAAATATTTTAGCAAAAAAACAGGGGATAGTTAAGATGCATGAAAGAGTATTTAAGAATTATCAGTTGTCAGTCGTCGGTTGTCAGTAATCAGTTCTTTATAGTTTTGACTTTTAACTTGTATTTTTGACTTTTGCTTTTTGAATTTTAACTTTGATAATTATTATCCTGCTTTTGGTGGGATTTTGCTTCGGATGGATCTATTGTTTACTGTTTATTGTTTACTGTTTGTTGTTATGATATATTATATAGATTCAAAAGGGTTTTATATGCAATCAAAATGTATAAATTGTAATAAAGGTGCGGTTGCCGGCCATATGGTTTCTCATGCCAAAAATCGACTGAAAAGACTTTTTAAACCTAATCTGCAAAAATACGTAGTTTTGGAAAAAGGTTACAAAAAAAGTGTCACCTTATGTACCAAATGCATCAAAAGGTTGAAAAAAGACGGTCATTTAGGTGTATACCGCCGTTTTGTTTTTGATATGAAGAAGAAAGCGGTTGACCTCAAAAAAGAAGTGGAAAAGGTTCAGAAAGCAGTTGAAAAATCCGTTTCCGAAAAGAAAATGGAAGAAAAATTATCAAAAATCAAAATCGAAGATATCGTCGGCAAAAAGTAATCCCTAATTTTTAAATACATCTTGTCTTAATTTTTTCCCAAATTCATGATAATTCCTGCCTTTGCATTTATTGGGATTTGTGTATAAGCTTTTTTGGTTAGTTTACATTCAGGCAGATGACTGCCGTTTTCACCACCGCAGACAGGACAGATAATTGTTTCAGTTATTGTACCGTTCCTGATATATTTCAGTCTGATATTGGTAATTTCCGAATTTTCCTTATCAATTAGTGGCTTATTTGGATTTCTCTCATACTCAACTACACTATATTCATCCATATTCTGGGTATTTCTTTGAGTATCAATATCCGGAAAAGCTTGTTGTATTTTTTCCATCAGTAAATGCAGGGAATTTTCCAACTTAACTTCCAAATAAGCCCTTTGCAAGACCTCTTTCAACATGTCACCGGAAAGATTTTTTTTATAGGCGATGATCTCGGCGGCTTTCTCTTTCACTTTTCCAGGAATTCCAGCCAGAATTCCTGCAGCTTTCTGAACTGCTAATGTTCTGAATGAGTCGGGTATGAACATCATATCCAAGGAATAGCCGCGGGCTTTTCCATGGGAAGTATCTACCGCACCGGCTGCGGCGATTATTTTGAATTGATCCGGAGAGACATATCCGGCAAAAACTGTTCTACCAAGTGAAAATCCTTGCGGTTCAACCGAAATACTGGCGACTTTTGCGCCCAAAAGTGTCGCTACGACAGCATGGTTGAATTCATGTCCGGCAGTATTGAGGATCTGGGGATTATTCGGTCTGAATACCGGTACCTCAACCATAGGAATTGTATTGACACCGATTTCGGATAATGCATCACTTAAACGGACGGAAAAATCCGGAATCTGCCGGTACTCATCATAACCATGATTATCTGCGATTTTGGTTGTCAGTTTGACGGCTTCCAAGCTCATAAGCGGCGTTATTTTACATTATATTATAGGGCATATCAACTGTTGCAATGCCTAGCGAAATCCACTATCTTTTAGATATAGATGCTTCAAAATAATCCCAAATCCCAAATATTGCTTACTTTGATAATTTTTATGTCGGTTTTTCTTCGAATTTATAAAGTTAGTAATTATCCGGTTGGTTTGGCAATAGATGAAGTTTCCATTGGCAATAATGCATATTCCATACTATCGGAAGGATATGACGAACATAATCAACGCTTTCCTTTATTTTTCAAAGCATTTGGAGAATACAAACTGCCAGTTTATATATATTTGACCACGATATCAATGTTTTTTTTGGGTAAGAATGAGTTAGCCATACGTATGCCTTCGGTATTTTCCGGAGTGGTGGCTGTATTTTTTTTATACCACTTGTTCAAAAAGATTTTTAAGAAGAAAAAAATTGCCTTGCTTGCTGCTTTTTTTTTATCCGTATCCGGTTGGCATTTGCAGTTTTCCAGGGCTGGTTTTGAGGCAAGTATAGCATTGACAGAATTTATCTTAGGGATATATTTATTTATTTCATTTATTAATGATAGAAAATATCGGCTGGTTAAATTATTTTTTTCTCTTTTTTTTGCAGGACTTACATTTTATAGCTATAATGCCTACAGGATCATCACACCGTTTGTCGGATTGTTGCTTTTGCAAGTATTTTCCCCATTTATTAAAAGCGATTCAAAATATTTCCTGAAACATCAATACAAAATCATCATCATATTTCTCTTTTTTGCCATATTTTTGGTACCATTTCTCAATTTTAATTTTTCAAAGGAAGGCCTGGTTAGAGCCAAAAGTGAATTTTTTGCAATTGACAGCCATGTCAGTCCGGAAGATTTTTTTCCTGATATAAAATTTCATATATTAGAAGACTTTTTCAAAAATTATGCCAGATATTTTTCTCTGAACTTTCTTTTTTTTCATGGTGATCAGATAGGACGGCATAGCGTTAGGGAAATGGGGCAGGAAAACTTAGTTTGGCTGCCATTTTTTATTTTTGGTTTATATAGGGGGTTTAAAAACAGAAAAAAATATGATGAATTAATTTTCGGTTTATTGATTTTAGCACCGGTTGCCGCCAGTATATCCAAGCCGCATCCACATGCTTTGAGATCGTTGACGATGGTTTTACCGTTTTCTATTTTGACTGCCAGAGGAATACTTTTTTTTATCAAAGAAATTCGTTTCAGGAGGCTGAAAATATTGATGGTTACACTAATTTTCATATACTGGCAAATTTTTTACCTTCATGTTTATTACATACATAATCCCAAAAGAGCAGCGGTAGACTGGGGTAGCGGATACAGGGAAATGATTGCATTTTTAGAGAGTGAGTCCTTGCCTTTTGAAAAAATATTTATCAATGATAAATTCGGTGAGATTAAGAGTTATCTGCATTTTTATGCGGATAAAACAAAAGACAAATATATCTTTGTCAAAGCACCATATATTCACCCTCTTGATTCAAAGGCGCTGTATGTAACCGATACTGTCGAAAAATGGCAGGGTAAAGTGTATAAACAGGTATACAGTTTTGCCAATGATAATATACTGACTATATGGGAGAATTAGGTTTTTGTAAATATCAGGATATAATCCAGGAAATATACCGCCGTCTCGCGATGGACTTGACTGTTGACGGCAATACGCCTTTAATACTGACACGATTTTTACATAATAAACCCATTTTTACCATAAACCAATCATTGAATTGCTATCTTGGATATTTGGATTTGAACATGTGGGCTGATTATATTTCTCCGATTTTGTACCCCTTTATCTTATCTGCTCTTTTTCTGAAGGAGAAAAGAAAGATAATATGGATATTATTTTTGTCATTTCCTTTTTATTTTATTTTTTTCAACCACATTACCATCGGGGATAAGATATTACTTTATAAAGCGATAATGATATTATTTTCTATTTTGGGATTTATCAAAATATTACTAAAGGTTATAAATCGAAAAAAGCATGGATAAGCAGAAAAGTCAAAAAATTCTGATTTTTTTGATAGTTTTTATAAATTTTTTAGGTTATGGCATAGTCTTTCCCATATTACCCTTATTGACGGAAAATTATGGGGGTAATTCTTTCATTTCCGGAATTCTCATTGCTTCATTTTCATTGATGCAGCTTATTTTTACCCCGATTTTGGGTAAGCTCTCCGACAGGTTTGGAAGAAAACCCTTGTTGGTTTTTTCGCTGATCGGTACGTTCTTTTCTTTTTTATTGATGGGTATGACTCATTCAATATTTTGGCTTCTGATAGCAAGAATTATCGATGGTATATCAGGCGGTAACATTTCCATAGCTCAGGCTTATATGTCGGATATTACAAAAAAGCAAGATAGGGCAGCCGCTATGGGCATAATTGCCGGGGGGATATCTTTAGGTTTTGTTTTCGGTCCATTTTGGGGTGGGGTATTATCAAAAATATCCTTAAATGCTCCATTTATCGCTGCGGCGATTTTGACTTTTTTCTGCACGATTTTTGTATCTTTAGGACTTGAAGAATCGATGAATACAAAAG
>CAYUNW010000015.1:6923-19395 GCA_964446235.1 uncultured Gammaproteobacteria bacterium
GAGAAAACGTATGAGAAAAAGCATTTTTCACTCTTGGATTTTGAATTGTCGTTTAAAATTATATTAGGGTTTTTCCTGGCGTTGTTTCTTTTTTGGACCGTTTCTTCGGTTCAGACGATTCTTTCCCTTAATGCAAAAGACGTGTTCGGATTGTCGATTGGGAAAATAAGCTTACTTTTTATGGTTGGCGGGATTTTATCTGCCTTGATGCAGGGGTTATTGGTTGGTAAATTATTAAAAAAAGTATCTCTGAAAAATTTGTACCTTATAAGCTGCTTAATTATGGCGTCAGGATTTTTGTTGATGTCTTTCAATAGGGGATTAACTGTATTTATTTTGGGTGTTAATATGAATTTAGTGGGTTCAAGTCTGATTATGCCTCTTGTACAAACGGTTGTATCGGAAAATTCATCAATTCATAAACAGGGAATTAATTTGGGTTTGATGCAAAGTTTTTCAAGCTTCGGCAGGATTTTGGGCCCGATAAGCGGAGGCTTTCTTTACGCAAATGTGAATTATTCCGCTCCGTCGATTATGGCTACGTTTGGCTCGTTATTGCTTTTTATTGCCGGATTTTGGTTGAACGGGAAATCGGGTAATTTAAACAATACTGCTGATAAGTGACTCTTTTTTTACAGATTTAACTCTGATTTTTACAATTTCACCGGCTAGACGATTTGTATTATTGATAATTACCGGTAATTGATTGCTTAAAAGTCCGGCAGCAATTTGGTTTTTTGAATTGTTAAGGATTAAAGCATCAAAATAATAACCGATACAGGAATGTAAGAATTTCTGATATTTATTCTGTCCCAAGTCTATCAATGCTTGAGACCTTTTTTTGACCGTAGCACTATTGGGTAACTGGTATTTTTTTGACATATAAAAAGCGGCTGTTTTTTCCCGTTTTGAATATCTGAAGATATGAAATTTGACGATTGGGGAGTTGGCTAAAAATTCATATGTTTCCTCAAAATCTTTATCGGTTTCATCCAAAAATCCGGTGATAATATCGGTACCGAAAAATGAAAGGGGTCGAATTTTATCAAGTTGTTTGAGTTTAACACTGAATTCAAAAGCAGTATAACCACGGTTCATAAGCTTAAGAATTCTGTCGGATCCTGATTGCAAAGGTATATGGAAAAAATTTACGAAATTTTGGTTATATTTTAATTTATTGTATGTTTTCAAAAAGACATCATCTATACTCCAGGGATGGATGGAACCGAAACTTATCCGGGGAATTTTGGTTTTTTTCAGTACACTCTCAAAAAGACTGGTGAAGTTTTCGTTTGAGTCAAATCCAAAAGCTTGTGTATTTATTGCGGTTAATATAACTTCGGTAAAATTTTTTTGTAGTTTATTTATTTCAGAAACGATCTTACTGATTTTTTTTGATTTAGGTTTACCCCGAAGATATGGGACGATACAAAATGTACAAAATCTTTGGCATCCATCCTGAATTTTGACAAAAACTCTTTTTGACTTCAGATACTTGTCATATTTTATGAAATTATTTAAATTTTGAATTTCAGCTTGTGATTTTGAAATTAGAGAATTAAACTTAATATTTTTTTTGATTAAATCAGTTATGTATTCTTTATTGTTATTGTCTATCAAATAATCTACCTCAATTGGTTTCTTGTTTTCATTTAGCCATTTTGTAGCAGCGCAACCTATTACAAATAGTTTTGTCTTAGGAAGTTTTCTTCTCAGTTGATAAATTAGTTGTTTGGCTTCCCGTTCGCTTTTTTGGGTGACAGCACAGGTGTTGATGACATACATATGAGGATTTTTGTTTACTTTAACAAAACCGTTTGAAACTAGAGAAAGGCTTATTTGTTCCGTCTCCGCTTGGTTTACCCGGCAACCGAAAGTATAAGTATCAAAAGTATTTTTTTGCATCCGACAATTATAGAGCGAAACGGCTAAAAATATCTATAATCTGATAAATAATTCGATTGACAAGAAAATTGAGACCCGACATAATTTGAGTATAAATGAAAAAGCATCTTAATGGTGTAATTCTTATAATTCCTTTATTGGTCATCCTGGCGGCAATTTTTTCATTTTTAAATTCCCAGTCAAGCGTATCTTTTGATATCCGTAAGAAAGCCCAACAAACATCAGTCAGTTATTTAATCCTAAAGTTATCACGGGACAGTTTAGGAAACATCAATATAAATGAAGCCACTTTAAAAAACAGTGGTTTTTTACCGACCCGTTATTTTGAAGACGGAGACATATATACTCACCGGATTGACGAATATGTAAATGGTGATGTGGTATTCAGCCGGCAATTTGTATTCAATAAGTTTGTATTTTCGCCTCCGCCTATTCCGGGATTATCTGGGCAAGCCGTAAGCAGCCATATTATGGAGCTTGAATTGGAGGAGGCAATTATTGAAATGCCTTTTTATGAAAATGCGCTTATAAAAGTTGTCAGCTTTTCAAGCGGTGAAGAAACCGAATTGTCTGAGTCTGACATTCAATTTTTCGCCCAAGTAAATGAACAAAAAGTACAGCAAAATGACGATCCGTATTATGAATTTATCTATACCCCGCAGGGTCATGAATTTTCTTCAGTAAATAGTCAAAGTTCCATTTTGCAGTTAAACTATGATGGGTATTTCGATGTCCTGATTATTTCAAGCGCCTATACTGATTTGGACATTTTTCATAACGATGCTGCAGTAATAGCCGAATTCTTGCTTGGTATATCTCCTTTCTACGAATATAAAGACAGAATAAGAATTGTTCGGCTTGATAATACATCTGATTTGGGATGTCCGCCGAGCGGAGCAGAAATAAGCCTTCTTTCCTGTGATTATCGTAAAATTACCAACGCGGCATCATACGCTCCCCACGATACGATCCTTGTCATACACAATACTGATTTTTACGGCGGTGCAGGGGTGTGGGGATCGCACGCGGTAACCTATCGTGACATCAGCCAATGGGCCAAACAGGTGGCGGTTCACGAGATGGGACATTCCGTAGGTTACCTGATGGATGAATATGATTTCGGTACCCAGCATAATCCTGCCAAGCCTTATGCCGTCAATTGCTCAGCTCAAGGTTGTGCCAAGTGGCAAAATATTTCCGATACAGGATGTTTTCAGGTCTGTGGTGATAGTGATGCGTATAGACCTACGTTTGATTCCTGTATCATGCGGACTTTGACTCCCCAAGACGGATTCAAATTTGACAATGTCTGTAAGAACGCCATTGTTAATCAATTACGTCAATATGTACCGGCGACATTTACTCCAGTTCCGACGTTGGTAAACAATGTATCACCCACAACTACCCCTTACTTTCCTACGCTGACTCCGACAGCCAGTCCTACACCAATTCAGATACTTTCCGATAATGCAGCTTTGTATTTTTCTATTTATATCCCTGATGTAAGTCTACCTATCGGTGGAAATTTGGAATTAATGGTTGAGCGTTACAACGGATTTAATTTGGAGGAAAGTGTTTGGGTGACATTACAAAAAGTTTCGGTAGATAATCTTTTTGAAACTCCCAAAACCGGTCAGGGTACGATATTTCATCCTTTGGTTGGGGGAAGCTATAACATCAAAATCAAACATGAAAAGTCTATCAGAAGATCTTTCAATAATATTTATCTTGCAAACGATCTTAAGCTTTATTGCCAGGATGATGATTATCGTTGTGGTGAATTAGCAAAGTACAGGATTATAAATCCAGAAAAGTATCTGTATATGGGGGACAGCGATGGATTTATCTCTTCAGGAAGTTGGAACCGGATAGATATCGCCGACTACCAAAGATATCTGCAGGAAGGTTTTTACAGCTCGATTTACACTAAATCCGCAGATTATAATCTGGACGGAAACGTAAATACCTTAGATCTGGCAGTTTTAGCCAAAAACTTCGGAATTATCGGTAATTAATACTATAGGTTGATTAATTTCTTCGATTATGGTATATTTCTTCCTCAAAATCTGCCAATTAATTAAGAATTATTCTAAATAGTATTATGGATTCAGATTTAGTATTTAAAAAAAGCACTGATACCAACAGATTGGAACTTGAGGCTTGGGTTGTCAATACGGTCAAAATCAATTTATTGACCAAACTTGAAAGCAGGCTTGAAGGCAATGGGTTGAACAATTTACGTAAATTGGTATTAGTACCGATTTTTGAGGTTGATAAAATGTTTCAACGGATTGAATTGATGGCTCCCGAGTTGAAAACTATATTTTTTAAAGAATTGACGGATACCTTGAAAGTTGCTGAGAAAAAATTTGGATGAAAAGATTTTAATTTAACCCAATCATTACATAAACAATTGGGGGTATGCATTTCTGAATTCCCGGAAACTGACAGGATTTTTTCCTTCCAACTGCACCGTATCCAAAACCAGTCCTCCGTTTTTTAGCTGTACTTTTAATATCTTCATCCTTTTTTCATCGGATTTGACTTTTGACTTTTGATTTTTGACTTTTATTATGGTCCATATTCCCGGCCATGGTGAAAATGCCCGTACGGCGTTATAAATAAAGTCCGGTATTCGTATATTGGATTCAGGGATGTTTCGGAAATGATTGTAAAGGGAAAGTAATTTGATTTTCTCCATCGGATAATCATTTCCTTTTAAAGCATGATAAATCAGTTCCCAAGGCAAGAAACCATCGATTTTATTGATTTTTTTGGTATATGTTGCCTTTAAATGGTCTTGGGGAATGAATGACGCCTTTTTTTGTTTAATATTATGGAATAATTCGGGGATATGCTGAGAAATTTTTGTAAATAATTGCGGATATAATTCCGACGTAGTTTCGACTCCATTAAAAATAAATTCATCCTGGTAGTATATATCACCGTCGTCAAGTTGGGGGGTCATTTTTACTATTGATATTCCACTTTTCACTAGACCATGCAGGATAGCATATTGTACGGGAGAAGCGCCACGAAACTGCGGTAGTAGTGAAAAATGGATATTGAAAGATCCATATTTTGGAATTTTAAAAATTTTTTCGGGTATCATATTTCCATAATCTGCTACCAGGAAAAAATCACAACTTAATGCTTCCAAATCTTGATATAATTGCATTAATGCGTTTTTATCGGTAGGTGTAAAAACAGGAAGTTTTTTTTCTAATGCAAATTTTTTTGGCTCTGAAGGGGAAATGATTTTTTGCCTTCCAATAGGTTTATCCGGCCGGGTGATAATAGCTTTTAAGTGAGTGTTCTTAAATAACTCTTTGATTACAGGCAGGCAATAATACGATGAACCGAAAAAAACAAACGAGATATCTTTATACATATATTTTCAGAGCTCGACAGGTACTAGTTTTTCTTCACCGTTATCATCTTCTTCTATACGGTAGAGATTTTCTTTCTGCTCCAAAACTCTTTGGGTAAAAAGGATACCGTTAAGATGGTCCACTTCATGCTGGGCTATTGTGGCTTGGAAGTCTTTGAAGATTTCGGTTGTGGTTTCACCGTTTATATCCATATACTGAAGCTTGACTTCAATGCTTCGTTTAAGATAACCCCAGATGTTTGGTATAGATAGGCAACCTTCCAGCCGTTTTTCTTTTTGTAGTCTTTTGTCTTTACCGTCTAGTCGAAGTATCGGTTCTTTTTTATCTGATTTTTCCAATATAACTGGATTTATAAATACCCTAATAGGTGACTTATCGGTGGGTTTGGTAATGAAGATCCGTAAAGGTATGCTGATTTGGGGAGCAGCCAAACCAACACCTTTGGGATTATCAGCTGCTAGAAGAGCGTGTTTCATGTCTTCGATTATGGAAAGGACTTTTTTGTCAATTTTTTTTACTTCTTTGGCTTTTGCGGATAATACTGGGTTGGGTACGGTTGTGATCATATTTTTTTGTGTTTTTATTTTTTTTACCTATTATAAACGATAATTGTCTAATAACTTATTTTATCTTATCCAATAACTCTATTGCATCTTCGTCCTCCGGATTGAGTTTTTCCAAAATAAATTCCAGGTTTTCTTTTGCTTTTTGGATCTCGTTTTTCCTTAAGTAAAAAACCGCCAGTGCATAATAAGCATCCCGGTAATCTTTTTTCATTTCCACAGCCTTGGAGAAATACTCAATGGATTTTTCTTCTGAGTCGGTTTTTTCATACAATAACCCCAAATTATAGGTGATTTTTGGATCTGTAGGCGCCAGTTTTTCAGCCAATTCCAAAGCCTGGCGGGCAAGTCCCAAATATGATTCATCTACAGAAGACAAAGCGATGAACACACGTGCCCTGCTTTTCAGAAAATTGATATTGTTTGGAGATTTATTTATTGCAAAATTTGAAGCTGATACAGCCTGAAGGGCAAGTGTTGAGGATGAGGTTGAATCATTGGTTTCTGCAAACGCCAAAGCTATGGCAGCAGCCGGCAGGGCATATTCATCATAATAGAGCGGTTCGTTGGGATTAAGCACCAGTGCTTTTCCGATTTGTTGATAGGAAAGCGCATACTCTCCGCTTCTTGAGGCTTTGTAACCTTCGTTGAATAAAGTATCAGCATACCAGATTCTTCCGATATTTAGCATCACATATATTACAAAAAGTAAACATAATAACAGCAAAGTTTTTTGAGGAATCGTTAAATTCGCTTTTGTAATATCGGTATCAATGTCAATTTTATTGTGTATGACCATGAAAGCAATCGCCGGTATAAGATAGAAGTAATGTTGTAATACAACTACCGAAAAGCCAAAGAAATTTGTAATCAGTATGGAAATCCAAGCAGAAAGAAGCGTTAAGAGAATGAAATTGTTTTTATTAGTAATATCCGTGGATGTTTTTGGATTTTGGATTTTTACTTGTCGAAAAGTCCAAATGTTAAAAAACAGTATAAAAACTAAATAACTTCCAATTCCAAAAATTCCTATGTTCGCCGCAGTATTTAGATATTCATTATGGGCTTTATTGTAAAGAAAGTCCCATTCACTGGTCATGTTGTGTTCCATCGGTCGATATTTATAGTAAGAGAAGGCAAACGTTTCCGGACCAGTACCGCTTAGGAGATTATTTCGGAAGATATCAAAAGCCCCTTTCCAGACTATTTTACGTAAATCAGCACTTTCGGTGATTCCGACTTCTATTGTGCTTGGTATTGGTTTTTCGGTATCTTGTGAAGTTGACGGTTTGTTCTGTATTAAATTTCTAAGGGTAAATTTATCTATTTTTTCAAATGGAATACCGAAAAGAAAATTAAGAATTAAAAATATGGAAGTGGGAATTAGGAGTATTTTGAAAGCTGCTTTTTTGAGTTGAAAGATTATTAAAATCATAAATACTAAATATGCACCCCAAAACCCCAAGAAACCTGACCGGGATTTGGTATAGATAAGGGTAAGATAAAAAACAATAAATAGT
This sequence comes from uncultured Gammaproteobacteria bacterium, assembly GCA_964446235.1. Classification (GTDB taxonomy): domain Bacteria; phylum Patescibacteriota; class Microgenomatia; order 2-02-FULL-39-11; family 2-02-FULL-39-11; genus CAYUNW01. The sequence continues at coordinate 14,304 of CAYUNW010000015.1, forward strand.
AAACTATAAACAAGAAATTTCAGTGAAAAAATATTTTGAAATTTTATATTTTCATTTTGATTTTTGATTTTTGATTTTTTGATTTTATTACTGTTAGCTTCAGCTGTATTGATTATTTTACTGATCCACACTCCTAAAACAATAAAGATGAGAACATCAAGGTATGCCGCCAACCAGTTGGGTTGGCCAAGGGTGGAAAATACCCGGTTTTGCACATCCTGGACCCAAATATCTTTATCTATGCCGAAATGTTCCAAAATTCCGTATATAGCCACCAAAATTCCGGAAGTAAGGGAGGTTTTAAATAATTGATTGATCTTATCCTTGGGGAAATTGGAGACAAAGGCATAGAAAAGTATTAGGTAGGAAATGATAGAGACCAGTCCACCGTTGAGTCTTGAGTAGTATCCCCAAATGGACAGATGGATATCTATGGAAAATATTGTAGAGATGACATTGGCCAAAAGAAAGGTCATCAGCGGTATGTCAAAAGGAGTTTTGCGGATATATATTTTTTTGGCAACCACCATTTTTCCGATCCAAGAGGCAAGTATGATAGACGTCAAAGCATATGTAAAAAGCATTTTGTTATACTCAAAAAGTTCATAATTCCACGGGGTAAGGATAAGGGGAGTCAGGAAAAAAAGGGTATAAAACGAGAATAAAATAACCTTATCCAGTAATTTATATATTTTTTCCGCCATAACGAATTATAAGTATAAAATAATACGGGGAAAGTATAAAGAGCTGATGGTCATCAGCTATCAGCTGTCAGTTATCAGTGATTGGATTATATTTATATTTACAATTATCTGCTTACTGTTTAATGTTTCTTGTTTACTGTTGTCTTTTTTAGTAAAATAGCTATTCCCAATAAAGCAAAACACACTATTTTGCTGTGCTTATTTTGTAATTGGGATGTACATTAAAATAATTCCCCTTAAAACTCGATGCAATTAGAGTTGTGGGTAAATAGTGACGAATGAATTATTCGCTACTGTTTTCCCATAATTCTTTTGCCAATCGGGTTAATTTTACTTGGGAGCCTGATGATTTTTACGGCAGAGAAATATTTCACGGATCGCATAAGCCCACAAAGGAGGTTGGGTTGCGAATTTGTTTAAGTAGTCTTTCGAAAGGAGTATGTATGGCTAAGTGTAAGAAGTGCAATGGTACCGGTTTTGCAGAAAAGAAATGTTGGAACTGTCAAGGTTCAGGACAAAACAACGGAATGAAATGTTCCGTATGTAATGGTCGTGGATTGCGCACCGTAACATGTTCTAGTTGTGGTGGATCTGGAGATGCAAAGTAAAGTAATGATGTAAATGGGGGAATTAAGTAGAGGACGTTTTACGTCAGCATTACCGCTGAAGTGAGACGAAGTGGCATAGGATTTGATAGGAATGCAAAAGTTTTCGACCAAAAAAGTCGCGACTGGTCGAAAGACCGCCTTTCTTGATAGTCCTGCCCGCTTGCAGTTTGTGATAGGCGATTTTCTACGCCCCGTCGGCGTTAATCCTACCCATACTGCAAGCTTCCTCTATCAATTTAATCTACATTTTCAAGTATCACCGGATGATACTGGTTGATAGGAGCAAGTACCGGTATTATCAGATTTGGGTCATTATATATTGATTCCGGGTCTTGAGAATGGAAATACTCCGGGTATTGACTGGCAAATCCCCCAAGTGAATGGAAAAAAGCCTCATCAACAGTACCGCCAATCCAGAAAAAATAACATAGTTCTTTGGCCGATGACAGCATTTCCGCAGCATATGGTTTTGTTACAGCATCCGATTGTGCATAATATTGTGCTGCCAAAGGTTCTATAGCCTTGAAATAACTCATAGTTTCAGCCAATTTACGTATCAGTTTTTCCCTATCTGGAGGGGACATTTGTTCAAGAATGTTTTTTTTCCAATATGTACATAGGTTGTCTAATCTGTCTTCAACTTTCATTCTTAATGTATAGAAGGCATTCAAAGGTCCGTATTTTTGTCTGATAACTTCAGTGACCGTATGTAAATGGTCAAATTGACGTTGAGCTTTCTCTTGAGGGGTTTCTCCGTTTCCATTAGGTTCATCAGGAGTAGATACTGCATCAAGCTGTAAATTTAAAAGTTCTACCTCTTCTTGATTTAAGAAAAGATTAAATTCATGGTTATCTCCTTTTTTATTAAACTTCAAAACGGCATAATTTTCATCTACAGATGTGATTTCAAATCCTTCAAAATCTTCACGGGCATCGTGAAGAAGAGCACCCAGATAGGATATATATGCAATACGTAGCGTTTTTGCGTCTTTGGGTAAAATATTGCTTGCCAGTCTTAGAAAAACTCTGGTTGAATGTACCCACTTACCTTCACCTGTCCAGCGTTTTTCACCTTGGTAACCTTCAAGAAGTGCTTGTATACCGCTCAGAAAATTCATTCCCATTCTTTGTCTTAGTTCAGCAATATGCAAAGCTTGTTCATCATCAATGTCTTTTGTTGCAAGTATGACATTTCCGAACGATCGAATTTTTTTGGTCAGTCTGACCATATATGCAATCTCAGCCTGTTCGAAGGATTCTCTAAAAGTAGATAATCGTGAGGGCGGTTCAAAAAAAAGAAGTGCTTTTTCCAAGATTGTACTATCAGGACATGACGGTACTATAAGCTCAGGAGTATTCAGCAGATCCTGATTTTCGTCTATCATTTCAACTGCAAATCCGGGTACTGCTTTAAACATACTTTTCAAATCTTTGATTTGTAATGGTGGTGTTTTTCTTATTTCAGGATCTGGCATATTATGGGTATTTGGCAAATAAATACAGATTTGAGGTTGCATTTTAGCTCAAATTGAGTATATTCCGCAACCTTTATCTATCTGTTAAAATAAGGCCTAAGTATGCTTAATTATTTTTTCGGTCTTTTTTCCCATGATCTAGCGATAGATTTGGGTACGGCCAATACGTTGGTTTTTGTCAAAGACAAGGGAATTGTCATCAGGGAGCCGTCAGTTGTTGCCAGGCACAAAAAAACCAAGAAGGTATTGGCTATCGGCAGCAATGCCAAAAGAATGGTAGGTAAAACTCCCCAATCGATAGAATCCATCAGACCTCTAAATGACGGCGTAATAGCTGATTTTGACGCTACCGAAGAAATGCTTCGTTTTTATATAAATCTTACCCATGAAAATCCGAAGTCATTTATACCCAAAATACCCCGGCCTTTAGTCATCGTAGGGATTCCGTCGGGGGTGACTGAAGTAGAAAGAAGAGCGGTACAGGACGCAGCGCTATCAGCGGGTGCCAGGTCATGTTTTTTGATAGAAGAACCTATGGCAGCAGCCATCGGAGCCGGGCTTCCGGTAGAGGATGCCAGAGGAAGTATGATCGTGGATATCGGAGGCGGTACTACGGAAATCGCAGTTTTATCTTTGTCAGGGATTGTGATAAATAAATCGCTGCGTATTGCAGGGGATGATTTTGATGAAGCTATAGTCAATTATGTCAGACTGAAACATTCATTGTTAATAGGCTTACCCAGCGCAGAAAGAGTCAAATTGGCAATTGGATCAGCAAAGTTCGGTCGTGAGGAAAAATTTGCGGTTATTCGTGGAAGGGATTTAGAGAATGGATTACCCAAATCGGTCAAATTATCATCATCAGAGCTGAGAGAAGCCATGTCGGGGATACTTAACCAAATCATCGAAGTCATCGACGAAACAGTAGAAGATATTCCACCGGAATTGGTCGGGGACGTATTGGAACAGGGTATCACTTTAGCTGGCGGAGGCGCTCTTCTTTCCGGTATCGACAAAACAATTGCCGAAAGGGTGAAACTTCCGGTATGGGTAGCTGATGATCCATTGACTTGTGTTGTTAGGGGTGCTGCCAAGTTATTTGATAATCGAAACTTACTAGCAAAAGTCAGGATTACCGCAGGATTAAAATGATCAAGTACGAACGGGTTTTTATCAACCTGATAATCACTTCAATTTTTGTATTTTTTTTCGATTTATTCGGATTTTTGGGGATATTCAAAAAACCTTTGGATCCGGCAGTTTCGGCTATCAAATTTGATGTTTTACAAAAATACCAAACGTTTGCATTGTATTATCGCACGGTTATCAATATCTCTAATTTAGCTCAGTACCAAAAAGACGCCGATCACTTCAAAAGTCAGATATCAGACCTTGAACAGAAAAATAAATTATTGCTTGAGGAAAATATACAACTTAAAAATCAATTAGGCGCCAATAATTCAACCAGTAAAAAATTACAGCTGGCAAATATTGTGGGGATATCAGGTACAGCCGAAATAGACGTTGGAGAGGAAAACGGAATTAGTCAGGGTATGTCGGTTATACTAGGTAGTACTTTTTTTGGTAAAATCATCAAAACAAGTCCCAGCAGAAGTATCGTCATGTTGCCAAATGATCCTGACAGTAATATTCCAGCCAAAAGTATCAGAGGCGTCAAAGGTGTAGTGAGGGGTCAGGGGTTTGAAAAAATACTTTTCGACAAGGTACTGCAAAAAGACCAACTTTTTTTGTCGGATACCGTCTTGACCTCCGGTGAAGGTGGTTATCCTCCGAATCTGGTTATAGGTAATATTGACTATATAAATACTGATGATGTATCTCCTTATAAGTCAGCGTTTCTAACGGCTAGTATAGATTACAAAAATTCAATGATAGTGTTTGTAGTATTATCCGAATGATTTTAATCTTTTTATTATTTTTGACTTTAGGATTGTTATTTGAAACAAGTGTAATTTATTTACCGCTTGTATTGTCTGTTCTTTTAGTGTTTCGTGATAGTGTTGGTAAGAATATAGCTTATTATGCATTTATATACGGATTGTTGTTGGATCTTTTTTATCTTAGAACATTAGGGCTTAGCAGTTTGTTTTTTTTGGTTGTTTTTTTTATTGCTGATAAATATCAAAACAGGATAACTTTTTCACGGACAATATTTTATTTTTTATTTCTTTTTACGGTTAATTTTTTCTATATTCTGATTTTTACCCGACAATCGAAATTTTTTACGGTAGTAATTCTGACTTTTTCCGTTTATATATTGAATTTGTTTCTCAGAAAATTATAT
>CAYUNW010000016.1:0-18183 GCA_964446235.1 uncultured Gammaproteobacteria bacterium
TTGTGGACCTGATCCAGATGAAAGCTTTTATTTATGAAAACGGCAAGGCGATTGCCACGGAAATTCCGGCTGACTTAATGGACTCGGTTGAGGCGGAAAGAGAAAAAGTAGTGGAAAATATCGCAATTAATACCAACAATATCGGGGAAAGAACGATTCTTCCTAAAAGATATGAATCATTTGGGGTGAGAGAGAAAACCTTTTTACCAAAAAATCCCAATCCTGCATAGAAAGATTGTATCAAAGAACCCTGATGAGGTTCGCTCGTATATTTTTCTATCGGAAGCAGGTTTCCTAGAGCTCCCTGGCGGATTTTGGATAAGTATAGGTTGTAATCAGGCCAATAGTAGTTGTGTTCAAGGATAAATTCACGTCTTGAGTCGACGAGTTTAGGTTTTTCCTTGAGGGCAAATATTGTTGGATAAAAAGAGAATATCAGAAATATTATGATCAAAGGCAAGAATATAAGTTGTTTATACTTGACCATAACAGGTATTATAACGTAAGATTTGGAAGAATTTTAGTGTTTCTTGATAGCGTAGAACGTAAACTTAACCAAAAAATATTTCATGCCAATCGCTAAACACTGAACGTATATATGGTTTTTCTTTCTATTGTCATTCCTGCCTATAATTCCAGCTCTACAATTGATGGGCTTTTACATTCGATTTCTTTGTCAAAAAGCGTGGATTTTGACTCAATTGAAGTGATCGTGGTTGATGATAAATCCACCGATGATACTTTGGAAAAATCAGGAAAATTTCTCAATTCCCGAAAAAATAAAATCAAAAAAAGTAAAATCATCAGATTAAAAACCAATGGCGGTCCCGCCAGAGCAAGAAATATCGGGGTCAAATATGCAAAAGGGGAAATCATACTATTTCTGGATTCTGATGTACAAGTATATAATAATACACTTTTTGAGATAATAAGAAGTTTTAAAGATGATTATGATTTATTTGCTATCACTGGAGTATGGGATAAAAAACAAAAGACCCATAAGTTTTTTCCAAAATACAAAGCATTGAGGGATTGGAGTTATTGGATAAACGAGCGTGATCCCAATCATTATTATTACCTTTTTTCTACAAGAATTGCTGCCATAAAAAAGGATTTGTTCTTGCGTCTGGGAGGGTTCAATACTACATACAAAGCAGCATTGGTAGAGGATATGGAACTGACATACAGAATTGCCCGACGATATGCGGTAGTTTTCAATCCGAAAGCCAAAGTAGCGCATGAATTTGAGGATTTCGTCCCGATAGCCCGGAAATATTTCTGGCGTTCGTTTTATTGGAGCAGAATTTATCGGGAAAGAAAGAAGTTCGATCCGGTTGCCACTACGGTAAAGGAGGCCTTGACTACAATTTCCGCGGCTGGTTTTTCCGTCAGTTTGGTGCTTGCCGGATTTTGCTGGATATTTTTGAGCTGGAATGATAGTTATAGATGGCTTTTTCTGCATATGGTTTTTTCATTTATCTGTATATTTTTTTTGGTAATTCATTTGTGGGGAGTATATAAATTCCTAAGGTTTGCGTATAAGGAAGAGGGATTGATGTTTGCCGTAAAATCGTTTCTGACCGGGATTATACTTTATATCATTATATTATCAGGTTCGGCGTACTCTTTTGTAAAAAAAGATTGAAATAGTTTTTCGACTTACTCCGATTGGGTAATAGGCGGTTGAGGTAGGGTAATCTGCGGGGTTATGGATATATCCGGTAATTTGGGTATGTCGGTATTTTCGTCCAATTGTTGGTTATCAGATTCCTTTGGTTGTTGATTTTCTGTTTTTTCCTCAAGAGTAGGTGTTTTCTTTTTCAGTTCATCAATTTCCGTTGCAACTCTTTTGCTGTCCTGAGAATTGGGATCCAGTAGTTTGCCGGCGATTTCCATTTCCGCCAAAGCTTCAGAGAATTTATTTTGGTCACGAAGGGCGATTGCCAGATTGTAATGTGCATTTGCCAAATCAGGCTTAAGGGTGACGGCAATCCTGAATAACTTTTCGGCTTCATCCGGTTTGTTTTGTGCAAGATAAAAACCGCCAAAAGCAATCCGAGCAATCGGTGAAAGGGGATCTAGGGTGATTCTTTGCTGGTATGTTTTTATAGCCCAATCCTGGCTACCAGCAGCAAAGTTGACAAGCGATCCGTAAGTCTTGGCCAAATTATCCCAATTTACGGCATTGGTCTGGTATAGTATTACTGCCATTCTTGCCTGATCTATGGCTTGTTGGGCTAGTTTGGGAATATTTTGTTTATCTTCATCGGTAAGTTCCTCCTTTGAGGCGAGTCCATTGGCCATCGCCAGGCTAGTTTGGGAGATTGCTACCCTGAAACGGTCAATATAAGGATTTAGATCAATAGCCAGTCTTTGGAAATTATAGGCATTGGTCAAGTCCTTATTTACCAGGTAATCAAGGGCTTTTTTGAAATTGACTTCTGCCATATAACTTCTGCCGTAAAAATAGGCACCAATTAAAGATATGACGCATAGAGTGATAAATATTCCCCATAATGCGTTTTTCACCATTGATAGGTCCAAAGTTCTGTGTTTACCTTTGCCGGATATTGCCAATAAAATCACCGTCAGGACAAACATCGTCATGTTTGAAGGCAGAAATATCCCTAGGATAAGTACGATAAAAAGAGTGAATTTAGCAGTAATCGATAAAGCGTCAGGTGTTTGGTGTTTAATAATAATGATGTTTTTGAAAGATTTGATAATAATCAGGATATAAATAAATGCCGCAAATATACCGACTTCTGTAGCTAAATTAAGCAGATAAGATGATGAATTGGTAAATATGATATTCCAATAAGAAGTGCTATTGATTATAGGCGGTTTGGCCAATGTAAAGGCGGAAATGAAGTTGGAAGGACCCACTCCCAGAAAAATTGTTTTGATATCTTTGATAACTTCAGCCAGAATCATCCAGCCGATTCTATAGGGTAAAACCAGTATATTTTGGGCAGTGAAATATTGATGGGCAAGGATAAATACAGCCGATCCGCTGATAAGCAGTGAAATTGCATAGAGTATCAATATACCGGCTTCCTCTTCACCGATTTTTGTCCGGATGCCTTTGATGATTTCCCCGATAAGTTTCATCAGAATAAAAACCGTCATAGGTATGAGAAATAGCATAGTAGAGAGCATGTTTCCGGCAGGCGTTAAGGAGCTTTTGGAGATAATGCCAAATGAAGAGAGAATGACCAAGGTACTGATGATGGTTGCGGAAATACTCATCATGTGTAATAGAACAGATGCGGTTTTGCCCTGAATGAAGGTATTTACCGAAAAGAACAATACCAGACAGGATATGACCGTCAACGTCCCCAATGGCGTGGTTAGGGCTACTGTCATATTTGGTGACTGGACAAATGTTGAAGCAATATATAAAGCACCCAAAAGAACAAATACGGTTGAATAATTATTGTCAACCAACAGCAGTTTGCCTTCTATGGCAATATTGAGGGCAAAAAGCAAAATAAGGATTAACGAGCTGAAAACCAATAGAGAATTCTTCTGGTATTCATAAGATTCCGCCGTAATGGGCATAAAAAACAGCGGCACAAGAAAGGCAAAAATAATCAAAAAGACCTGTATGAGTTTTTTTGGCATAATTTAATTAAGGACAGCTTGCATCATAAGGACAAACCCATTCACCGTAAAGCGCATCATATTTACATCTCCTATGGGCAGAACAATATGCCCCATAAGGGGCGGCATACCCGCCGCACCAGTTTGACCGGCAGCAATTGTTATAAGCGCATAAAAATGTACCCCCTCCTGAAGCGGCGATAGTAGGTGCTGGCCTTCCTTGGCCGTCTATGGCATCACCAGTGATAAGAGTTTGTTGGTCTGGGATACCGGGGAGTACGCCGACATTTGTACTTGCCAGCATGTAATTATAAGCCCTACGGCCGTTTGCATCCCTTGGTCCGCAACCGGTTTGGCAACCTGTCAATATGATATCCTGATCATCGGTGTTTTCGAGTTTGGCATAAATTATAAAGAATTCTCCATTTTGGCCGGACATGTAATAATACTGAAAAGTCGGATGTAACGGGTCTTTAGGTAGTTTGTTGGTATACGGCTCAAAAGGCTCCCCCCAATCGGCTTCAGCCAAGTTGCCGTCAGGTGGATATTTTGACAGGGGATATTTCTGACTACTATCATAATAGTCTTCAAAAATCCTTACCAGTTTTTGCAAATCCTGTTTTCTTGTCGAATCTCGGGTTTTTTGGAACGCTGATTTTGTAGAGAAAAACCCGACAATACTTCCTAAAAGAACGATAATTGTCACTACAATAAGTATTTCCATCATTGTCATTCCAGAGTTAGTTTTGTTTCTATCCATTCTGCTTAAATTATGGAACAAAAATAAGTTTTTTTCCAGACCAAGTTTTTTTGATGATTAAACATATCAGGGGAGTATAATATGCGTATATTATGCAAAGACAGGAATACAGAAAAGAATTCCAGATAGAAAAATATCACTGGTGGTTTAAGGCAAAAAAATTATTTGTCGGTAGAACTTTGAAAAAATATCTGAAAAAGAAAAAATATAAAATATTAGATGCCGGATGTGGCGTGGGTACAATGTCGGATTTACTAAGTGAATTTGGGCAAGTGATAAGCATGGATAAGCATCCTTCAGCAATTTTTTATGCCGGAAAGAAAGGATTGAAAGTGACAAAGGGTTCGGTAAACAAAATGCCGTTTAAAAAATCCAGTTTTGATATGGTAGCCTTTTTTGACGTGCTATACCACCGGGATGTTAATGACAGTCAAGCCCTCAAACAGGCATATGAAGTATTGAAGGATGATGGTATCCTAATAGTGACAGACAGCGGTAGTAATATATTATCAAGAAGACATGATGAAGTGATGCATGCCAGACAAAGATATTCTCTAAGCGAAATGGAAGAAAAGGTCAAAAAAGCAGGCTTTGAAATTATAAAAAAAAGTTATATTTTCTGTTTCACTTATCCATTATTTTTAATAGCAAAATTGGCTGACAGTTTGGGTAAAAAAGACCATTCACGTACGCAAATCAATCCATGGATAAATAATCTTCTTTTTCATGTTTGCCGTTTTGAAGCAAATATTCTTGAATTTATAAATTTGCCTTTCGGATCATCGGTATTGGTTTTGGCTAGGAAAAAACAAAAATGAATGTATCAGTTGTCATACCTACATATAACGAAGCGAAAAATATAACCAGGCTTGTGAAAACGCTTAAAGACAAGCTTAAAAAATATAAATTTGAAATAATTGTTGTTGACGATCAAAGTACAGACGGTACTCTAGAATTGTTAAGAAAACTTTCGTTGAAAGACACAAGTCTTGTAGTGATATCCACTTCTCATAGGAAAGGCTTGGGTAAGTCGATTTTACTCGGGATTTTAAAAGCAAGAGGTGCAGTAATCGTAGGAATGGATGCTGATTTTAACCATAATCCGCAAGATATAACTAAATTGATTGAGAAAACAAAAAAATATGACCTGGTTGTTGCCTCAAGGTTTGTCAAAGGTGGAGGGATGAAGGAAATTTGGCGATATTATAGCAGTTTGATTTTTAATTTCGGTTTGAAGTATTTGCTGGGTTTTCCTGTTTTTGACAATACCAGCGGATATTATGCAATCAAAAAAAATGTTCTTAATAAGCTTGATCCGGAAAGAATATATGCAGGTTATGGGGATTATGAGATAAGATTATCCTGGTATGCCAAGCTGAAAAAATGCAAAATAGCGGAAATACCCACTCTTTACGGCAAAAGAAAAGAAGGGAAAAGCAAATCAAATTTATGGAAAATGTTATTTGATTATACGATTATTGCTGTCAAACTAAGAATTTTTGAGAACAAATGAATTTATTCCACGATTTCATCGGTATTGGAGACATATACTCTTATATTTGGGCTATGTGGCATGCTCATAATACAATCTTAACATTGAAATTCGACCAGCTTTTTTATACCAATAAGATTCTATATCCTGAGGGTGCGTCTTTTGTAATGAATCTGCCGATTTTCAATAGTTTGATTACTCTTGGAGTGTATAAATGCTGCGGTTCCATTGCCGCATATAATTTCCTGGTAATTTTTACATTTATTATGACTTTCTTGGGAATGTATCTTTTTTTGAAACTGCTAGTCAAAACCAAAACTTCGGCATTTTTGGGTGCTCTTGCCTTCACTTTCAGTTTTTACCGTATTGTCAGGCTGTACAAAGGACAAGGTGATTTATTGAGCACCCAGTGGATAGGATTTTATCTTTATTTTTTTTACCAATGGTTTTATCTGCGGAAAAAGATAGCTGATATATTTTTTATGTCGTTATTTTTCGGATTACAGATTTATACGGATTTAAGAACATTGGTTGTTTTCTTTGTTTTGGTCGTTTTGACATTTATAACCGCCGGTATGAATTTGCTGAAGAATAATCAAGTAAAAAGATTCATCCAATCGATTGTATTATTTACATTTATAAACCTGGCAATAATAACTCCTTTTTTACTGTATTCATTACAGCTCGCTGATACTACCTTTTTGATTGGAGCTAATGAGTTAGAAATGCCGCGATCAAATATTTTAGGTTTTTTCTGGTCAGATTTACGACATAGAGGTGTTTATTTGGGCTGGTTTAACCTGCTTTTTGTGGCAATATATCTGTTTTTTTTAAAAAAGAAAAAAAAAGAGAAACAGCTGGTTGGTGATTGGTTGGTAATTAGCGTTGTTTTTTTATTATTAACCTTAGGTGCAACTATCACTATCGCAGGAAAAACCATATATACAGGTAAATTATTACCTTTCTATTGGATTTTGCAACAGCCTTTATTACGGTTTTTTCATGTTCCGGCAAGATTCGTCTTGGGACTATATGCGGGAATTGCCGTATTTATTGCTTTGGGGGTAGATTGGATTGTGACCAAAATCAGAAACAGGTATCGAAAAGCAATATTCTCTATCATTATTTTAATTTTTTTAATCTTACAAAATATCCATTTATATCCCGATTTTTTTTATAATTCCAATATATATTGGCAAAATGATCTGATTGAGAGATTGAAAAATGAACCAGAAGGAACAGTACTGGCTATTCCGGTAGGTTATTTTGACAGCTTCCATACAACTATCAAAAATGTCAATGAAGAATCTATGTTTGATCAGATAAAACACTCAAAACCGTTGATCGGCGGAGTATTGTCATATATCGACAGTGATAAAATAAGGAGTTTTGAGAACAAATCCGTCTGGCAAAAGATTATAAAATGCCAATGGTATAAAAAATGCGTAGCGTTGAATGATGAAGAGGAAAAACTGTTACAGAATTATTATAATGTAAAATATATATTGATATATAATAGTGAATTATTTAAACATGTAGGGGAGTACTTCAGGCAAATGTATCCCCGAGCAGAAACAATTTATAAGAGTACTTATTCGACCTATTTGTATTCGGCTACGGAACTGATAATTTTATAAATATATGAAAAAATTACCGCCAATAACCAAAATCCCAAAGGAATATTTCAAGACTATCAGCTCATTTATACCCATAAAAGAACCTAAATTGAAAAAAGACAAAATATTACCGGTCTGTAAGCCAGATCTATCCGGAAACGAAAAGAAATACCTAAACCTTGCATTTGATTCCTCCTGGATATCGTCTACAGGCGATTTCGTGAAAAAATTTGAGGAAGATTTTGCCAGAATTGTATCCCAGACAAAATATGCTGTGGCGACAAACAGTGGTACTACAGCACTGCATCTGGCTTTGAGCGCTTTGGGTATTGGAAAAGGTGATGAAGTGATATTGCCTTGTTTCACCATGATCGCCACGATAAATGCGGTGACCTATTGCGGGGCAAAGCCGGTCCTGGTAGATGCCGATAAGGATACCTGGAATATTGACGTGACACAAATTGAAAAGAAAATCACCTCCAAAACCAAAGCGATAATTGCTGTTCATGTATACGGTTTGGTTGCCGATATGCCACGTTTGCAAAAGATTGCCGGAAAATATGGTTTATGGCTTGTGGAAGATGCGGCGGAAGCTCATGGCGCGGAATGTCTGGGGAAAAGAGCAGGTAGTTGGGGAGACGTGGGTTGTTTTTCATTTTACGCAAATAAAATAATTGCTACCGGAGAAGGCGGTATGGTGGTGACAAACAATAAAGATATCTATCAAAGATGCCGACGATTGGTAAACCAAGGAGTGACACCAGGAGGGCATTTTTGGCATGAATTAATAGGGTTTGGCTACAGAATGACCAATCTGCAGGCGTCATTGGGCGTGGCTCAAACAGAAAGAATTTCTGAGAATGTTTCAAAAAAACGTCGGAATGCCCAAAGATACAGCGAATTTCTTAAATATATTAAAGGACTGATTTTACCTACTGAACCTAAAGGTTATAAAAATGTGTATTGGATGTATGGGATATGTGTGCAGAAGGATGAATTCGGAATTGACAGGGATATGCTTCGGAAAAAACTTGCCGATGAGGGTATAGAAACCAGAACTTTTTTCATACCGCTGCATTTCCAGCCGGTTTATTTTGAACAGTTTAAAGGCCAAAGGTATCCGGTGACAGAGATGTTGTCGCGAGACGGCTTATATCTTCCATCTTATGTCGATTTAACTTTGCCAGAAATAAAGTTTATTTCGGACACTATAAAAAATTCCGTAAAATCAAAAAAAAGTAAAAATAAACCAACAGGATGAATCCGTTGACGCATTTTATCGGTTTTGGCGATGTTTATACGCATATCTGGAACCTTTGGTATTTCCATCAATCCGTAATGAGCGCAAGATTAGGGGATTTAATTCATTCTAAGGCAATATTTTTTCCAAATGGCGCATCTTTTATCAATTCCTTATATATTTTCAACGGACTTATTTCATACCCTGTATATTTACTTTTCGGTAGTATTGCTGCTTATAATTTTGTAGTTTTGTTTGCAACAGTGACTACATTTATAGGGATTTTTATGTTTTTGAAGCTACTTACAAACGATAAAACCGCATCAATAATCGCTGCATTTTTTTATACTTTCAGTTTTCATAGACTGATGCGATTATTTAACGGTCAGTTGCCCGAATATAGCGCGCAGTGGGTGGGATTTTTCCTTTTCTTTTTTTTCCAAAGATTCCAATTCGGTAAGGGCAAGAAAAACTTGTTTATGGCTGTAGGGTTTTTTGTCTTAGAAGCTTATACAGATTACAGGACATTTATCATTTTGGCTTTGATGACTTTTTTTCTTTTTATACATTTTGCATATCAGTATCAGCTAAAGTCCAGAATCAAAAGATATCTGAAAGATACGCTTTTTTTCACAGGTCTTACTTTGATGATGATTTTTCCCTTAATTTTACTTACCAGGAGTTTCTTTGGATTTTCATATAAACCTGATCTAGTTGACAGGCAAATTATTGACAATTTAATGTCGGCAGACTTGAGCGGATTTTTTATGGTAGTTAGAAGGCCAATTTCCGTATATCTGGGCTGGTTTACGCTTGTTTTGTGCAGTATTTATTTATTTTTTTCAAAGAAGTCCCCAAAAGAGTTTGTAATGGTTAAACTATGGCTTTATATCGGTGGATTTTTCCTCCTTTTATCGATGGGGCCGTCTATTAAATTTTTCGGGACGAAGATTTATTCAGGCATTCTCATGCCATATAACATTCTAACCAAAATACCTCCTTTGGAACTTTTCCATATACCTCACCGTTTCATTCTAGGGGTCAATTTGGCGCTGGCTGTATTAGCTACAATGAGCCTAAAACAAATAATTGGCAGATTAGACAAAAAATATCATATTTTTTTGATAACCGGATTTTTATTTTTGGGGATGTGGCAAAATAAGGCAGCTTTCGGATTTTTCCAAATCAATACATACCGTCATACTGCATTGCTTGAGAGACTTAAATCTGGGGAATACGGTTCTGTCATGCAGATACCTTTGGGATATCATGATTCATTCAGAAGCTTTAAGTTGACAGATGAAACACAGGAAAATAAGGAAGCGATTTTCGATCAGATTTATCACAATAAACCATTGATAGGCGGTTGGATGACTTATATTGATAATAAAAGTTTTTCCTGGTTTGAAAACCAGCCGTTACTTCAAAAAATCATCAATTGTCAGAACAATAATGACTGCATGCCTTTTTCAATGGAAGAGATGGTTGTTTTGACAGATGTATTTAAATTGAAATACATCTACTTTTATGATTTTTCAAAATACCAAAGTCTTTTGGAGACATTTCGCAAATCTTATCAGGATAGGATTGAAGAATATATTGATGGTGAAAATCTGCTTATATATTTAATTTAAGTAAATCAGAAATATTCCTGGAGTGGAAGAATTTCCTTATTCAATTTTTCCTGTTGATTTTGTCTATACTGTTTTTGCCAGTTTTTCAGTTTCAGTTTCAATTCTTTTACGATTTCGGGTTTATCTGGGGCGATATTTATTTTTTCCAACGGATCGTTCTCGAGATCATACAATTCTTCATCGGAAATTAAAATTGGCTTACCGGTAAGTCCTTTGAATACGGAGATTTTTTCCAGTACATTTTTGGAACTTCTTTCAATATACTTCCATCTTTCGGTTCTGACAGCCGAGTCAAAGTTGGTTTGGAAGACATCAATGCCAAATTTTTTTCTCCATTCTTCTATTTGGTTATTATCCATAGTGATATACTCCCAGGTTGGGGATCTTTCGATAAATACATTATCATCCTCAGGTGGTTTTTCCCCGCATATGTATTCGGTAAGACTTGATCCTTGTGTTTGAAGAGGAGCGCTACGACCGATTAAATTAAGAACTGTTGGTAAGATATCGACTGTACTTGCCAATTTATCGATTAATCCGGTATTTTTTTTATACGGCAGAAGAAATAATAGGGGAGTATGTACAGTATTTTTCAGGATGTCATAATGGATAAAATATCCGTATTCATAAAGGCTTTCCCCATGTTCCGAAGTCAGAATAATAATTGATTTTTCCGTAAGTTTTTTTGCCTCAAGGAGTTTATAAAAATAATTCAAATATTTATCAAATTCCCTAACCCCATTGTCATAATTGTCTATTACATATTTGATATCATTCTTTGTAATGGGGATTTTTCTACCGTCCGAAGCATAATAATTATCCTGATAGATTCTATTGAAAGTTTTTGAATCAAGACTGTTGTTTTTAAAAAAGCCATTGTACTTAGGGTCTGAAAAAATGTTTATTTCGTGGTTGTCGTATGGCCAGTGTATTGTGCTTACGGTTAGCCAAAGGAAAAATTGCTTATCTTTTAATTTTTCCAGCTCTTTATCTACCAGTTTTTTTCTTGGAAGTTTACGCGGTTGGGTAAAGACGTACCTGTCAAAACCTCTATAAAAACTTTCTTTATCTGGTGTATCGATATATTCAGGTGAAGATGTAATAGCTTGCGTATAATAGCCTTCTTTTTTAAGAATTTGAGCCATAGTTAACTTATCTTGAGCAAGTTTGGGGAAGAAGTTTCTTACTCCGATGGAGGAAGGATAGAGAGATGTAAAAAGGGACAGTTGGGTAATTGGGGTTAAATATGATGTAGTAAAATAATTTTTAAACAAATATCCTTTTGAACTTAAACTGTCAAGGAAAGGCGTGGTATCCCTTTCATATCCCAAAGCACCGATATGGGAAGCGTTGAGGCTGTCAATACTGATAAGGATAATATTACAATCAGTACAGATTAAATTTTTTACACAACTTGCCAAAGTTTCTTTTTTTTCAATGCGGTTTGAAAATATATATGCAACTCCTATAAAAAAAATAAAAATTACCGTATAAAATAATAAACGTGACTTTTTCATATTTTCACTGACAAATTTCTCCATATACCGGCAGGCAATCCTTATCCCACGGTCCATCAATATCGGTACCCATGTCTTGCAGGTGTTTTTTGAGTTTAGTGTCCAGTTCATAAGCAAGCTTAAGGTTATCGTTATAGACATTTTTGCTTTCCGAGGGGTCATCTTTGAGGTGATACAATTCTTTCTCTCCAGTATCCATGGTCAGGATATACTTCCAGCCGTCGGCAGTCCTTATGCCTCTTTTGTGGGTATAGTTACGGTAGTCAGTTTCCATAAAGGCATCCCTTGGTTCATCTTCCTTTCCATCAATAAGGTTTAAAAGGCTTTTGCCTCTTATTTGGGACTGGTACTGGTCTGTGGTTTTAAGACCCAGTAAGTCAATTATGGTAGGGGCAACATCTATCAGTCTTACCTGGTTGTCCACTCTTTTTCCTTTGGGCAGATTAGGTCCTGAGATGACCAAAGGGACATGGACCAGTTCATCATAGAGAGTATGCCCATGGTCAAACCTTTGGTGTTCATAAAACTCTGTTCCATGGTCTGAAAGGACTATCACTATAGTCTTATCCGATACTCCCAGCTTATCAAACTCCTCAAAGAATTTGGCTACCCTGTCGTCAGCATCCCTGATTTTTGAGTCATAGACCAGACGCCAGAAGGCGACTTCGTTTTCGTTAAGAGAATTAATTGGATAAAGTGAATTCTGTTTGAGGGTTTTTAATTCGCTTATTGTACCCTTAAATCGGTTGTTTTCTGGTAGATGGGCATCGAATATATATTTACCCGATGCATCATTCAGCCAATAAATATTATCTGATTGCAAATATAAAAAAAATTTTTTGCGGAAGTTGATTTTAAGCCAACTTAATGCATCAGAAAAATTCAATTCTTTTGTCTGGTTGTTTTGATGTTCCTGATAAATATCAAAACCTTTGTTTAGACCATAATCAGTTCTGTAATTTGGATTTGTAGTAGAGGCAGCCGTAAGATATCCGTTGTCTTTCAAAATTTGGGCAAGAGTATGATAAGAAGAAAAAGTAAGAATTTTTTTATCAATATCATTGAGCTGATGTTCTGAAGGGAAGAGGCCGGTGAAGATGCTAATACCAGACGGAAAGGTCCAGCTTGATGGGGATATTGCGTTGGAAAACGATACGCCTTGTTCTGCAATTATATCGATTGTCGGTGTAGTATCGCGGTTGTATCCCAAATGAAATACTTTTTTTGCCTGAAGTCCAGTCAGATTTATAATTACCAAATTACAATTCAAACAGACCTTATTGAAGTTTTTTTTGGACGTATTAAATAAGAGATCTGTTGCAATGATTGCTAAAAGACTAAAAAAAATCAGATTCAATTTCATTTTGCCACTGCTCCAAATTATAAAGTATCAAATCAATAGAGTAAAAGGCACATTGTTGGTTATAATTCAGACAGCTATAATTATTTCAATTTCTATATAATTATAAAAATATGAATCTGATAACCGATTTTTTTGGTACGCATGATGCTTATAGTTTTGTTTGGTATATTTGGCATACCCATGAAGCTATAAGAAACTTGAATTTTCAAAAGATATTTTTTACCGATCTTATGTTTTATCCTTATGGTGTAGATTTAAAGTTTGATTTGTTTTTTTTGTATTCTATCGTGTCTTATCCAGTTTACTTTTTTTTCGGGCCGTTTGCATCTTATAACTTCATAATGATACTGACCTTTATTTTCACTTTTTGGGGAATGTATCTTTTCTTAAAACTTTTAACATCCAATAAGCATGCGGCAATAATTGGAGCCTTGATGTTTACATTTTCCGGTTATAGAGTCCAAAGACTGATGATGGGCCATATGGATCTTATAAGTACCCAAGGGATCGGATTTTTTCTTTACTTCGGCTATAAATATTTTTATAAATCCCGCAGAAACAAATATTTAATCGGGATGATCGCTACTTTTATCCTTCAGGCATATACGGAATATCGGATGTTTTTGATACTTTGCTTCATAGCCGGGTATTTTTTTATCGGTGAGTTTTTCAGGGAATGGAATCGAAAACGCCTGTCGCAATTTTTCAGACTTTTTATGAAATTTATAGTATCTGTAGTCGTCGGAATTTTGCCGTTGATTTATTTGTATATACCGGTTTTGACTTATGATATCAGGCAGGATCAGTTTGATATGGAGGATATCAGAATCAGAAGATCCGTAGATTTGACTGAATTGGTAGTGCCTTGGACAAACAGCGCCCAATTTTTGGGATGGCTGACTTTGGCTTTGTCGTTATGGTATTTATTATTTGCCGTCAAAAAATACCAGGAAAAGAGAGTTGTCATATTTTGGGGCTTATTTGCAGTCTTTTTTTTCCTGGTAATGCTTGGTCCGAGTATAGTATATGAAGGAAGAGTACTTTTGAGTCCTCCGATAATGCCATTTTTGATGATGATGAAAATGCCGGTTTTGAAGTTTTTGCACGTACCGAAGAGATTTACTGTCATGGTGTTTTTTTACCTTTCTTTAGTTATTTCTTTTGCCTATATGCATATAGAAAAAAAACTTGTACCTCTATTAAAACCGATATTTTTTTCGGTTATGGCGGTACTTGTGGTCGTCCAATACACTGCATTTGTCCCGATGATTTTCAATCGCGCAGAAAGCAATAGACTATTTGAAACCATAAAAAATGGTGGAAAAGGGTCTGTTTTAGTGATCCCTTTTGGTTATTATGACGCTTTTGCCCGAGATACCAAATACAACCAGCAAAAAACCATGCTTTATCAACTGTTTTATAAAAAACCGATGCTAAACGGATATGTGACTTTCCAGATAGGTGATTTATATGAAAAATTCATAAATGATAGTGTTTTACAAAAAATCATTGCCTGTCAGGAACATACGGATTGCAACGAATTTACGGATGATGACAAAACACATTTGGAGGACAAATACCATTTGAAATATATTTATATATCCGAGAGTGGTCGATATCCTCAGATGGAAACTTTTTTCTCGGATAATTTCCCCAAGGCAATAAAAGATAGAGTGGATGATAATATATTGTTGGTGCTTTGACAAAAAGTGTATTGCGACCAAAAACAGTTTAGTTATTTCTATTGAGATTTTGTAAATAATTATTTATGGATTTATTTAATTCATTTTTCGGTACAAACGACGCTTACAGTTTCATCTGGTATGTCTGGCATGCACAAGAGTCGATAAGAAATTTAAATTTACAAGAACTTTTTTTTACCAAAGACATGTTTTTCCCGTATGGAGCAGATTTGAGATATGATACTTATTTTTTGTATACATTTATCACTTACCCGATTTATCTTCTGTTTGGTCCGATTGCTTCCTATAACTTTATCACTCTTCTGACTTTCATTTTAACTTTTTTGGGAATGTATCTTTTTTTGAAAGTTTTGACAGATAACAAGCGTTCAGCCATTCTTGGCGCGATGATTTTCACTTTCTCAAGTTATAGATTAAGAAGACTGATGATGGGTCATCTGGATTTGATAAGTACCCAGGGTTTTGGTTTTTTCCTGTATTTTGCCTATCAGTATTTCTATAAGAATAAAAAAAACATTTTCTTTTGGGGTATGGTATTGACGTATGTACTACAGGCTTATACCGATTACAGGACTTTTCTGGTTTTGACATTGACAGCCGGGTATTTTTTTGCAGGGATATTCATAAGTTCATATCAGAGAAAAAACTTTTCAGTTCAGTTGAGACAAATATCACTTTTCATCATCAGTTCAATTTTTTTCCTACTGCCGTTATTGTATTTTTACTCCGATGTAGTGGGTATCAAATATCCAAGTGCGTATTCTGATTTGGCATATATAAGCAAGAATAAATCTGCAGATTTATTGGATTTTATAATTCCAAATAGAAGAAATTCGGTATTTTTGGGATGGTTGACGCTTGCAGCTTTTTTTTGGTATCTGATTTTTGGGAAAAAGGCTAGAAATGAAAAGAAAATTTTATGGTACTGGGGGATATTCGGACTGGCATTCTTACTTCTGACTTTAGGACCGGCTTTTGTAATAAGCGGCAAAGAAATTGTACCCTTGGGTTTGATGCCGTATGCTTTCGTGGTTCAATTACCTATACTGCAATTTCTGCATGCACCTATCAGGTTTGTTCTGCCTGTATTTTTATATTTATCAATAATGGTTGCTTTTTTTTGGCACAGTATCTCTAAAAAGCTAAAGGGGCAGTATCGCAAATATATCTTTGGACTTTTTGTGATGATTGCATTAATGCAATATTTTGTTTATGCACATCCTGTTGTATCAAAATCTGAAGATAATCCTCTTTATAAAAAAATCAATGAAGGGGAATTTGGATCTGTTCTGAATATTCCATTTGGGTATTTCAACGTTTTCGTTGAGGAGGATAATTCTTATAACCAGCAGCAAGGCTTATTGACGCAAATGTATCACCGTAAACCTATTATGGGAGGGTATGCCAATTATCCTGATGAAAATTTATACCGCTTTTTTGATGAAAATCCGGTTTTAAAAAAAATTTCCGATTGTCAGAATCGTTTCATCTGCCAGCCATTTAACGATAATGAAAAAAGGATATTGAAGGAAAAATTTGAACTCAGATATATCCTGGTTTCTGACGCTCAGAGATTTACACAGGTATTGGAAATGTTTGAAAAATCATATCCTACCGCCAATAAAACAGTTTGGGGTAAGGAAGCGCTTTTGGAACTTGAATAAACTCAGAAATATTCCTGGATATTTGACGGTATATCGTTGTTTTCTTCTGTCTCGTTTCTGGTTTTATCCTGCCATTTTTTCAACCTGTCTATCAAAATATTTTTTACTTCTATCTCTTTATCGCTTAGATTTTCTAGTTCTTGGGGGTCCCGGATGATGTTATATAATTCTTCATGGGTGATGTTGACTTGTCCACCGACAAGCCCCCACCAGAACCAGATTTGCTCTATAAAAGGTTTGGCGCTTCTTTCGATATACTTCCATTCTTTTGTCCGTATAGAGCTGTCATATTGGATATCCTGTATTTTCAAATTTGATCCGGTACTTTTCATAGTATTATTGATACTTTCTTCTCCCATGGTGATTTGTTCCCAAAGCGGAACCCTTTCGGAAAATACTGCTTTTTGGGTATTTTCATCCGAACCGCACATATAACCAAAAAGGCTTTCGCCTTCCGTTTGTGTTGGCGCAGCCATACCAAAGATTTCCAAAATTGTCGGCAGGACATCAACAGTACTAGCCAAGTTATTGATGATTTTGCCTTGATTATTATTGGGGAATATAAAATAGAGAGGTGTATGTATTTGGTTATCATATATATCATAATGGGCAAAATAGCCTTTACGGTGAAGCTCCTCACCATGTTCGGAATTTATTACTACTATGGTATTTTTGTCTAATTTTTCTCTTTTCAAAAGAGCAAATAAATTTTTTATAAATCCGTCAAAGTCGTAAATGCCATTATCGTAACTATCTATGACAAATTGGATATCTTCGGTTTTTAAGTCGATTCCCTGCAGAGGTTGGGAGTAGTATTTACCGTCGTAAACAAATTGAAAAGTCTGCAGGTCCTGTTTTTTTCCTTTAAAAATCCCATCATAATCATAATTAGTAAATTTTTTACTTACAGTATCTTCAAACGGCCAGTGTACCGAGCCTATAGATAACCATAAAAAAAACTTTCCGTTTTTAACTTTTTGTATTTCTTCTTCAATCAATGAAATTTTTGGCAATACCCGTGGCACCAGATACAAATGTCTATCAAAACCCAGATGGAAACCTTCTCTTATCGGAGTATCTGAGTATTCGGGGGAAGTATGGATGCCGAGATTGTAATACCCTTGCTTTTTCAGAATCAGAGCCAGGCTTTCGGTATCTTCGGGAAGATCCGGATAGAAATTGTTTATACCAAGAGAGGAAGGATACATGCCGGTTAGAAGCGACATGGTGGTGACCGGAGTCAAAAAAGAAGTCGTAAAATAATTTGCAAATAAGTATCCATTTTTACTCAAACTGTCAAGAAACGGTGTGGTACCCCTTTCATATTTCAAAGCACCGATATGGGAAGCGTTAAGGCTGTCAACCGATATTAATAGTAAATTGCAGTCGGAACAGGAAAGTCTTTTTTTACATTCATTTACAGACAATTTTGAATTTATTTGAAATTTATCCAATGAAAGATATACCAATATCAGGATAAACAAGATTATTAGGGTAATTTTTACGGTTATTGGAAGAAAAGATTTCCTTAAATTGATTTTCACTGACAAATTTCTCCATATACCGGCAGGCAATCCTTATCCCACGGTCC
>CAYUNW010000017.1:0-15797 GCA_964446235.1 uncultured Gammaproteobacteria bacterium
ATTTCAGAAAATCTCGAGTAGATATAGTTGATTGATCGGATTCAAGTTTTGCCATAAAAAAACTGCTAATACAAGCAGAAAAATTTATAATCGATAGAAATATCGATTCATAAATATATATTACTATAAGCCTATAGAATTGTCAATATCAATGGAAAATACTTCTTCATAACGAGGTATTTGAGTATTTATCACAAGTTATTTTTCAATTCTGCAATTTGATAATTCTTTAGTAATTAAATAATTGTAAATATCATTAGCAATTATTTCATGTCCGTATTTATTTGGATGGTTATCAGCAAGTCGCAAATCACCATTTGAAATATTGACGACTAAATGATGATTTTTTGTTGGCGCTTTTAGTTTTATCGATTCAATAATAGTTAATATTTCACTTCTGATATTATCACTGTAAAATATATATAAAGTTTTTATATCGTATGATAAAAATTTATCGATTTTCGACAGATGATAGTTTATGATATCTTTTTTTGGATATTGATTTTGAAATTCAATTATTGCATCTTTTGTAGCTTGATATTCAACCTTATTATTAATTTTAATTTGGTATGGGATGCCTTCTTTAATTTTTTGAGTTTTTATAGGAATAATATATTCAAGTATTTTACTATAGTTCCAATAACCCATAGGCCAAATTATAAAATCCGGATTATACTTAATGCCACGTTTAATAAATCGTTCCACTATATACTCGATATCATATCCTCCAACTCCCAAATTTATTACCTCAAACTTATCAATATCATCACATTTTAGCCTTGAATTCAGCATATCTTCTAATTGTTCCGGATAGTTGTCTTTGGTATCTACATACTGTCCAAAAGTAAACGAATCTCCAATAGTGATTATTCTAAAGGTACTTTTTGGTTTAATTAAAGAATATTCATATCTTTCATTTAAGGTATCTGAGTTTATAGTATAGGTAGCTGTATATTCTAGCCACTTTGGAGAATCAGTGTATTCAATATTTGCCTTTGGTTCATAAAAGTATTTAAGATTTCTAGATTCTGAGGTTATTTTATAGTCATCCTTATCAAGATACGCGGCATATTGAACTCCCTTTACCTGTTGTTTGAATAGTGTGTAAATCCTGTATCCGAGAATTAAGATTGTAATAAAAGAAGCAGTTACTAGTGAAATTAAAATAAATAATTTATGTTTGATTATGAACAGATTTAGTAAAAAAATACGACTTTATATATAAATGTTACTATAGAAATTATTCCGCATCCTTTTTATCATAGATAATAAATATTTGTATCCAAAAAGAATTATCAGAACTATTATGATTGGTTGTAAGAGAAAAAGAGAAGATATTTTATATTTATCCATGGTTTTTTAAGTATATAATTAATATTAAAAAGATAATATTAAAAAAGCAAATATGAGCATAGTTACTTTGAGAAAATTTTTCTTCGAATTGGTATTATTTTTTTCAGTATTACTTTTGAATCTTTGTATTGCAGAAGGTGTAGTAAGAATTTTTACAAAGAATCACCTAATTTATGATATTGAAATGACAAAATACGCAAAAGTTTTAAAAGCTGATAATACAGATACAAAGATTCAATTTAGCCATATTCCAAATATAAACACGAAATTGATGGGTGTTACTGTCTCTATAAACTCCGATGGTTTTAGGGATAGAGAGTATGATTTGAATGAAAAAAAAGTTAAGCGAATTATTTTTTTGGGTGATTCGTTGACTTTTGGATGGGGAGTAGAAAAAGAGCAGACTTTTGAGGAATTACTCGAGAATTATTTAAATACTTTTGATAAAACCCAAATAATCAACTTCGCTGTAGGTAATTATAACACAGAGCAGGAAGTAAACTTATTTATCCAAAATTATCAAAAATACAAACCAAATGCAGTTGTCCTTTTTTATTTTATAAACGATGCTGAAGAGACTCAACAAAGAAATATCTATAGAGTATTTGGAGAATCTCAACTGATTACACTTTTATGGTCTAGAATAAACCAATTGAAAAGTGCAAATTCCGGTCAAGATTATAAATCTTATTATAAAAATTTATACGAATTTGAAAATTCAACTGGATGGGAAATTGCAAAAGATAACTTCAGGATTTTGAAAGATTTTTGTATAGAAAAGGATATTAGTCTAAAAGTAATTCTGTTACCTGATTTTCATAATTTACAAAACTATCCTTTTTTGGATGAAAATGAAATAATTATGAATTTTTTAAACTCTCAAAATATTGAAGCATTAGATATTACACAAAAATTTTCTGGAATAGTAGAGGCTAATAAACTATGGGTAGCCCTAGACGATGCTCATCCCAATGCTTTAACTCACGAAATGATTTATGAATTTACAAAAGATTTTATTCTTAAATGATAAAATATTTATATGAAAGTAATTTTAGAATTATTAAAAAATTATAAGCACTTGTTGATTGTCCAGATTATTATCATAATATTAATATTGGCAGCGATAGTTTTCTGGCCAAAAAGCAGTAATACGCCGTTTTTATATATTATTAGATAAGTAAAAAATCTTTACTATATATTTTAATATTTAAGTTATAATTAATATATGGAGATAATAAAAAAGCATCACATATCGTTTAAATGCGCCTTTGAAGGATTTATTTGGGCTGTCAAAACTCAACCGAATTTCCGAATCCATATAGTCCTAACCATTTTTGCTTTAGTTTTTGGTTTTTATTTGAACATATCCCCGATGGAATGGGCGTTGATAGTGATCACAATAGTATTCGGTTTGGCTATGGAAATGGCCAATACGGCTATAGAAGAAGTGACGGATATGATAACCACCAGTTGGACAAAAGAGGCAAAAATAGCCAAGGATGTGGCTGCCGGGATGATGCTTATCACTGCAATTGGAGCTGTAATCGTAGCTGGTATAATTTTCCTGCCGAAAATCTGGTTAATATATTTTTGATTTTACATTCTGACTTTCATCGTTCATAATACTTAATACGTTATACTAAATATATGGGATTTTTGTTAGGATTTCTGATTTTGTCTTTTATCGTTAATTCCTTGGCGATAGTGCCTTTCATAAACATGCTTTACAAATTCAAAGTACAAAGGCAAATACAAAGGACCAAGGATGCCTTTAACAGGCCAACTCCTATTTTTGACAAATATCATAAAGCAAAAGCAGGTGTACCTATAGGTGGGGGATTACTTTTGATAATTACTACTACGGTATTGTTTTTATTGTCTTTTCCTATTCTGTATTATTTCTGGATACCTATAACCAGTGTCTATGCTGAAAAAACAATAGAAATCAAAATATTGCTTTTTACATTTCTGTCGTTTGGTTTGATTGGATTATATGATGATTTGAAAAAAGTATTTTTCGGCAAATCAGAGAAATTTTTCGGTCTTAGATTAAAACATAAACTTATTCTTGAAATTATTTTGTCACTTATAGCCGGGTGGTGGTTATATAACGGTTTGAAAATCGAGATTATCAATATACCACTTTTGGGTATATGGTCATTAGGTCCATTGTATGCAATTTTTGCAGCATTTGTCATCACTTCTTTTGCTAATGCTTTCAATATTACCGATGGTTTGGACGGGTTAGCATCGGGCATATTGATGATAGCTCTGTCAGCTTTTTGGGTCATCTCTAGTTCAATTCTAGACACATCATTGTCTTTATTTCTGGCAATCTGGCTTGGGGGGTTGATATCATTTTTATATTTCAATATATATCCAGCAAGGATATTTTTAGGCGATGTTGGTTCACTTTCATTCGGTGCTACTTTAGCCGTCATCGGACTTATATTGGGTAAGACTTTTTCATTGGCATTCATCGGAGGGATTTTTATAATCGAGGCAGCTACGTCTTTAATACAACTTTTGAGTAAAAAGTATTTTGGCAGAAAAGTGATGGAAGTTGCGCCTTTGCATTTATGGCTTCAAAAAAAAGGTTGGCATGAAACGACAGTGGTTTTCCGTTCATGGCTTGCAGGAATAGTACTGGCGCTTATCGGGCTCTGGTTGTCGTTTATCACATGATATAAAAATGGTTCTAAAGACACTTCATCATCCCAAAAGAAGATTTGATATTTTACTGCTTATTACTACCGTAATTCTTGCATTAAGCGGTATTTTGATGATTTATGAAGCATCAAATGTCCAAGGACATGTACTTTTTTCTGATAAATATCATTTTGTACGGGAACAGACGGTATCATTTTTTATCGGTTTTTTGGCGATGATGATAGCATCATTTATACCTTATAAAAAATATTATCAAATGGCATTTCCACTCTTGCTTTTCACGGTTTTTTTGTTGTTTATTGTTTTTATTCCCGGTATCGGAATTACGACTTATGGTGCGTCAAGATGGCTAAATTTGGGATTTATAAAATTCCAGCCGTCGGAATTAACCAAAATAATTTCGATTTTGTACTTATCCAGCTGGTTGGCATTTAAAGAAAAAGGCAGGTTTCTAGCTTTTTTCATGCTTTTTGCTTTTATAGTAGGTCTTGTGATGTTACAGCCTGATATGGGTACTGCAACTATAATAACCATGATTTTTATATCACTTTATTTTTTATCAGGATCTCCTCTATGGCACTTTGCGATAATTATACCGCTGATAATAGGAACGGGTTTGAGTTTGGCAATTTTTTCTCCTTATAGATTTGCCAGACTGACATCTTTTCTTAATCCGAATCTGGATCCGCTTGGTGCTTCATATCATATCCGTCAAATATTGATATCACTTGGTTCAGGTGGATTATTCGGTATGGGTTTGGGAGCTTCAAGACAGAAATACCAATATTTACCTGCGGCAATGACCGATTCGATATTTGCCATAATTGCAGAAGAATTTGGGTTTATAGGTTCAGTGGTCTTGGTGGCTGTATTTATCTATTTTATTCGCCGACTCTTTAATATTGCGTTAAATGCTGCAGATAAACAGGGATTTTTGCTCGCATGTGGAATATTAGCACTTTTTTCGTTCCAAATTCTGATAAATTTGGGGGCTATGACCGCTTTACTACCCTTGACTGGTGTTCCTTTACCCTTTTTTTCCTACGGGGGATCCAGTCTTGTGATAGTGATGGTGGCGGTTGGGATTGCTTTGAATATAAGTAAAACCCAAATAACCAAGAAACATTAATATGAAAAATACAATCATCATTTGCGGAAGCCATTTTACTCCGGCGATATCATTAATAGAAGTAATCCGTCAAAAAGGTAATTTTAAAATTATTTATATTGGACGTAAAAATTCTTTCGAGGCTGATAGTGCGATTTCACTTGAATATCAATACTTTTCAAACGAAAAAATCATGTTTTTGCCGATTATAACAGCTAAATGGCAAAGAAAATTATCAATTTTATCTTTATTGGCATTATTTAAAATACCTTTAGGTTTTTTGCAAAGTTTATATATATTATTTACCATTAGACCGAAAATTACTGTTTCTTTCGGTGGGTACGTATCATTACCTGTATGTTTGGCTAGTTTTGTGTTAGGAGTGCCTGTAATAATTCATGAGCAAACCCGTGTTTTGGGATTGGCCAACAGAATTATTTCCAGAATTGCCCAAAAAGTGTGTTTGTCCTACGAAGACACCAAATTTCTACCCAAAGATGTCAAGACAATCATTACAGGAAATCCTATAAGAAAACTTAATAAGGAATTAAAAGATAAAACAATAAATTATGAGTTTTCCCAAAGTCCACTAATTTTTATAACAGGAGGTAATCAGGGAGCTAGACCAATAAACAAAATATTGATAAATGTTATACCAAAAATAATTTCCAAATTCCGAATTTTTCATTTATGCGGAAGTGCTGAAGATAGTGAAGATTTCAAATTATTAATAAATTTAAAGAGTCAATTACCGGAACAATTAAAAGGTCGTTTGAAAATTTATAAACATCTGGATCCTTCCGATTTTCTACATGTTTTACAGAAGGCTGATTTGGTAATTTCCCGGGCCGGTGCAAATACAGTCAATGAACTTAAGATTTTCGGTATTCCTTCGATTCTAATTCCTCTACCACAAGCGGCTGATGATGAACAATACATGAATGCGTTAATGCTTAAAGAAATCAATCAGTCAGAAATAATATTACAAAAAAATTTAACGGAAAAAATACTAGTACATACAATTGATAAAATGTTTAAAAATATAAAAAATTATCGGAAAAAATCAAATTATAAAAATCTGCATAAACCAGCAGAATTGATTTATGAACAAATCGATGCCGTCATTTCCAGTCAAGATTTCAATTCGGAAGTTTAAATATTTATTTCAATATCTGTTATTTCTAATCATTTTATTGTTGATTTTATTGTCAATTAATTTCGTACAAATATTCAAGGTAAAAAAAGTCATAATATTTTCTAAAAAGCCGTTGATTAATTTATCCCAATTATTAAACGGGAAATTTATATTTCTTATAAACAATGAAGATCTAGAACAGGGGATAGTCCGATCAAATTCCAATTTGGAAAAAGTACTGGTTTCAAAATTATGGCCGTCAACAATTATCATCCACTCTTTTTATAAAAGTATATCTGCAAAAATTATTGTAAACGAAAAAATATATTATGTTGACCAAAACGGCTTTAATCTAACAGAAATCGATAATATCCCCGTAGATTTGCCTAACATATATCCTACTGAACTGGTTTTCAACTCCCAGGGACAAGCAGACTGGATGATAAGAAAAGTAATTGAATTAATAAATGAACAAAATAAATTATCATTAATGGTATTAAATGCCTATCTGGAAAGCGATGAGCAAAGAGTAAGACTCGAAACTTATGATGATATAGAAATTATCCTACCATTATCAAAAAACTCAAAAGATATTGCCGCCTCTTTACAAATAATCATTTCTCGGTTTAGAATAGAGGGGAAAAATATCGACAGTATTGATTTTCAATTTGACAAACCTTTATTGAGGTTTAAAGATGAATAAATATATTCCTCTTGATAGATAAATATGAATAAAAAAATTGTATCGGGTATTGATATCGGAAGTTCAAAAATTTCTACAGTTATCGCTTCAATTCCGGAGGAAGGACTGCTAAACATTATAGGTGTAGCAACTGTAAACAGCAAAGGTATCAGAAAAGGGCAGATCGTTGATATTGAAGAAGCTACGGAATGTATTACCCAAAGTTTAGAAGCAGCAGAAAGAATGGCTGGTTATTCTATATCAAGTGCCTTTTTTTCAGTTGGAGGTTCCCATATTGCATCGCAGAACTCACATGGAGTAGTTGCGGTTTCGGAACCGCAAAAGGAAATTACTCTTGATGATATTTCCAGGGCTGTAGATGCGGCCAAAGCAGTTTCTATGCCATCAAGTAGAGAGATTTTACACGTCTTACCGCGGGAATTTATTGTGGATTCACAAGAGGGTATCAAAGATCCTGTTGGGATGACGGGAGTACGGCTAGAAGTAAATACGCATTTAGTGACGGCAGGATCAACAGCTTTAAGGAATTTGGAAAAATGTGCTTCTCTTGTCGGACTTGATGTGAATGGATTTGTATTTAACGGATTAGCGTCTGCAACTGCAGTATTGACAGAAACAGAAAAAGAATTGGGTGTCATATTGGTAGATATTGGTGCCGGAACGACAGACTTATGCATATTTGTTGAAGGGGCAATTGCGTATTCATCTGTTTTACCAATTGGTGCCAGAAATATAACCAATGATTTAGCACTTGGTTTGAGAATTTCGCTTGAAAGTGCCGAAAAAATTAAACTCTATCTGAATAAAAAAGAAAAAGAAATTACTTATCCTGACGAACAAGTTGATTTAAAAGCAAAAAAAGAGAAAAAAGATAAAGATGAAATAGATTTGTCAGAATTGCATCTTATCGAAGGGTTAAATTCCGTTTCCAGAAAGACTTTGATAGACGGTATTATGAAGCCTAGACTTAATGAAATATTTACTATTGTAGGATTGGAAATTAAAAAAAGCGGTTTCGGAGGTTTGACTCCAGCCGGTATTGTAGTTTGTGGCGGTGGTGCAGAAACTGATGGTGTAGTGGAGATGGCAAAGAGAAATTTAGCCATGCAGGTAAGAATTGGAATTCCGCAAAATATTAAAGGAATAATCGATGAAATCCAGGTACCAAGTTACGCAACAAGCGTAGGTTTGGCTTTATATGCAAGTAATTCCAGAGTTGAAACAAAAAATATGATATCCTTTGATAAAATTGGTAAGATATTTGCTAAAGGTTCGATGCATGGAGCGGCTGGGAAATTTATCGAAGCAATAAAATCATTTCTGCCCTAAGTTTATTTTTTCATCTTAATATACCTGCCAAGAAAGGACAAGTTAAGTATGCTGATAAAGCCTGATATTGCCAGATTTGCCAAGATAAAGGTCATTGGAATAGGTGGTGGCGGTTGTAACGCAGTTAACTCAATGATACAGTCATCTCAGATTCAAAACGTAGATTTTCTTGGAGTAAATACTGACGCTCAAGCATTATTGACTTGTACGGCACATACAAAAATACAGATAGGTGAAGATTTGACAAAAGGATTGGGGGTAGGTGGTAATCCAGAGATTGGTCGGCATGCTGCGGAAGAATCTAGGGATAAAATAAGAGAATCATTAACCGGTTCTGATATGGTATTTTTGACCTGCGGGGAAGGTGGCGGAACCGGAACCGGCGCAACCCCGATAATTGCTGAAGTAGCCAAAGAATTAGGAGCATTGACTGTAGCGGTTGTGACGAAACCGTTTGCATTTGAAGGAACACGGCGCATGGTTACAGCAGAAGAAGGAATAATTACCCTCAAAGATAAAGTTGATACCTTGATAGTGATACCTAATCAGAGACTGCTTGAGATTGTCGATAAAAAAATTACCCTTGTAGAAGCATTCAGAATTGCTGATTCTGTGCTAGGACAAGGTGTGCAGGGTATTTCGGACCTGATTACTTTACCCGGTCTCATAAACGTGGATTTTGCCGATGTCAGAACCATAATGCAGGATGCAGGTTCGGCGCTTATGGGGATAGGTACCGGAGCAGGAGAGAACAGAGCGGTAGCAGCAGCAAAAACGGCAATTTCGTCTCCGCTTCTAGAAATTACTGTAGATGGAGCAAAAGGAGTTTTGTTCAACATAACCGGCGGATCTGATATGACTATGGCGGAAGTGGACGAAGCAGCAAAATTGATTTCAAATTCAGTAGATCCCGATGCAAATATAATTTTTGGAGCAACTATAGACGATACCATGGTAGATCAGGTGAAAATTACAGTTGTCGCTACCGGTTTTGATGAAACCAAAAGAAGGCTAATGGATTTGACTGAAAAACCGGAAATTTCAGTCTCTACAAGTAGTGACGAAAATCAGGTGCAGAAGCCGGATTATCAGCCTGCCAATGAAGATGACGAATGGGAAATCCCCGCATTCATAAGACAAAGGAAGAATTAATTTTGTTTTAAATAAATACTTTATATCCAACGGAATATTTTTTGTTATAATATCTTCTATGTTCAAAAAAGCAGATGTAAAACCAGACTTCGTAAAAATTGAAAACGAACTACTATCCAAGTGGTATAAAAAAGGAATTGTTAATAAATATTTGAACAAGAACAAAAATAGTAAAAAAAGATTTTCATTTCTTGATGGACCAATTACCGCCAATAATCCGATGGGAGTGCATCATGGATGGGGTAGGACTTATAAGGATTTATGGCAACGGTATTATACGATGAAAGGTTATCGCTGTAGATTCCAAAACGGTTTTGACTGCCAAGGATTATGGGTTGAGGTGGAAGTAGAAAAAGAATTAGGTTTTAAAAACAAAAAAGATATCGAAAAATACGGTGTTACCCAATTTGTAAATAAATGCAAAGAAAGAGTACTAAAGTATTCATCTATACAGACAAAACAGAGTCAAAGATTAGGATATTTTGCTGATTGGGATAATTCATACTTCACCATGAGTGATGAGAATAATTATATGATATGGTATTTTTTGAAAGTTTGTTGGGAAAGCGGTTGGTTATATAAAGGTCATGACAGTGTGCCATGGTGTCCCAGATGTCAGACAGCTATAAGCCAACATGAAATGCTTACAGAAGACTATAAGGAAGTAGTTCATAAATCAATCTTTTTCAGATTACCAGTAGTTGGAGAAAAAGGGATATTTTTTCTGGTATGGACTACAACACCTTGGACGATACCGGCAAATATCGCATTGGCTGTAGATCGTCAATTGGATTATTGTCTTATAGAGGTTGACCAGAATGAAAAATATTATCTGGCAAAAGATGCAGTTTCTAGGGTATTTGAAGGAAAACAATTTAAGATATTAAAGTCATTTAAAGGAGACGAGCTGGTTAGTAAAAAATATCTTGCCCCTTTTGATAAGTTACCAGCAGTGCAGAAGGTTTCTGATGAAAATAAAGACAAGTTTCATCTGGTGATTGCTACAGATCCATTAATATTACCTATCACAACCACCGAAGGTACAGGAATTGTTCATACTGCCGTAAGTGCCGGTACAGAGGATTATAAATTAGGTCAAAAATTAAGCCTGCCGATGATACCGGTAATAGCAGATAATGCAGATTATTTGGATAATTTAGGCTTTTTAAGCGGTAAAAATGCCAAAAAACATCCTGAAATTATTTTTGATTTTATGTTGTCAAATGAAGCTCAAAATTCACTCAATTGGGTCTTTAATATTCATAATTACAAACATAGATATCCTGGTTGTTGGAGATGTAAAAGCGAACTGGTTTGGAAAGTGACTGATGAGTGGTATATAGCAATGGATAAAGGCAAACCAACTTTAAGGGAAAAAATGATAGAAGTTACCAAAAAAATAAAATGGATACCGGATTTTGGTTTGGACAGGGAGTTGGATTGGTTGTCAAATATGCATGATTGGTTGATAAGTAAAAAGAACAGATACTGGGGGCTTTGTCTTCCTATATGGGAATGTAGTAAATGTGACAGTTTCATCGTAGTTGGAGGTAAAGAGGAACTTAAAAAGAAAGCCTTAAAAGGATGGAAGGATTTTGAGGGCAAAAGTCCGCACAAACCACAGCTAGACGAAATAAAAATCAAATGCAATAGTTGCAATAAGGAGATGTCAAGAATTGAACCTGTTGGCAATCCATGGCTGGATGCAGGAATAGTACCGTTTTCTACAATTACAGAAGACAACAAAGGAACACCCTTATATATCAAAGATAAAAAATCATGGCAGGAATGGTTTCCGGCAGATTTCATCACAGAATCCTTTCCCGGTCAGTTTAAAAACTGGTTTTATTCCATGATTGCCATGAGCGCTGCTTTGGAAGGCGTAAATCCTTTTAAAACCGTTCTGGGTTTTGGCACCTTACTTGGAGAAGACGGTAGGCCGATGCATAAATCCTGGGGTAATTCCATAGAATTCAACGAAGCTGCTGATAAAATCGGCGTTGATGTAATGCGTTGGATGTATTTAAGACATGATCCCTCCCAAAATTTACTCTTCGGTTACAAAAAGGCTGATGAAACCAGAAGGAAATTCCACTTGATATTATGGAATATATATAATTTTTTTCTGACGTATGCAGAAATTGATGGTTGGCAACCCAAGAAAAACAATAAGAATATAATTCCCACAAATAGTCTGGATAAGTGGCTATTGATCAAATTTGACAGGTTAATCAGTGAGACTGCAAATGAAATAGAAAATTATAAAATCAATTCAGCTTCGGAAAAAATTGAAAATTTTATAAATGATGTCTCTACGTGGTATATAAGAAGGTCTAGAGACCGGGTAGGTTTTTTGGCAAAAAATATTAAGGATAAAAATGAATTTTATCAATCTTTGTACTATGTACTGGTAAATATTTCCAAAATTTTGGCACCTTTTCTGCCTTTTATTTCAGATTATATTTATTCCAATTTGACCTTAGGATTGTCTGTGCATTTGGATAAATGGCCTGCTGAAAATAGATTTAATTACGACACAAAACTAATTGAAAATATGGAAAATGTGAGGATGATATGCGAATTGGGACACAGTAAAAGAAAAGCATTAGCTTTAAAGGTTCGTCAACCATTAAGTGAAATGATTGTAAAAAATGCCAAGAATAAATTAAATAGTGATTTGATAGAACTGATAAAAGATGAATTGAACGTAAAAAAAATAAAATTCAATCAAGGCAAAGGAGAATTATCAGTGGATTTTGACACGAATCTCACTGAAAAATTAAGATTAGAAGGAATTGCCAGGGAAATCGTCAGAAAAGTACAACTGGAAAGAAAAGCATTAAATTTTTCTATAACAGAAAAAATCTTAATAAAATTACCCGAATGGCCGGTTGATTTTGAAGATTATATTTTAGACAAGACTTTTGCGGTAAAACTTGAAAAGAACCCTGATTTTTCGATTGTCAGGATATGAATTCAAAAATTATCATTGACCCATTCATTGCTCTGAGTGTTTTCGGATTATCAGTAATCAGTTTGTTTTTAAGAATTCCTACATCTCAAAACATGTTTTATGAGCAACTCTTTTTTCTTTTTTTGGGTTTGATAATATATTTCATCATTACAAATTTGGATATCGATATACTGAAAAAATTCCTTTGGCCATTGTATTTTTCATGTCTTGTTTTGCTTTCGTTATCATTTTTAGGTCCTTCAATAAGAGGTGCAAAAAGATGGATACCAATTACAGATAATTTTTCATTACAAACATCAGAGATCATCAAGCCTTTTTTAATTTTTATAATCGCTTATTTATTCACTAACATAAAGGGAAGTAAAGTTGCAAAAATCTTAAAAACGATATTGATTTTTACACCATTTACTTTGCTTGTATTTAGACAACCGGATTTGGGTAATGTCATAGTTTATATGTTTTTTTTTCTGGTAATCGAGATTGCCAGTGATATTCCATATAAAATACTGATAAGTCAATTTCTGATTCTATTATTGATTTTGCCATTTAGCTGGAATTTTTTGCAGGATTATCAGAAACAAAGAATTATTTCATTTGCTAATCCTACTTCCGATCCTAGCGGAATTGGGTATAATACTTTACAGTCGATTATTGCAATAGGTAGCGGTAAATTTTTTGGTATGGGATTGGGTAGAGGCACACAAAGCGGATTACAGTTTTTACCGGAATTTCAGACAGATTTTGTATTTGCTCAGGTGGTAGAAGATTTGGGTTTCTTAGGAGGTTTGTTGGTTATTGTACTTTTTTTTATATTGCTATCCAGGATTTTATTTTTGGCAAATAATACTCAAGATCATTTGCAGAAATTATTTTTGATCGGTGTTTTCGGTCAATTTTTTATTCAGATTTTTATAAATATTGCCATGAATTTAGGTGTATTACCAATTACAGGAATTACTCTTCCTTTTATTTCCTACGGAGGTAGTTCTGTATTGAGTTCTTTTATATCATTGGCAATGGTGGTTAAAATGAGCAGATATCAAAACAGGATAGACCTTGTTATTAAATGATATTTTTAATATAATTACCGATTATGGATTATGCAATTATTCAAACCGGTGGAAAACAATACAAAGTCAGTCAAGGTGATGTACTTAATATCGATAAGATTGACGGTAAAAAAGGAGATATTATAGTTTTTGATAAAGTATTATTCGTAAGAAGTGGGGATGATATGAATCTTGGTAAACCATATTTAGAAGATGCAACCGTAACTGCAGAGTATTTAGAAGATAAAAAAGGTAAAAAGTTAGATATTTATAAATTCAAAGCAAAAGTAAATTACAGAAGGCATATAGGTTTTAGACATCATTATTCAATGTTAAAAATCAAAGAAATTACTTTAACCTCAAAAAAATCTAAAAAATCGGTTACTGAAAAACCGATTAAAGCTAGAAAATCACGTTCGTGAAAATAAACTTGACTTGCGTGAAAAAATAATTTATATTAAAAACGTTTTAAGCTAATAAATATATGGCTCATATCAAAACTGGTGCTACAACAAAAGGAAACAGAGATTCCTTAGGTAAAAGAAGAGGCGTAAAGGTCTATGGTGGTGCAAAAGTAATTTCCGGTAATATTATTGTCAGACAAAAAGGAACCAAATTTCACTCAGGCCAGGGAACCAGGCTTGGAAGGGATTTCACTATTTATGCCGTAAAAAACGGTATAGTAAATTTCGTTAAAAAGATGGGTAATACCTTTATCGAAGTAAAATAATATGACAAACTCTGGATTTCAAAGGGAACTTATAGATTTGGAAATCAATCTATTACAACCTAATCCTCTTCAGGTTAGAAGTTTAATCAAGTCAGATTCATTGGTAGATTTAGTTGAATCAATCAAAGAACACGGTATATTGGAGCCACTGGTAGTTGCCAAAACTCCAGCAGGATTTCAAATAATTGCTGGTGAACGTCGATGGAGAGCAGCAAAGATTGTCGGTTTGAAAAATGTACCGGTAATTGTAAAAGAAACCGACGCAAGAGGTATGCTTGAATTAGCGTTGGTTGAAAATGTCCAAAGAGAAGAATTAAATCCTATAGAAAGAGCCCAAGGTTTTCAAAGACTGTTAGATGAATTCAGTTTATCTGTGACTGAAATTTCAAAAAGAATCGGTAAAAGTCCGGCATATGTTTCCAATACACTTAGGCTTTTAGCATTGCCAGATGCCATCAAAGACGGCTTAATTTCGAACAGCATTACAGAAGGACACGCTAGGGCATTGGCTGGTTTACAGGACGCTAAACTGATGGTGGATGCATATAAAATTATATTGACGGAAGGTGCTTCCGTAAGGCGGGCTGAAGAATTGGCAAGAAAGATTAAAGAAGACAAACAGATTCCCACCCGTACAGCTACCAAAGAAAGAATAAAATCTGAAGAAATTGAAACATTAGCCAAAGATACAAGTAAAAAAATTAGTGCAAATGTTAAGATATACCAATCTACAGTCAGCGCTAAATTGACGATACTTTTCAAAGGTGCCCCTCAATTGACCTCTGATGAAATTCGTAAGATTTGCCAGAAATTAACCTCCTGAATTTTTTCATCCTGAACTATTTACCAAAAGGAAAAATCCCATTTCTAATAGGTTGGATTTGAGATTACGCCGATACCTTGGGGTGGCCAGTAACGGACGAAAGCTTTACCAATAATAAGCTTTTTATCGATTGGACCGAATTCCCGGGAATCTGAACTATGGGGTCTATTATCACCTAAGACAAAAAGCTGATCTTCACCTACGGTGATATTACTCCCTTCAGTAAGATAGCTTCCGGGAAAAAGTGAAGTTTGATCGGCTAAATATACTTCCGGTAATTTATTATCATTTACATATACATATCCTTGTAGAACTTTGACTGTTTCTCCGGGTAAAGCGATGACACGTTTGATGTAATCGACTTCGGGGTTTTTGGGAGATTTGAAGATAATTACATCGCCTCTTTTTGGGTAAGAAAATTTATAGGATATTTTATCTGTCAAAATATAATCATTGTTATGAAAATTCGGTTCCATGGAACTGCCTTTGACTTCATGAGGTTGTACTAAGAAAAGGTAAATAACCACAAAAATTGACATAGCAACCACAATTGTTTCTAAAAAATCCATAAAAAACGTAGATATGCTTTTAGATAAGGATGAAGCAAAATTTTTCTTTCTTTGTGGTTTTGGCATAATAGTATCTACCGGTGGAGGAGGAGGTTTGGAAATGACCACTTTTGGAGTATTCGCATCCCTTTTGGAATCTATAGCTACTTTGGATATTATTGTGTCTGCCATGTATTAATTATAGTCACTTAATTACATTCAA
>CAYUNW010000018.1:0-10462 GCA_964446235.1 uncultured Gammaproteobacteria bacterium
GTTTAGGAGAGATGATTTTGGGTGTTATGATGTTATTTTATGAAAAAATAAACAATTTTGTTTTTCTCTTGGCTGAAAAACAACTTCAAATAAACTCCGATGCTTTTTTGGCTAACTATATTCAAAAATATCAGCATTTATTGCCAGAAATAGATAGAAAATATCAAATAACATTAGGTGAAGGAAATACTCTATTGAATAAAATTGATGGTATATATTTTAAACACGAATACCTCAACCCTACACATTCTTTAAAAGATAGGGGGTTTGCATATCAAATTTCCAGAGCAGTAAGTAATTCTTATAAAAATGCAGTAATTTCATCAAGCGGAAATGCTGCCATATCAGCAAGTGAATATTGCAAAAAAGCCGGAATTAGTCTGAAGGTTTTTGTTAGCCGTAAAATTAACCCCTTGAAATACAATGAATTAAAAAAAAATACTTCTGATATTGATATTTCTGATAAGCCAGTAAGTAGTGCTATAAAATATGCAAAAAGGTTCGGATTTTTAAATCTAAGACAATCAACTGATGAAAGTGCAACGTTTGGTTATGAGACAATTGCATATGAGTTATGTCAGTCGGAAGAAAATTTCGACTCCATATTTATACCCGTGTCTAGCGGAACATCTTTTATAGGAATTTACCAAGGATTTAAGAAATTCAATAAATTCCCTGCATTACATGCAGTCCAAACGTCTTATATAAATCCTATTGCCATAAATTTCGACAAAAAATTTAAGAAATCATTTTCTAGTTTGGCTGATGGGATATCGGCAAAATATGCTCATAGAAAAAGAGATGTTATCGAGATAATCAGAAATTCCAACGGATTTGCCTGGATTATTTCAGATGAAGATTTGAAAATTGCTAAAAAATGGCTAACTGAAAAGAAAATTAATTGTTCATATGATGCTGCTTTGGCTTTAGCAGGTTATTTTAAGGCTAGAAAGAACGGTTACTTTTTTTCTAACCCGGTATGTCTATTAACAGGATATGATTATAATAAAGGCGTTATATGAAGGAATGGATAGATAAATTAAAAAATATCGACTTTTTTTTCATCTCTCCAGATATAAAAAAAGGGTTAGCGTTGGCTGGTATTATACCCGGATATCATTTGATTTGTTCCAGATATTCGAATATTATACCTGTCTTAAGAAATCAAGGAGTAAAAATTTTTTGTCTTGAAGAAAAATATCCTTTACTCATAGATAAATTCAACAACAGCGGAAGAATATTGGAGTCTAAAGTAGTACAAAAATATATTCAAAAAAATTCATTTGGTAAACCATGGATAATTTATTTCAAACCCTCATTAAAACTTGATACAGTCTCAAAAAAATTTGGATATAACACTTTGGCAAATTCATATTTTTTAAACCGGAGTTTCGAAAACAAGGTAAATTTTAATAATCTATTAAGAAAAAATTTAAAAGAAGGATTAATTCCATCATCGGTTATGAGTTTAAAAGATTGTCAATTTAATAAATTAAGTAAAACTTTTGGTTTGCCTTATGTAATACAGTTCGGTATCGGTTGGGCAGGTAAAACGACATTTATCATTAATAAAGAAAATGATTTGAAAAAACTTCAAATAAAATACCCTTTGACTTTGGCGGTAATATCCAAATATATCGTCGGTTTCACCGTGTTAAATAATTGCTGTATTTATAAAGATAATATTTATATAAGTCCACCTGCAATACAATTAAGTAATATTGAAGGTCTATCTACCAAAGAGGGGGAAACAAACGGTAGACAATGGCCATGCAGTTTTATTGATAATTTCCAAAAAAGTAAAATTTACGATTATTCGCAAGTTATTGGAAATTTACTTAAAAAAAGTAATTATTTGGGTTATTTCGGACTGGATTTTATTGTTGATAAAAATTACGGAAAAGTATATCTCTCTGAATTAAATGCTAGATTAACCGCGTCTTCATCTTTTTATACCAGATTAGAATATTCCAAAAAACTGATTCCGCTATTTGTTTATCATTTGGCCGGCTTTTTGAAATTGGATGTTAAGGATATTGATTATTACAATCAATCCGATTTGATAAAAGGATCTCAAGTGGACATAAAAGATGCAATTATCGCTAAAAAATTTGACAAATTTAAAACAGTTGGGAAGTTTAAAAATTATAACAGTCAAATAAAATATCTAAATAATATTTATAAACCTGAATTGTTATTCAATAACGAATTTTATTTAATAAAATCAAACAATAAAGATAAAATTTCTGAAGAGCTTGTAAGATTAGAAACCAAAAACAGTGTTTTGTCCACCCCAAATCAATTGAACGGTTGGTTTAAAAATCTTCTCAATAATAATTTACAAAATTCTTAAACTGTGCCACAATATCATACCATGGATGAATTCAAACAAAGAATAAATGATTTGATAGGTAAACTGGAAATTGAGAACAAAAAACAGAAAATTTCCGAAATCGAAAAAGAAGCAGCTGATCCGCAATTTTGGCAGGATCAGGTAAAATCTGGCAAAAAAATGAAAGAAATGGCAGAGATGTCAAAAATCATCAAAAAAATGGAAGATTTGCAGGCAAAAATACTATTAGGTGAGACAGAAGGTATAGAAAAAGAACTGGAAGGTATGGAGTCTTTGGCTTATTTTACCGGTAGTCATGATACATACGGTGCAATATTATCCGTACATGCCGGGCAAGGCGGAACGGAAGCAATGGATTGGTCCGAAATGATTATGCGTATGTATTTAAGATTTATTGAAAGGAAAAACTGGTCTTATGAAATTATTGATAAAATAGCCGGGGATGAAGCGGGTATAAAAAGTGTCACAATAAGTATTCCTGAGTATAACGCATAC
This sequence comes from uncultured Gammaproteobacteria bacterium, assembly GCA_964446235.1. GTDB lineage: Bacteria > Patescibacteriota > Microgenomatia > 2-02-FULL-39-11 > 2-02-FULL-39-11 > CAYUNW01. The sequence goes on from CAYUNW010000018.1 coordinate 2,849, forward strand.
GGACATCTTAAAAGCGAGTCGGGAACCCATCGTTTGGTAAGACAATCGCCATTTAATGCAGATAATTTACGTCAAACATCTTTTTCTTTGGTAGAGGTAATTCCTTTAATGAATGAAAGCGAAGAGTTAGATATAAAAGCTGATGATTTGGAATGGGAATTTTATCGAAGCGGTGGTAAAGGTGGTCAAAATGTCAATAAAGTATCTACTGCGGTTAGATTGAAACATAGACCAACTGGTATAATAGTAGAATGTCAGGAGCAAAGATACCAAGGCCAGAATAGACAGACAGCCTTGGCAATATTAAAGGGTAAATTATGGCAAATGATGCAGCAGGAAAAAGTCAAACAAATTTCAGAACTTAAAGGAAAACATAAATTAGCGTCATGGGGTAATCAGATCAGATCTTATGTTTTACATCCATATCATCTTGTAAAGGATTTAAGGACAGGTTTTGAAGTTTCCGATACAAAAAAAGTATTAGATGGTGACCTTGATGATTTTATAAAACAATACTTGAAAAAATACGCTGCTGTCGTATAGTTTATATATATGCTAAACAATAATAATGAAAATATGAATTTGCAGGAATTACCAAATGAACCATTAATTCATTCGTTGGAGAAATCAGGTGAAAATATGAAGAATAATAACACAAAACTATATTCTATCTTTATAATAGTCGGCGTTTTAAGCGGTTTCGTATTGTCATTTTTCCTATCAAGAAATAAATCGGTAGAAAATAGGATCGGAAGTAGTATTGTGGAAAATGCTGATAAAAAAATTGTAGGATCTACGGATGAGAAAACTTTTCGTGATTGTGTAGAAGGAAATATGGAAGCAGGCGGATTGGACGGTGAAGGCACACATAAACTTATAAGAGAAGGAGGAGAAAGTCAAACCGTATATCTGGTTTCAAGCATAGTAAACCTGACACAGTTTGAAGGAAAAAAAGTGAAAATATGCGGTGAAACTTTCGCTGCAAAAAAAGCAGGTTGGTTTATGGATGTTGGTAGAGTCGAAACTTTATGATTCTTTTTGATGATGTAACAAAAAAATACTCCTCAAATGTAACTGCATTGAAAAATATAAATCTTAAAATAAACGACGGAGAATTCGTATTTCTTGTTGGACAATCAGGAGCAGGTAAAACCACAATGTTGAAACTAATCATCGGAGAAATTAAACCGGATAATGGAACAATTTGTGTAAATGATTGGGAAGTAAATAAATTAAAATCGAATAAAATTCCCTATCTCAGAAGAAAAATTGGTTATGTATTTCAGGATTTTAAACTATTAAATGACAGGACTATCAAAGAAAATATTTTAATTTCTCTTGATATTCAGGGAATTAAAAAAAGTGAAGCAGAGGATAAGGTTAAAGAAGTATTAAAAAAAGTTCATCTTATCGGTAAAGATGAATTTTTCCCCAAACAATTATCGTTGGGTGAACAGCAGAGAGTAAGTATAGCCAGAGCTATAGTAGCTGATGCAAAAATTGTATTAGCAGATGAACCTACTGGTAATTTAGATCAAAAAACAAGTTGGGAAATATTGAAAATTTTTACGGATATTAATAAAAATGGTACAACGGTCATTATGGCAACACATAACGTCGACATCGTAAATAGTATGAAAAAACGTGTTATAACCTTGAATAACGGAGAATTAATCAAAGACGAACAAAAAAGCAAATATCACTAAACAAATATGGCAAACCGTAAACAGTTCTGGTTACGTTCTAGACGCACTCCTTATCAGACTTTAGCTTCTGTATTTATGATATTTGTCACAATGTTTGTGGTCGGAGTATTTATCTCACTTTTTGCATTTTCTTCTGCAATTTTAAGTTATTTTGAAACTAAACCTCAACTTACGGTTTTTTTTAAAGATGAAAAAAAGCAGGAAGAAATTAATGTTCTTATTCAAAAAATTCAAACAACCGGTAAATTGGCAAATTATAACTATATTTCAAAAGATCAGGCCTTGGCTATTTATCGGGAACAAAACAAAAACGATCCATTACTGTTGGAAATGGTAACTGCTGATATATTGCCGTCGTCTTTGGAAATTTCTGCAATATCACCGAAATATCTTGTTGAAATCAAAGAGATAGTTGATAAGGAAGAAGGTATTGATGAAATCGTATTTCAAAAAGATATTGTAGACACTTTAGTATCTTGGACGTCTACAATAAAGAAAATCGGATTTATTTTTATCATATTTCTTCTTATGTCAACTTTTGCAATTTTGTTTACGACTATTAGTATAAAGATTGCTCTAAGAAGAGAAGAAATTGAAATACTTAATTTAGTAGGCGCTACAAGTTGGTATATAAAAAGACCATTTGTTCTGGAAGGTATGTTTTACGGAATTATCGGATCTACCCAAGCTTTCATAGTTATAATCTTGTTTTTGCTCTATCTTCAACCATTTCTGACTTCTTTTTTCCAAGGTATACCCAGTTTAACTCTTATAAATTTTCAAAATTACCAGGTAAACATCTGGCCGATATCATTTTCTATATACATATTATTATGGTTTATTTTACTTATATCGGGTATTTTTGTAGGACTTTTAGGAAGTTTGTTTGCGGTTTCTAGATACTTAAAAAAGTAGTAGTTAAAATAACCACATAACCCTTTTTTTATGAGAAAATTAAAAATTTTATTGTTTCTTTTTGCGACTCTATTATTGCCAAGTCGTGTTTTTTCGGTACAAAATTGTCCCTCTAACGATCCTTGTAGCGGTATAAATAATCCTACCCAAAAAGAAGGCTGCTATACGGATGTGGTAAATATATGTGCCTCTCAACGGGAAAATATGACTTCCCAAGTGACTTATTTATCCACAAAAATTGAATTAACCAAAACAAAAATTGAAGAAAGAAAGAGGAAAATCCTTGAATTAGAAGACGATATAGTTGATTTATCTGAAAAAATATTTTCTCTTGAAAACTCATTGACCAAAATTACAGGTCTTTTTTTAGACAGGGTAAAAGCATCCTACAAATACAGTAACTATTCTTTTTTGAATGTAATTTTTAGTAGCGGCAAAATATCAGAATTGGTAAATCGGTATAAATATATGCAGTCAGTGCAAACACATGATAAAAAACTTTTGTTCCAACTTCAGAATAGTAAGGTAAATTACGAAGACCAGAAAAAGACATTGGAAGATAAAAAAAATGAATTAAATGAAGCAAAAACATTATTGGAAAAAGAAGAAAAAACCTTGGAAGTACAAAAGAAAGAAAAGCAGGTTTTTTTGGAAGTAACCAAAAACAGCGAAAAAATATATAGGGACAATTTAGCAGCAGCCCGAAAAGAAACGCAGGAAATCCAAAAAGCAGCTTCAATATTGTCACAAGCTGGAGTACCTGAAAGAATAGATAAAGGTGCGGTAATAGGAGTTATGGGTAATACCGGATTTTCTACCGGTGCTCATTTACATTTTGCAGTTTATAATCTAAACGAATCCGAATTGAATAAATTTAATTTCAATAGCGGTTATGAAAACCCCTTTAATGTACTTAAATCCAGATCTTTGCCTTTTGAGGGTACATCTTGTGATGATGTTCCGAATGTTACTACAAAAAATATTGGAAGTGGCAGTTGGGATTGGCCTATGTCAAATCCAACAATATCACAGTGTTACGGTCATACACCCTGGTCATGGAGGTATCAAACCGGTATCCATAACGGTATAGATATGTATGACGATGGTAATCCGCTTATAAAAGCAGTCGAATCAGGAAAAAAATATACATATCGCGGTGGACAATCAGCAGGAAACGGGGTTTTTATATTTCATGATAATGGTAAAATGACATTATATTGGCATTTACAATAAAGTATAGAAGGTGTTTCCTGTCAAATTTTTTTTAATAGTTGTATTTTTTTGTGCACTTTTACTTCCCCAAAATATTCATAGCGCTATGAAGTTAGAATTAGTAGATACACCAAGTACAATTACTGCCGGTAAGGAATATTATTTAAAAACAGCTTTGATAGACGCTCCTAAAGATGAAATTTATTATTTACAATTAGCACTTACAAAAAAAGATAGAAATTCTTATTTTGGTTATACAAAAGGTAAAGACGATATTTTTCATCATTATTCGGAAAATTTCGATAACTTTTACCAGTTAGTTTTGAATAATGAAAGTAGTTGGAGCGGGGAGTTAGGTTTTAAATTTGAAGTAGAAGAAAAAAATTTTGACGGACCAGGAGAATATATTTTAAAAGCTGCCAGATTCACAAAAACCGGTAAATCGAAATATTGGTCGGATAATCAACAAACAGTTTATATTGAATCGATTAATAATACACCTACATCCATTAAACCAACGGTTACTTTAATTTCCACAAAAATAATCTCAAAAGTATTTTCTACACCAACCGCAGTACATCCGATTGTGTCAAAAAGCGCCGTTGCAATACTATCTCCTACAGTTAATATTCATCCTACTGAATATAAAGTGAACAAATATAATATCTTAGGTACGAATAGTGCTGATTTATCCAACGATAATCATATTATTACAACATCTAACCTAAATGAAGAAATAAAAAATAAAGATAGATATAGAAATTTGCCAAATAATTATTTTGTATTTATACTTTTCGGCATGTTATCAATTGTTACCGGTATAATATACAGTATTTATCTGGCTTATAGGCAAAAAAATAATATATGAGAGAAAATAAATTTATATGTCAAAACATTGGTGAAACACGTGATTTAGCTTTATCAATAGCAAATAAGTTGAAAAAAAGGGAATTAATTTGTTTATATGGGGCTTTAGGAGCTGGCAAGACCACATTTTCGGAAAGCATCATAAAATACTTTGTTAAAAATACTAGAGTTATATCCCCTACTTTCATTATTGTGCGACAATACGATACAGTCAATGATCAGATAAAAAAAATATATCACATAGATTTATACAGAATGGATAAAGCAACCGATTTTCAAAGTCTCGGGTTGGAAGAGATATTTGATGATTTAAATGCTCTTACTATTATTGAATGGGCTGATAGAATGGTAGATAAGTTACCAAAAAATAGGATAGATATTAAGATTACAGTTTTAGAATCTGAAAAAAGATTGTTTGAAATTGCCTATCATGACCGATAAACAAAAGTGCTTAGAAATATTTAAAACCGGTGGAATAGTTATTTTTCCTACCGATACTGCATATGGGATAGGTTGTCGAATGGATAATGAACAGACTATCCGTAGATTATTTAAAATTAGAAACAGGCCTTTAGATCAGCCTATGCCAGTATTATTAGGTTCAAAGGAAATGGTAAGAAGATATTTCGTCGAAAAAATTCCTCAAAAGTTAAATATAATAATGAATAAATTCTGGCCGGGAGGATTAACAATAATATACTATTATCGTTCTGATTTGGTATCTCCGCTTATTACCGCTGGTAAGAAAAATATTGGATTAAGAATACCGGATCATACAGATTTAAGGGATATTATAAATACTTTAGGGGTTGGAATTTTAGGACCGTCTGCAAATTTTCACGGGCAAAAAACTCCATATAAATTTAACCAAATTGATTCAGAACTAATCAAACTGGTAGATTACGTTTATAAAGGGGAAAGTAAAAGCAATTTAGCGTCAACAGTTTTGGACTGTACTCAAAAAAAGTTTAAAATAGTCAGACATGGAGCTGTAAAAGAAAAAAATTTATTTCAATATATATGAAAAACAATTCAATTTATATTGATACGACAAAGAAAGATAATTGTATAGTTAAATTGTTCAAAAAATCAAACGGAAGTTTGCATGTTTTTAAAAAAAATTGTTCGAAATCAGAAGAAATAATTCCAGCATTGCAGACATTATTAAAAGAACAAAATTCTAGTATGGATGATATTTCCCACTTATATATTGAAAAAGGCCCAGGTTCGTATACTGGATTAAGAGTAGGCATATCAATAGTAAATACATTAGCTTGGTTATTGGATATAAATATCAACAATTCAAAAAATAAAAATATATCCCCAAAATATATTTAAATTTTAGATTCTCACAAAAATTGTACTGTAATTGTCCCGGAATATTTCTTTCCAGTTCTTATAATTGTCATTTCTGATAAGCATATCAACAAGGGGTTTATTAAGAGGAAAATATACAATTTCATATTCGGATTGATTAATATCACTCCATCCCTGTTCAAACGCATAATATCTGGCAAAGGCGCTGTAATTGTTTTGATCTTTCCAAAGGTGCATCCGTCCGTCAATAGTCGGTTTTATTTCAGGATAGTTGAATATCAACCAACCACCCCAATTATAAAAAGTTAAAATATTTTTTTTATTAAGTTTATTTTTTATTATAAATTCGGCAGATTCAGGTGAACAATTTGCATATTCACGGCAATATCTAGTCCAATTGAAATGGAATAACAAACGTTTAGGATAAGTTGTAAGAGTATAAATATAAAAAGCTAAAAAAATAAATATTCCAATTTTTGTCTGGTTATATACTGATTTAGGTTTTAACTTTTCTGTCAAATAAGTCATAGTTGGAATAGAACTGATATATGCTACCCAAGCATATCTTCTTACAAAATAAGACATAAATAAAAAAGTAAAAGTGACGATTAAATTTGGATAAAAATCAGTTTTTTTGTCTTTCACGATAAAAATAAACGAAATGATAAAAGCTATTGTCATAACAAAAAGACTTAAAAAAAGAACAGATTGGAAATCAAAAGGAAGCCATTCAATGATATACTTTTGCATTGGATCGTTTAAATGCTTGAATGTTTCAGTGTAAATTTCGAATCCATAAGGATTAATAAGGGTAGAAGCGACAGAAAACACAAAAAATATTAAGGGAACAAAAATTTCCTGTAATGATTGTTTGATTTTTTTAAAGCTAGAAATTTGGATTTTTCTACTTATTTCTAAAAACAAAAAGACCAAACCGATATATAACCCCAAGATAAATTCTCCGTGCAGATTTGACCATAAAAAAAACAACAGAGGCAAGATATAGAAAACTTTGTAGTTTTTCGGATAAACTCTATAAATATAAAGCGCTATTGCAACACCCAATAAACTTAACAAATGACCTCTAAAAGATACGCTTATCAAAGGGGTTAGCAATAATAAAAATATCGGGTAAATTAATGATTTACTGAAGAATGAAGATTCTGTTTTTGCAAAAGAGAAGAAATAGATTAAAACTACGATAAAAGCGGCAGCAATAGTTAAACCGCTAAATCTAGCCAATTTGTATATAGAATAGGACAATACATCAGTTAACCAGGAACTGTTAATCCACCGATAATCGGGCATTTCAATGGAAAAGATATTTTCTTTTAAAGGTTTTAAATGGCTAAAAAAATATTCGCCATATTTTAAATGCCAGCCGAGATCTGTATCCGAAGGATTATATAAGGAATAAATAAAGACACATACTAGCGGAAATATCACTAGAAAATAATTACTGAAAAGTCTTTTTAAAAAACTAGACATGGCAAAAAAGTATATCACAACAATCCAAATAAAAATAAATCCGGAATTTTTTTTGGTACTGAGCCAGCACATGGTATCCACTCCAGGGTCCTAAATCTACAGATACCCG
>CAYUNW010000019.1:0-9596 GCA_964446235.1 uncultured Gammaproteobacteria bacterium
TCAAAATCCTCCGTCCGCAAGGACATGCCGGTTCGAGTCCGGCCTCCGGCACCATGTATAATAACAATTGGTTAGTCAATGTTTTTGGGCCATTTATTCTTGCCTTTACCTCTCTGTGAATCCAAAACTCTCCCCACTCTCTCCCCATTTTTCGAGAGCTATTGGTCAAAATGCCCTTTGGCGACCTCCGCAAAATTAAAGGTACGGAAGGTGGTCGTTCTCCGGCTCCTCGTCCTCGAACGGCAGTCTCAGTTTCTCCACCACCCTCTCCCTTGCCATGAACTCCGGGACACCCCGTTCCACCAGGGTCGAAATTTCCATCAAGGCCAGATCCTGAATCTTCTCGACCGTCTCCATCAAGATCCCCTCCTTTTCCATCTCCGCCACCATCTTGGGCCGAGCGTCCCGCCACATCTCGATCATCATCCTTCCCAGACGTGAGATCATCGGTCTTTCCTCCCTTTTTTGATTGCCGAGCGGCCCGCTCTGCGGTCGCCACTCTTCCATAATCGCCGGAATAAATGAAGCCCGAGCAGGAAGGCTTTCCTCCGGCTCGGGCTTCCTGGTGCCGCCTGCGATCAGTAACGGTCAGCAAAGTACCCCTGTTGATTTTGCAATATGAAGACAATCTCGGTCGGAATCAAGGGAAAAACCGGGAGCGGGCACTCTAAATCGGATTTGACACGAGCCATCCGCCAGGGGTAAGAACAAAATAATGGAAAAAAACCTTCAACAAATCTATGTGTTAGAGTGAATCAGAAAGCCCCACCCTAAGGGTGGGGTCATGGGGACTGGCTATGCCGGTCCCAGATGGGTATGGCCTAAAAAGACCGCTCACTGCTATCCATATGTCGAGTTGTTGCCGCAACTTCGAACGTAAGGAGGAAGCAGTGAGCAGGTTTCGCAGACTATCACACACGCTATGGCATTGTCAGTACAATGTTGTATGGGTACCGAAGTATCGGTTTCGGATTCTAACCGGGGCGGTAAAGCAGGCGGCGGAGGCAGGGATACAGGCGATCTGTGGGTATGCGGGCAGCGAGGTGGTGGAGCTGAATGTGCAGCCAGATCACGTGCACTAGTTGTGATGATTCCGCTGAAGGTATCGATATCCGAGTTGCTGGGCCGGTTGAAGGGGCAGACATCGATGAAGCTGTTCCACCAGTTTCGGTTTTTGAAGAAGAAGCCCTACTGGGGCAATCATTTTTGGGCCAAGGGCTATTGCGTGGATACAGTGGGGTTGGATGCGGACATGATACGCAAGTATGTCCGCTACCAGGAGAAGAAGGAGCAGCAGTTGGAGCAGTTGCAGCTGTGCGATTAGGCTTGAACATAGCGGCACAACTCACAGGGCCCGCCCCCTCTGGGGGCAGGGCCTTGTCCCCCTATGGGGGGATTTTTCAAAGCCGCACCCTTAGGTTGCGGATTCTTTACTCGGATGAACCTTAAATAACCTACAATAGCTCGGCTTAACCAGGTAAGTTGGTCGATCAGACCCTCGATTACTACCCCGATTCCGCAATCCCGAAAGACTATAGCCGGGTGCTCTCGGTACGCCGCTCCAGCACGGTCAAAACGTTTCTGATTGGCAAAGGCATTAAGCCGGTAGCATCGCGATTTTCGACCACAGCGAATGAACCCTCCCCGCCCGGAGCGATGGCCCAAACCCTATGCCGAAGTCCGCATCGCAGACGACTATTTGTCCCTCTAAAAGCAGGCCTCAAGCTGCCATTGCCGGGCGTCCGGTGGCCGTGAAAATCAGTTCGGTATCCAGGTAGATACCTTGTATCACGCGGTCGGTGCGCTGCACTTGGATTGCAGGGTCTGCGGCCCCTGCTTTTTTTGAGGCGGTTTCGAACCGTGCGGAGTAATCTGCTATCGCGAAATCCACCGCCTCTTCGAGACCCGCGAAGTCCCTGACGCCATCCGGCAGATGCACGCGGTATATCCGCCCTCCTTCGAGAGGAGTGATCAGTATTTTATTGCTATGCATCACGACCCCGACCACCGCGCCCACGGCGTTGGCGACATCGGCGTGGGGCGGAACAACAAGCGGCGTATTCAGCATCTGTGATGTTTTCGGCATGTAAGCGGCGGCAGGTGCACCAATCGCTACAATGCTGCGCCTCAAGCCCAACCTGCAGATCATTTCCGATGCAGGGGTCGGTCGAATCGCTTCTTCCATAAAAACACCGGCAGCCTTATCACTCTGCCAGGCGGTCGAACCTACCCGGTCGTTCATGATTTTGCCGACGATCGCACGGGCCACCTCCTCCGAAACGCGTTCAATCACGGCCCGGCAGAGCGACTCCGGCGATCGGCCGGACTTTTCGGCCAGTATCACGGCGCCCAGCCGAGATGCTTCGGCGTTCCATAGGCTCAGGCGGCCCAACGCGTGAAGGGCATCGGTCGGGGTGAAGCCGTCGCGCTGAATGAGTGCCATGTTCTCGAAAGCTTCCAGGCGTCGCGCCAGTATAAGCCCCTCCCGGCCTGAAAAAACGAGCGGCAGCGGCGCGTTCCGGATTATGTCCAGCAGGCGCTGGTCATCCTCGGAGAGGTCGCAGAGCGGGTTGCGCAAAAATGAGACAAACAACCCCTCGGACGGGTTCTGCCGTCCGGCGTCGCTAAAGTTGCGCAGCCGATCCACAATCGACGGGAAGGCTTCGGCCAGTAGACAGAGAGGAACCATTCGCCTGGGACCGAGCCGGATCCCGCCGTCGCTTGTCAGGTGGACCTGGCTGTCGCCGCCCAGCCCAAGCGTATAGATGTCGGCCGATTCCACCATGGTGCGCTTCCCGGCGATCGTCGCGCCGGCATGATTCAAATCTATTCGCCCCCCGGTCAGCTTGCCGATATCGGTAGTGGTTCCGCCGATGTCGACGACCCAGCAATCGTTATTGCCGGACAGTCGCTGGGCACCCACAATGCTCGCGGCCGGTCCGGAAAGAATAGTCTCGACCGGCCGTTTGATCGCCACATCCGCCTTTATCAGCGAGCCATCGCCTTTCACGACCAAGAGCGGGGCGGTGATGCACAGGGAGGCGAGCGTGCCTTGAACGCCGGCGATCAATGACCGTAGCAACGGGATCAGGCTCGCATTGATCGCAACGGTTTGGGCCCTTAGCACGCTGTTCAGCCGTGTGGTTAGGTCATGGCCGCAGGTCACAGGCAGGTCGCACATACCCTCAACGATCTCTCTGGCCCTGAGTTCTTGACCCGGATTGCGCGATCCAAAAAAGCAGGAAACGGCGAAAGACTCGACGTGGTCCCTGTTTCTCAGGATGACGCTTCGAACCGCTTCTTCGTCCAGCGGCGCGGTTTCGTTGCCATGGAGGTCATAGCCGCCGGTGACGTATGCCAGGTTGCGGGTGACGAATTCATTCTCAAACCCATGCTTGTTGAGTAGCGCCTGATCATAACCCACCAAAATCAGGCACACGCGGCCGCCGGTTCCTTCTGCGACGGCATTTGTGGCGAGCGTCGTTGAAAGCCCAACCAAGTCGATCTCCGTGCGGGCGTGTTTTGCTTTGCAGCACACGACCACGCTTTCGATGGCCTGGCGGATGCCGACCGCCAGGTCGTGGCGGGTCGTCAGGGCTTTAGCCTCCTCCAAGACGACACCCGTATCCAAGTCAACCAGTACGGCATCGGTATATGTCCCACCCGTATCGATCCCCAATCCAACCGGCATAAGCGCCCTCGATCGCATATATTATTTAGTGCAGAACCGTTCTGTTCCTCCGCCCCAAGGGGGAGGTATTGCCAACGGGGAAAAGATCGATCAGATTCATGGCTAATATAATAACATAAAAATATTATTTTATTCTAAACACAATTCATTATTTCGAGCTTAATTAAAAAACAGCTTGACAATCAATAAAAAATAGAGGATATGCAATTCAAGATTAAAGATGTACCAGTGATATATTAAAAATATTTCCTTAGCAACTACTCATCCATAATCCATCCGCTCGTTGGTAATTCTCGTATGATTCGAAGTTGACTGAAGCATAAGAGCCATTGTTATTCCATTTGCTCTTTCGGGTATATGCATCCGTCCATGACGGTTATACGGGATTCCAATCAGATTGGACCATCTCGGGGCCGTTTTCGCTCTGCGATTGTCGCTTTCAAGCCTTACACTGCCAACAATAGACTCTGGCGGCCTTTCAGCCGGGAGCCGGAATCAGCCCGGCTGAGACGGCGGACCCACCAGGGTTCGGGAGGAAGGACATGAAGCCGAGAGTCCGGGTGCTCAGTGATGCGGAATGTCTTATGATCGACCAGGCCTCGCGAGCGCTGCTTATGGAAGTGGGGGTCCGGACGGACAGCACCGAGGCCCTGGAGCTGTTTCACCAGGCGGGCGCCATTGTCGATTCCAAGTCCAGAATGGTCAAAATCCCGAGCCATGTGATCCACAAAACCCTGGCAATGTGCGGTTCTTGCGTGAAACTCCACGACCGCAGGGGTGGTCCCCCGCTGCTCATCGGCGGGGACCGGGTATATTTCGGGACCGTGGGAATTGCCACAAACGTCTTGGATTTTAACACGAACGCTTACCGCCAAGTGGTGTGCGAGGATCTCCGGGACATCATCCAGCTCTCCGACGCACTCGACCCGCCGGATTTCATCCTGATTCCGGCTACGCCCACCGACGTTCCATCCGGCATCGTCGATATGGTGGAGTTCAAGTACCTGCTGATGAACACGCGCAAGCATTTCATTGGCGAGGCCCAGAACGGCCGCAACCTGAAGAAATGCATCGCGATGGCGGTCGAAGTGGCGGGGAGCCTGGAAGAGGTCCAGAAACATCCCTTCTTCTCCGTGCTCGTCTGCCTGACCAGCCCGCTTTTGCTGCGCACCGACGCCGTTGAGTTGATAGTCGAAACGGCGAAGCTGGGGTTGCCGCTTTTCATCGAGTCCGGGCCCATGTCCGGCGGGACCTCACCGGCCACCCTGGCTTCGACAGTGGTACTGGCCAACGCAGAGCTACTCGCGAGTTTCGTCCTAGCAAAGGCCGTCAACCCTGCGGCACCTCTCATTTATGCGAGTTGGGCCAGAATCCTCGATATGCGCGTCGCCACGGTTTCGCACGGCGGGCCGGAGTTCCCTCTGCTTCGCATGGCGACGACCCAGATGGCAAAATACTACGGTCTGCCTTCCGGCGGCGGGGGCATTCTGGCCGACACGAAATCGATCGATGTCCAGCTTGGCATGGAAAAGATGGGCACCGGCCTGCTGCCTGCTCTCGCCGATACCAACATGGTGGTCGGCATGGGTCTCTTCGCGGATGAAAATGCGATAAGCCTCGAAACCCTGGTCATCGACCATGAAGTCTGCGGGTGGATCAACCGCGTCCGTAGCGGGATCGATGTGAGCGACGAGACCACGGATATTGGCATTATCGAGAAGGTCGGCCCGGGCGGGGATTTCGTGGGGACCGAGCACACCATGAATTATTTCCGCAAGGAGATGTTCATCCCCAAGATCATGGATCGGGGGTTTCTATCCCTGGACAAGGACCCGACGGCCAAATGCATGAGAACCCGCGCGAGAAAACAGTTCAAGGAGATCATGGAACGCTACACTCCCCCCGTGTTGGCCGATTCGATTGAAACCAAACTCGATAAAATCATCAGCGAATGATCGCACAGGAGGGTTTTCCCATGAACTCCGATACGTTTATCAACGCCATTATCGACGCGATTATAGGTCTAGAGGCCGACCGGGTCACGAGCTTGGCGCTCGATGCGATCGATGGCGGCGTGCCGGCCCTGACGGTTGTCAATCAAGGGTTGACGGCCGGTCTGCGTAAAGTCGGAGATCTCTTCGCGGACGAACAGATGTTCCTGCCCGAGCTGGTTCAGGCTGGCAACATTGTGGCCCGGACCATGGAGAGGATCAAGCCGCTCCTTTCCGGTGGATCGGAATCCAAGCGCAAGGCGCTGTTCATGATCGCCACCGTCGAGGGGGACGTGCACGATATCGGCAAGAATCTGGTTAACCTGCTGCTATCTGCCTCGGGCTACGAAGTCATCGATCTCGGCAAGGATGTCTCGAGCTATGTCATCGTTGAAAAAGTGAAGCAGCTTAATCCGGATATATTGGGGCTTTCAGCGCTCTTGTCCACGACTATGCCGGCCCAGCAGAAAGTTATCGACATTCTGGAGGAAACCGGGATCCGAGGAAAAGTCAAAATCATGGTTGGCGGGGCCCCCGTCACCCGCGGCTGGGCTGAAAAAATCGGTGCAGATGGTTTTGCGGAGGACGCATCCTCGGCCGTCAAGGAGGCCGACCGGATCCTGGGATCAGTGTAGGGCCGGGCGGAGCCTCTTCGCTCAAAGGAGGCCGGAATGTTCAGCTACACGACCCAATTCAAGGATGCAGAACTCTACGTGAAGCCCCGACAGTTCGTGGGTGGGGTGGCCATCGGGATTATCCTCTTCGGGCAGACGGGCTACGCTCTGCCGCCCGGGAGCGTTGAAAACGCGACCAGCTTTAAATACCCGGTATATTACCGGGCGATCGCCGCAGCTTCGGTTGAAAGCGTAGTATCCCCAAACCTGAACCCTAAAGTCTTGGAGCAGTTGATCCAGACCGGGAGAGAAATGCAGGACCAGGGCTGTAGGGCCATCGTCGGTGCTTGCGGCTACTTTGCCAACTATTTACCCGAAATCACTCGCCACCTCGACGTTCCGTGTTTTTTTTCGAGCCTAATGCAGGTCCCGATGATCCTGCAATCGATGAGGCCTGGCCGCAAGGTCGGCGTCATCTGCGCCGACGGCCGGGTCCTGTCATCGGCGCCGGCCTTGCGGAACTGCGGGGTGTCGGATCCGGCTGCCATAGTGATCGCCGGCGCCGAAGTCCTTCCGGACATGAAAAAGATCCTAACGGGCGCTGGGCATTACAATCCCGTGCGACTCGAGGAGGGTCTGGTCGGATTGGCCGGGGACCTAATCAGGAAACACCCGGAGATCGGCGCCTTTCTGTTGGAATGTACGCTATTTCCGGCCCATGCGCGAGCCGTCCAGGAATCCGTCAGGCTGCCGGTGTTCGATTTCTCGACGTTGATCGACTGGGTCTACAGCGGGGTCGTGCGCCGGTCGTTTGGTGGGTATATCTAACAGGGTGTCGCCGCGCAACGGCGCCTGAGGCCGTCAGCCAGAGTGGTTAGGTTTTCGTAAATGCGCCGCTCACTCTGTGCAGACCTCGAAGAAACTGCACTTCACAAACACCTGGATCGGAACGTGACGGCGGTTCTCGACATCACCCATCTCTCCAAGTCGTTCGGCGGCTTGCGCGCGTTCAACGAAATCAGCTTTCAGGTCGAGCCCGGTGAGATCGTAGGGCTGATCGGGCCAAACGGCGCCGGCAAAACCACGGTTATTAACTGCATCACCGGCGTCTACCAACCGAACGCCGGGGCCATAACGTTCAACGGAGTCTCTTTGCTGAATCTTCGGCCGCACCAGATCTGTCGGGCCGGGATCGGGCGCACCTTCCAAATCCCGCGGCCCTTCATGAACATGACCGTGCTCGACAATTTGCGGGTCTGCTCCCATGGGCGCGATATCGATCATCGCGGGCTGCTGGGGATGGTCGGCTTGTGGGATAAGCGGGATTTGAAAGCCAAGGCCATCAGCTTTCACGAGCGCCGACTGCTGGAACTCTCCCGAGCCCTTGCCGTCAAACCCAGCCTCCTGCTGCTCGACGAGACAATGGCCGGTCTGAATCCCAGCGAGACGCTGGCGATGATGGCTCTCCTGCGTCGGATCCACCGCGACCTGGGCATTTCGATATTATGGATTGAACACGTCATGCAGGCGATCATGGAAACCGCCCACCGCGTGCTGGTCCTACACCAGGGTCGGCTCATCGCTCAGGGTAGCCCGCGGTCGATAGCGAACAATCCGGAGGTGATCGAGGCCTACCTGGGCGAGGAGTACAGTTTCGCTGTGGAGAAGATCGAATGCTCCTGAAAGTCGACCGAATTCGTGTGCAATATGACGGCCTAGAAGCGATATCGTCAGTGTCGTTGGAGATCGCGCCGCACGATTTCGTATGCATTTTAGGTCCAAATGGCGCCGGCAAGTCCACCCTGCTTCAAACCGTCGCCGGCATGGTCCGGCCGGTATCCGGGGAAATCCTTTACGAGGGCCGGCGCATCAGCGGTTTGCCGCCTCACCGGGTGGCGGCCATGGGCGTTTCGCTGGTACCGGAGGAAGGATGGCTCTACCCGCAGATGACCGTCGGGGAAAACCTGCTCATGGGTGCCTACCCCGGAGCAGCGCGTCGCGGATGTCAAGGCCGCATGGACGAGGTCTTCGACCTGTTTCCGCGCCTGAAGGAACGGATCCGGCAGAACGCCGAGACCTTAAGCGGCGGGGAAAGGCAGATGCTGGCTGTCGGCCGCGGGCTCATGAGTCACCCCAAGCTGCTGATGCTGGATGAGCCTTCCCTGGGGCTGGCCCCGATCATCATCAAGGAGATCCTAAAAACCCTGGTGCGAATCAATACCGAAGAGAAAACCACGATCCTGTTGACCGAACAGAACATCTTCCACGCGCTTAACCTGAGTCGGCACGGCTATCTTCTCGAAAACGGGAAAATGGTCTTAGAAGGGCCCAGCGCGGAGCTGCTCAGGAACGAGCATATCAAGAAAAACTATTTAGGATGCTAGAAAGGAGGCGTGTTATGAAAAAGACGGGTTTATGGATTGCTGCGGCAGTCGCGCTATTCTTCGGCTTGGGTTTCAACCCCGCCGCGGCCCAGGAGTTGATCAAGTTCGGGATCGCCACCCCCTTAACGGCCGGTGACTACAAGTCGGGCCAAATCAATGTCCAGACGGCGGAGCTGTTCATCGAGCAAATTAACGCCAAGGGCGGTTTGTTGGGGAAGAAAGTGGCGCTGGTGAAAGCCGATGACGAGGGCAAACCGGCGGTCGGCGTAACGGCGATGCAGCGGCTGGCCAACGAAAAGGTATCGGCCATCGTCGGCGTCTGGCACTCCTCGGTCGTCATGGCCCAAGCCAAGGTCGTCGAGCAGATGAAGGTGCCGATGATCCTGCACTACACTTGGGCCGACGAACTGACAGCGGGTCATTCTCCCTACATTTACCGCGTCGGGCCCTTCAACTCCCAGATCGCCCAGTTGATGGTGCCATATTTCGAGAAAGCCGGGTTTAAAACCATCGCTGTGCTGCACGAGACAACCGCCTTCGGCACCGGATTCACCGATGCCCTTCAGAAGTTTGCCGAGGCCAAGGGAATCAAAATCTACCGCACGGGTATCCCGGCCGAGGCCACCGATTTAAAACCCCAGTTGCTGGAGTTCAAGGGCAAGAGCCCGGCGCCGGAGCTGATGGTGCTGGCCGTCAACTACCAGCCGACCAACCTCGCCCCCAAACAGGCCGCCGAAATCGGTCTTTATCCGAAGACCGGCATCCTCTGCGCCTGGGACTGGCCAACCTATCCGGATTTCTGGGAAGTCGTCGGTGAAAAAGGGGTGGGCGTCACCTATTCGACCTTTGAATCCAAAAAACTCAAACTCTCGCGGCTGGGCGAAAGCTTTAAAAAGGCTTTCACCGAGAAATAGAA
>CAYUNW010000020.1:0-8717 GCA_964446235.1 uncultured Gammaproteobacteria bacterium
TTTCGAGCTGTATTCCATTATCCTCAATGTCGAAAATGTATCGTAGCTTTTTCAATTTATGAGAACTTTATACTTACTTTTTACGTAAAATCTAATATAATATATTTATGAATCCACAATTAATGGTCATAAAAAGAAACGGAATAAAAGAAAAATTTGACAGAAAAAAAATTCAAAATGTTGTCAAAACAGCTGGACTTAGTGATGAAAAAACAAGCGTTTTGATATCAAATATCGAAAAATGGATTAATACTTTAGATACAAAATCCGTTTCCTCCATAAATATCAGGGATAAAATTTCAGAAGAACTGAAAAATTTGGATAATAAAGTAGCCAATTTGTTCAATTGGTATCAAAATACCAAAGAATAATTTAAATTAATTTTATACTAGTAAAAATTCTTCAATAAACGGAAATAGTTGTGTTTTTTGCTTGTTTTAACGGATAGAAATTTTGATGATCCTGACTCCAAGTTAAAAATATCTTATAAGTTCCGGGATTAGGAAAAATCATAGAACTGTCAAACGTAAACATTTCCCCATCAGAAAAATTCACATTTCTTAAACATCCGAAAGATGTGCCAGGAGAAAAATTAAGACATAAATGGGTAATGAATTTTTTGTAATTACCAATGTTTTTTATAGTTACCTGAAAATTAACTTGTTGACCTGTTTGTACTTTTTCCCTATCTTTTATAATCTCCCCTATTTGCTGCATTGTATATTTATCATTTATACTGTCAGAAGATTCATAATTGGCCGTAACTTCTGAAACATCCTCCACCATATAATCATTTACATAGGTCGGTGGTGTTATTGAAGGTTCTATCTGAATATTATCGATAATGACTTTATCGTTTTTAAATAAACGGTTTTGGCCTGTGAAATATCCGACTAATAATCCTATGACCAGAAAAATTATATAAGTTAAATATTTCATTAATCTATTTTATCAGAAATCTTGATAATTTATAGGTACTATTGAGTAAAACTATTTCGATTGGTATAATTTCATGTATCTGAGGGCCACTAGCTCAACTGGCAGAGCAACAGCCTTTTAAGCTGTTGGTTCAGGGTTCGAGTCCCTGGTGGCTCACAAATTATCTCCGATACTCTTCAAATGTGTTATCTCACCATTTTCGATGCCGATGAAATCTATCCTAATTGGTACTGATTGGAGTTTATTTTCATATATATAATAATCTATGGTTTTTTTTATGGATTTAAGTTTTTTTGGTGTGATCGCTTCCAAAATGTTACCGTAATCCTGATTAGTACGTAATTTCACTTCTACAAAAACTAACGTCTTGTTTTGTATGGCTATTATATCGATTTCTCCCAATTTGCAATGGAAATTTCTTTCTAGAATATGGTATTTATTTTTTTGCAGGTACTTTACGGCTTGGTTTTCTGCTTGGTTTCCTTTGAGCTGTTTTGGGCTTTTTAGAAACATCTTTTATTGTCTTTAATTCTTTAATTTTCAAGGCCTCTTTACCGATTTTACCACGAAGGTAATATAATTTTGCCCTTCGTACATCTCCTCGTTTCTGAACTGTAATTTTTTGAATCCATGGAGAAAAAGCGAGGAATATTCTTTCAATACCAATACTATCAACTCCGATTTTTCTTACAGTAAAAGTACGGGTTGAGCTGCTACCTTTAATTGCTATCACCACTCCACTATAAATTTGAATTCTTTCCTTAATTTCTTCTTTGACTTCCCTTTTGGCCTTACCGGCGACCTTTTCTTTTTCTATTAATCTGTAATGTACATCTACGGTATCACCGATATGTATTGTTATCCCTTTTATATTTAAATTGTTTGCCATAGAGGGAATTTTAGCAGAAATAGAGTTCTCTCTCAAGACTTAACTAGGATTTTTTTACTTACCAAGTAAATAAAGGATATTTGACTGCAAATTTCTTAACCTCTTGACCAAGTTTTTTAAGCTTATTATTCTTCCATAAAGCAGTCTTGACAGATTTGATAAATATTGATCTTTCTTCTTTTCTTTCCGGCAAGCGGTAATGTTCTACCTGGTTTATAACATCAACTATCCACATGCCTATTTTTTGCATTTCTTTTTCCTTCATTCCTCTAGTCGTTAAAATCGGTGTTCCAAGCCTGACACCTGAGGGATACATCGGTGGATTTTCATCATGAGGCACAGTATTGTAATTTACTACAATATTAGCTACTTCCAATGCTTCGGCTACAATATTGCCTATAACTTTCTTCGGTCTTAAATCTATAACTATCAGATGTGAATCAGTTCCGTCTGTTGTTAGCTTATAATTATTTTTAAGTAATATTTGGGCTAATAATTTTGCATTTTTTACAATTTGCTGGGCATATTTTTTGAATTTAGGACTTGCTGCTTCCTGAAAACACACTGCCATAGCCGCTGTAACGTTATTATGAGGACCCCCGGAAAGTCCTGGAAATACTGCCCTGTCTATTTTTACTCCCATATCCTTATCACGTTTCAAACCTCTTTTCGTTACCATCAATACTGCACCTCGTGGTCCACGAATTGTTTTGTGAGTAGTAAACATCACAATGTCCGCAAATGGTACTGGAGAAGGATATACTTCTCCTGCAATCAATCCCGCTACATGGGCTACATCAGCTAACAGAAGTGCATTTACACTATCAGCAATCTCTCTCCATTTTTTCCAATCGAAAAATCTTGGATAAGCAGTAGTACCAACCACTAGCATTTTAGGTTTTTCGGACTTTACAAGTTTGGATATCTTATCCATATCCAACCAACCGTCAGGTTCAACATTAAATTGTACAGAATTGAAAAATCTACCGGAAAAAGTGACTTTTGGATGCCCATGGGTCAAATGACCTCCGCCGGATAATTTCAAACCCATAATTTTATCGTTAGGCTCAAGTAACGCAAAATAAACGGCAGAATTTGCCGGTGAACCAGAATATGATTGGACATTAACATGAGGAACTCCAAATAATTTTTTACATCTTTCTATGGCTAAAAGTTCTATTTCGTCAATGTATCTATTACCTTGATAATATCGCTTGTTTGCATAGCCTTCGGAATATTTATTGGTTAAAACAGAACCTAGCGTCCCGCTTACGGCATCAGATATATAGTTTTCTGAAGGTATCATCTCTAAACATTCAAGTTGTCTTTTTTTTTCAAGATTTATAAGGTTAAATATTTTTTTGTCGGTAACTTCTAATCTGTTTGATTTCATTTTTCACTCCTTTTGGCAGAAAAAAAATAATATATGAAGTATCTTAAAAGACTCTATCTGATATTTTTCAGATCATTTTTTGTTTGAATGATTGATACACTCTCGTATAAATTCAATAAAAATTGGATGCGGTTTCAAAGGTCTACTTTTATATTCCGGATGTCCTTGCGTACCTAAATAGAAAGGATGTTTGGTTTTTGGTAATTCAATTATTTCAGCTAAATTCTCAACAACACTTCTGGCTGATATTTTAAAACCTGTTTTTTCAAAATCTGAAGAGTACTTATCATTAAATTCATATCTATGCCTATGTCTTTCGCTTGTTAATCCATTACTTTCATCTAGAAATGCTTGATGTTTTTTGTACGAATCAAATGCTATCGTATTTTTTTGGACAAATGCTTCCCATTTACCCAATCTCATCGTTCCCCCATATGCCCTTCTTTCCATAAATTCTTTTTGTGCAGGCATCAAGTGAATTACCGGATATTTTGTATCTTTGACGTTTTCTACCGTATTTGCATCTTTCCATCCCAGAATATCTCTGGCATAGGAAATTACTGCCAGTTGCATTCCGTAACATAATCCCAGATATGGAATACTATTATCTCTAGCAAAACCAGCCGCTTGTATCATACCCTCAGCGCCTCTTTCTCCCCAACCTATCGGTACAATTACTCCATGTGCTCCGTCAATATATTTTGTCATTCCGTCCTTTTCAACCTTTTCCGAATCTATCCACAAAGTTTTCACATCTGCATCCAAAAACCAGGCAGCATGATCAATGGCATCCATCAATGCTGCATAAGAATCCCTGAGTTGATATTCTCCGGTTGTGAAATATTTGCCTACAATCGCAATTTTAAATGAATGTGATTTTTTCTTCTTAATACGTTCAATCAATTGAATCCATTTAGATAGTTCCGGTTCTTTATAAGTTAGATCTAATTTCTGGCAAATTTTTCGAAGCAATGATTGTTCGTGAAATTGAATTGGAACTTCATATACAGTTTGAGCATCAGGACTAGATATGATGTCTCCCGGATGCATATTACAAAACAAGGAAAACCTGTCTCGTCTTCTTTTGTCTAAAGGTTTCTCGCTTCTGGCTATTATAAAATCAGGTTGAATACCTGCAGAATTAAGCATTCTGACAGATTGCTGGGTTGGTTTCGTCTTCGGTTCTCCTAAATGTGGTGGTGTCGGAAGATAACTGACATGGACATGCAATACGTTACCCGGATTTTTTAAAGTCAGAATTCTAGCCGCTTCATAATAGAACATATTCTGGTATTCGCCTACTGTACCTCCTAGTTCTATGATAACGACCTCTGCTTTATCAATTTTTGCTGCTTTATCAATCCGAGAAATTATCTCATCTGTAATATGGGGAATCGCCTCAACATCTTCACCGTTATACTCAAATCTTCTTTCACGCTCAATTACTTCTTTATATATTTGTCCCATTGTAACGAAATTATGCCTATGCATGTCTTTATCAAGAAATTTCTCATAGGTACCCATATCCATATCAGCCTCAGTACCGTCTTCACAAAGAAACGGATCTCCATGTTCTATTGGGTTTATCGTACCTGCGTCGATATTCAAATAATTTTCACATTTTACTGTAGTAACCGAAAGTCCTATGGATTGTAAAAGAAGGGCTATTGAAGCCGAAGAAATTCCCTTGCCCAAACCGGACAATACACCTCCTGAAACAAAAATATATTTTGTGGGCATATTTAAAATTACCAAAAATACTATTCTAGTGTCAATTTGTAAAATAAACCTTGTGAAAAGAAAATGCAAGAAGCAAAAATGATTATTTATTCTTCTTTTCTAGATACTCTCTGCCTTTACCTACTGTAGTATTTATCGGTATATTTTTTTTGCACATTGGACAATCTTTTTCATCCCATGCAGCAATTTCAATTTCTGCTAAAGCTTCAAAAGGTGCTCCCATTGAAACTGAATTGATATTGACTGGATCCCTATTGGCCAAAACACATACCGCAACTACTTGACCTCCGGCGTTCTTAACGCTTGATATTACTTTTTTCACCGAACCGCCGGTAGTAGTGATATCCTCAACAACCAATACTTTTTTATCTTTTACCAGCTTATCATAACCACGGGTAAATATTTGATTTTTATCTACAGTTTTTTCGGTATATACACCAAGTACTGAATTTCCTGTCAGTTTTGACAAATGAAACGCCGTCCACTGGGATAAAATGATGCCACCCAAAGCCGGAGCGGCTACTATTTGGATATTTTTGTTTTTAAATCTTTTAGCTATCTCCAAACATATCTCTGAAATATCTTGTGTGTAAGGATATATTGCGTCCTTATTCAGATAAACCTGTCCGTGTTTACCTGATGTATATACGATATGGCTATTTGTAATGAAACCATCGTGTCTTTTCAATATTTCCAATAATTCATTACCTGTCATAATGACTCCTTTATATATTCTTATTAATCAAATCTCTTAATTCCAGCGTCTTTTCACGTGCAATTTGTGTAAAATGTTCACTGTCATCTGCAAAAATTATTGCTCTAGATGAATTAATAATAGTATTTAAACCGTCTTTTCCAATACCTGCTTTTATCGTTTTTTCCACATCTGCACCTTGTGCTCCGACACCCGGAATTAATATTGGTATTTCACCTGCTATTTGTCGCACAATGTTTAATTCAGAAGGGTAGGTGGCACCCACCACCAATCCGCAATTACCATTACCATTCCATTTATGTGATACATTATCGGCAACAATCTGATAAAGTGGTTTATTAACTGAAATTATATCCTGAAATTCCCCTGCTCCTGGATTTGAAGTTCTACAAAGGATAAAAATTCCTTTATCAATTCTTTCCAAAAACGGGACTATAGACTCTTTACCCATATAAGGATGAATTGTGATAGCATCCGCCCCTAAATAATCAAAAGCAAATTTGACATATCCCTTGTTGGTGTTGCCAATATCAGCCCTTTTTGCATCCAAAATTACTGGGATATCTAAATATTTGTTTTTAAGGTATTCTATTGTTTTTTTAAGCTGTTGCAACCCATCTAGCCCTTCTGCTTCATAAAAAGCGATATTAGGCTTATATGCACATACTACATCGGAAGTCGCATCAATTATCGCCTTATTAAACTCGAACTGGATATCTTTTTTTACTTTTAAATGTAACGGAATTTTCTTAACTTCACTATCCAGACCGATACAAACCAAGCTAGAAGTTTTTTTAATCCGATTGTTTAATAGTGTTTGAAAAGTTGACATTAATTTCAAGCATTGTGTGCAAGCCCGATAATTTCGGAAATATTATTAAAGTTATTTTCCTGTAAATATTTTTCTATTTCAGAATTAAGTAAATTATAAATTCCAAAACCTTTGCTGTAACATGCTGTACCAACTCCTACCAACGTGGCTCCAGCCATCATTATCTCCACTACATCCTGCCATTTGGCTACTCCACCCATTCCGATAATTGGAATATTTACTGATTCATAAATCTCATATACACACCTTACGGCTACCGGTAAAATTCCTGAACCGGACACTCCGCCTTTAAGTGCACCCAAAACCGGTTTACGGTTTTTGATATCAATTATCATTCCTGGCCCGACTGTATTTATAGCTACAATTCCATCTGCGCCTCCAGCTTCACAAGCCTTAGCTATTTCAGCGATATTGGATACATTAGGAGATAATTTTGCTAGTATTGGAACTCTATTAACCAGTTTTTTAACTTCTTTCACAATTTCTCCAGCCGCGCCTTTTTCCATTCCTACTGGTTTACCGAATTCATCATCGACATTAGGGCATGACAAGTTCAGTTCGATAAAATGTGGTTTAACTCTTGATATTTTCTCTACCAGCTCCTGAAAGTCTTGGATTTTTGTGGCAAATAGACTGGCAATCATTATAATCTCCGGATTTTCTTTCATGAACTGATCTACTTCTTTATAACCTTCGTCTATGCCAGGATTGGTTAATCCGACAGAATTGATCACGCCACAATCATATTTCCAAACCCTAGGCATTGGATTGCCCAATCTCTTTTCTTTGGTAATTGACTTCCAAGTAATTACTGCTACACCACCCTCAATAGCCTTTTTATAGGCAGAGGTGATACCGGAGGGCAAGACAAAAGGATTTTTTATTATTTTATCAATGAATTTTATTTCAAGTTTATTCATATGAAAATATTTTTAATCAATTATAATCTTTATTTATAAACCTTAACAACTTTTCCTTTACACTTCCATCCGTGAAAAGGTGTCCAGCCGCATTTTGATTTGATGTCCTCATTTTTGAGAACGTATTCTTCTTCCAAATCCACTTCTGTATAGATATCTTTATTCATCAGAAAATCAAATATTTTTTGCGGATTAGTATGTAGTTTTTGAATAATGTCATCAAAGGTTAATTTTTTTTGGGAAACCGCGTTCATAAAAAGCGGCAACATCGTTTCCACACCCGGAAGTCCGTATGGACTACTTTCTGATTCTTTTTCTTCCCTAGTATGGGGAGCATGATCTGAGGCAAAACAATCAATATCCGATAATTGACTCCAAAGAAAATCCTGGTCTTTTTGACTGGCCAAAGCAGGTTTGACAAGACCATAATTTCCTAGTCTCCCTAAATCATTTATTGAGAGAAAAAGATGATGAGGAGTCACATCACAAGTTAGATTATCATTGTACTTCTTTGCATCTAAAACTTTTCTTAAATCTGCTTCTGTAGCTATATGGGTAATATGCACTTTATTTTGGTAATCTTTTGAGTATTTAAGGGCTAAATCAATCATCTCACCTTCAGCATGAACTACAATTACTTTTTGTTTCGGCCATGACTGAAAAACATTCTTGATTAATTCAGGATCTGCGATAGCCAAATTACCGGTTGTCTGATTTAAATACAGCTTCAATCCTATAGCCAAAGATGCAGCATTATCAAACTCTATGGTATTTTGTCCATCTGTACCAAAATAAAGTTTATAGTGACATTTAGACTTATTTTTTACAAGCAAGTCCTTTTCCATAAGTTTCTGGTAAGTTAAAATTGGCTCTAAGTTATTTGGCATGTCAAATACGGTTGATATACCACCGCTTAAAGCGGCTTTAGATCCTGTAATAAAATCCTCTTTATGAGTTTGTCCGGGATCGCGGAAATGAACATGGATATCAATAAATCCGGGAAGTCTGATAATTTTCATAAATTATTTGCGTAAAATACTCTCAAGCAAAGCCATTCTCAAATACATACCATTTCTTACTTGACTATCAAAGTAGAGACAACGAGGATCATCATCAATTTCTCGAGCAATTTCATCAATACGTGGCAGACAATGCATAATAATAGCGTTTTTTTTCATTTTTGCTAACAATCTTTTATCTACAATATAACTGCCTTTTACTTTCTTATACAATTCTTCACTCATATATTCCTTTTTAACTCGAGTGACATACAATACGTCAGCATCTGA
>CAYUNW010000021.1:0-8427 GCA_964446235.1 uncultured Gammaproteobacteria bacterium
ACAAGTGGACAATGCCAACGGTTTCGGAAGTTATGACTTGAATGTGGATGGAATTCTTGATTTTTCGGTGGCTCAAGAGGATGATAATTACAGCGACAACTGGCTATGTAATGGAAATTCTACTTTTACGGTGGTCAATTCGGGAAATGAATCGGTTGGTTCCACCCGCAATGTGGTGTATGCCGATTTTGATAATGATGGCTTCGTAGATTCATATCACAGTGCTTCTGCCTTTTCAATGAATCGCCAGGGTAACCAAATACACAAAGGACTCTCCGGTGGTCTTTTCGGACCCGATATAGCCGAAACCATCATGCCCGGATACTTTTACGACAGTCTGGTGCATCCAACACTTGGGTCCCAGTATTGGAGCAACCGGCAGTGGAAAGGAGCAATAGCCAGGGATTTTGATGGCGACGGCTTTGCGGATATTGTGAATGTTGCTTATCAGGATTTAGGGTTTCAGCCCGATACTTTTACTACACTTTGGGTTGCGCAGCAATCAAGAGGAGCTTACATTCTGAAAAACACATCTACTCCCGGAAGCATTGGATTCAGCGATGTTTCGCACAGCGCCCTCGGGTCGGATGTTAACGGGGCTGACTCTTCTTTTTGGAGTGTATATGCTCCTATCCCCATTGATTATGACAAAGACGGCGATTATGATCTGATACTGGGAGGTCTGCTGGTAAAAAGCGTTACTACGGGTAATCTTGTTAATACAGATATAATCAGGTTTTACAAGAATATATCGGTGCCGGGCAATATTCAGTTTGAAAACAAAACTCTGGAAACCGGACTGCAGTTCATCAACAATCTGGCTATCGGAGCAAAGAGGGGATTAAGTTTTGCAGCGGGAACCCCGATAGATTACGACAATGACGGGCATACTGATTTTGCTTTTGTTAACCGGAAAGATGGAACTACGGTGAATTATGTTTTGCTGTTCAGAAACAATGGAAATGGAAGTTTTTCGCAGATAGACTTTGCACAACATGGTATTGGAGGTATTTCCGGTGGAAGGGATATCAATGTAGGCGACTTGAATAACGACGGAAAGCTAGACATCATTTTAAGTGATGGTACTGTCGGCGGTTTTGAAGGAACTGATTCTACATTGGTTTATCTCAACAATTCATCCAACACAAACCACTGGGTACAATTAGATATTAAAACAAGTCCGACAGGTACCTGGGCTTTTGACCATACAGTAAAAGTGTATCCTCATGGAACATCTCAATTATTGGGAATGGACGACATCAGAACCGATGTGTCGTATCGCTCCAAACGCTATCCGATTTTGCATTTTGGTTTGGGCAATACTGACAGTGTAGATGTGCAGATAATAAAGGGCAACAATACTTATACTTTTACGGGTTTACCTGCAAATACGCAACACCATTTATTTCTGAGTCAGGTAACAGGAATTCATAAAACAAACACCGACCATACAATTACACTTTCCCCCAATCCCGTAAACAATTTGCTTACCATTTCAAATCCTGCAAATCAAACATACTCTTATGTTATTAGCAATTTGCTCGGGCAAAGCATTCAATCAGGAAAAACACAAAAACAAATTGATGTTTCACAACTGCAAAAAGCGATGTACTTTATTCAGTTGAAAGATGAAAAAGGGCAGGTGTTTACTTCAAAATTTATTAAAGAATAATGCCATGAAAAAAAGAACTAATTTTTACAATACATTTGAATTTGTCCTGCTTACATTAGGAATATTGGTATTGCCATTTAAATCATTTCCGCAGGGTTTTTCTATAAATGATGTTATTGTTTCGGACACCTCTTATTCAATTTGCGATGCAGAATACAATTCTATTTTGAATATGTATTGCCATGCAACCAACTTTCAAGGCTTATATGTTGGAGATATTGACCCTAATACGGGCAATTTTCTTCAGCCAAATGGGTTAGGCACCTTGCTGGATTATTCTATGATAAGCACTGTTTCAACCATTACCCGAAACGGATGCGAATGGGGATTATCCCAACAGGGGCATGAAATATTTTATACCGACTCGACCAATGAAGGATTCGGATTTAAGCTCGGAAGAATGCGCTATGCAAATGGTAATTGGGTATATGTTCCGATTGATTCTTCCTTAAATAGGACTTTATTCAATGCTTTGAAAGATTCTTCTGCCCAGTACACAGGAATTAACTATGCGAAAGTTTTTCCCAATACAAGTTCTGCGATTTGTTCTCAATTCGTAGATAAGCAACCCTTTCTGGAAACAAACTATGCAGATATGAATCTTAAAGATTGCAGATGGATTAAAGGGTGGAATGCTGTGACTACAAGAAAACGAGTAGGTCTGGTTACTCAGGGGGGCATATATGACTTAGCAACCAATCAGTTTATTCAAGTTACATCAGGTGTTAATAATACTGATCAGCCATATTGTATTCAATCTCCTGATTTAAATAATGATTTTGTTTTCTGGTGTATTACCAAAAAACCTACAGGTGATGTCATTTCTATTCACCGTAAGATTAACGGCAATTGGACATTTTTATACGACTTAAGACCTTCGACACCACATAAAATAATTGAATCGCCCGAATCTTTTGTTTACGACGGAAGAACCTACATTTCATTAGTGCTTTACCCTGACATTCAAAATGGTCAATCCATAAATTTAAACTCACAGGTATGGGTGATGAGTATTGATACTGCAAGCAATATAATGAGACTTGTTAGTGATACATCAGAAATACTTGTTAGACGTGACCCTGAATATTATTTTGGCAATAATGAAGTCTTCATTTATTATACAGAAGAAAGAGATGATGGTACGCCAAAAGGGAAGCATGTCATTCACAAATGTAGCACAGGAATTTCATTAACGTCAACAGGCATAGTGGCAGAAGAATTGGCTGTAATGAAATTAAAGATTTTTCCTAATCCTACATCCTACTTACTCCATATTCAAAACTCTGATAACAAAACCTACGACTATAAAATCAGCAACCTGCTCGGACAAACAATTTTAATAGGAAAAATGCAGATGGAAATTGATGTTTCGCAGCTTCCGACAGGAATATATATTCTTCAGCTAAAAGAAGCGAATGGAAAAATAATAATAAGAATATTTATAAAGGAATAATGTTATGAAAATAGTCTATAAATTCTTCATTATTGTTGTTTTAATGCTTTGGACAGTGCAAGGGAATGCTCAAACTTCTGCAATTCCAACTTTTAATTGGTTCAAATTCACTAAAGACCTTGATATTGGTCTTCCGGATATTTATGGTGAAGTAATCGGTGGAACTGAAGTTATGTGGATAGTTGCTCATAAAGGGAAATTATTTTCAGCCACATCTTATTGGAATAATGTTTCGCTTCATGGTCCGCAAATGTTGATTAAGGAATCATCACAATCAAAATGGAGAGTTCAATATACTTTTCCGCAAAATGTTGTCAGAAACGATGCTCTTAATTCTTTCATTTTCAAAAAAGACAGATATGGCAATCTATTAGAAAAACCCGATACTTTGCTGATAGCCAGCTTGATGACTCAGCCCTATGGCGAGGACAAAAACATTAGAATTTGGACTCGAATTGACAGCAGTAATACTTGGGTACCTTCTTCAAATTTGGATACAAACCTTAATGTGCAGGATAGTTATATACGTTCTTTTACTTTTCATACCGATTCCAAAACCGGTATTGAATATATTTTCGCCGGTGGTGCCAATGGTAAATTGTATAAAGGTAGTTATGATGCATCTTTGCCAAATAAAATTTATTGGGATTCTAAACCTGAAATAATAATGACTTCAGGCGAGCGGTTTCATTCAGGCGCTGTATGCAATGGTCGGCTGTATATATCAGGAGGAAGAAATATTCAAAAACCCGAAGAAGGAGGTGTTTATCTTAGAACTGATGGCGAAAATCCAAGTTGGAAAAGAGTTTATATATTCCCGGAGAAAAACAATCAATCCATGCGGGCTTTAACGGCTGTTCCTAACCCAAAAAATCCAAATTCGCAAGTTCTTGTTGGAACAAGAGAAATAGCCGGATTAATTGAGCGTATTGTTCCTATGCCTAATGACACTGTAGAAATAATGTTGGAAATGGACATAAGACAATCCTTCATTAATACTTGGGGGAGTCTTGGCGGTCAAGTAGCTCTCTGTGCTTACAACCGACTCGAAGAAGGCTTTCACCCAACAACGGGCGAAAAAGTCTGGTTCCTTGGACTGAATATCAAACATACAAATCCGCAGGGTACCCCGGAATTTAATAATGCCTATACATTAATGCGAGATTTGAATGGAAATTATCAATACTGTATGGTGGTGGATAGTGCTATCCTCATTCCTCCGGGAGTAGGTCTTAAATCTGTCCGCACCATGATGCTGTCGCCTTTTCCCGAAGACAGCAACAGGGTATATTTTCTTGGCGGATTCGACGGGGCAAACGGTCCTCACCAAAATACTGCATGGATTTATAAAGCAGTAGATTTATCCTTTTCTAAACCTTTAGAAAACACATTTACATCATTTTTAAATATTCAGTATGATTCGATTGAAAATGTTGACAAGAATCTTTTAAGTCTTGATATTTATAAACCAAATAATATCAGTAGCTTAGCACCTGTTGTTGTTTATGTACACGGTGGAAGCTGGCGGGTTGGAGATAAAAGTAGTGTTAGGTTAAAACCTGAATTTTTTACAAAACAGGGATATATTTTAATTAGTGTTAATTATCGACTTTCCCCAAATCCTCCTGATACAAACCTTGTTGATGCAGTTCGATTTCCAGACCATCCAAGAGATATTGCGAAGGCAATTTCATGGGTTTATAAAAACATACATTTTTACGGAGGAGATAAAAACAGAATTGGCTTAACAGGACATTCAGCCGGAGGTCATATTGCGGCAGTTGTGGCAACAAACCCGAGTTTTTTACTCTCTTTCGGAGTCCCTGTTAAAGTACCTTGCGTCTGTATGTATGATGCCGCTGCATATAATATCCCCCGCTTAGTAGCTTTCAATAATACATATTCTGCTTCTATCAAAAATGCTATGGGGAATGATCCGGATTTATGGGATGATGCTTCACCGGCATTACAAATCAGAAATAATCCATATATTGGAGAATGGGTGTTATTTTCTCAGGAAAAAGGAAGGACATTATACGACGAAGCAGTATTAATGCAAGACACATTAAAAAATAATGGATATAATTTTCCCCATTATCCTTTAGCATTAGAGCATGATGAGATTAATGGTTATGTTGGCATCGAAGATTCAATACAATTTCAGCAATTGCTAAAGGATTATCCTTTTGAACCTTCCCCAAATGCATTAAGAATAGCTTTGGCTTACACCGATTCTGTGGAATCTTTTTTCCGGCGATGTTTTTCAAAAATAACATCTGTTAACGAAACAGCTTATAAATATCGAATCATTATTCATCCCAATCCCGCATCAGTTTATATCGAAATCAATCTCGATAAAGTCATTCTGAGCGAAGCGAAGAATCCAGTAAAAATCTACAATACCTTTGGCGAATGTGTGATGAACGATTCCATTCATCCGATGACTCCGAGTCATCGGATGAATATAGAGCATCTGCCCGCCGGTTTATATTTCATTCAAATTGGAAATTATTCACAAAAATTTATGGTGATAAGATGAGAAATATTTTAATTCTATTTCTTTTAAATTTATTGCTTTTAAATGCACAAACCTTTCAGGTAGAAGATATTATAATTGGTGATCCGAAAATTCACTATCTCGATCCTGAATTTATTGATGTAAATGGGGAGTATAAGGCTTTGTTTTATATCCCAAACAATCAAAAAATTAGTTCTATGTGGGTTGGTGAACTTAATCCTGCTAATGGCAAATTTATATCAAAAAATGGTTTGGAGATCTTTGTTGATGACACTTTGCCATCAATATTCTCTACTCTAATCAATGGTGCAGAATGGGGAGTTGGTAAAGATGGGCTTTCAATTCTTTACACAAAAAAAGACGAAAACGGAATATTGCAAGTTTGGCGGGCTCAGGTGAAAAATAAACCAATATTAACAAAATTAACCAATGACTCTATTGATAATATTCATTGGGCAGCCACCCTAAATCCAAATGATGAAAGTATAATTTTTTTCATTGCAAGGGTTAACAGTGACGGTAATAAAACATTGTACTATACTGATGAGAATAACATATCATACGGCAAACCACTTGAAGGCTTTGATTGGAGTTCAAATGGCTCAAGATTCATACCCGGTACAAAATTGTTTGTTTATCCAAAAGAGACCTCAGCTAACAAATATGAACTGGCTGAAGTTAATATGACAACCGGAGTAGAGAGGATTGTTACTAACGATAATGTCAGAAAATTAGATGTTTGGGGATTCAAGGCACCTGAGTATGATAATGAAATATTGTATTGCGCCCTGATATCATCTGAAACAATAGGTATTTACCGATTTTTAAAACAAACTGATACTTATGCAACGCTTATAGATAGTATCAAAGCTCCTCAAGGACATCCACTGAAATACTTACGTTCTATTGAAATATTGCAAACTGGTGAAGGACTTTTTGATAAAACATATTTTGCATTTCTTGGAAGTAAAAATCCTACTACACTAACTCCATCTGATGGGGCAATGTGGGTTGCTTCATTAGGTCAAGATACCGAGGGACGTTTTGTCCGTAGGGTTGATATTGGGGCAGTTACTAGTGATTCCTCTTACCGTGTCGAACCGGAACTTCTTATTGGGGGAGATGAAGTATTCCTGTATTACAACGCATATAACTTTGATAATACAATGGAATTAAGAAGATGCAGAACGGGAATAAAAATAAATGAAAATCAAGAAAAACCCACCAAAGTTGATTGGTTTAAATTTTCAAAAGATTATTTTCCAGGTACTTATGATGAAAACAACAAGTATCTTGGCGGCACAGACCTGATGTATCTGGTAAATCACAAAGGAAAGCTCTGGGCAGGAACAAGTGTTTGGAACGACAATCCAGGGAGCGACCCCACACCCGGACCTCAAATAATTTACAAAGAAAGATCATCATCAAAATGGAAAGTGGATACAAGCATGGGAAGCGGATACCTGCGGACAGATGCTTTCTATTCTTTTATTTTTACAGAGGATAAGTTTGGAAATCCATTGCCACAGCCCGACACGCTTTTAATGGCAAGTTTCAGCGATTTAACAGAACCTTATGAAGTATGCGTTTGGGTAAGGGACGATAAAAATAAAACATGGATTAAAACAGTAGTATATCCAAAGGTTAACAGTGCTGAAAATAGTTACATCAGGCATATGAATCTATATGAAGATAAAGTTACAGGCATACAGCATATTTTTGCTGCGGGTGTATCGGCAGTTGTCAGGGGTGCTTATAATCCTTCTTTGCCAGGCAAATTGGAATGGCAGGGAATTGAAATAACAGGTCCACAACGAATGCTCAGTTCAGCCGTTTGTAATGGGGATTATTATATAGCCTTTGCAACAGACGGTAATCCGACAAACAATTATGGCGGTTTGTTCAGAAGAAATGATGGAGCAAATCCTACTTGGACATCAGTTTGGGAGTGGGCAGATACAGGAAATACTGACTTGGGAAAAAACTGTCGCGGTTTGACAGCAGTGAATGATCCGAAGGGAGGCAGCCATCAGGTTATGGTCGGAGTAATTGAAAACCTTCGTTCTTCATATCAAATAGACCCAGTTAATAATACCCAAAAAATTGAAGTTGACTGGCAAAAGTTTTTTGAAGATGAATGGGGTAAACAAATAACCGCATTTAATTATGCAGCTTATAATAATATGGTAGAAATAATATCACCAGATAAAGGCGATACTTGTTTAATTGCTGGTGCTTGGGTTACTTATCCGGCTGCTTACGGAACACCAGAACGTAATAATTCATGGTATTTAGTAAGAAGACCTAACGGGATTTGGCATTACGGACAAGTCATTGATTCATTGAATATAATTCCGTCAGGTAATGGTTTGGCTGCTACACGAACTATTATAAAATCTCCATTCACTGATGAGCCCAATACTTATTACTTTGGTGGAAAAGATGCAGGAGGAACTAATCCAATTTTTCATAATACTGCATGGATTTATAAAGGCGTATTGAGAAAAGGAACAACAGATATTTCTGAAGAATCTTACGAACCAAAACGAGGAATTTTAATTTCCCCCAACCCCGCTTCGGATTATATTGAAATAAACCTCGATAAAGTCATTCTGAGCGAAGCGAAGAATCCATTAAAAATTTACAATACCCTAGGCGAATGTGTGATAGAAATGCAAGATGTCCGACATCTCCGAGATGTCGGACATCTAAATCGCATAAATATTTCCCATCTGCCCGCCGGCTTATATTTCATCCAATTTGGAAATTATTCACAAAAATTTA
>CAYUNW010000022.1:0-7438 GCA_964446235.1 uncultured Gammaproteobacteria bacterium
GTTATCGTCAGTCTCGGGAAGAAAGCATCAAAGCGATGGTTGAAAGAATAGTGTCGGAAGTGGAAACCACTGGAGATTCGGTGGTTTTGCCTTATTTATCACCTTTGGAAAGAAGATTTGTCCATATGTTTTTAACTGATAATGAAAAAGTTACATCCGAATCAAACGGAGAGGGTAGAGACAGGCGGGTGACAATCAAACTCAAATCTATTGTTTAATAGTAAGAAGTGTTGACTAATATTTTATTTTATTTACTTCTTGCCCTTATTCCCACTCAAGTAGGACGACATTTTTTTTTCGGTTTTTCCCAAG
This sequence comes from uncultured Gammaproteobacteria bacterium, assembly GCA_964446235.1. Taxonomy (GTDB): domain Bacteria; phylum Patescibacteriota; class Microgenomatia; order 2-02-FULL-39-11; family 2-02-FULL-39-11; genus CAYUNW01. Next base: position 313 of record CAYUNW010000022.1, read on the forward strand.
TTAATGGAATACAGTTAGATTACTTAATCCCAACTATTTATCTTACAGATATAATTATTTTTATTTTATATATTCTAAACTGGGGGGCTATTCATAAAAAAAACAAAAAAAACAGGATTTTTTTGATAATATATCTTTTTTTTCTGACAAACATTTTGTTGTCTGCCAACAAATACGCCGCTTTTTATAAACTTTTTAAGCTAATCGAAATGTATGTTTTAGCCCAAATTATATTGGTCTTAAAACCAAATATAAAAAAAATCATCATAGCTTTATCCGTGGGGGTATTGTATTCGGCTATAATCGCCATAGGTCAATTAATTTCTCAAAAATCCCTAGGCGGAATATTTTACTTTTTAGGTGAGCGTAGTTTTGACGTTATTACTCCTTCAATATCCGTAGTATATATTTTTGGAAATAAACTTCTTCGACCATATGCTACTTTTCCACATCCAAATGTTTTAGGCGGCTTTATGGCTGTTATAGCTCTGGTGGTGTTAGCTTATTTATTAATTGAGAAATCTGATGAAAAACAAAAAAAACAACAAATATTTTTTACATTTATTTGCGCAATTTGCCTTTTGGTAGTTTTTATATCTTTCAGCCGGTTGGCTTTTTTTACAACTATTTTAGGAATAATATTTTTACTTATTATTCATCAATTTTTCTTGAAAAGTTCCAGCTTTAAAAAATTGCAGAAATTTCTCAGCAGACGTTTTTGGATAATTATATTTATCCTATATTTATTATTTTTGTTTTCGATTTTTACGCCGAAGTTTATCACCAAAAAACTGGGAGTCTATAAAAAAAGTATTTATGAAAGGGCTGACTTGATTGATAAGTCAATTCAATTAGTTAATTCACATAAGGTTTTTGGTGTGGGATTGAATAATTCAATTGCTCAACAAAGGCTTATATATGCAATGCGAAGCGATATTTATACATTTCAACCAGTTCATAACCTATTTTTATTGATTGCTGCTGAAACCGGACTTGTAGGTTTGTTTATGTTTTTTTTAGGCTTATTCGTGACATTTTACAAATCTTTAAATAAACCTATAGTATTTATAGCCTTAGTTACATTGAGTATATTGGGATCTTTTGATCATTACCTGTTTACTTTGCAGCAAGGACAACTTTTAGCAACGCTTTTTATTTCTATGTCATTTGTCAAAGATTAGTTTTATTTTCAATTTCAAAAGTTTATACTTAATTTTGATGAAATTATCAAAAGCCGTATTATTTATGATGATTTTGCCGTTAACGCTTTTTGTTGATATTTTGTTATATAGTCTTTTCCAAAGTTGTCCGACCTGCTCTAATTTTTCCCAATGGTTAAGGCAGAATTCTGCCTTGTCTTTTCCGATTATTTCAGAGCTTTCCATATATATTCAAGGTATTTTTAATAAATTCAACTCAAAATGAGGATTGCTATTCTTGGCGGCAGGTTCGACCCGCCTCATAATTGGCATTCATATATTGTTCAGAATGTTTTAAAAAGTAACTTGAATATAAATCAGGTTTGGCTTATCCCTGATTATCAAAATGCCTTCCGTAAAAGTGTAGCTTCGTATGAAGATAGAATTACCATGCTGTCTTTTTTAGAGACTGACAAGATCATGCTTTCTACACTTTCTTCAGAAGATAAAAAGGTTACTTACACAATTGACATTGTTAAAAAATTACCTTCGGGAAATGATTATTTTTGGATTATTGGATCTGATTTGCTGGAAGAATTACCAACATGGAAAGATTATCAACTTTTAAAAAAAATGATAAAATTTATCGTCATTCCCAGAAAAGATTATCTAATTTCTGATCTGCCTGATGGATTTCAAAAATTGGAAAGTATTAATTATTTATCCAGTAATATTTCTTCTAGCATGATTAGAGAGAGGATAAAAAAAAGATTATCTATAAAAAATCTGGTCTTGCCAGATGTTGAAGAATATATTAAAAAGTATAATTTGTATAAATAAATATTAAAGTAATTAAGTAAATAAGTAATTAAGAAATTTATTATGTTTGATTTAAAAATAGATACGAAAAAAGAAGTAGATAGTATAGTTACTTTTATCAAAACTACTCTTCAAAAAACCGGATTTAAAAAACTGGTTATTGGATTATCAGGAGGTGTTGATTCAACGGTTAGTGCGACTCTTGCTGTAAAAGCAATTGGTGTTGATAATCTGATTGCTTTGATATTGCCGTATGGGGAATTGAGTCGGGAAAGTACCCAAGATGCAAAGCTTGTATCTGATTTTTTAAAAATTAAAAATTTCGAAATTATCGATATCAAAAAAGCAGTTGATAGCATAACTGGGAATATTAAAATTGACAATATCCGTAAAGGCAATATCATAGCTCGTGTTCGGATGATTTTTCTATACGACTATGCCAAGAAAGAAAACGCTCTGGTATTGGGTACGGAAAATAGAAGCGAACATCTACTTGGTTATTTCACCCGTTTTGGAGATGAGGCATCCGATATGGAGCCGATAATTCATCTTTACAAAACCCAAGTTATTAATGTCGCAAAATCTTTGCATATACCTGAAAAAATTATAAATAAACCGCCGAGCGCTAATCTATGGTTGGGCCAAAAAGATGAAGGAGAATTTGGATTTACATACGAAGATGCTGACAGGATACTTCAATTATATATAGATAAAAAAGTTACAGTTGAGGAAATTATCAAGGTAGGTTTTGATAATAATATTATGGATAAAGTAATAGATAGATATTTGGAAAATAATTTCAAACACAAATTACCTTATAGAATTTAAACCTTCATAATACGATTTAATGTTATAGACTTTTTCATCAAGCATTATCAGTCAATCCTTACTTGCATCAATTAATATTGAGATTTTTATGCCAAAAAACCCTCGGTTGTTTTACTGGTGTTTTTTAATCCTATAATGTATAATTTCCGCTTACAGTAAGGCTTATCACTATGCGATAAACACCTTGCTAAAATACTTCGCACTTTGAAAATGCATTTGGGAAAATCTTCATATCTTTGAGGGTGGCGTAAAAGAGACCGGAATTGAAGTTCAGGTGTCTTTTTCGCCATCTTCACATGACCAAAACAAAAAGAATCAGCATGAATAATTGGTCTGATTTTAGAAGTGGTTTCTGAAATCATAGAGATGTGAGGATATGTATAACGTTCAAGTTGACATGGAGGAAATGTTATGACTTTGTATTGTTCACAACTCGGTTGTGGACATGAGCAAGAGAGTGGTAAAGTTGGCGACCCTTGCCCTAAGGAGCGATCTGTAAAGGTTTGCTCTTGCGGTCAGGAATCACCGACTTTTTCTACTACTTGCTATCGCTGCGGGAAGTCTTTGCCTACTACTGTGGTTAAACGCAGTTGTCGAGGTAAACTCCAAGCGGTTCGTCCTGAACAACCGACTTATCCCTGCTAACTGAATAGGCCCCAGCCGTACCTGGGATTATTAAGGGAGGCGGTGAGGTCAGACTCTCCGGTTCCCAAATGCAAGAGCACGATTTATGCTCTCGTCTGGGGATACCAGACAATTTTTACCGGTCGTGTTGTTGCTTGAAAAAGTTAGTGTGGTTTTACGCCCGATGGGGCGCGCCTGGGTGTAAACCCACAACACTAGCCAAAATGGCACAATAGACCGGTATTTTTTTGGAAAAATTGATAAATACGATCGGAAAGAATCGTATAAGTTAAAAATATATTTATTGACTAGCCCAAGGCATTTCTTGTTCCCGAATGCCAAGACTACCGTCAGGTTTTTGGACTAAAGTACCTTCTTCAAGTAATTCCTTTTGAGCTTGTGCTAACCCTTCAGATGTAACCGGTTGTCCACCTGCTGCAGCCCGCCATAATGTTACTTGTTGAACCGCAAAATTAGGAACAGTTTCTGATGCAGCCGGATCAGTTCTTTGACCAGGTATAAATTTTTCCATTATTATTTAAACAATAACTATATATTATTTATCTTTCCATTCGCCTTCGATTTTTGGAAGCACTTTCCCCCAGGCCTTCATGAAGCGGATTTGTTTTTCAACCCGCTGTGTCATGGTATTTTGTGATGGTTTTGCAGCGGTGATAGCGTTATTTAAAAACTCCTCAGCTTCTTTGGGTTCTGTAGGCCAATATCTTTTGGCCGCATCTATACTTCCGACGGTAGCTACATATTCCAAATCTTCTTGCAGGAAATATCTATAAAAAACATTAATTTTGTTTACGTCAATCCCGAATAATCTGCATTTTTCGCGTAAATACTTAAATCTGATGATGTCCTGCCTCATCCTTGTCCAGTAAAAACCAGTTCTTTTGGGTGGTAGATGCGGGACAAACATATCTTTGTCGTAAAAATAAGTAAAGCCCAAAAATTCCGCATTCATTGCGTAATCATCGTCTTCTCCTCTTGGAATGTTTATATCATACGGGACTTTGAGAAACATTTTCCTATTCTCGATCATGTTTCCACCAAGAGCCGTTTCCAGTCTAACCAGTCTTCCTCCGGGAGCATTCAGCTGGTCTTTGATTGACTGGTTGAACAGCCTATCTTTTGGCCATTGCTTGAATTCCGCAATCTGTCCGTCGTAATATTTTTTCCCCTGGGCATTTGTGTAGCATCCGCCTTTCCCTAAAACCTCTTTTCCCTTATAGGTAGTCAGAAGGTCTCGTTCGGCAATATCCTCAACATACCTTTTTTTGGTGATAAGTTCGTCATCGTCAATAGTGAGGATATTATCAAAACCTTTGAATGCCGCATATAGAAGCATCCAGTTTCTGTATTGGCCGTAATTGGCATAGCCAAAGGAATCATCAAATTCTTCAGGAAAGCCTGCTTTTTTCAAGACTTTGAGCATTTCTTTACCTTCTTTTCCGGTGAACATATGAAGGTCAAGCTTGTCCATATATGGCTTTATAAGGTTTTTGACATGCTTTTCTATACTTGGATGGGTGGAGTTGGGAAAGATGACGACATGGGATTTAACATCGGATTTAATGAAGCTTTCAAGCATCCGGCCAACTGTGCCTTTTACAGTAATCGGATCCGGATGATCAAAAATTGTCCAATTACCGTCTTTGCCGGTAGTCCATTGGGAATATGAAGCGATACAGGTTTTCATAATTAAAATACTCCTTTTATAATAATTTATTAATATAATTTATTTACGACTACTCATTTTAAATACGGTTGAACTTCTTCTGCCACCATTTGGATAATTTTTATTTCTTTCTTTTGGGGGTCTGTATTCCAACACCGGATATTCGCCATCTTTTATAAGCTGGCCCACCGTCTCAACGATGGTTGGATAGGCTCTTAATACTTGATCGGTAAATCTCAGTTGTCTTCGTGTTTCTTCATTAATTCTTTCGTAAAACTCATCGAAATCTCTTCCGGAAATTCTTCGCCTGATAGATTCATATATTTCATCGTATTTATGGATTAAATCCAGCATATCTGTTCTTTTTTTAGGATCATTTATTCCTTTCAATCTTTTGTGTGCCTCAACAATGGTTTCAGAACAAATTAGTTGTAAATTTCTCATTTCCAGCCAGACTCTTTGAGCGTTTATCTTTGGCACAACCCATCCTTCTATTCCGTCAAGGTTTAAAGATGGCCGCCCAAACTTGTCAAACTCCATTCTTCCCAACGCTGCTTCAGACACTTCGTGTCCCACAAGCGATGAAGCTGCAGGTTCAGCAGGATCAGTTGGGCGATAGCCTGTGGTTGCTCTATGATGTTCGGTTTCTGCTGCAATTCCCGTAAAATAAGCATATCTTCTTCCAAGTTTTTTCCATAATGCCACTAAATACATCGGTAACCATTCATTATCCGAACGATATTGCCAATCCACTATACCCATTTTTTTAGAAATTTTTGGATCAGAAGGAAACCAGCGCACGATATTGGTAGTGTCAGACGCAAATCTCCAGGACATATTAGCTGAATCTACGTTAGTGACGCTACCAGCAGTTCCTGCTTTGAAAAACGCAAATGGTTTTTGGGGTCCTGCAATATAGGAAAAGATTCTTGCTTCTGGGGGCATTAATTCGTTCATCAATAATTGTTCTATATATCTGACAGTACGTGGATCAGGTAATCTGGTTTTTGTATTGGTTACTGATTGAATTACAACATCACTAGCTTCAGGTATGGGTATAAGCTTGCCTGGTACATGAGTTACATGAAATGCTTCTGGTCTTTTTCTGAGGTCTTCCATAACCCTATGCATTTCATCAGTCCATCCCTTAGAGACAGTCATATCAGGGTATTTTGTTTGTAATTCCTCTATAGTATGACCTAGTGGATCAAAAAATCCTGCCAGACTATTATCCTGATAAATAAAATCATCTGGTTCTAGAGGTTTTCCTACCCAAAAAACAAAACTATTGGGTTCATTTGGTTTTAAACCAGCCTCAATTAATTTTTCAGGTTTTACAACCTTCATTTTATTTGGGGGAATAACATCATCATCAAGGCTAAGTGATTTAATTTCACCACCGCTTACTGAGACAACGCCTGATTGTACAGCATCCAATCTCAATCTATTTCCGTCATATTCTGGGGAAAAAAGTACTTTTTTCACGACTTCTTTTGGTAGACCTGTTTTTGCAACCACTTTATCAACCACTACTGCTTGTAATTCTGGTGTCAAAAAAAATATCGATTCAGGTAATTGATCTTCAAGACTTGCTAAGACTGGCTCACGAGGTACTTTTTGTACTGTATCTGATCCGTCAGATATCATCATTACTCTGTCAGTACCAATACCGTCCTGATCCAGTATTGCTTGAGTGGCTACAAGCATGTTTGGTAGTGATCCCGGAGATTTAGGCTCACCCCATCTTCCTCTTGAAGCACTCGTGATTGCTTTATCAGGAAAATTTTCAGGTGTAGGAAGGTTGATTTGTCTTAATATTTCTCCTGCCATATGTATTTTATCCAAAAAAAATCGTTAGATTGTCTATCTAACGCCAATATACATACTTTATTTAGCTATTTTTATAAACATTAATTAAATTAAGTTTATACGGTTTTCATAATTTATCATACAGACTACTTTATGTCAAACCGGTGTATAAGCTACGGACATATTCGACATTCCCTCATGTGAAATTATGTAATCTATA
>CAYUNW010000023.1:0-7250 GCA_964446235.1 uncultured Gammaproteobacteria bacterium
CTCATCCATTTAATTGGTATCAAATTTCGTTTAAGGTTATTTTGATACATCGGGCGGTGGCAGCGAGCGGCATTCCTCTGTGAATATGAGGTACCGCTCGCTCACCGTTTGACATGCCTTTTCCTAAGGCCTCAATGCATCTAAAAGACTGGCTGAATCAAAAAGGTCTAAAACGCTCAAGCCTAATGTAGAAAGGGCTATTAAACACGCCACAGCTATCAGCGTTGCCAGCAGGCTATATTCTGCAAAGATAGCCCCCTCTTGGTCTTTTAGAATTCTAATGGACATGTTCGATCGCTTTTATTTTTTTATCAGCTACCAGTAACCGCTCCATTGAGCTCACCTGCAACGTTTTCAAACACAGTGTTCAGATTTTCGCCGACATATCCAATTGCAACGATACATACAATCGCTATCAGAGCTACAAGAAGCCCATATTCGACCATTGATGCACCCTCTTCATCCTTGAAGAAATTGATCAGTTTTTTAATCATTTTTAATTCTCCTTTTAAAATTGATGTTTTGTGTTGCGTGTTTTGTGTTTGGTTTGTTTGTTTTTTGAATTGGCCCTACCCATGCTTCGAGTACTCAGAACATTATATCCGCTCCCCCACCTCCTTTTTTTAGCCTTTTCCAGTTTAAATCCAACTCCGACGAAGAATTCTTTTTGGACCAACTTCCCGCATGGCAATTCCACTCAGCAATCCTCATGCCATGGAATCGGCTTTGGGACGATTTTCCCATCAATTCGTGGTAGATCAGCATACCTGCCCAGACGGATGGTATATAGTCGAATACATTTATCATTTTGTTTTTATTATATATTTTTTGTATCAAAAAGTTATTGTCCTGTTACCCATCAAAGCGTTTTTGATACTTCAAGAATTTTTTGCCCTATATGAGCCATGAACAAGCTTTTTCACCAGAATTGCATAATGCGATGATTTTGAGAAATAAAATAAATCGAAAACGGTGAATCCTTGGACTTAGATATCCCCAGAAAGAAAAATTTTTCCTGTGTAAATTTTTTCTCACACCCCCTTAATGTTGATTTAGACGGCCGATTTTAATGTTTGATAAAAAAAATCCTCTGTATTATCGGAGAAATGAGACCACCTGCTCTTTTTTCGCCAGCGTGTTCCAAAATCAACTATTAAGCCCATATCGGGTAGGCTTTCCAGCAAACCTGTTGTTTTCAGTACTCAATAGCCTTCATAATATTAAACCGACACTCATCGCGGTGCTGTATTGTGGCAGCTAACAAGCACACTGCCCCAATTTTTAATAGTATCGCCCTATAAATGCGTTACGGTTGTAAATCCATTTATTTTCATTACGTTACAGTCTTAATAGTCAAGCACTAAATTTTTCGAGAGCGGAGGAAAGTTCTTGCCAAGATGCTACGCTTCTGAGCGATCTTTGCTGATTTTTATAAACTGGCAAAAAATTTGCATTCAATTGTCCGCACATGTAAAGAAACCTCTTTATGGGCCATCCCAAAATGCCGAGTTTTAGTTCATACCTATAACTGCTGCGATTTATCAGCCGCCGGCGTAGTGCGGCTGTATATTTTAAATTTGGAATCCTGGTGCCTATGGGTAATTAAATTCTGACCGGATTGGAAAAAAATGAATTCTACGACAAAGAGCAGGGCGGTCATCGCTCCGCAGCGGCTATTTTGGCTTTTCTTTTTGATAATTCTCCTTTCCATATGTTTGCTTTCTTTTCCGAAAGGTGACGGCTTAAGGCATGTAGGAATAGCTTTTTCAGGTGAGTTTTCATGGAAAGATGTTTATCCTTTTTCATATTTTAGCGAATATGCATCTTACAGCCCCTGGTACGGTTATGATCTTATATTAAATAAAATCTTTGCAATCCTTCAATATATTCCAATTCAGTCCTCAACATTAAAATTTATTTTTATAAAAATTTTTTCTTTTTTTTTGGTGACTTCGATATTTTGCCTGATTATTTACAAAAGTGAATTAATAAAAGAGATTATTAGTTTTCAAACATTTCTTTTATCATCAGGCATTGTGCTTATTTTATTGACCCCTTTCTTTTTGAGATCAATTATAATAAGACCTTTTGTCTTCGGGACGATTTTTTTAATATTATCGTTTGGCGCTTCAGGATACTTGATGGGATTATTTTATGCATTTTTTTTAATTTTCTTATATCCTTATTTGTCTTGGTTTTATATCCTTCCAGTCGCATTTTGCCATTTTTTTTTAGGTAATAGAAATTTTGCTTACGCTCTTTTAATGGCCATAGTATTTTTTTTTATGTTACAAGAGTCTTCTTTCTGGAGGCTGCAAACTGGAGTCTTTTTATCTGCAAGTATTCGTGAACAAATGGGAATTAATATTTCTGAGTTATCACAAGCATATCGTTCTTTTTATTGCATGTTTATTCTAACCTCTATTGTGATTTTTTACCCATTTTTTCATTCGAATAAATATGAAATTAAATATGGCGATCTTCTCTTAGCATCTTATCTTCTTCCTGCGATTATGTATATTCGAACATTTTTTGATATTTTATCTCCACTGCTTTTTATAGTGTACTCAAAGTCAATTATGGCAGGTTTAAGTTCAATTATACCAAAGATACTTGATTCTTGGAAAATTTTTGTATTTGAAGTCAAAATTTTACTATCTGAAAAGACACCAATTTTTATTCAAGAATTTTTAAAAAAAATAAGCCGCGCATCCTCATCTAAAATATCCTTAAAACCTTTTATATTGTTACTCTACGGAATATTGTTTCTATTTGTAATCAAGATTAATATGGACCAATTAAAATCGGTAAATAATAATGAAAAATTATTTTCGCCTATTCCAAAAAATTCAATAGTATTAAGCTCATTTAATCAACAGTACAATATACTCTTCGTGAGGCCCGATTTAAAAATAATTCCTTCTTCAGAAATCGGAATGCCCAGCCCTATAATTCGTAATGAATATATAAATTTTTTCAAAATGGGTATCTTCAGAAACCTTGCATCAAATACTTCAGCAAGCTACTTGATTGAGGCTAAGGACATATATTTGAATCCATCCAATAGTAGATATCTCGAATTGGTAGGAAAAAATAATGAACTCAGTATTTGGAAAATTGTCTATTAATTAGTATTTGTTTGTTTAAGTCCTAACGAACCGACATTTTGTTTAAAAGGGGTAGTCGGTTAGCGCCTCCTGTAGTGGTTATTGTATCGCTCAGTCACGAACTGCACTGCCTGACTGAAATATTTTAACAGAAACCCGCTACCAGTGCGACTGGCAGGCAGCTCGGCGAAGGCGTCGCATAGTTTTTCGCTGATCTAACAAGAGGAAAAGGTTGAAGAGGAGCTAACCGACTACCCCCTTTTGTTTAATTTTATTAAACAGCCCCCGCGAAGTTCGTCAAAATTGAGTATGGGAAATAAATGGCAATAAATATGTTGTTATTTTCGATAACCGGCACCCAGGTTTTGTTTTTATGTGTTCGCCTTTACATAACTACCTGCATAATCCAAGACATTTAAAACTACAACTCATATTGGCTAATTAGTCAATCAACAATTGATTTTTTTGTATGCTTAAGAATTATAAAATTAACCAAATATCGCCTAATTATATTTACAATTTTTTGTTTATTTTCGCAGGATTTTTACTTGCTTTATTACCAAGATTTATTGCAGCTCAAGGTGATCTTTGGTTAGACGAAATTTGGTCGGTTTTTTTGGTGAAAAGTGCAACACAATTATTAGATATATTGTACATTAGACACGATAATAATCATATACTGAACAGTTTATATCTGTACTTAATTGGCGATAATAGATCTGCATTTATTTATAGACTAGTATCTATTTTAAGCGGCTCTGCAACCGTGGTTATTATGGGGTTAATAAATTTAAAGAGAGGACTCGTCGCTGGTATTATTACTTTATGTTTAGGAACTTTTTCTTACCCTCTGATTCATTATTCATCTGAAGCAAGAGGATATGCATTAGGGATGTTTTTCGCGCTTACATCTTATGTTTTTTTTAATAAAGCTCTTTCTAAGACATCTATGTGGCCAGTCATTCTATTCCAAGTATCGGTTTTGTTCGGCATGCTTTCACATTTGATGTTTATTTTTGTCTACGTGAGCCTTTTAGCATGGTTTATGACAAACCAGCTTAGGCTAGGAGGGAGGTTAAATCAGCTTGGGGTTAGACTAATAATTTGGAATTTAGCTCCTATAACAGTGTCTCTGGCATTGTATTTTTTCTTTTTTCAAAAAATGTTAATCGGCGGAGGTGATCCACGAAATCATTCAGATGTTTTAGTATCTGTTGGATCCCTTATAAGCGGTGCTATAAAATTTCCCCCATTAGAAGCCACTGGAATACTATTAAGCTGCATAGGTTTTGCAGTAACCTTTCAGCACTTGCGGCAGGAAGCCGGCGGCGAAGAAATATTTTATTTAGGTGTTGTCATTTTAGTTCCATTAATTTTTTGGCTTGTGGTTAGACCCGGCTTTCTAAGTGAAAGATACTTTTTTTTGGGCTTACCGTTTTTTTATGTAATGATTGGTCGATTGTTAGCTAATCTTTGGCAAGCTCATGTATTCCAAAAAAGTATTTGTTTATTGGTGCTTTTGTTTTTTAGCGCAGGTAATTTTCAACGGTCTATTGATCTCATGACTATAGGACGAGGAGGGTATCGGCAAGCTGTGCAATTTATGGCCTCACAAACATTGGAAAATAATATTTCCGTTGGAAGCGACCACGATTTTCGCAATAAAATACTCTTGCAGTATTTTTCTCAATATCTTCCACAAGAAAAAAAGCTCTTGTATTTCGAAAAAGGACATTGGCCTTTCGATGGACCTGAATGGCTAATAGCCCATAGTCAGAAAGATGATTTCACCCCACCAAACATAATCGAATTTAAAGGTATTGGAAATTATTTTTTAAGTGAAATTTTTCAATACAAAGGTCTTTCTGGATTTCATTGGGCATTATATCGTCAACATAATCAAACGACAGAATAGAAATTATAATCGACCGTTTCATACCGGACAAAGTAGGTTAAGTTACTATGGGTCCGCGCAAAAGCCTCATCGGCACCAACTTCAGAACCGGCGTCCTCCTTCTCGAGTTTTTTAGGTTATTGGTTTTGCGACCATAACCTTGCTCTATAAGGAGGATTTTTTAAGTAATAACTAATCCATTGGGTAAATTGTGATTTGAAAACCAAAAAATTATTTGATAATCTCTTCTTTCAAAACATAGACAACTTGCTCATGCGGTCTATTACTGAAGATGGAGGTTTCGCTCAAAATAATGGGGGGCACTATCGTCCTGATGCCACTGCGTGGGCCGTCATGGCGCTGTCAAGCTTAGAACCATACCAATATTTTATCAAAAGTGCATGTAAGCGCCTAACATCCAACCAGCTTCCAGACGGACGGGTGGTGCTAATAGAAGGCATCGATTCTGTGTGGTGGCCTACCCCGCTCGCACTTTTGGCTTGGATGAAGGTGAAAGGATTCGAAAGCGAAGCATCAAAGGCTTTGAATTTTTTATTAAATATTTCCGGTAGGCATTTCCCAAAAACCAGCGACTCACCTACAGGGCATGACACCAAATTAAAAGGCTGGTCATGGATTGAAAACACTCATTCATGGATTGAACCTACTGCCATTTCCATTCTCGCTTTGAGGGCTATGAAAAATGAGAAGTCTGATCGTTCGTTAGAAGCGGTGAGGATGATCTTGGACCGACAGCTTCCTACCGGTGGTTGGAATTACGGCAACACAACCGTATTTAGCAGGGAGCTATTGCCAATGCCGGAGCATACAGGGCAGGCACTTTGTGCGCTTTCCGGCTATGTCAAACCAGTGGAAGTTCAAAAAAGCATCGAATATTTGAAATACACGCTACCAGCACTTTCAACGCCTTTGTCACTTTGCTGGTGCTTGTTTGGGCTTAGCGCTTGGTCTGTAAATGTCCCTGATGCTCGATCGCAAATTTTGAGGTGCTTGTCACTTCAAGATAAATTCGGAACCTATGACACCACCCTGCTTGCCCAATTGTCTATCGCTTACGAGACATCCGGCGATCTTTTGAGCTTTTTATCTATTTAACCAATACATTTGGCATGTTAAACCTTTCCACGTGAATACAAAATACTCTGAGCAAATAAAGCTTTCATCCCTGACACGGCGCAGCTTTCTAAAAGTTCTCGGGGCAGGCGGAGCAGCCATTAGCACAGGTGTCTTGCTCGCCCGTTATAATTTAACCAGGGAAAGAAAAACCGAGTCATTTATAGCTTCTGTTTCAGACTATCAGGTAGACTTAAAGCAAGAAATTTTGAGGGGTTTACATGAGCTTAGGGTTGACGCCTCTAATATTAAAAACAAAAGAGTCCTCCTGAAACCAAATCTGGTTGAGCCTCATCGTCATCTCGAACATATCAACACCCACCCACTCGTTATTCGCGGAGCAGTTGAAGCATTTTTGAGTTTGGGTGCCTCTGAGGTGGTTGTTGCCGAAGGATCCGGGCATAGAAGGGATTCGCTCTTGGTTTTGGAAGAATCCGGACTTATGGACGTTCTTATGGAGGACAGAATACCATTTTTTGATTTAAATGAAAGCTCAGTTGTTAAAACCAAAAACAAGGGTAAGACATCTAAATTAATAGACTTTTATTTCCCGGAAGAAGTTTTAAAATCTGACATAATCGTCTCGATGCCCAAAATGAAAACGCATCATTGGGCAGGGGTTACCCTTTCCATGAAAAACCTTTTCGGTATTATGCCTGGAATTGTATATGGATGGCCCAAAAATGTTTTACATTGGGCTGGTCTTCAACAATGCATCTACGACATCAACGCCACCTTGAAATCCCATCTATCCATCGTTGATGGTATTGTAGGCATGGAAGGCGACGGCCCTATTATGGGCGACCCAGTGAAATCCAATGTGATGGTCATGGGCTCTAATCTTCCGGCGGTGGATGCAACCTGCGCGCGCATCATGGGAATCGACCCCACAAAAATTTCATACCTTAAGCATGCTTCCGGACGAATTGGGTCCATAAAAGAGGTTAATGTCGATCAGCGTGGAGAAACAATTCAATCGGTTCGAAGAGACTTCAAGCTTCTCGAATACATCCCGTCGCAGAAAGATCTGAAGATCCAACTGAGGCTTTGATTGGACGCTTATTTAAAAGCGCCCTTACGACTTTTTTCATAATATTTGACATAACTTTTCCGCC
>CAYUNW010000024.1:0-7073 GCA_964446235.1 uncultured Gammaproteobacteria bacterium
CTGAGCTTTTGAATGACTTACTTCCTCATTATTTAGAAAATCAACTTAGAAGTGCTATCAGAGAAGCGGAAGCAAGTGAGCATTCATCACGAATGATTGCCATGAAAAACGCTACTGAAGCTGCAAACGATTTTATGGTAGAGTTGACTTTGGTTTATAACAAAATAAGACAAGAAAAAATTACTTATGAAATTGCGGATATTGTTACAGCAAGAGCCGCTTTTGAATAAAATATTATGAATAAAGGTAAAATTATACAAATTCTTGGAAATGTTATCGATGTTTCATTCAAAGAATCCCAGCTTCCATATATATACAATGCATTGGAAGTTGAATCAGAATACATTGATGGCGGGAAACTAATTCTTGAAGTTCAAGCCCATTTAAATAAAGGTAATGTCCGAGCTATAGCTCTAGGATCTACCGATGGTTTAAAAAGAGGTATGGAGGCGCTTGATACCCAGTCACCGATAAAAATTCCCGTAGGTAAAGAGTCCTTAGGAAGGCTTTTTAATGTGGTTGGAAGAGCAGTTGACGGTAAAAGTCAAATTAAAACTACTAAATACTATCCTATACATAGGGATGCTCCAAAAATGACGGAACAGGATGTCAAAACTCAAATTTTTGAAACTGGTTTAAAAGTTATCGATCTGATCGCGCCATTTGTTAAAGGAGGAAAAGTAGCGGTTTTTGGTGGTGCAGGAGTAGGTAAAACAGTGTTGATTCAGGAGCTTATCAGAAATGTTGCTACCGTTCATGGTGGCGTGTCTGTTTTTACAGGTGTAGGTGAAAGAAGTCGTGAAGGAAATGATTTATGGTTGGAAATGAAACAATCCGGAGTAATTGATAAAACTACATTAGTTTTCGGTCAGATGAACGAACCACCAGGGTCAAGATTAAGAGTTGCTTTGACCGGATTGACATTCGCCGAATATTTTAGGGATGAAGAAAATCAGGACGTTCTTTTATTTATTGACAATATTTTCCGTTTTGCCCAAGCTGGTAGTGAAGTTTCGGCTCTTCTTGGAAGAATGCCTTCAGCAGTAGGTTATCAACCGACTCTTGCTTCAGAAATGAGTGCTTTACAGGAAAGAATTACATCTACAAAGAAAGGTTCGATAACATCCATACAGGCAGTCTATGTACCTGCTGATGATTATACTGATCCTGCTCCGGTAGCGACATTTGCACATTTGGACGCAACAATATCTTTAGATAGAGCAATTAGCGAACAAGGAATATACCCGGCGGTGGATCCATTAGCATCAAAATCAAGAATTTTGACTCCGGATGTAGTCGGTCAAGATCATTATGATGTAGCGCGAGGTGTACAGAAAGTATTGCAAAGATATAAAGACCTTCAGGATATTATTGCAATATTGGGAATGGAAGAGTTATCTGATGATGATAAAATGACTGTTTCCAGAGCCAGAAAGATACAGAAGTTTTTGTCACAACCGATGTTTGTAGCTGAGCCCTTTACGGCTAGAGAAGGTAAATATGTTCCACTTGAAGAAACTATACGAGGATTTAAAGAAATTCTTGAAGGGAAGCACGATAATAAGTCAGAACAGGCATTTTGGATGGTTGGAACTATTGATGAAGTGAAATAACTTCGTCTTCAAAATAATAACTTATGGGTTCATTTCTTCTAGAAATAATAACACCGGAAAAAATCGCATTTATCGGTGAAGTCATACAGATAACAGCTCCCTCTACATCGGGGATGATAGGGATATTACCAAATCATGTTCCTTTATTTACCATGTTGACAGAAGGTGAAGTTATATTAAAAAAAGAAAATGATGAAATCTACCTGGCAATAGGCAGCGGATTTTTGGAAGTTACTCCAAAAAAAGTAACATTACTTGTAACAAGTGCCTATAATGCAAACGAAATAAACGAAAAGGAAGTAATGGAAGCCCGTGAAAGAGCAAGCGAAGCTCTTAAACAGAAGGTGACCGGACAAGCTTATATTGAAGCTCAATCGCTTTTTAGAAGATCAGAAATCGCTTTAAAAGTTTTACGAAAAAGAAAAAAGTCATTTACTGAATCATCACATTTATAAACAAAATTATGCCCGATATCGGTTATTTAGTACTGGAAAACGGAAATATTTATGAAGGGAAATCATTTGGTTTTCAAGATGATGTTTACGGTGAAGTAGTATTTAATACCGGTATGACTGGTTACCCGGAGAGTTTTACTGATCCTTCTTATTCCGGTCAGATTTTAGTTTGCACATACCCGTTGATCGGTAATTATGGCGTGCCGACTAATAAATTAATAAACAATATTGAACAGAATTTCGAATCATACAGAATACATATAAGTGGATTAATTATTTCAGAAAGTATTAACAGTAATACACATTGGCAATCTAAACAAAACTTGAGTCAATGGTTGATCAAAAATAAAATACCGGCATTATCTAATATAGACACAAGAAGTCTTACTAAATTATTGAGACAAAAAGGAGTTATGAAAGGTCAGATACTTAAAAAAAAGCCCCTGAATATACAGGGGCTTAATTTTATCGATATTAACGAAAGTAATTTAATTGATAAAGTGAGTACTAAAAAAAGAGAAGAATTCGGTGAGGGTAAGATTAAAGTGATGGTATTCGATTGCGGTATGAAAAATAACCAAATAAATCATTTTTTAAAATTAGGAGTAAAAATTATTAAAGTGCCATGGAATTATGATCCTTTTGAAGAAAATGATGAAGCAGACGGGTATTTTATCAGTAATGGCCCAGGAGATCCTAAAATGGCTGTTAAGACCATTCAAACTATTCATAAAGCATATACAGCACAAAAACCAATTTTTGGAATATGTTTGGGTCATCAAATTCTTTCGTTAGCTGTAGGAGCAAATACTTATAAATTGAAATATGGTCATAGGAGTCAAAATCAACCCGTAATTTGCGTTACTGATGGGAAATGTTATATCACATCACAAAATCATGGTTTTGCTGTAGATAATAATTCTTTGCCTACAGGTTTTTTGCCCTGGTTTACCAATTTGAACGATCAAACGAATGAAGGTATTCGCCATCATCGACTTCCGGTTTATAGCGTACAATTTCATCCTGAAGCAAATCCCGGTCCGGTAGATACAGCGTGGATGTTTGATAAATTTATTGAAGATATTAAGTTATATAAAAATGCATTGTAATAATATAAAAAAAGTAATTTTGTTGGGTTCAGGTGCTTTAAAAATAGGTGAAGCCGGAGAATTTGATTATTCCGGTTCACAAGCGGCTAAAGCATTAAAAGAGGAAGGTATTCAAACTATTTTAATCAATCCAAATATTGCTACAATTCAGACATCTCAGGATTTTGTATCACAAATATATTTTCTTCCGGTGAATTCATATTTTGTTGAAAAGGTGATTGAAAAAGAACATCCTGACGGAATTTTATTAGGTTTTGGAGGTCAAACCGCTCTAAATTGCGGATTAGAATTATATAAAAAAGGTATACTAAAAAAATATAATGTAAAAGTTCTTGGTACACCGGTTAAAAGTATTGATAAAACAGAAGATAGATTGAAATTCCGTAAATCCATAGAAGAGTTAGGACTAAAAGTACCGAAAAGTGTTTTATGTAAAAATCTGAATGAATTAAAAAAAATATCTAGCGGAATTTTTTTTCCTGTTATTGTACGTGCAGGATTTTCATTAGGTGGTTTAGGGTCGGGTATAGCCAGAAATTTGAGCGAATTGGAAAGTTTAGCAAAAACTGCTTTGGCTGTTACTCCTCAGATTTTGATAGAAGAATATCTGGATAAATGGAAAGAAATCGAGTATGAGGTTGTGAGAGATATTGAAGATAATGCCATTACGGTATGTAATATGGAAAATCTTGACCCGATGGGTATTCATACAGGAGAATCTATTGTAGTAGCCCCGTCTCAAACCTTAACTAATCAGGAATACCATTCCTTGCGTGAAATTGCGATTAAAGTCATCAGATCTTTAAATATTATCGGTGAATGCAATATCCAGTATGCATTAAATCCAAAAAACGGCGATTATCGGATTATTGAGGTAAATGCAAGATTATCCAGGTCAAGCGCATTAGCTTCAAAAGCCACCGGGTATCCATTGGCTTATGTAGCGGCAAAATTGGCTTTAGGTTATAAATTATCAGAAATTGAAAATCAGGTTACAAAGTCAACCATATCTTTTTTTGAACCAGCTCTTGATTATATAGTAGTAAAGATTCCAAGGTGGGATTTTTTGAAATTTAAATGGTTAAATGAAAAACTTGGAAGTGAAATGCAAAGCGTTGGTGAAGTGATGTCTATCGGAAGAACATTTGAAGAAGCCTTGCAAAAAGCCATCAGATCTCTAGATTTGGATTATGAAGGTATTATTTCGGATGATTTGGATAGAAAAATACTTAAGAGAAAAAGTGATTTTAAAAATTTAGAACCAACACCTTCTCGGATTTATAATATTGCATTTAATCTGTTTCATGGTCAAAGTATTGATCAAATATATGAAATTACCGGAATAGACAAATGGTTTATAGAGAGAATAGAAAAAATTGTAAAATTATATAAATCACTAATTAAAGTTGAAAATATTGAAAATTTATCCAAAAGTCTTTTGTTAGACGCTAAAAGGTATGGTTTTTCTGACAAACAGTTAGGAGAAGTATTCAATAAGAGTTGGAAAGATATCAGAACCCTGAGAAAGAAAATGCATATTATTCCATATATTTGTCAAATAGATACTCTAGCCGGTGAATTTCCTGCAAAAACAAATTACCTTTATATGAGTTATTCTCGTGAAGAAAATGATGTTCAGCCGATAAAAGAGAAATCTGTAGGTATTCTAGGTGGCGGACCATATCAGATAGGTTCTTCGGTTGAATTTGATTGGTGTGCGGTCAATAGTGTCATGACAGCAAAAAAAAATGGTTTTAAAACAATCATGGTGAATTGTAATCCGGAAACAGTGTCGACAGATTATGATATATCAGACAGACTTTATTTTGAAGAATTAACATTAGAACGCGTGTTGGATATAGCCGAATTTGAGAAATGTCCATTGATTGTAAGCGTTGGTGGTCAGATACCTAATACATTGGCTGCTAAATTAGAGAATGAAAATGTAAAATTGCTGGGTAACAGTTCTCAGACTATTGATAAAGCCGAAGATAGAGAGAAATTTTCTGAACTTTTGGATAAATTAAAAATAAAGCAACCCAGATGGGCTAGGTTAAAATCAAAAGAAGCGGCACTGGAATTTGCTGAAAAGCTGGATTATCCTGTACTTATAAGACCTTCATATGTTTTAAGCGGAAAGGCTATGTTTACTGCTTATTCCAAAAATGCATTGATAGCCTATTTAGAAAATTCGGATTCTATAGTAAATTCGGAATATCCTTTGGTTATGTCAAAATTTATCAGAGGTGCAAAGGAAGTAGATTTTGATGCCGTTTGCCAGAACGGAAAAGTAATTATATGGGCAGTCAGTGAACATGTAGAGCATTCAGGAGTCCATTCAGGTGATGCTACATTGGTGCTACCTTCTTTTTCTTTAACCAAATTTGCAAAACAAAAAATCTTAAAAATTTCTAACAAGATTATAAAAGCATTAAATATCAATGGACCGGTAAATATACAATTTTTGGTTAATCATGATGGAGATTTCGATCTGGAAGTTCTGGTTATAGAAGCCAATCTTAGAGCTTCACGCAGTTTTCCATTTGTATCGAAAGTATTTAATATCAATTTTATCGATTTGGCTACAAAAATTTTACTTGGAATGAGAGTTAAACCGATAGAAAATTTTCAGAAACCAAAATATTTTGCGATTAAAACCCCGCATTTTTCGTTTACCAGACTTAGAGGAACTGATCCTGTTTTAGGTGTGGAAATGGCATCAACAGGTGAAGTTGCTTGTTTTGGTGATGATATTTTTGAAGCATTCTTAAAAAGTTTGATATCTATCGGTATGAAATGGCCTGGTAAAAAAGCTTTGATATCTCTTGGTGGGAGTGAAGCGAAGGAAAGATTATTGAGAACAATGCAGATTTTAGCAGAGTTAGGATTTAAACTATATGCAACGGAGCATACGGCGAAATATTTAAGGGAAAATAAAATTCGTGCTATAGATGTATACAAAGTCCAGGATAATAAAAGTCCGAATGTCGTAGATATGATATCCAAAAGGGCTGTTAATATAGTGATAAATTTAAGTGACCGTAGTGATATAGGATTGAAAAATATCCAAAAACAGATTACGGACGGATATTTGATTAGAAGGGCTGCTGTAGATGTCAATATCCCATTATTTACGAAAGCTACATTGGCAACACTTTTTGTTAAAGCATTAAGACGTTATAATATGGATAAGCTGAAAATAAAATCTTATAAAAGCTATATCAAAAAATATAATGCCCAATAATTTTTTTAATAAAAGTTATATTTCCACAGAAAATACCAATATTTCCGATATTAAGTATATTTTTTCCAAGACCGACGAAATGAAAAAAATTGTACAAAAAAAAGGCTGTAGTAATAGTTTAACGGGTAAAATATTGGCCGCACTTTTTTTTGAACCTTCAAGTAGAACATTTTCTTCTTTTATAACAGCCATGCAAAGACTAAGTGGAGGAATTATCCCCCTCAACGGTATGAAGCATACTTCGGTATCCAAAGGCGAAACTTTGGAGGATACTGTTAGAGTGTTTTCTAATTATGCGGATGTTTTAGTTATCCGTCATCCTGATCCTGGGTCTTTGCAAACTGCTTCTCAATACGCCAAAATACCCTTGATAAACGCCGGCGACGGAATAAACGAACATCCTACACAAGCATTGACTGATCTTTATACAATGGAAAAATATTTTGGAGTAATAAACAGTCAACATATTGTAATCATCGGTGATTTAGCCCACTATAGACCTACAAATTCGCTCTTAAAGCTCTTATGTAACTTTAAAAACATCAAAATCAGTCTGGCAACCCCCAAAGATGTTCCCATTAGTGATGAAATCAGACGTGTTTTATTCAAAAACAAAATCAATTTTAAAGAATATCAGGCTTTTGATAGTATT
>CAYUNW010000025.1:0-5565 GCA_964446235.1 uncultured Gammaproteobacteria bacterium
CCACGCCGGAGAAGTATGATCTTGGTATGTTTGGATCGAACCAGAATTCGGCGGTAGTCGAGGAATTTGATCCTATAAGGACAATGTCATCAAAATTATTCGGATAATTAAACAGTTGGCCAGAAACTGGAGAAGTCGAAGTTGACCAAGTGCCTCCTCCAGAGCCGCCGCCGGAACCGCAAGCTGACCCCGTACCGACAACCACCCCGAATCCATCTGCTTCAAGGCATCCTGTCTGGCCAGCAAGGGTCAATATGCCAGCTGAGCTGAAACTGGAAGTTGCAGTCGCTCCGAAGAAGCCAGTGCCAGCAGACAAAACCGTTGAAGAAGAATTTTCAAACTGCTGTAATCCAGTCCAAATATTTGGATTGCTAAGATTAATGGAAACAACCACATCTCCAGTAGTTGGGGATACCGTAAGAGTACCATCAGAATTTGAAACAGAACTAAGAGAACTACTACCGGAGTTACTCGTATCAATCGAGCTCACCGCCCGACTAACCATATCTGCTATTGCATCATTTTGTTGTGTCAGAAAAACTCGAGTAATTGTTGGTGTAGTGTAATTTGAGGAAAAATATCTTTTCAACTCTTCTATCTTGTAATCCACGTACTCTCTGTCTGATCCCTGCACGAAAACTGTTTTAGAAATCGAACCTCCCATGCGTTCATCTCTTATAACAATAAGATCCAAATCACTCTCACTTTCAGAAAACGCCACATAAGCATTATTTGCCAAAATCCAAGGCTTCATCATTGCAAAAGCAATTTTTCTAAACCAGTTCGAAAACAATTTCAAATTAATTTCACTCAAAACTGAGAGTGCGAGCTGGTTATTTGAGTTAAAACGACGTATTTCACTACTTTGCTCTATTACACCAAATTGAATATGCGGTTTTTTAAAATGTTTAAAATAAGAAATCTCTGATTTTGCAGATCTAAAAATATTTATAGGATTAAGAGCAGACAAAGATCCAGAAAAAACAAAAGAACCCAAAATTAATAAAATTGAAATCGTAGCAGTCAAACCATAAAAATACTCAATTAATGATCTAGATTTTTCGTAAAATATATGTTTTTCTGCACTACCCCTAACCCCACCAAGCCGGTAAATATCATCTTTATTTAATAGAGGAAATAAAGGCGAATCATCTCTAAAATACAAAATTTTCCTCGGTTTATGTTCGTCTATCCGAGATGGTTTTCCAATATACGTTGATATATATGGCTTAATCTCAGAATTATTACCAAACTTATCATCTACGGTAACTGCACTATAATTTACCAAAGGCTCAGTCAGTGGAACCAGACTGTGAGCTTCCCCAACTTCCTTGAACTGGGGAGATCGCAATAAAACTTTTCGTGCCACTTTAGATTTCCGCGATTTTTTTAAATTAGGTCCAAAACTTTGGGACTTCTTATGATCCAAGATACTACTTTCAGAAACATACCAATTCCTTCCGACCAACCTCGCATCAACTTTTTTCCCCCTACAAAGTTGACCAACATAGTCGCTAGTATAGCCTACTAACCTAGATGCAAATCTAGCCGAGATATACTTCTTACCATTAAACCGAATAGCCTTATTCATCAATGAAATTATACCATCTCGGATATCCGAGATATTAACAAAAAATGTGGATAGTGATACTCACCTACATCACATAAAAAGAATCCAAAATCGTAAAAAAAATAAATTAAAAAAATTATACATAAAAATTAAAAAACACTAATCCATAAATCTAAAACGCAGGTAAGTTCAAAAAAAACCATTCGAGTACATGGCCGTAAAAAATCAAAATAAATAGAAAAAAATATCATTAACCTAGCTAGATATAGATACATAAGGTTTTAAGTGATTATGTATATGTTTAATAATGTTTAATAAAGTCTATATTTCTATAAAATTTAATGTTATTGTGACTTATCACCTTTTTATATTGCTAATTCCCTTATTGAGAGATACGATATTATATATGAATAAGTTTATTACAATTAGAGACGCAGCTGCCATACTCGGTGTGTCAAAAATTACACTTCGTAATTGGGATAAGTCCGGGAGGTTAAAAGCTCACCGTCACCCTTTCAATAATTATCGAGTTTATAAACTTGAGGATATAGAATCTGTAATCGATCTTATTGAATCAAGTAGGGGTGAAATAATAAAGAAGAAAGATGATGTAAGGAGATTGATGGTAAAGCATTTAGAAGAAGATGCTGAACTATCATTGCAGGATCCCCAAAAGCAATAAAAAGTCTTGATGATGCTTACGAAATAATGATTTATAAATTATAGGCATAATTATAAGAACGTTTAATTCCTACAATTGCTATTTTAGAAGCGATGCTCGCACATTATTTCTGATTCGAGATCCTCAGTATGTCAACTTTTATAAAGTAAATACGCAATTTATAAGAATTAATGTAAAAAATTATACTTTGATCTGCCCTGCGCAAGGCGTAAAGTGATTTTTAAAAAATTCATTATTTATTTATTTATTATCATAAATTTTAGACTTTAAAACAGCAAGCCTAGCATAAATCCTCGCGTGCAAATATATAATTTTTTATTTTATTTTTAACATAATTGCCCTCAGTTTCAAATTTTTTACAAAAAATTCTAAGCTAAAGGCAAATGTTTACTTTTGTTCCTGTTACTCGAACTATACTAGGTACTATTTGTAAAATTTTACTTGTTTTCTTATCTCGACTTTACGTTTTATTGGGTGTAATAGTACAATATTTGCCTTTAACTTCAATATCAAACGCTAAGGCACATATATATGACCCCTAGCGTCTTATAGTTATTAACATCCGCGCTTGAGGAAGCGTCTGTTTAGCTATACTATTTACATGTGAGGAAACTTAAATTTATTGAAAATAAGTTCTACCGAATTTGGTCAAGTGGAGCGGGCGGTCAATCTGTTTTTAGGGATAATGAAGACCGCTCAAGATTTCTTTTTTTAATTTTGTACCTTCAATCCCCTATTCCTATATTTAATACACATTGGTATAGTCATTCTTATCTTCGGAAAGGTGAGTTTAGAATGGGGAGCAGTAAGGTCGAGGATATTGTTCGAAAGAGGAATGTTTATCTTATTTCTTTTAATATTTTCGATTCTGGGTTCGATATTTTAATTAAAAGTACGGGTACGCTGTCCGTATCCATTTATATGCAACGCGTACTAACTGCTTACAGTAAATATTTCAATTCAAAATATAAAACAGCCGGTCATGTTTTTAACGGTCCTTTTAAAGCAGAATTGGTTTCCGGATATGAGAATTTGTACTTTTTTTCGGCAGTAGTTAATCTTGGGTCAAATAATGCATATTCGGATGATAGTACAAACCCATGGTCCAGCTACAGCGATTATGTTCTAAAAAATCGCTGGGGAGAGTTGCTTGATACCAGCCATGTTTTGAGGCATTTTAAAACTACAACTGATTATCGTAAATTTGCTTTAAATGCGGTCAAAAAGCTAAAATAGTCTTATTTTAAAAGCATTTTTTCGAACAACGATTTAACCGCCGTTGGATTTGCGGTGCCTTGACTTAACTTCATTGCTTGTCCAACTAAATACTGGAGAGCGGCTACTTTACCATTTTTGAATTCGGCTACGACTAATTTATTTTCTTCCACAACCTTTTTAGCAATTTCTATAAGTTCCTCCTTGTTATGCTTCTGCATCAAGTTTTCTTTTTCGGCAATCATCCTAGGACTCAAATTTGAGGTCGGCATTTTAGCTAAAATGTTCTTGCCGGTTCTCGAAGATATTTCACCCGCCACTAGCATTTTTACTAATTCCGATAAGTATTCGGGTATAATCGAAAGTCCTTGGTTTTTCAGGCTCGCAATGTCGCTCACTATATAGTTTGATAGGAGTTGGAAAGCCTGCTTGTCTCCCAAAAAAAACGCTGCCTTCTCAAACATATCTGATAGCGCTTTGTTTGAAATGTAAAAATCAATATCAGACTGTTTTATTGAATAATCCCTTACAAACCTCTCCCTTTTTTGTGCCGGAGTCTCAGGAATGGTCGACTGAATGCTGTCGACATTGAAATCCTTAACCTTACTAAGATTCAATTTTGGTAGGTCGGGGTCTGGGAAATATCTATAGTCATGAGAATCCTCTTTTGATCTTTGTGAGAAGGTTTCGGATAGCCTTTCATCCCAGCCCCGAGTTTCTTGTTCAACCTTCTCGCCCCTCTCTAGAACCTCGATCTGCCTTTCTATCTCGTATTCAATAGCCTTTTCTGCCGACCTAAAAGAATTTAGGTTTTTAACCTCAACTTTTGTGCCAAATTTCTCATCAAGGCTAACTGAAATGTTGGCCTCAAATCTCATTTCTCCTTTTTCCATGTTTGCCTCTCCTATATGGAGATATTGCAGAAGTCTCTGCAATTCCATTCCGAATTCAACTGCCTGCCTAGCAGAATGTATAACAGGTTCTGTCACGAGTTCCATAAGAGGAACCCCTGCCCTATTGAAATCAACTAAACTGCTGGCTTCTCCATGTGCGGACCTTGCAGTATCTTCTTCTAGGTGAATTCTGGTCAATTTGACCCCCTTTATTTCCCCGCCAGAAATAAATGGATATTTATATTGACTGATTTGATAGCCCTTGGGAATGTCAGGATAAAAATAATTTTTACGATCGAACTCTGAAAAATCAGAGATATGCCCCCCAACCGCCAAACCAATTTTGATGATACTTTTTACAGCTTCCCTATTTATGACCGGGAGTGTTCCTGGGTGAGCTAGGCACACTGGGCATATATTAACGTTTGGTCTTTTCTCATCGGGATTATTCCTGCATGAGCAAAACATCTTGGTTTTGGTCTTTAGTTCCGCATGAATTTCAAGGCCTATTGTAGGCTTATATTCTTTCATAATTAAAGATTAGATTATTCAAAGCCTACGGTCAATCAGTTTTTATTATAACCTTCTTTGCAAGCTCCATAGCAGCCTCCTTAGTCTTAGCTACAGCAAACCAGCCTTTATTGATGCAAAAAACAGCCCCCTTTATACCAGACACGTTTTCCAACTCTTCTTCTCTCAAACCCCACCACCTTTCGGGGAAAAAAGCCCTGTTCGTTTGGTAGTCTTCCAAATCATCCATCGCCGTTCGCACACTCCAAGTATTATCGTCATCGGGATAAATGACTACTTTAACGTTTCTTTCAAAAATTACGGCTTCCTGCCATTCAAGCTGTTTCGGCAGGACTAGCACCTGTGGTCTATTCTGTTTCTCAATTTCTGCTCTTGTTTTAACTAAACCGAGCTCTAATGCTGCTTTAGAAATAATTTCTCGTTCTAAAACTCTTTTTGCAATACTTAGCACTTCGTTGAAACTATTTTTCACGATAAGCGGATCTTCAAGCCAAGTTGGAACAAATGCTTTTATGGCATCCCCTATGCTATAACAACAACGAGAATCTTTTGGAGAAATTAGGCCGTTATCCCTCGCATCAATTTTCATGACGAGGTCCCTTTCTATCCTATCTGATACATTGGCCCGGACCCTAAATTTTTGACACCGATTCTGTATAATTAATCGTTAATTA
>CAYUNW010000026.1:0-5551 GCA_964446235.1 uncultured Gammaproteobacteria bacterium
AGAATTGCCAGCAGCAACCTATGCAGCGCAACCGTGACCAAGGGCGAGTCATCGCAAATTTCGCGTAATTGATGCGCTTTTAGGAGAGTATCACGTATACCATACTCAATTCGTTGGCCGCTAAGGTCGATGCATGGAATCCACGGTTCATCAATCAGGTTGAATTCCGCCATTTTTTTTATCGCCCTTTTCGATTATAACTCCCAGTTTCTCGTCCACCTTCAGCACATAATCGCCAACGGTCCCCTGGCCCTGCTCATCCAGCCACAGTAAGCGAGCATGTCTGAGGTGCACATTCTTGGACCATTCGGTTGGTGATTCACCTTTATCAACCAACGCATGATAGATTCCCCTGTGGCTCAGTTTGACAGACCAATCGAGCAATTTACGGACCTCCGATACGTCCGATACAGTTGTATAATCCTTGCTTGCTGGCTGCATTACAACCGTGATAAAAGGATCGCTCTCTCGTGTCGCCGCTCTGATGCTTTCATGAACTTGTGGGTCTTCATCATCAACCAATTGGTCGTTGAATTCTTCTACCAAGTCAGAAGGATCTTTAGGTTCAGACACCATCAAACGGCGGGCCGCTTTCTCAGATTCCGCCTGGTCGAATTCTGCCTTTTGCCTTGCCTGCCTTAGGGCTTCTTCCCAGTCAGCGCTCTCAATCGATGGCGGTACCCCATATACGGTTTCTATCAATGCTTCGATTTCACCCGGCACTTCAATCTTCTCTCGCTGACGCAAAGCCAGCCATGTGCGCAAGAGAATATAACGATCGTATACATGCTCGTTGCTTACGCCGAATGACTCAGGCGGAGGGCCATTCGGCCCGGCATCACAGGCTATGATAAACTGTGGCGATTCAAGACCCTTAGGACGGCGACGAGGATGCCTGTGCAGTCGCCCGAAGCGCTGGAGCAACAAATCGACAGGGGCAATCTCCGAGATCATTATATCGAAATCAAGATCCAAGCTTTGTTCGATTACTTGCGTCGCTATCAATACGGCCCGTTTCGGGCGGTTCGAGTTCACGTAGGTGCCATCGGAGCACTTCTCACCCTTGCCGAATCTACACATGACTTCTTCTTCCCGCATCCTCCGCCACATCTGCAGGGTGCGCGCATGAAAGAGCACGCACATAGTATCATTCAGATCATCACTTAAAAATCTATAAACTTCGATGGAGCGGTCGACTGTGTTGCAGACAACTGCACAGCAACCTCCATGTTCCAGCTTTTGTTTGATAATACCGGCCAGAGTCGCCAGGTCGGTATTGGCGAAGCGCACACCAATTGTGCGCGGTACCCCCATAGGAACGTCGATGCAGACATCAGGGCCAATCGCCTCTGCACGAGGATAGTGATACGGAAAAGCCAGAGTGATTCGGGGATAGCGTCCATATTCCAAATCATCCCGGCCGGAATATGCACTGATTAGGGCACTTCGCTTGGTCTCGGGGAGCGTTGCGGAAAGCAGGATAACGGTGCAATCCACCTCCGCCAGCCAATGCAGCAGCCGCTCGAGAATCGTGCTCATGTAAGCGTCATAAGCGTGAACCTCATCAAAGATCACTACCTTCCCCGCCAGACCGAAGAGGCGCACGAACCAGTGTTTAGTTTGCAAAACGCTCAAGAGGCTTTGGTCGATGGTACCAACTCCGAAAGGCGCGAGTAGCGGACGTTTCTTAGCCGTGAACCAAGATTGGGCTTCCATATCGCCATCTTCGCCATCATCCGGCTTGAATTCTTTAATTTCTCCTTCTTTCGGTGCTGCCGTTCTAGAAGCAAGAAGGGCGTCCCCGTGTACCAATTGAAGGTTAAGCCTACCCTCATGACCTCGCCGCCTAAGATAATCATTTAAGACGCGGCTAAACATAGCGTTGCTTGTGGCTTGGGTCGGCATCGCAATATACATCCCTCGTGCAAAGCCCCTGGACATCGCCACGTCCGCCGCATAAAGAGCAGCCTCGGTCTTGCCTTCACCCATGGGCGCTTCAATTATCATAAGATAGGGAGATATCCGCTTTGAAACCAATTCTATTGTGCGCATCTGGAGGGCGTTGGGAGAAAGACCTTTGAATACTGTCTCGAACCCGGCCTCGACGGCGAAGCGCACAGCGGGAAGCCAGCCCAGCTCCTCAAGGGCGCTTCTGGCCCGATTTTGCGCTATCAGCCAATAATCAGTCGTTTTGATATCAACCAAAGCATCATATTCTGCAAGACATGGAAAGAAGTCTTGATTCGAACCAATCCAGTCTGCTACTGATATTAATCCAGCGAGTATAGGAACTACGCCTGGCCGAATAATGCCATTCATGGATTGAGTCGCTTGACCACAGTCCAGACCCACAACGCAGGCAAGTTCCTCAAGCAGTGCCCGCCTGGCCTTATCCCAATTACGATTTCCATTTCCAAGCGTGTCTCTGCCCAAATTTAGGTCGACAGCCCGAGGGAAAACGCCGTGGTGCCCTCCCGCGATTCTCGCTATAACGGCGGACGCAGTGCTTAGCTCTAAGAATTCATTCAATACATGTGCGCTGATAAAGCCATGAGGGCGGTTCTGTTCGTTATTCGAAAACCTAAATCCCATTTTCTCTAATTGAGGCAAAAGTCTCGGTTCTTTCTTTTGGAAAGCCGGGCTGCCCTTGCCCAGGTCGTGCGCGCCCGAGAGGAAAACGATTAATGCCCTTGCATAAGTTCCCAGTGAATCCTTCAGTATTTCTTGCAGACTTTGAGCTATACAATGGTCCCACATTACCGCGGCGACAGCGGCTACATCAAGCATATGGCAGATCAAAGGATGATAGCGCCAATCGGCAGGGCTAATATCTTCTTTTTCCCGACTCGTCTTGGCCCATAATTGTTTCCACGGGAGAATCAAGCGATCGTTGTTGACCATATGTTTCTTTGCGGCTATTGCCTCACGGTGAACACAAGGGCGCTATAATATTACTTTATGCTATAAGTCGGCCCTTAAAAGGATTATATTGACGATACATAAAACATGTCAATATATTTAGGTGCTATTGAGATTCTCTGGGCCGTTCGTAACATATTTAAAAACATGTTAGTTATGAAGGAGGCAGACTCGCGATGCTGGCCAGGATCATAGTCATCGCCGCCTACGCTCTGATGACCCTGACGATAGGCTGGCTGGGGCTGAAGCGGACCAGGACTTTCAACGACTTCTTCCTCGGAGGCCGTTCCGTGGGGGCCTGGATGTCGGCCTTCACCTACGCCGCGGCCTATTTCTCCGCCGTCCTGTTCATCGGTTTCGCCGGCAAGGTGGGTTGGGGCTTCGGCCTGTCAGGGCTGTGGATCGCCGCCGCCAACTCCGTTGTCGGCGTTTTCGGGGTCTGGGCGCTCCTCGGCAACCGCATCCGACGCATGTCGCTCGAGCTCCAGGTCACGACCATGCCGGAGTTCCTGGAGAAACGCTACGGCAGCCGCGCCTTCAAGCTCATAGCCTCCCTGGCCGTTTTCGTCTTCCTGGTCCCCTATTCCGCGGCCGTGTTCATCGGCCTTTCCTACCTTTTCAAGGCCAACTTCCAGTTGGCCTTCAGCCAGGCCCTTCTCGTCATGGGCCTGTTCACGGCTTTCTACCTGGTCCTCGGCGGCTACAAGTCCATGACCATGATCGACATCGTTTTCGGCATGATCATGTGCCTGGGCTCGGCCGTCCTGGTCATGAGCACGCTCGGAAAGGCTGGCGGCCTGGCCCGCCTCACCGCCGGGCTGGCCGCCATCGACCCGAAGCTAACCGCGGTCGTCGGCCCGGGCGGGGCCTGGCCGCTCTTCGCCCTGGCCTTCCTGACGAGCGTCGCGCCGTACGCCATGCCCCAGCTGGTCCAGAAGTTCTACGCCATCAAGGACGAGCGGGCCGTGCGCCGCGGCATGGCCGCTTCCACGGCCTTCGCCGCCCTGATATCCGGGACGGCCTACTTCACCGGCGCCGCCGCCCGTTTCTTCCTCTCGCCCGAGAACGCGCCCGCCGCTTTCTCGGGCGGCAAGCCCGTTTTCGATATCCTGATGCCCGAGTTCCTGGCCAACGTCGTGCCCCATTCCCTGTCCGTCCTCATGATGCTCCTCATCCTTTCGGCCTCCATGTCCACCCTGGCCGCCCTGGTCCTGATCTCGAGCTCCTCGGTGGTCAAGGACATCTATGGCGGTTTCATCGAACCGGGGGTTCCTGACGCCAAACTGACCAGGCTGATGCGCATCGCCTCCGGCGTTTTCATCATCTTCTCGGTGGCGCTGGCCTATTTCAGGCCGGCTACGATCGTGGCCATCCTGTCGATTTCCTGGGGAGCTATCGGCTCCTTCTTCCTCGGACCTTTCGTCTGGGGCCTCATCAGCAGGCGGACGAACCGCGCGGGAGCCTTGAGCTCGGCTTTCCTGGGTCTCGGGACATGCCTGGGCCTTTCCTTCTCAGGCACCGCGCCGGCCGAGGCCGGAACGCTCGGCATGCTGGTCTCGTTCGCCGCGGCGCCGCTCGTCAGCTTCTTGACGAAGAGGCGGCCGAGCGGGACGCACTGACAGCGGGCAAGCCCGGCTTTCCACATCATCGTTCACCACATGCGCTTCATTTACGGCCCCGAAATGTGTATAATAAGGAGCTTGAGACGGGGAGTAGCGCAGCCTGGCTAGCGCACAGCGTTCGGGACGCTGGGGTCGTGGGTTCAAATCCCACCTCCCCGATTCCTTTCAAACTTCCTTGAGGCATTAAAACAGAGGGTCCCGCGCATCTTCGCGAGACCTCTGGAGCACGGCGGAGCACACGCGGAGCAGGAGAGCGACGGGCAGCCGATGAACCGGGAGTCAAACAGGACCAATCTCTTCAGGCTCGGCACGGAATATCTGCTCCGTCCCTGGGAGGCGCTAAGGAAGCACCTCAGCTGGAAGCAGGCCTTCCTGGCCCTGCGCCACCGCAACTACCGGCTGTGGTTCTGGAGCCAGATGTTCTCCCTTTTCGGCTCCTGGATGCAGAGCACGGCCCTGGGCTTCCTGGTTTACGACCTGACCAGGTCCCCGGCCTATCTGGGCGTCGTCGGCTTCGCCGCCGGCATACCCACCTGGCTGTTCATGCTCTACGCCGGCGTCATCGCCGACCGCGTGCCCAAGCGCAGGGTGATAATCATCACTCAAGTCATGATGACCCTGCTCGCGGTCCTGATATCAGGGCTGGCCTTCCTCCACGTCGTCCGGCCCTGGCACATCGTCATCCTGGCCTTCCTGCTCGGAACGGCCAACGCCTTCGAGGCCCCGGCCCGCCAGGCCTTCGTGCTGGAGCTGGTCAACATCGACGACCTGACCAACGCCATCGCCCTGAACTCCGCCATGTTCAACACGGCTACCGCAATCGGCCCGGCCGTCGGCGGCATCACGTACGCCCTGTTCGGGCCGGCCTGGTGTTTCGCCATCAACGCCGTGTCCTTCCTGCCGGTCATCGCGGCCCTGAAGATGATGAAGCTCGGGCCGGCCGAGGCCGCCGCCCGGAGCGCCTCCCCGCTCGAAGACATCAAGGCGGGCCTGCGCTATGTCGCCGGCGC
>CAYUNW010000027.1:0-4770 GCA_964446235.1 uncultured Gammaproteobacteria bacterium
CATCAGATGGGCATCGTCCTTGAAACGGGCATCCGTCGGCTCCAGCTTGCCCATGCGCTCGACGTAAATGCTTTTGTAGGAGTTCACCAGGATGTCGGATACGGTGGGATCTTTCAGCATGGGCTCAAGCGGCCCATAGCCCAGAACTTCGTCCACGATCTAGGCGAAAATCTTCTCGCGCTCCGCCATGTTAAGCGGAAGTTTGAATTGTTCCTCGCGTAGGATCCGTTCGATGACTTTGCGGATCTGAACACTCAGCGCTTCACGCTCCAACTTATCGATGATGGTAAGGTCGATCAAGTCGAGCAACCGATCGTGAATTCGGGACTTGAGGTCAAAATATTCGTCCGGCATGTACTTTCTGCCGGCACCACCCGCGACCGCCTTAAGATTCATTTTTTCGTGCAGCAAGGTTTCCCCTCTCGTGTTATTTGGTTTTTACCTTAACTGTGAGGGCTGCTTCCAGCCGCGATTCGTTTCAGATTAAAAAACTGACCACTTCTTTTTCGGTTTGCCTTCTTGAGGCTCGGTGAAGGATCTGGCCAGTTCCATGAAGCTCTTGGTAATCCCCGCACCAGGTGCCACGTTCAACAGAGGCTTGCCGCTGTTGATGGCCGACATGGAGGTATCGTAGTCATTGGGCACAACCCAGAACAGTTCGTGGCCGATGCCGGCCTCGGCGTCGCTGAGCGAAATCTCGCCCCTCTTGATGTAGCGGTTCAAAACGACCTTGATTTTTTCCTTCGGCACATAGCCCAAATCGGTCAGCGAACGCAGCAGCTTGTTGGTGTTTGCCAGGCATGGAAGGCTGAGAATCGTGATAAGCATCAAAATATCGGACACCTCCAGAACTTTGATGGAGGTGTCGTCGGTCGATTGCCCGGCGTCGATGATGATGTAGTCGAACATATGCTTCATCAGACGGAGGAGCCGACTCATGGTCTCGGGGGTCGGGCGCACATGCCCGTTCAGGTAGGCCGGGGACGGCAGAACCTGAATCCCGGTCTTGTGCTGCGTCAAAGTGTTGAGCAGGAACTGGCCGTCCAGCCTGTCAATATTTTTGGTGATTTCGCCCCAGTGGAATTTAGGGGCAATTTCCAGAAACAGCGGAATCTCGCCGAAGAGCGTGTTCATATCCAGGAGCGCCACTTGCTTCTTGTCCTTGCCCTGCGCAAGAGACACCGCCAGGTTCACCGCCACTGTCGTGGTGCCGACCCCGCCCTTGCTTCCGAACACGCTGATGATGCTGCCGTTTTTTGAATCCCGCGAGCCTGCGCTTTGAGTATGCCTCTCCTTGAAACGCTCTAAGGCGGCACGAACCTCTGCCGCATCGAGGGGCTGGATAAAGAACTCCTTGACCCCCGCTCGCATAGCCTGCATGAGGATTTTTGGATCAGCCGTTCCGGAAATCAAAAAAACTTCATCTATGACCCTGTTTTGGATGGCCGTCAGAGCCTGCTGCAAATCATCTTCTGAGTTTTCGCCGAGTTGAAATATCAGCAAATCGGCTGTCGCAGGGTCGTTGAGATCGATAGCTTCAAAGGACTTGGCGCTGCGAAGCAATTCCAACAGTTTCTTTGTCAGATGCGAGTCGGCAATCGCCAGCTTCACTTGGAATATGTCTTTTGACATTTTCTCTCACTTCGCCAGCGGGATTTACAAGCATTCTGCTCACCCGACTGGTTGTTAAGGATTTTGCTTCCCGAATTTTTTACTTTATAACCGCGGTAGTAGATGGTATATCTACTTTGATTTTCTCTTTAAAAGAATTTTCGTATTTCTCAATGGTATAGCCTGCCGGATTCCCGCCAAGCCCTTCCACGGGGGAGGCGTTTTTCCCTGCTTCCGGGTCGAGAATCTGACTGTATTTGGCGGTCTCGACGGACCGCCCCCAATTCCTGTCAAGGAGAGTTTCCTCGCGGAATGGGCTGTTCCCTTCTGGTCCTGCACAGCCTGCAAAAAAAGCCACAATGGCGAGTACCGCTGCAATCTCAATAGTTGCTTTCAGCATTTTTTACTCTCCAATCATTGTTTTGGCGGCTTGGGATTCACCGTGATCAATTTTTGGGCATCGAGTGGCCGAAATCACCGTCCATAGCCCCCTTTTTGATCTTCGGGCTGCCCGAGCCTTCAGTTCTGCCAAGGAGGTAAAACTCGACATCGTTCGGTTCTACGTAGTAATCGGTAGGAAGGCTCTGATTAGCCATGTCCAGAGGTTTGACCAGGTGCGGCGTCACGATGATGACCAGTTCCGTCTTTTCCTTCTGGAACTCCTTGCTTTGAAAGAGGACGCCTAAAATTGGGATGTCGCCCAGAATAGGGTACTTCGAGACAACGGTGCGCACATTTTCCCTCAGCAAGCCGGCGATGGCGAAGCTCTGGCCGTCCGCCAGTTCGACGGTAGTGGATGTCCGCCGGACACGCAGCCCCGGAACGAAGAAACCCTCTATCGTGAGAGCATTCGAGAAATCGAGGTCCGAAACCTCCGGCGCCACCTTTAAGCTTATTTTGTCTTTGCTGTGCACAACCGGCGTAAAATAGAGCCCGACGCCGAACTGCTTGTATTCGATGGTGATGGTATTGTCATCCTGAGGAACCGGTATCGGGAATTCGCCGCCCGCCAAGAAAGTTGCGGTCTGTCCACTCAGGGTTACCAAATTTGGTTCGGCCAGCACTTTTACCAATCCGTCTTCTTCCAGAGCATCCACAAATCCGGTCCAGGTGCTGCCGCGATGATCAAAACGGAAAAGGGCGTTCACTGCGGGAGTATCCGGGCTTATAATCCGAGCCAGATTGCTCAGGACGCTGACGCTGAAATCGTTGTTCGAAAATGAATATCCGAGGTTGATGCCAAGGCGCTTGGTGATGCTTTTGGACATCTCAGCCACCCGCACCTCAAGCATCACCTGGTGCACGCCGCCCACCTCAACCAGGTTGGTGACCTTGCCTTCAGGCGCAAAGGCACGGGCCAGCGCCAAGGCCTGGCTTAAGGC
This sequence comes from uncultured Gammaproteobacteria bacterium, assembly GCA_964446235.1. Taxonomy (GTDB): domain Bacteria; phylum Patescibacteriota; class Microgenomatia; order 2-02-FULL-39-11; family 2-02-FULL-39-11; genus CAYUNW01. The sequence goes on from CAYUNW010000027.1 coordinate 2,994, forward strand.
GGCGGCGTTGGTGACCTTGCCCGAGAGCGTTATGGAATCGTTGGCGGTTGCAATGCGAAGATCTTTCTCCACCGGAAGAATTTCCTGCATCTGCTGCTTGAGCTTGGAGACGTCGTAGGAGACAACGAGATCGTAGACGGCTGTGATGCGGCCGTCCTGCCACATGGTAAGGTTGGTCGTGCCGGCCGCTTTGCCGGTCAGGTAAATCTCGGTCGGCGAGAGCAGGTTGAAGTCTGCGATCTCGGGGTTAGCGATGGAAATCCGCTTGACCGCCGCATCGGTGCGAAGGACTACCGATTTGCCCGAAACCAGCTCGATGCGTTTGGTCTCAAATGGAGTAGCCGCCAAAACAGATGTTGCATTAGCGCCCAAAAACACCAGCAGCATCAAGAAAATAGTGCCGAAGTCCATTGATTGACAGGATTTGGCCATACCGCGTTTGTGGGACATCGCTGTTATCCCTCCTGATTGAACTGCTACGGTTAGAATTTTCTCTGACTGATATCGTTTCCTTTGATGATCTCAACGCTTACTGCCGGCCGCGGCGTCCATTTTTTGACGACCTTTGGCGTTTCCTTTGCCTCTTCCTGCTTGGGTGGCGGCGGAGGCGGGTTGCTGGGGCTGTATGATGCCAGCATCTTTGGAATATTTACCCCTGTCGTTAAAACGGTTTCTGTGTCGGTGACATGCCTCAAGGCCAGCTGCAGCTTCCCATGGGTGGCACCCAACGCAAGGATTTCGGCCTCCTCAGGGGTAACCGCAAGGGTGTATACATCCACCGGAGAAGGCTCGCCCTTTTCGTTTTTCTGAATTTGGGTTCCGGTTGCCAAAACCAATATGTTTTCCAGAATCGTCTTGGTTTTTTCTTCCTTCCTTTGCGGGTCCTCCGTGGTGACCAGCACATCCACTTTGTTGCCGGGATTGATGAATCCGGCGATACCGATCACCTTATCACCCTTAACCGCAATCGCCCGCTTACCCGGCTCCACTACGGCTGAAACCCCGCCGGTTTTGACCTCCAACGGCGCAAGGTGGTGCTCGGTGATAGGAGCGTTGATCTTCATGGGCGCGATCAGGACTCGGCCTTGCAAGTCGTCGATTTTGGCAAAGTATCCGGTGGGAAGGCTTTCCTTTAGATAGGGCACAGCCTTGACCATCTCCGGCTTTATCTGGGTGCCCCACGGCAAATCGGCGGCTGCCACGGCAACTGGCACCGCATCCGCATTGGCCGCCACCTTAACGACTTCTTTCGGCGCGGTTCGTTGTTGAACCCAGTTGTAAAGAAAAAAGCTCCCTACAACGGCGATGACCAGTGAAAGCGCTATGGGGACGACGGCTTTCAGGTTTCCCATCTTTTCCTCCTTGGTTTAAGCCCATATCTTGAAGAGATTAATCCCAAATAATTTTAGCAGGACATAAGTTATCGTTCCAAAGGCAATCGCAACCCCGTATTTCAAGCGCGGCTTTTGACCTGAACTTTCAGTTACAACGGGAATGTACTGCCTGAGCATTACCATGTTGGAAAGGAGTATCCACTTTTCGGTAAAAAATCCTCTAAAAACATCGTGACGGATCAAAATGATTGCCAGAGAATAAAGTCCTCCAGCGATCGCTATTAAGATAAAGGCTTCAAGAGTTGCCTTAGCCCCGAGAAAGCTTCCGACCGCCCCCATGAGCTTGACATCGCCGGCGCCCATCCCACCCATAAGATAAAAAAGCAGAAGGAGGCCAATCCCGGTTGCCATTCCTGCAGTGCTGAAAAGAAAACCATCTAATC
>CAYUNW010000028.1:0-4221 GCA_964446235.1 uncultured Gammaproteobacteria bacterium
GATACATGTTTTAGCTTGTATACAAGTATAACGGAAAGGCGCATTGGGAGTAATATATGGATTAAAGGTGTCTTCAGCTTTATCTCCATGATGGGGATCTACCGTTGGGAACCCGCCAAAAGAGGTTTGACCGTTTAACTCTCCCTTTATTCCAAAAAATGTGTCCGAATAATCAACAGGATACTTTGGCCACCACCCATAGCTCTCGCTACCTATCTCTACCCACCAGTGGCCATATTTATCCTCTCCAAAGGGGTCTATATGCTTTCTTTTCATTGTGATATCAGAACACTGCTTATTTCTGTCCATCCCCAGTTCAGAGGGGATTGCCAATAATACACCCATTGTACCAATAGTTATTGACATTTCCATTATGCTAAATCGCCCACTTGGATCTACATACATAACCGGATTCATGCCCGCATACATATACCTATGCAACGTTACCGGCTTATAGGGCTTTCCACCGAACGGATCAGTGGTCACGAACCTCCCCGTGGTTTGATCATAATACCTTGCCCTTAAGTAATAGAACCCGGCGTTGGGATCGTATTGTTCGCCTGTGAACTTGTAATTATTCTCAGTGGTTCCGGCGCTGGTGATCAGGTTGCCGAAGGCTTCGTAGGAATAGGTATCCGTGGCGGTTCCGGCGGCGTCGGTCAAGGCCCGTGTGGAGCCCAGGCCGTCGTAGTGATAAAAGGAGTCCACGCCGCTGCGATTCTGTGAAATCAGGTCGTCGCCGTATACATAGCTGACTGTCAAAGAACCAGGAGTGTCTCTTTCTTCCAATACTTGCGCGTAATCTCGGTTTTTGTCAACGGTAAAGGATGTTCCCGCTCCGTTGACCGCCAGGCTGACCCGGATGCCGTCGGCGTCATAGGCGTAACCGATATTCGACGTCGGGGATTCAATGCTGATCAAACGGTTTTCAAAGTCGTAGGCATATAGAATGCTCTCGCTGCTGCCGGTTTTGTCGATGGTGTTGCCGTTGGCGTCGTAAGAATAGGTAAATGAACCGGCAGGCCCGGATTCGGTGATGAGCCGGTCATTGGCGTCGTATGTGTAATTTATAGTTCCGGCGCTGTCGGTTTTGGTTGAGCGGTTTCCGGCCGGGTCATAGGTATATACTATGGTCTGCTCGCCGATGGCCGGGTCCATGATGTTTTCTTCGATCAGCCGGTACACCTCATCGTAGGTGTAATTGACGACTCTGCCGGTGTTTTCGGTGACTTTTGTCCGGTTGCCGGCGGGGTCAAGGGTGTAAAAATAGCTGGTGATGATGGAACCTGTTGATGTCCGGTTTTCAAGATAGATGAGCCGATGTTGCTCATCGTAAGTATATTCGGCTGTTGCGCCGTTGGGATAGGCGATGGTCTCCCGGTTGCCGTTGGCATCATAGGTGTAGGTTGTGAGGCTGCCGGAAGGATCCATGACGCTTGCCAGGCGGTTCAACTGGTCAAAAGCGTATGTTGTTGTGCCCGATGGCGCGGTCACGGACGTGCGGTTGCCTTTGGGGTCGTAAGAATAGGATAGGGTGGCGCCATCCGGGTTGGTGACCTGTTCCAGGCGGCCCCGGGTATCATATTCATACTGGGTTTGTCCTCTTGCATCTGTCACGCTTTCGCGCAAACCCGCGCCTGAGTATGTAAACCTGACCGTGCTGCCGTCCGGGTATGTTTTCTGCGTTAACCGTCCGCAACACGGAGAGTATTCATACTGGGTGACAGCGCCGTTAAAATCCCTGTGGCTGAGCATGTTGCCGTTGCCGTCATAGGTAAAGGATTCGGTCATGCCCAGCGGCAGTCTGTGCGATGTCACCCGGCCAAATCATCATATGTCCAGGATTCTGTATGGCCGTTGGGATCGGTGTGGGTCAGGCGGTTGCCGACTTCATCGTAAGTGTATTCAGTCACATGGTTCAACGCGTCAATGACCGTGATCAGGTTGCTTGCTGCGTCATATTCAAAGGTGGTGATTTTGCCTGACGGATCGGTTTCTGAAATTTTGCGGCCCAGGGCGTCATAGCCTGTCCGGGTAAATGCCCCGTTGGGATAAATGGTTTTGATCTGACGGTTGGCGGCATCATACTGATACTGGGTCAACGCGCCCTTGGCATCAATCATGGCGGTCTGATTGCCGGCCGGGTCATACTCAAATGAAACGTCATTGCCCAAGGCGTCTTCCACCCGGATACGCCGGCCTGCCGCGTCGTATTCAAACTGGGTTTGGTTGCCGTTTTCATCAATTGCCGCCGTCAGCCGTCCGGCCGGGTCAAACATCATTTCAGAAGCGCCGCCGTCCGGATGGATCACCCGGATCATCTGGTTGTTGCCGTCATATTCAAAATGCGTGGTGTTGCCGTCTCTGTCCGTGGATGCGATGCGGTTGCTCTCTTGGTCATAGGTGGTAATCGAGCGGGTGCCGTCTGCAAAATAAACGGCAGTTTCATTGCCGTTGGCGTCGTACTCAAATTCAGTTCTCGCCCCGTTTTTGTCGGTCTCGGCGATTTTCTCGCCCTGGCTGTTGTATTCCATATGGGTCTCGTATCCCATGGGATCCATAGTATGAATCAGCCAGTTTCTGTGGTTGTATTGCTTGGTTGTGGTCATGGCAACCGTGCCGGAAGGCGTGGTGCGGGTAATGGTTTCGGTAAGCTCGTTGCCGTATCCGTCATAGGTCCAGGATGTGGTTTTGCCATTGGGTGTGATTTCAAACATTTTGTTGCCTGCGGCGTCATAGGCAAACGTGGTCACATGGCCCAGGGCGTTGGTTTCCGTTACAACATTGCCGTGGGCGTCATATGTAAATGTTTTGGTATGACCTAAAGGGTCGGTTTCTGACAGCTTGTTGCCAAGGCTGTCATAGGTATATGTCGTAGTATAACCGTTTGCGTCGGTCTGGGTCAATATGTCGTTTCGATCGTTGTAGGTATAGCTCGTGGTATTGCCCAATGGGTCTGTTTCTGTGAGCAGGTTGCCGGACGCGTCATAAGTATATGACTTGGTATTGCCCAAAGGATCGGTCTCAGACAGCTTGTGGCCGAACTCGTCATAGGTCCAGGTAAAGACATTGCCCTCAGGATCGACTTTTTTCGTGACATATCCTTCATGATTGTATTCATAGGTGGTGGTATTGCCCCGGCGGTCCGTGATTTCCTGGGTGTGGGTGGGCAGGTCATATCCATAAACCATCCGGTTGCCGGCTGCATCTACAAGTCCGACCATGCGGCCTTGGGCGTCGTATTGAAACATGCCCAGGACCGTTCCGTCCGGCGCGATGATGTCTTTTAACACCGGCGGCCCGAATACGCCGGAAGCATATCCGTATTTGGCCATGGTGCGGAAGATTTCCGGCTCGGGTCCGGTCTGGAACACTTTGACCAGCATGCCGGCCTCGTCATAATGATATTCCACTTTCCGGCCCATGGCGTCGGTGATTTGCTCGATCCGATCGCCCGCACCCCGCTGGATGGAGATGGCGGCCCCGGAAGAATGGGCAATGCCGGTTTCGGTGTAGGTGAGGGTGCGGCCGTATACGTCGGTCACACTTTCAATGCCCGTGTGCGTATTTAAAACATAAATCGTGCCGTCGGGTTTGGTGTATTTAAATCGCGTGGGTTCATACGGGTCTGAACCCCACTGTAAAATATTGTTGCCCACCAGCATCAGGTGATTGTTGGCCACGCCCAGAGCTTCCAGCTTGCCCAAGGTCTGGTCTATGGGCACAAATTCTGCTTGTAAATTATATGAAGATATGGGGTACAGCAGGCTGGATTTGGGAGTGATGTTGATTCTGAACTTCACCGTCTCCTCATCGGAAAAGCGGATCACCACCACGTGCCGGTATTTTTCAATCAGATAATAGGTCGTCAAAAACGCGCCGCGCGCTTCCTCGGCCCAGCCGGCCCCAAGGTCCCGGGTGGTCATGGGTTTTACCGTGGATGAAGCCAGGCGCCAGCCCGGCCCGAAATCGCCGTCTTCGTTCCGGCTGTCATATTCGCGCTCAAGGGTCACGGGCATGCCGGGCGCGGGAATCACGGCGTCTGAGCCGGAAAGAACCACCTGGCCCAGTTTGAGCTGGCCGTCCACCAGAGCGCAGCCAAAAACCTGGGAGGTATTTCCGGCAAGATCCTGGGCGGCAAGTCGGATTTCATAGACCCCGTTTCTCAACAAAGTGGGATCCAATACCCCCAGCCCTCCATTGATGGCTGTTCCGGAGCCT
>CAYUNW010000029.1:0-4127 GCA_964446235.1 uncultured Gammaproteobacteria bacterium
ATTTCACGCCGGGCGCCTAATCCGCTCAATCCGTTCCCGTCATCCGTTGTCCGCCACACACCCCCGCGGCCCTGCGCCCCTGGTGCGACGCACCTCCCCTGGCAAATACTTGCATAATTCTGCAATTGGTTATCATCCTGTCAATCCACTTAGCGGAGGCAGATCGCCCATAGCGGCGTGCGTAAGAGGGTCTCAGACGAGGCCCTTTTATTTTTGAAGTTGATTTACGAATGGTGCGTTGCAATGCACCCTACAACTGGTTCGCACCAGGATGAATCTGGCTTATAATTCCCTTAGGAGGTAACTTATGGAAGTCATCAATTGCCCCATGGAAAATCACAGTGACGCGATTCGAAAGGTTGCCTCCATAGTCCTAGAAGGGAAAACTTCAGGAACAACCATACAGGCTGACGGCTCACGCATCTATGTAGAAGGTTCATCAACACAACTCGCCTCGATACTATCTTTACCGCCCAAGCCAGTTGAAAAAGGCGGTGCACTGAGTTGTCTGCTTATTGCGGTTTACGGTTTGTTTGGCCTATCAGCCATCGTAGGGTTCTTTGCTACAGCGTTTGGAATCGTTAGCGGTAATCCTTCGGAAATGTTTGGATACTCAAATGGTCTGGGTTGTTTCCTAACAATCCTCTATTCACTTATCACTATTTGGGCATTCAACTACAGAAAAACAAAGGACCGACAGAACCGAGTAGTTTACGAGACCGAGATTAATAATTGGGAGCGAATCAGAGAGAAGTGGGAGAAACTCTATTACTGTTACAAACATCACATCGTGTTTGACCCCGGTCACCCAAATGAATATTGTGATCCGACAGACTTAGTCGCTTTTCTATCCAGGTGATCTATTTTCATCTGGTTTATCCAAATAAATTTGGTTAATATCCCCGGCGTTTAGCAGCCCTTCGGCTGGGTTCGCACTTGAACCCACCGCCCTTCCCAAATTTTACCGCCGCCTCGCCCCAACCTCATCCCTTCGCCCACACGTGCCGCCTTGTCGATAGAGATGGCGCATTGCAATGCACCCTACAACTTACTACTCCCCATTGCGATCAGTGGTAGATCGGAATTCGCCACTGGGCATTCTGAAAATTGGAGAAAGAGACAGTGATGATGACTTCGGTGACTGCAGGGTCTGCAATATTAACCCCAAACACCACCTGGGTTGTCCAAATACAGGAGGTGCCTAAATTGCACTTTTCACCACTGGCTATGGTTAATGCCCCTAAGCTGCCATTCCAGGTTTTAACCGTTCCAGACCGGCCTAAGTTGTCTGTCACCCAAAAATTATCCTCAGAACTATTGATGACCACTGGATTGGGCGTCAAGTTGATAATTTCCCATGTGGTAATGATTTCGCTTGGAGCCCTTAAATTGACCTCTCGATTGAGCAAGAGACCCTTAAGGCCTGCATACCACCATTGTCCCGGCTCCAAAACTGTGCCTGGAGGCGTATCTGGAATGGGAGATGGGGCAGGATTGAATACTTCCGTAGGGGAAAGGACAAGGTCAGGAGTATCGGTAATTTGCATTGGAGCCGCTTCAGCCGGCATCCGTGCTGTGTCAGTGGATTGAAGGAGCGGCTGGTCAGGTAAAGTCTCCGTTGGAAGGTCAAACTCTACCGGTCCTAAGGTAACTGTGCTTGGTCGTGCGCCCAGTAATATATTAATAGCGACGGCAAGGCATACGCCTATACCGATTCCAATCCCAATAAACGCCAGGGCATTCTTGAAATTATTCATTTGCCTTCTCCACTACAGCGTATCGATCTTCGGCTTATTTTCCTATGTGAAGATCCGTTGTTCGAGTTTACACTTCCTCAATCAGAACAGTTTTCCAAAATCTTCAGATCGAATTCTACAACTCTCCCTCTGAACGCCCGCTCCAAAATGCTCGCCATCAGCGCCTCCAGCTCCTTCCATGTCTCCACCCGCGCTCACCGCCCATCATTCAGTGCCACATTCACCCACCCACATCAAGTCGTATACCGGAAGCGCCAATATCCACCTCAAGGGTCTCGCAAGAGGCCCTTCCATTTCCATGTAGTATCAACCAGAATTGCATCACCGCAGAACGATTTTTTGTTCGCGCAGCAAACCAAAGGTATCGCGAAATCCCACTTTAAAAAGCTTACACATATTCGGTATCTGGATCTTGCCGCTTATGATTCCACCAGCGTTTATCTGTTCATTTTTCAAGGCTTCCAGGGTAACAACCATCAAACCATCAACTTTTGCGTGAGCAATTACCCAGGGATCAGCTCCCGATAGGAATTTCTGCACATGCTGCGGTTCGTATAAGCGCGCTGCCATATCGGCAATTTCCTTGTAGGCTTCTTGCGTCGTGTCATCCGGTTGGACGAATAGGACATCTTTGTTTGCTTTCGCCCATCGGGCTAGTTCGTTCCCTGAATCTGAAATTTCCTCAAATACCAGGATCGGGCTGCAAATGATCTCCTCTTCGGCCAGTCGCCTCAGGCTATCCCAAAAACCGGGCGCAATATCGAACGCATAGTAACGGCGATGGGCTTCGATATAGACGTTGCTATCCAGGCAGTATCGCACTTCTCCCCCTAGAACTCCTGAAGCGCATTTTCTAATGTTTTCGGCTTGACATTCAACAGCCAGGAAGCGTCTTTGTGTAGCAGGCTCCCCTCCCGTAGGGCCTGCGCGATTTCACCTAAAAGCAATCGTCCATTGCGCGTTTGCAAAGTGCGATAGAAATCACCGCCGCCGGAGACGTGAGGTTCCTCTATCGCAGCCTCCTGAATGTTTTGAAGCGCCTGGGCATAGGCATTTTGAAAATCACGCGCCGGCAGCAACCCGGTTTCATAGCCGCGAATCAAAATCACCAGAGTGCTGACGCGAAATTCTTTGGCCAAATCTTGAAACGTTTCATCCGTAGCCGGCCGGTTCCGCCAGCGCTCCGCCAGGAGCTTTGCAGGTACCAGCAATTCAGCAGCCGCCTGATTGCATAGGCGTTCGATCTCGAGTTGCTCTCTCTCAGGTGGCGCTGCCTTAGGGTTGGAGATACCACTTGTGCCTGTCCACAGGTGACCCAGTTCATGTGCCAGTGTGAAAATGCGGCCGTTCACAGAGTCCTTGGCGTTCAGGAAAATCAGCGGCGCGTAAGGATCTGCAAGCGCGAAACCGCGAAATTCATCCACAGATAGTGTGCGGTGTGTATTGCTGCCAACGTAACCGCTTTGTAAAACGATAATTCCCGCACGTTCCGCCTGCTGGACGAGAATGTGTAGGTGATCGCGCCAGTTTCTGGCGTCTTTGGCGCTTGGCGTCGGCAGGCCCAGAACCCCACGAATATCTTCACTGATAGTTGCAGCGGGTGTGTTGGTGGAAAAACGGCTAATGAATGGCAAAGGCTCACCTCCCTCCTGCCTTCGCCGCTCGCGCAGCCAGTCGCGCTTGCGTAGCGCATCATTGAGCACATCTTCTAACTCAGGGCTGAATTTTCCCCGCCGGGCTTCGGCCACAGTGCGAAAATCAGCCACCGGCAGTGTCGCCAGAGGCGGTTTGGATAGGAAAAGGTAGCCAAGGGGAATTTGCAGAGCGCGCGCCAATTCCTGCGCTTGCCGAAAGGTTGGTAATTCTTCACCCTGCTCCCAGGCTCTTAAGCGCTGTGGCTTATCTTTCAGCCCTACTTTCCGCGCCACATCTTCTTCGCTCAAGTCAAGTCGCTTGCGCGCCCACTGAAGGATGGCTGGATTGATCTTTGCTTCGGTCATGCCGTTCACCTGCGGGTTTTCGCTGACTATTATAGCAAATTCTGTCTCAAAATTCCAATTTCATTCAGTCTCTGTCTCATTATTCTCATGGAGAATCACATCGGACCATAAAACGCCCGGTTCAACACCTTGTCCGCCTCGCTCACCTGGAACATCTCATCGTCCATCTCACTTAGATTGACGTACAACTGGTTCTTGTCCAGCAACTCCACCGGTAACCGCTTGTGTTTTTCCATGCCGCCCGGCTCTTCACCGATGGCCTTGAAGTCGTTCGGCGCTTCTTCCGGCCTCTCCGGGTTGACGTACCAGCCTGTCGGGCAGCTTCGCCCTTGAACCCACTGCACTTCCTGAATTTTACCACCGTCTTGCC
>CAYUNW010000030.1:0-3881 GCA_964446235.1 uncultured Gammaproteobacteria bacterium
GCCACCTCTGCTCGGGCGGCTCGTAATTAAATTACAGAAAAAACGTTACACTAACCGCATATTTATAAATATTCGTCATTATAGAAGCATCAAATATACAATAAAAATCGTCTCCATGTTCTCTTATTTCACTAAGTAATACTAATAAAGGGCGGACAGATCCTTTTGGCTGATCAAGTAATGGATTCTTGAAAGCCTGCCCATACCAAAAACATACATTAGAACCATCAACCACAAAAATTTCAGGTTGCTTAATTTCAGGATCGACAATTAAAGCGGTGTTTGAGTTTAACATTTTTAACCTCAATTAGATATAGTTTTACTTAAAAAAATATTGTAACATTAATAATCTCTAAGGTTTCTTATATAGTATCGACCAATGGCGATTTTACTTGAGAGTTTTTTTTCTGCTTCTTATATATGAATTTATGAGTTCAGTATTATTTGGCTATTTATCTGACTACCCCCAAAAACCTGCTTTGCAAAAACTCGTTTAAAATAACAAATTGCAACTGGACAGCACGATCGAAAAAATAGGAAAACAGAAAGCCGAAATTTTAGGAATGGGTCAAATACTTAAAGATAAATGCAAAAGATCCGATATTAGAATAGCTGTGGTATAACATATTTACAATTTATAACAAAAAGAAGGCAAATAGAAATGTCATTGTCGATTTGAATGGGGATGTGCACAAAGCTTTTCATTAAATAATTTATAAGGTAAAAATATGGAGCGGTCAATATTAGATCAGTTTTATCCAAAGGGTATAAAGCTTGGAAGGAAAAAATTCCTTGAAAAAAAACCTTTTAGTAAAAAAGAAAAAGTGAAATGGATAAAATTTCAAAATATATTTTGGAAGACTGAATGTGGTAATTATTGTAATGCTTTTACATGTAGATTTGCTGAATACCCGCATGGTTGGATTTTATTCTCTGGGCACACTACTCTGTGCGAATTCATCGATAATTATATCTCTAAATATATAGCAGTTAAAAAAGCAAAATTAATGGCTCAGGCGGAAAAAACGAAAAACACTGAACGAAAGATAAGAAAGAATAAAAGTATAAAAAATAAAAAAAGAAAATGAATTTAATTTTATGGAAAAAAACAAAACGCCTATGCCAAATTATTCCAATTTTAAAATCTTATCTTGACCACCCCACAAAACCATCCTGGCAGAAAAATCGGATGTAATTCAAAAAATACAATTGTACGAGGGTCTCAGTGATTTGGACGGGCTGAACCAAGATTTTCGGAATGGGTCAATCTACAGACTTCCACCATTTCTGAAACAAATAAATCAAAAATCCAGCTACTCAATAAAAATCTCGCCAAGGCCCATCTCACACACCTACCCTGTGTACCCCACGTGAGACCCCCCCCAAATTTGAGCTAAGAGTACCCTTAAGCCCGATTTTTCCTTAAGGGGAATTGGCTATGTGGTTTTTTCAGTTTTCACAATTCAATAAAATCCTGTCGTTTTTACTTGTTTTTAGAAAATCTGCTTGTTAAATGTGGAAACCAAATACGCAACAACAAACTTGAAATAAAAACACCAAAAGGAGGAGTACGATGGCTAAGAAAAAAGCCGTTGATGCCGCCAAATTGATCAAACTAATCGAAGACGAAACACCCCAAGCCGACATACTGAAAAAGATGGGGTTCAAATCGTCCACGCAGTTGAAGGCCGCCTACATGAGTGCCCTGGTCGCCGAAGGGAAGGTCACAGCTATCAAGGGTGGTCGTGGCGGTGCTAAAACTCAGAAGACGAAGACGGTAGGGGTTGGTAAAAGGGGCAGCATCGTTATTTCAAAGGACCTGGTAGAGGGCCTGGGCGTTTCCGGCGATGAGAAGGATACAGCTAGAAAGACCAAGGCGGGAATTGCGTTGAAGAGGGTACCGAAGTAGCAAACCCTAAATCAAAAATTATTGAACTCTCGCTTATGATCAAGGTAAACTGAAATAACAAAACTAATGGTGTCAATATGTTCCCCAAATTGATCTATATTTTCAGATAAATGTTTTAAATTAATATGAGTTATCTTTTCCAGCAGGTTTCTTCCAGATTTATCGAATGGGTATCTAAATGAAATTGATTCTGGATCTATTTCCGAAAACTCAGCAATAATGTGATCTACTAATGATAGGTCTGGAGGGTGTTCTTCTTCGGAAAATGCCTTTTTAATTATTTCCTTTGCGGTTAGATAGAGAGGCTGAAGTTTATGATGCTGTGGAAAACCCGCTCCATTTTCAAGAAGAGTGCGACCAGAACGGATAATTTCCTTCAATCTTAGTTCGATATACTGGCGGTACAGGAAGCATATTGGATAAATAAGAGCATCTAACATATACCTATTTTCAACTACCGATTTAACCAGCCTGTCAGCGGCCTCCTTGTAGCCGATTGTGTAGACTTCTAATTGATCGTTAGAACAGTTTAAGCAGGCATTGTAACGCCAATCTTCTCCAGACTTAAATATTGGATCAAATTCCTGCTTCTTCTTTTTCATATTATTAATTCACAACTATAAGAACAACTGAATCTTTTGCTTTTTCAACCACCGATTCTAATTTACTATTTTGCTTTACTGGTAATGGTTGGGGCAAAGTATATCCTTCTAATAAAGGGAAAATATACGTGCTCTTAATTGCATAATTTACATTTTGAGGCAAATCGCCGGTAGATCTTAAAACTTGGTAAGCATCGAGTTTCGCGAGCACCAAACCTACAACATTTCCTGCTTCATCAAAAAGAGGGCCGCCAGAGTTTCCAGATTGAACCGGAAGACTGATCTGCCAGTGGCGAGGGTCATCTTGGAAGCCTGTTAGACTGCTAATTTCCCCTTTCGTCATTTTTGGATTGAACCCTTGAAAATTTATATTTGGGAAACCAATTGTGAACACGGATTGACCGAGTTTTATATTTTTTGCACGTACAACTGAAGCAGCATTGAAAATACCATCGGTCTTTAGCAAAGCGATATCGTTTGCTTTATCTATTTGAGCTAAAATGGCTGGTTGAAACCCTGCTTTCGTGGATATTGATATCTTTCTTGCTCCGTCTACGACGTGTGCTGCTGTCAAAATCAAACCGTCATCCGATATTATTACACCAGTACCACTTCGTATCCTTGCACTTTTTTTGGCAAATAGTTGGTCACTAACTTCATTACTTTTACAAACAGATTTATAAAATAAAGAGCACAAAGATAAGAAAATACTTTCAAATTTAGAATTTGGAATAAAGGATGACCATTTATATAGTTCTACATCCTTATTGTCGCGAAATGTCGTGTCACTTTCATAAAACCATTGGGCCGACAATACACGATACATTCTTCTCTTACAACTAATCTCATACTGTTGCATATCAACTTTTTTATATGGCTTTTCAATCTGCTTAGCTAAATCGGAATCTTTCTTTATGCCGAGTAAATTATATTGGTATTCGGTCATATGCAATCTATAGTTAGCATTTACGATTTTGATCCATATATTCAGGTTGTCTTCTGGTGAGCAAACAATACTTTCTTTATCGTAATAGTAGGGCAATTTATTAACTTCATCTAAATACACCCATCTATCTTCTGCAAATGCAAAGGAAAAACCAACGAATCCAAAAAGAATTAAAAAAAGTAATATAGCATTTTTAGATGGAAATCTTTTCATCTTTAACCTCATCTACATATTAATCTCATTTTCGGCTTTAGCATTGCATTGATGTGCACAGATAATTTGAGTGGAATTAAAAAAGGTCTAATAGCTCGGATGGATCAAGCTTCTTCGCCATGGACAACCTCAATGCATCCTGGACACGTTAAAAGCTGCCGCATCCGGGTTTTTAATGGGTACCCCCAACATATTGTGAAGCAGCTGAACT
>CAYUNW010000031.1:0-3564 GCA_964446235.1 uncultured Gammaproteobacteria bacterium
CCACCCCCAGGTCAAGGCGATCAGACATGGCCCGATGTCTTCATCAGCACTGCTTTTGGGTATGAAGAACAAAGGGTTGTGGTAGGTACATCTTTAGAGAGTCTGGATAACCGCCTTCAAAAATTACCTGTCCCACCAACACGTGATCAGGTTTTGAAACAATTTTCTTACGGGCTGGGCGACACTCGTCGGCCAGTCAATGAAGTCGTTCTTTCAGATTGGGGATGGGTGGTGGCTTCGCTTTTCAAACCTGCTATTGCTAGAGCATTAATTACCAACCAGCAATCAGGTATCAGGCAATGGAAGAGTTGGGGAGATAAGATTATTGACCACGACCTCCGCTGGCGCCTCCTGCGCGTCAACTTCGACGTGCTGGGCCTCTACGCCAAAGCGGTCAAGATCGGCGACCTGCTCGGCTACCAGCGCGCCGTGGACGAAGCCTACGAAGTGGTGAAGAAACTGGTCGAAGAGGAATACCCCCTCGGCAATGAAATCTACCGCGACAGCACCGGCATCTATTTCACCTTTCCCGACCTGGATTTACCCGCCGAGCTGGCGCAAGAAATCCGCCGCCGCGTGGAAGCCGTGGAAATGGAACTCGCCCCGCGCATTGACGTGACGGTCGGCGATGGGAATACTGCCACCGAACAACTCAAAAGTATCCTGGGCAAGGCGCGCAGAGAAGCGCAACAAGAACTGAAGCAACCCTTCGATGCACAGAATCTCAACCGATATTGGCAAGACAAATGGGAAGAAGCCCAACGCGAATCAGGCAAATGGGAAGTCTGCCCGGTGTGCGGCTTGCGCCCCAAGCGCGAAGAGCGTGACGCATGCGAAACCTGCGAAAATCGCCGCAAAGGACGCATGCAGGAATGGCTGCGCGGGCTGAGCAATGCCGCTCAACCCCAGCCCACCATTTGGACGAACGAAGTCGCCGACAAAAACGGACGACTGGCGCTCCTCGTCGGCAAATTCGAGATGGACGGCTGGCTCTCCGGCGACCTGGTGCAGACCATGCTGGTCAAGGTTGATCAGAACAATCCCGCTGGATGCACGCCGAAGAATCCCTCGCCAGCCCGCCTGCGCCGCGTCTGGGAGACGACACAGCGCTTTTGGGAGACGGTTCTCGATGAGAAGGACAGCAATGGCAATCCGCTCCTGCCTCCTGCGCCGCCCCGCCTGATCCTCTCAGGCAAGCTGCAAAAAAATCAGGGCGCTCCTGACCTGCAGGAACAGCCAATTTGCGAACTTCAGGTAGAGGGGTTCAAATTGAGCGTGTTGCGGGATGGCAACCGATTCATCGTCTGCGACAGCCCGGCTTATTTCAAAACGACCACCGGCAAGGAGCTGGGAGACGTCTTGCAGCCAGGCGCTCCTTTCTCTCTTTCCACCTCGGAAGGCTACAAAAAGAAAGACCAGAAAATCGGAGATTTTACGATTCAACAAGTCCAATCACAATCTGCCCGATATACCCCGCTCATCCCCATCCTGACCGAGCCGCAAATCTTCATGGCCCTCGTCCCCGCCGACCGCGCCCTGCCGATTGTGCAGGCCATTCAGGCCAAATACCAGCGCGAGATGGGCAAAGTGCAAAACCGCCTGCCGCTGCATTTGGGTGTCATCTTCGCCGGGCGGCGCATGCCTCTGCAAGCCATCCTCGAAGCCGGGCGCGCCATGCTGCTCAACCTCCCTTCGCAGGCACAAACCTGGGAGGTCAAATCCACCCAATCTGACGGTCAGACGTTGACGCTCGAACTCGAAGGCAATGGCAGGCAGATTGACTGGCACGTCCCGCTGAAAATGGGCGACGAGGCGACCGATGATCAGTGGTATCCCTACGCGTTTCTCCAAACCAATTCTGAACCCACCGGCCGCAGCCGCCGTTTCCAGGCCTTAAACCCCTGGAATGGACAGAAAGCCTGGCTGGTGCACGCCGCCGATTTGAAGGAAGGCGACTCCATCTGCTTCACCCCCTCCACCTTCGACTTCGAATTCCTCGACGCCGCCAACCGCCGCTTCGAAATCTACTACGAAGAGCAGGGCCGCCCGCGCCGCACCCGCCCCTTCTATCTGGAAGATTTGGGGCGTTTGGAAAATCTATGGAAAGACCATTTCCGCCATCTCAAGCGCAGCCAGTTCTCCCAAATGCTCCAGACCATCGAAACAGCGCGCGAACGCTGGGGAACGCCTGCTGGCAAGGAGGCAGAACAAGATGAGGTCTTCCGCCAGTTTGTGAGCGATACCCTCGCCACCGCCGGACTCGTGTCACTGCGAGCGCAGCGAAGCAGTCTCCAGTCCGCGGCGGAGATTGCTTCGCCGCCTGGGGCGGCTCGCAATGACATACAGACGGAACTTATCACTGCCGCCGCCCGCGGCGAACTGGCCGATTGGGCTGAAATCCACCTGGAAATCTTGAAAGAAGGAATGGAAGGAGAAAAATCATGACCGCCGAAACTGCAACGCGTTATCTCATCCAGCGTTATCTCTTCATGACGCTCGACCCGCTTCACGCCGGGGCGGGCGGCTACCGGCTGGGACGGGTGGACAACAGCATCGTCCGCGAACCGGGCACCCGCCTGCCCAAAATCCCGGGTGCCAGCCTGCACGGCGCAGCGCGCCAGTATGCGGATGTGCAAGCGCGTCTCAGCGGCAAAAAAGAGATTTGTGCCGGGCAGGAATCCTGCGGCAAACCCGATTGCCCCATTTGCTACACCTTTGGCTACATCACCAAAGATAAACAGGGCAGCGAGCAAAACGCCTATTCCGGCGTCGTCAACATCTTCGACGCCCACATCCTGCTCTTCCCGGTGCATTCGCTGGCGGGACCGGTATGGGTCAGCACGCCGCAGCGCTTGCGGGACGCCGGTTTTACGGCAACGCCCGACTTTGTCCCGGACGAGCAAATCTCTCTGACCTGGGAGCACCCCGGCCGTCTCAACCTGGGCTGGCTGATGCTCGATGTCGCCGGGCAAACATCCGTCCAGCCGCCAACAGAGTGGAGCGGCGATCCCCGCTGGAACGCCGTGCAAAACCGCATCGTTCTCGTCTCCGATCGCATCTTCTCCCACATCGTCAACAGCAACCTCGAAGTGCGCACCTCGGTCAGCATCGACCCGCACACCGGCGCGGCGGCCGAAGGCGCGCTGTTCACCTACGAAGCCCTGCCCCGCGCCACTTTTCTGACCGCCGAAGTGGTCTTAGATGATTATCGCCAGGCCTTTCCGGCAGAAAAATGCGCACAAGGCCGGACCGATAAAAACCATTCGCTTCCCGGCGGTGAGTGGAAAGCGCCGCTGGATGTGGTCAAAGCCGGTTTGGGCATGATGGCGTTCCTGGGCGTAGGCGGCATGGGCACGCGCGGCTTCGGGCGCATGAAGATCATCGGCGCGCCGCTGGAGATAGACCCGCTCAAGGATGAGAAGCAGGAGGCAGCGCAATGAACGACACGAAAGAACGCAATCTGGACTATCTGGCGGCGAAACATGCTCAAGAGCTAGTTAAAGCAGGAGCGGAGGAAAACACCCTCACCAAAGCCCTGGGCGTGCTGCAGGAAAACGGCGTGTA
>CAYUNW010000032.1:0-3549 GCA_964446235.1 uncultured Gammaproteobacteria bacterium
ACAAGGTAAACAACCTGTTGTCGGCGCACGGCCTCAACTTGGCCCGGGAAGCCCTGTCCAGCGAGAAGAAGCTCGAGGAGGTCCTGGCCCTGCCCTTTGACGAGCTGGTCCAGTTCGAGCTGCGGGTGATTGTGGAGCAGATCCGGAGCCTGAACCGCAGCATCGCCGCCTTGGAGAAAAGGATCGCCGAGGAGGGGCGCAAGCTGCCCGGCCACAAGAACCTGGTCTCCATCAAGGGCATCGGCCCGATCACCGGCGCGATCCTGCTGAGCGTGATCGGCGACGTGAACGACTTCCCGGACGAAAGCCGGCTGGCCAGCTACTTGGGCATCGTGCCGCGGGTGTCCAACTCCAACCAGACCGAGCGCAGCGGCCGCATTCACAAGCGGGGCAACAAGCTAGCGCGCACGGCCCTGGTGCAGTCCGCGCTGATTGCCGCCAACTACAACAGCTATCTGAGGAGTTTCTACGAACGGGTCAAAGCCCGACGTGGTGCGGGCAAGGCCATCATCGCCCTGGCCCGCAAGTTCCTGGGCATCATTTATCGGACGTTGAAGAACCAATGGGTCTTCGAAGACTTCCCCAACTTCGTTTTGGCGGAGGAGGCATGAGATTGCTCGGGGACCCACCACCGGGAATCCAGGGGTCTGGTCCCCGGCTCGCCGCCCGCCGCGCTGTTTCTGCCGGTAGCAGAACGGTGCTCGGCGGCAAGGGTCCGCTCCGCCGCGGTCGGCCCGCAAGCGGGCACCCCGGCCGCGCCCTTGCCTCCTGCGCGCCGTTCTGCTGGTCCTTGCTCAGCGACGGGCGGCTCCGCCGGGAACCAGACCAGCCGCAGATTCTTCGCCTCATGCGAGGCGAAAACCAGTTCGGAGTGGACAAGACATCATAGGAGGTTGAATGCGATGAAACTCGGACACCTTGACACTGCGATCTCCAGGCGGGGTTTCGCCCTGGGGTTGAGCGCCCTTGCGGCTGAGGCGGGCGAGCAAAAAGCGGACTATTACGAAGAGGCGGCCCGGCGGCTTCCGGTCCGTAGGTTCGACGTGGCCGTCGCAGGTGGGGGAACGGCCGGCGTGGTGGCCGCCCTCGCCGCCGCGCGGCAGGGCGCGAAGACGGTGCTGATCGAAAGCAAGGGGTACACCGGGGGGACGGCGGTGGAAGGCGGCACCGCACTCCACAGTTTCTTCAATCTATGGAAAGCGTTTCCTGGAGTCGCCAAGCGGCAGGTCGTCAAGGGCATTCCACAAGAGATCGTCGACCGCCTCATGCGGATCGGCGGCTGCACCGGCCATGCGGAGATGTTGTCACACTACGACTACGATTCCGTCTGTACGGCCATCGACACCGAGTTGTACAAGCTGGTGACCATGGAGATGCTTCACGAAGCCGGCGTCACGGTGTGGGTGAATACGTTGCTGGCGGGAGCGATTTGTTCCGGCGGCCGGATCCGCGGCGTGATCACCGAAAGCCGCACCGGCCGGGAGGCGGTCTACGCCAAGGCGTTCGTGGATTGCACCGGCTATGGCGATCTGGCGGCGCATGCCGGCGCGAGGTACACCGAACCAAACGATTACTCGGTGGCCAACAGCATCGGCGTCGCCAACGTGGACATCGCGAAGATGTGCGAATTCCTCAAGTCCCGCAACTCGTTGACCCAGTTTGCGCGCGGGTGGCGGAGCGGCAAAGAGGACCAGATCGTCCGGTTCGGCGGCGAATCCGTGTCTCTTTCGGAGGAGTTCAATGCCGAGGCAAAAAAGATCGGGCTGTCGATGATCACCACCACAACCCAAGACAATTACCTCATGTTTCTCAAGCTGAATCTGAGGATGCCTGTCAGTCCCACCAGCCGGGACGCGGTGGCGGCAGCGGAACTTGAGCTTCGCAAGCGCCAGTTCAAGGCAATCGAACTGCTGAGGCGGCACGTGCCCGGTTGCGAGCGGGCTTTCATCGCCAGGACCAGTCCGTCTCTGAACATCCGCAGGGGCCGGTTAATCACCTGCGACTACGATATTACGCTGGAGGACATTCTCAAGGCCCGGCATTTCAACGATGACGTGTTCGTGTACGGTTTTCACGACTCCGCGCCGCGGCTGAAAGTCGGTGGGGGCGGAACCTACGGCATACCCTACCGCGCTCTGCTTCCCGCCGGCATCGAGAATCTGCTGGTGGCGGGCATGATGATTACGTCCCATCACGACGCGCATATGTCCACGCGCAATACGGTAAGCTGCATGGGCCAGGGGCAGGCTGCCGGAACTGCGGCTGCGTTGTGCGCCACCAGGAACTGGGGCACGCGCGAGCTGCCGTATCCTCAGTTGCGCCGGGCGCTGGAGAAGGACAACGTTTACTTTGAATGACAACAGGCACTCTCGCTCAAGATGACGTCGTCCACCGGGCGGCGCAGGCTGTATGGCGCCAGCCGAGCGCGGCCGATCCGCACCAACAACATCGCCTTTTCCCCCCTCAGTCCGAGCCAAGACTCGAATTGAGGCCGCAGCGCACAAACCTCGATGGGCTGATTGATAAACGCGTTCCGGATCTCCAGCGCCGTCGCTTGCAAGGCGAACCGTTCGTAAGCGCGCCCCGCTTCCACCCAAGCCGCTTTGTCGTCTCTTGTGGTCACAAATACAGCGATCGCCGAGGAACTCCTGATGTGCATCGCGTCGGTGTCGGCTTGGTTCTTCGGTGTCAGTACGAAGCCCATGATCAACCTCGCCAGCCACGTGGGAAGAGAGGGCTGCCCGCTGGTGCGGCCCGCCAGCCCATCCCCCGCCCGCAGCGCCGCGCCGGGGTTGAACCGAATCCAGGAGATGAGTTCCTTCCGGAAGGCCGGATCAGAGAGTTGGGCATGATTGCCCCGGTTGACATATTCTAGAGTAGTTTCCATGTCCGTTCGCGATGTCAGCACGATGGTTCTGCATCCGTGGCCTTCTCCTGCCCTTGCCAGCCGGTCCAAGTGCTGCAGCGGAAGGCTGCCGCCTTCGTAAGCAGTTCTCGTGCATTGACGCACGGCGATCGGTGGGAAGAGTTCACTGGCTCTCAGCGCTGCCGAACGCTCCAGGCGAACCGTGATGGCCCCCGTGGATTCTTCAACGGACACCTCTGCGCTATATCCCTCTGCCCCCGCCGCGTGGACTAGGTTCTCGACCGCGCAGCCGAGGCTCTTGAAGAGGTGCGCATCCACGGGATCGACGACCGGGCAGCGCCTCGAAAGATCCGGGAGGATAGTGACCGTGTCCTGCGAAAGGCAAAATTTCCAAGGCTGCGTGTTGTGACTGGAGGCTGCCAGCGTTGCCAACCGCACCAGCTCCCGCATCCGAGGCGCCGGTTCCCTGGCATCGGCGAGTGGCCGCCGCATGTGCATTGCGGAGCGGTCATACGCCGCGCCGCCTGACAGACTCGTAGTTCGCATTCGCCGTCACTCTCCGGTCCGATACTCAATGCTGATGATCCTGCCACGCCAATATGGCCTGGCGCCTCCCGGAAGGAGCCAAGCGACCTCGCCGTGCAGAGGTACCAGCATGCCGGCCCGCCGCTCGTAACCCCAGA
>CAYUNW010000033.1:0-3334 GCA_964446235.1 uncultured Gammaproteobacteria bacterium
ATTAACGATTAATTATACAGAATCGGTGTCAAAAATTTAGGGTCCGGGCCACTTTGTGTTTTTATAAAAATTTATTATTAATTTAAATTTATGAAAATTTTGGTAGAAAAAAATAAAGATGCCAATCTTAAATTTTGGCAAATTCGTAAGTTTTGGCAATATCGTCATTTTTGGCATTATTTCATTCCTTTCCTCAGGGTTTGGGATGCTTTTAGAGAAGAATTTGATAAATCTAAAAAACACAAATAAGCATATGGAATATCTGGGAGACTGGTCATTAATATTTTTTTACATTGCTGTTACAGGCATAATAGCCGGTCTCGTTTCTTTGGGTGATAAAACGAAACATCCACGAGTTAAAGAATGGTCGCGGTCAATTTTTTATTTGATGCTCGCTTTATATTTATTCGGCTCATTCTCATTATTTTCTGGTCTTTTGGATATTAAATGTGAAGTACAAGACGCATATGCGAAATTAATTTATATTTGCCAGTAAAATGAAGGAAATCGACAAAACTACTTTAATTCAGAAAGAAATTTTTGACGATGATATGTGTTTAGAGTTTCCCTTATTAAACGATTTGTTTACAAAAATACTAAAAAATCAGATCCGCAGATTCGTGAAAAATTGAGGAGATTTTTGAAAAAATGGCAGATGAGAATACTTTTTGTGGACGCTTTACAGGAAGAAAAAGACAAGCAAGATGAGTAACGGATATACGCAAGATTGGCTTGCTTTTTTATGTAAATGGAGGGATAGTAATATCAGTTTTAATCTTATTAAATAATCGAACTAGCATGAAAAAATACCTCGTCTCCTTCATTTTGATCTTAACTTTAGTACTTGGGTTATCTTTCCCTTTTTCTTCTGTAGAAGCCAAAACCGTGAGAGTTAAAAGCTATTACAAACCATCTACAGGAACTTATGTAATGCCTTCATATCGCACTTCTCCAAATAAATATAAATATGATAACTGGTCCACAAAAGGTAATTACAATCCTTACACAGGTAAAAAGGGTACTAAAACATATTATAACTGGTAACTTTATGAGCAAGATTAGAATATTTAAATTTCTATTTTTACTGGCGTTATTTATTATTCCATTCTCTGGCGTTTATGCTGGTTATTTTGTCGTGGAAAATACTGGTGATGATGTAATTGTAGTGAATAACGGATATTCACAATATATAGTTGAATATAACTATGAGTGTTATAGTTCAGATTTTTTTGAAGGTGATACAATCTATATTGATTCAAGTTATACGCCAATGTATGGTGATACCATTGTTACTTCTGGTTACCTTGAAAAAACTTGTGAGGTAACTGATGCTGAAGACGTAAACCTAAAGAAATATTTTGTTGAAAAAGTTTTAGATAACGATTGATAAAATAATTGTCACTGACAAGCTTGGTGATAGTTATCTCGTAGAGTATGGGTTGGGATGTGGTTTAAGTTTCTGGCGGTATGAAGGGAAAATCATTGATATTGATATAGGAGGTTCATTTTTGGATGGAATAAGTGACCAAATATATTTATTGGACAGTGGCGATGATTGTAAGGTTTGGGATGCAGAAGAATTATCCGGAAACTATTCAGGATCTCCCATTAATGATTATTCTGGTTCGTATTCGTCAAATCCAACCTGTCTAGCAAACTCTTCATACATAAACAGTCAATGTTCTTGTAATACAGGATACAAAACAGATGACACAAAAACTTACTGCATAAAAATACCCTCGTGTTCAGAGGGTTATTATTTAGACACAAATAACCAGTGTATAACGTATACCCAAGGTTGTAAAAGTGTTAATAATAATGATCCGAAAATTATTGGCACAAAAGGCGTTGATGGAAAAATTAGCTGCTATTGCATTGATGGATTCATTTGGAATGGTAGTCAATGTATAACCAATTCCGCTCCGATTAAAACAGAAGAACTCAAACCAATATCTGATGAAATAAAAGTTTCAAAACCAATTGAATCTAAACCTATTCCCCCAAAAATTGATGATTCAAAAATAATAATTTTAGATAAAGAAATTGAGGCAAAATTAAAGGTGGCTGGGACTTTAAGAGATTGCCCGTCTACATCATGCAAAGTCGTAAGATACTACGCAGAATCAGCGGTTGTTCAAATTATTGGAAATTACAACAACAAAGAATGGTTTAAAGTCAAAGCAAAAGATGATGGTAAATTATTGGAAGGTTGGATGCACAATTCTGTACTAGAAACTACAAATGAATCAGCTGAGTCTAAAGAGATAAAATCGGCTACCACTACTGCAGAAAATGTTAGTAACAATAAGAATAATTCTTGGGTAAAAAAACTATGGCAATTTATATTAAATTTTGGCGCTTAGTAAAAATATGAAAATTTTAAAAAAGAAAGAATTACTTGCCTTAACCTCCATATTTTGTTTGTTGTTGTTACCTCAAATTGTTGATGCACACCCCGGTAGAACAGATTCTTCTGGTTGCCACACCTGTAGAACAAATTGCTCCAGTTGGGGCTTAAGCACTGGCGAATATCATTGTCATCGGTCCAAAGGCGTTTCTCAGCCAGTGGAACCAATAAAGAGTATTTATGGTGAAAGTGGAACTGGATATACCACTCCAGCACCTGAATATAAAGAACCTGCACCAACTACCTCAAAAACTAAAACGACCATAACTCCAAAACCGACAACATCTAATCAAAACCCAGTCCCAGAAATCAAACCGCAAACAATTAAGAAAAAGAGTTGGCTTAGCAGATTGTTTAGTTGGTTTAAATAATTTATTATGACTAATTCAAAGAAAATATTAGCTGGTGGTATAGTAGCTGGAGCCCTATTGACTAGTGGATATATAGCATCTAGAGATACTACACCCACAGATCGTCCAACAACTATCAAAGGAGATAAAGATTGTGTTGATTTTAAAACTCAACGCGAAGCGCAATCATTTTTTGAAGCTAATGGCGGACCAAACAAAGATCCTCATAACTTAGATAGAGATAAAGACGGAGTAGTTTGCGAGAGTCTGCCTTAAAATAAACTAGGCATTACACACACTTGTATCCTAAACGGACTTGTTCCACCCCGTCGCCGTCAAAGTCGGGGTAACGGGGGGTAGTTTGAAATTAAGCCACTTCCCGTTCTCTAAGAGCATATATTTTGCAAAGAGAGGTGGTTATTTCGTGCCAGTTCTGTATAATATCCGCAACAAGTCGACGAACTCAATTTAAACCTGCGCGTCTAATGCGGAGGCGGGAATTTAACGGCTCAAATACCGGTGTTTGAGCCGTTCCTATACTCAAAGCGTACCACTTAAGGTACGCTTTTTGTGGGAC
>CAYUNW010000034.1:0-3167 GCA_964446235.1 uncultured Gammaproteobacteria bacterium
GAGAGGTCATGAAACACCTTATCCACAGCCCAAGCTTTATGGCGGAATTCTATGGCCACCGGCAAGCCGTTTAATGCATCCAGCAAGGAGGCCAGATACCGCCGGTTGGCCTGGGACCGGTCAAAAGAAGGCGGCAATTGAATCAGCACGGCGGCTAATTGACCGGCTTGAACCAAAGGGGCAATCCCGTCCCGGAACCGGCTGACCTGGCTTTTCCATTGATCCGGATCGACTTCATGGGTCATGGTGCGGGTGAGTTTGGCGGCAAACAAAACTCCCGGACTGGCTGCCTGGATCATCCGGTCAATGGACTGTGGTTTTGGCATTTGATACCAGGTGAAATTTAACTCGGTAATCTTAAACGAGCGTTTGTAATAACCAAGCATTTGGGCGGTTGATGTGCCGGGAAGATAAAATCCGGCTTCTACCCATTCTGTATAGGAATATCCGCTGGTGCCCACCAGGAGACGGCAATTTGGAATAGATGCGGTCATTGTTACACCCTGTTCATGACATCCGGTCCCCGTTGAATTCCGATCACCTTGCCCTGGATCAGCACTTCATCAAAACCATATTGCATGGCTTTGTATTTTTCATTTTCCGGGGCAAGAATAATATGATCTTTCCGGACAAAAAACCGTTTGACTGTTGCTTCTTCATGATGGATCAGGACCACGACGATCTCGCCGTTATGCGCGTATTGACGCGGTTCGCATATCACCTGGTCACCGTCAAGAATGTGGGCATTAATCATGGAGTCCCCGTTCACCCGCAGCGCAAAAAGATTGTCCCCTTTGTAAAGATCAGAATCCACAACAATGCTGCCGTCCCATTCCTGCTGGGCGTACATGGGCAGGCCGGCGGTGATCCGGCCGACCACGGGCACTTCTTTCCACCGGTGAAAACCTGCGGTCTGCTGGGTGGGATTTATTATATAGACCATCCGCTGATACCGGCCCTCGCGCTTAATCAATCCTTTCTGCTCTAGAAGCTTTAAGGTTTGCGCCACTGCCGTGTGGCTGATGCCAAGTTCCTGGGCTGCTTCCCGTAAGGGCGGGGATATTCCGGTTTCAGATATGCGCTTTCGGAAATACTCTAAAAGCTGTTCCTGTTTGGGGGTTAATGATACACGCATGCCCGTCTCCTCCATTATTATTGAGTTGACAAAAGCATATTCATGAATTAAGTAAATGTCAATGTAAAGTTTTGTAAGATTTTTGTAAAAAAGATCGGGTTAAAGTATTGCTTTAAGACTTTATTGGTGCTTAAAATCCATTAATACCTTGATATTTATAGATGAAACAATATCACCTTCTATTTTAATCAAAACCGTGAGTGCTTTTGTAATTTTGAATTATGTCTGTTTTTAAACCAATATCTTGTGCCTGATGAAACTTGACATACAAGATGATTATTGAGATACATCAAAGCATAAACAGACACTTTTTTGTTCCTCTTAGGTGAAAATTATGGCGAATTTGAGTCTTGCAGAATGGCTGGTCCGTGCAGAAAACAACCGGCGGTTCAAGGAAAACGCAACCTCAATGACCCATATCCCTGCATCTGGCGGTAGCTTTGCCCCCTACCCGAAATGGGTAAACCAAAACCTGCACACAGTCCTGGCCAAGCGCGGCTTATCCCAACTTTACAGTCATCAGGCCCAGGCCATTGATCTGATTTACCAGGGTAAGGATGTGGTGCTTGTGACACCCACTGCCAGCGGCAAGACCCTGTGCTACAACCTGCCTGTGCTCCAGAAGATCCTTGAGGAACCCGAGACCCGCGCCCTGTATCTGTTCCCCACCAAGGCCCTGTCCAATGACCAGATGAATGAAGTGCATGGCCTTATCAGCGACCTCAAGACAGATATCAAAACCTTTACCTATGACGGCGATACGCCTGATGATGCCAGACAGGCCATCCGCAAACAGGGTCATGTGGTGGTGACCAATCCGGATATGCTGCATACCGGCATCCTGCCCCACCACACAAAATGGCAGAAGCTCTTTACCAACTTAAAATACGTGGTGGTGGATGAACTTCACGTCTACCGGGGGGTGTTCGGCAGTCATGTGACCAATGTGTTTCGCCGGTTGAAAAGAATATGCCGTTTTTATGGACAGGACCCGGTATTCATCTGCTGCTCGGCTACAGTGGCCAACCCCAAAGAGCATGCAGAAAACCTTCTTGAACGGGAAGTGGTTCTGATCGATGAAAGCGGCGCGCCTAGGGCTGAAAAAATTTTTATCCTTTATAATCCGCCCATCATCAATCGTGAACTCGGCATTCGCCAGTCAGCCCTCACACCTGCGCGCAAAATCGCAGCCAACCTTATCGGCAACAAGATTCAGACCATTGTATTTACCACAAGCAGGCTCAATGTGGAAGTGCTCACCAAGTATCTCAAGGATGTTTTCCGATCAAAGATCCCCTCAAATGACCATTATGTGACCGGATACCGGGGAGGTTACCTGCCAATGCTCAGGCGCGATATCGAAAAGGGCTTAAGAGACCGCAGCGTCATGGGGGTGGTCAGCACCAATGCCTTAGAACTTGGGATTGACATCGGCGACATGGAGGCTTGCATTATGGCAGGCTATCCCGGCTCCATTGCCAGCGCATGGCAACAGGCAGGCAGAGCCGGCCGCAGAGCAGGAAAAAGCCTGGCGATCCTGATTGCCAAGAGCAACCCCATGGACCAGTTCATCGTTGAAAATCCCGATTATTTTTTCACCCGATCCCCGGAGCACTGCCGGGTGAACCCGGACAATTTGATGATCCTGCTGCACCATATCAAGAGCGCGGCATTTGAATTGCCCTTTGAAGAAGGTGAAAAATTCGGCAAGGAAGATCTTGTGGAGCTTCTCACCTACCTGGAAGACAAGGGCGTGCTCCACCGGGTGGGTCAGCGCTGGCACTGGGCCGCTGAAACCTACCCTGCAGATGAAGTCAGTTTAAGAACCATCAACCCGGAAAATGTAGTGGTCGTGGATACCACCGATACAGGCAACCACAAGATCATCGCCGAGGTGGACTGGGACGGCGCATTCACCACGGTTCACGATGAGGCCATTTACATGGTTGAATCCCAGCAATACCATGTGGACAAGCTCGACCTGGAGCGCAAAAAAGCCCGGGTCCTCGAAGCGAAGAAAAAGGGTCCGAAG
>CAYUNW010000035.1:0-3104 GCA_964446235.1 uncultured Gammaproteobacteria bacterium
GATTAGATCCCTCATCCCATTAAGGGAGTAAGACCGCAGGGAGACTACCTGCTATATAGGCGGCAAGTGTAAGTACAGTAATGTATTCAGCTAAGCCGTACTAATGGTCGAGGGCTTAGTCATGTGGCGCGGAGAACTCGAAGCTTTTCTCGTGCAGCCGTTCATATCTATTCAATAAGGTAACCTTAACATCGTAAAAAAAGTCTCTTGGTGATTGGAGCGACGGGGGTACACCCGGCTACATTCCGAACCCGGAAGTTAAGCCCGTCAGCGCTGATGGTACTTGGGGGGCAGCCCCCTGGGAGAGTAGGTCATTGCCAAGAGACTTTTTTGATTCATAAATTCCCCCGAACTCGTAAGATGACGGGGTTTTTGTCTTTTAACTGGTGCTTTGCAATATGTCACCTGTTGCAATCGGGAGATTTATACCCCCAAGCAAGTCACTTGTCGATTTCGATGTGTTAAAATAACAACAGCGCATGCTTACTATACAAGTATAAAAACGTAGTATTGCACCAGTAATCTCGTCTGTATAACTTTGTTGTCAATGTGTTTGGGCCTTAGAATGGACTCATCTCTTCTGCGAACCAAGCTATTCATCCCCTCTGTTCCCCCAGCATCATTCATCGACATCACCTTATCGAACGGTTGACTGCAGGTTTGAAGGAGGGAAAATCCCTGACACTTGTCTCTGCTCCGGCTGGATATGGTAAGTCAACCTTGCTGGCCGAATGGATTACAGCATATAAAAAGCAGGCTGCCTGGCTATCACTCGACGACCGCGACAATAACCCACTGCGCTTTTGGACATACTTTGTAACCGCCCTCCAAACGGTGTCAAAACCGTTTGGACAAGAATTGTTACAAATGTTGGATTCGGCCCAGCATTTTGATGCCCAGTTATTTCTCACCGCGTTGATGAATGAGGTGGCTATATTCGAACGTACGGCGCTCCTTGTGCTGGATGATTATCACGTGATTTCCAACGCGGATATTCATGCGGGGATGAACTTTTTGCTTGAGCATTTACCCCCATCCCTTAATCTTGTCATTGCCACGCGAATCGATCCGCCTCTACCGCTAAGCCGTTTGCGCGTGCGTGGACAACTGACCGAGGTGCGCATTTCGGATTTGCGTTTCAGCACTGATGAAGCATCGTTGTTCCTGAATGACTTGATGAACCTGGATCTGACTTTAAGCGACGTAAATGCGCTTGAAACACGCACAGAAGGTTGGATTGCTGGATTACAACTGGCGGCGCTTTCGATGCAGAACCGCTCCGACACACATGCATTTATCCAAGATTTTACAGGCAGCCAGCATTTTGTGTTGGAATATCTGGTAGAAGAAGTCTTGCAGCACCAGCCCGAGTCGCTGCAGAATTTTTTACTTGAAACATCCATGCTCCAGCGAATGTCTGCCCCGTTGTGCAATGCGGTAACAGGGTCTACAGAGAGCATGGATGTGCTGGCAGATTTGCGCCGCCGCAATCTTTTCGTGATACCTTTGGATGGGGAGCACTATTGGTTTCGCTATCATCACCTGTTCGCTGAATTTCTGAAAAGCCATCTGAAACGCACGCGACCCAACGATTTGCCCATCCTGCATCGCCGCGCAGCGGAATGGCTCCAGGCAAACAACCACCCAGAAGATGCTTTGCATCATGCCTTTGCCATTCCCGATTACGCATATGTCAGCCGGCTTGTGACCGACAACTGGCGGCGCGTCTATCATACAGGACGATTAGATACCGCGGTGCTATGGCTCGAATCCTTACCCGCCGATTTACTCCACCAATCGCCCGCGTTAGGTGTAGCGTATTGCTGGACATTGTTTATACGCGGGGATTATAACCGCATTGATTCATACCTCGAAGATATCAAGCAAGCCTTTGAACAAATGGTTGCAGCGGGGGAATTCCCCGTCGAACACCCTGAGTACAACATCATTTTGCATCAAGTGATCCTGTTACGAGCGATCGTCATGCGCCATCAAGGAAATGTTGCCGACGCAATTCAGGCAATCGAACAACTCTTGCCAACTGTTGCCAGTCTTCGGCAAACACTTGGACAACTGGTTGTCGATATGGGATATACAGCCTGCTATTCACAGATGGGGTACAGCTATGTGGCGGCTAACGATTTGAATCGGGCGGCAGATTACCTGAGCCGTGTCAGTCCACACGCGCGTAACTGTGGCAATTTTTTTGCTCTGGCGCATGCAACGATGGAATGGGCCAAAATCAGCCTTGCGCAAGGGCGCATAGAGCAGGCTGAGACAATTTGCCGCCATGAATTATCGTTAACAGAACAACCAACTTATGCCGATTATCCGGCTTTTTGTTGGATTCAACTCGCACTGGCAGATGTCTTGCGCGTCAAGCAATCATGGGGCGAAGCAGAAAGCCTTCTTACGCATGGATTAGAAACAGCCAGAAGAAGCGGACACCAATACTACCTGGCGCAGGGATACTTGATTGCGGCACGCTTGCATGATGCACAGGGAAAACCAGATCGGGCATACGATGACATGCGCAAAGCGGAACAGATTGCTGCATCCATTCACAACCGTTTCCTGGATGAGTCTATTGCCCAGAATTGGCAATCATTGAAAAGCAAGGTCTTACCAGCCCAAACTTTAATCGAACCGCTGAGTGAGCGTGAACTTGATGTTTTGCGTTTGATTTGTGCGGGCAAGTCGAATCAAGAAATTGCCAATGAACTCTTTCTCGCGCTCAACACCGTCAAGCGTCATGCCAATCATCTATACGCTAAATTGGGGGTAAGTCGTCGTTCCCAGGCAATCCTGGAAGCACGCAGGTTGGGATTGGTTTGATTCTCCCTCAACCAAATAAAAATGGCCTAACACTTTGGTGTTAGGCCATTTTTATTTCAGAATCCCACTCTGGTGTATTCCAAAATTCGTTCGCTTGCCGTATAGTAATGGTATGAAAACACAAAACAGCGCCTTATTTTACGAAATCCGCATAAAAGGTCATCTGGGACAAAACACCTTGATTTGGTTCGAAGATTTCACCACAGAATACAGCGGCGATGGTGAAACGATACTACGGGGCCCAATCGTCGACCAATCAGCATTGCATG
>CAYUNW010000036.1:0-2937 GCA_964446235.1 uncultured Gammaproteobacteria bacterium
GCGCAGTGATGGCTGCCCGCGAATACGGCGTAGAAGTGATTCTGGTTGGAGACGCATCCAGGATCAAGCCAGTGCTCGATGCCCAGAATCCCGGCAGCCTGCCCATCCGTATCGTCCATGCGCCCGAAATACTGACCATGGAAGACAAGGGCATGGCCCTGGCCCTGAAAGCCCGCCGCCCCAACGCCCAAAATTCGATGGCAATGGGCATCGACCTGGTCAAAAATGGGGAGGCTGAGGCTTTCGTGACTGCCGGGAACACCGGCGCGGCCCTGGCCACCGCCTACTTCCGCTTGGGAACCATCGAAGGCGTAGACCTGCCCGCCCTGGCCCCGGTCTTCCCCACCGCCACCGGCTCCTGTGTCGTATTGGATATCGGCGCGAATCCCGATGTCAAGCCCGAGAATCTGTTCCAGTTCGCCATCCTGGGCAGCATCTATGCCGAAAAAGTGCGCGGAATCAAAAACCCAAAAATCGGGCTGCTCTCAAACGGCGAAGAAGAAGGAAAGGGCAATCACCTAGTCAAGGAAGCCACACCCCTGCTTAAATCTGCCGGTCTGAACTATTTCGGTAACGTCGAAGGCAAGGAAGTCATCGGCGGAAAGGTGGACGTAGCCGTAACAGACGGCTTTACTGGCAATGTCATGCTGAAGTCATCAGAGGCGGTCGCCAAACTCATCGTCGACAAAATCAAGGAAGCCATCAAAACCGGCGGTCCACTTGCCCTACTGGGCGGCATCTTAGTCAAACCAGCTCTGGGGAAAATCAAGAAACTGCTCGACCCATCAGAAGAGGGCGCTGCCCCGCTACTGGGCGTGAACGGCCTCGTTTTCATCGGACATGGCCGCTCAGACGCGCTGGCTATCAAAAACGCCATCCGCGTCGCCAAGAACGCCGCCGAAGCAAAAGTGCTGGAAGCAATGAAAAACGGCATCGGCGAACGGCTAAAAAGCACCGAAAAATAAAAACCAGTGTTGATATTGGACAAAACATCTGCTTTACAACCAGGAAGAGGAGAAACTTACATGGAACGCACACGCGTTGTGATTACTGGCATGAGCGTCGTCAGCGTCATTGGGACCGGCCTGCCTGCTTTTTGGGATGGCCTGCTCAATGGCAGGTCCGGCATCCGACGTATCACCCAGTTCGACGCCAGCAGCTTCCCTTGCCAGATTGCCGGGGAAGTGCCCGACTTCGACCCGACCCTTTACATGGACCGCAAAGAAGCCCGTCGCGTGCCGCGCTCGGCCCAGATGGCCTTTGCCGCGGCCAAGATGGCCGTCGAAGACGCCGGGCTGACCAGTCCCCTGCCCGAGCCGGAGCGCACGGGGGTGGCATTTGGAACTGCCATCGGCGGGCTGGACCGCGCCAGCGAAGGCATCGACATCATCCGCAGCCAGGGTTACGACCGGCTGAATCCATTTGTGGTACCCACATCCCTGGTCAACATCAGCGCCTACCTGATTTCGCAGGGTTTCCAGGCCCTCGGGCCGACCACCACCGTGGGCACAGCCTGCGCCACCGGCACACAGGCAGTAGGCGAAGGACTGGAGATGATTCGCCGCGGCGCTGCAGATGTCGTCATCGTCGGCGGCACCGAAGGGCTGATCGCCGACTTTGCCATTGGCGGATTCTGCGCCATGCGCGCCCTGCCCACTTCATACAATGACAGCCCCGAAAAAGCCTCGCGCCCCTTCGACAAGAATCGTGAAGGCTTTATCTACTCCGAAGGCGCGGCGGCCCTGGTGCTCGAATCGCTTGAACACGCCCAGGCGCGCAAAGCCCGCATCTATGCCGAACTGGCCGGGCAGGCATCCTCCTCCGACGGATTCCACATGGCCCAGCCCGACCCGGAAGCCGCCGGACCGGCCCGCGCCATGCGCTGGGCGCTGGCCGACGCCGGCGTCACGCCCGCCGACGTCGACTACATCAACGCGCATGGCACCAGCACCCCGCTCAACGACCTGACCGAAACCCGCGCCATCAAGGCCGTCTTTGGCGAACAGGCCCACAAACTCGCCATCAGCTCGGTCAAATCCATGCTTGGCCATGCCATGGGCGCATCCGGCGCGCTGGAAGCTATCGCCACCGCCATGATGATCCACCAAGGGATCATCACCCCAACCATTAACTACGAAACCCCCGATCCTGAACTCGACCTGGATTACGTCCCCAACCAGGCTCGAAAAGCAGATTTGCGCGTAGCGCTCTCCAACTCGTTCGGGCTGGGCGGGCAAAATGCCTGCATCGTGCTGAAAAAATACGAACAACAAGGATAAAACATGAGGGTCATTTCTAATCAAAAAACCATCCAGCGCAACAAGAAAATCGGTAACTGGGCGATCATCATCGCCTTGGCTCTTTTTGTGCCCACATTTTTGCTCAGCTTTACAGTCCGCGATTCAGAACAGCTCAACCAATTCGTCTGGTTTATTTACGGAGGCACCATCATTGGGTTTATCATCCTGCAAGTTGCCATTTACTTGGGCAACCGCTACGGCCGCAGCCCGCGCCTGGATGAAAAACTGACCACCTCGCTCAAAGGCTTGACCAAAGACTACACCCTCTATCACTACATCACCCCGGTCAACCACCTGCTGGTTGGCCCGGCAGGCGTGTGGGTCATCGAAACCTATTACCAGCGTGGAACAATCACTTACGAAAAAGACCGCTGGAAACAAAAAGGAGGCGGGTTGGGGCTGGCCTACCTGAAAATCTTCGCCCAAGAGGGCCTGGGACGCCCCGATGTCGAAATCAAAGCCGACATCGAAATGGTGCAAAAAGCGCTCTCCCCACTGGGCGAACCCCAGCCCCAGGTCAACGCCATGCTGGTCTTCTCGCATCCCCAGGCCGAAATCCGGGCAGAAAACGCCCCGCACCCGGCCCTCAAGCCGGAAGCAGTCAAAGACTTCCTGCGCAAAAAAGCCAAAGAAAACC
>CAYUNW010000037.1:0-2922 GCA_964446235.1 uncultured Gammaproteobacteria bacterium
CCAACTGCGCCGCAGCATTGTAGGTGTGCGTGATGACTTCGCCGCTGGGGTAAGTCATCGTCACTACCCGATCCATCGCGTCGTAGGCATAGGCCGTGTTGAACGCGCTGCCCGCACCATTGATTGTCTTGCTCTCCTGCGTCACCCGCCCGCGCGCGGTGGGGGGAGAAACACTGAAGCACTGAACAGACTGAGCGCACTGACGGGGCTTGCTCAGTGGCCTCAGTGCGCTCAGTGAGTCAGTGATTCCAACCGATACACACAGATAAGCGGATGCGCCCTGCTTCATCCGCTTATCTGCTGCCTATTCGATGCTGCTCCCTCAGCGTTGTCAGTGCTTTTAATGGGTCAGTGATTCCCCCCTTGGACACCTGAAAAAAGCAACGGACAAGATGCTCACTCTACGCGCTAGGTTTCTAGAAAAGCAACCTCAACCAAGGCGTCGTCAACTGCTTCGTCAGTTAGGTACTGATGTCCAGGACGTTGATGATTAAGTATTCCATCAAGCAACTCAGCACATTCCATCCATCCTTCAGGAGACCTAGACCAATGGAACACCAATCCTTCCGAGGAAGTTTGTACGAGCTTTAGGGTCTTTTTGTGCTCTTTACCCTCTGGCAAAAGCCTCAGGACAAATGCCTCTATGTCAGTAATTTTCCAAGACCTGATTTCATGGAACTTGACTTCATATACCTTTGCTGCTGCTAGATCCAAAAAGACATTCTTGATCTGTGCAATATCATCTATGGACCGAGTATCAACTCTTATCGTTGGTCCATACGCCCCTTTGTAATAACTTATCAAGACACCACGGTTGCCACTATTATCATTGGTCATGGGGTAACTCCTGTTACATCCGAATCCGACGGACCCTCTGGGATGTTCTGCCATTCACTATTCCATTCCGTCCAGGGATTGTAATCCCAGTGACCTTCTGGATGCCATCTATCTGGAGGATGCCAACGCCACTCGCCCCCATGTTCGTCAAACCACCTTGGAGTCTCGCCTCTTGTCCCATATTCCCACTGCCATCTCTCATTCCAACCAGGGGGATGGTGATCTTTAGATCCAGGCAAAATTCTTCCCGCGTTGTTCGGATTTTGTATAGGGTCCTGTCCTGTCTGTGCTGGTTCTGCTGATGTTGGTTGCTCTAGGCTGTTCGCTAATTCTGCCAGACCCGCGATTGCTTCCGCGCCAGCATAATACGCAACTGTCACTCCTGCAACATATTCAACAGGGTGATCGTCAATCCACCTGCCTGCATGCGTCTGCCAACGCGACTCTGCTTTCACTTCCAGTGCAGATTGCTCAGCGGCGTTCACCGGTGAATAAGCCGGTGGAGCAGCAATCAGCCAGCCCCCAACAGCAAGCGCAGCTACTATAATGACAGGCACTATTGGGAGGTGCCCATCCGCATCAACATACCTGAGCGGATTATTCAAGACATACGAGTACCTGTTGAGGCTCTGCGGATTGCCCGGTTGAGGCACCAGCGTATCCGCGCTGATAAACCGTCCCAAAGCGGGGTCATACCAGCGGGCGTTGTAAAAGTACAGCCCCAGTGACTCTTCCTGGGCTTGCCCTGTGAAACGCCGGTCAGTGGGTACGTTGCCGGTCGGATAGCCGGAGCGCGTTTCGCCGTAGGGTGTGTAGCGCAGCTCGCCCACGATGCCGCCGTTGGCAACCGTCCCGCACCCGCTGGCGTTCCCGCACGTTACCAGGCTGGCGCTGCCGAGGTGGTCGGCGTGCAGGTAGTATACCACATTCGTCGTGGCGGTCTGCTCGCGCAGGGCGATGCGTTGACCGCCGGCATAGTAGTAGCTGCGCCAGGTGAGGCCATTGGGCGGCGTGGCCGGGGTCATGGCACGGGTCTTGGGGCAACTGCGTATGGGCTGCCGGGCACTCCCGTTGCGCGGGAGGGGCGCCGGCATGGCGAGCACCTTCGCGCCGCCGCCGCCATTCGGCCGCGCCTTTGTGCCGTCGCCAATGGCAGCCCTCGCGTCGGGCCGGGGCGCCGCACGCGACGCCCCGCACAGACTCTCCGGGCACACCTCGCCCGGCGGACACTGGCACGGCTCAGGGGTTGGCGTCGGCTCGGGGGATGGCGTCGGAGTAGGGGTAGCCGCCGCGCCGCAGACGACATCATCCACGCTCGCCTCCCATTCGCCCTGCCAGAAATCGTAAGGCCACCACGCGATCGTATGCGTGCCAGCCGAGACGTTCAGCGTCACGTCTTGGCCATTGGCGGTTTGAATGTGACTGCCGTCCAGGTAAATCGCCCCCCGGGCATTTTTGACAACGACACTGCCGGCCTGGAACAAGGCTCTGTATTCGGCGCGGGCAGATGCCGGGCAGCCGTTCCAATCACACAGATAGTAATGGCCTCCCCCTGCTACGGTCCACGTCGCCCCTCCGCCATCATAGTAAGCAAAGGCGTTGTCTGAGACGGTGCCAGAACACGGCGGGCAGACGGGCAGGCTGTTAGCCGGGTTGCTGTAGTTCGAATAGCCGCTGCCGTTGTAGGCGCGCACCCGGTAATAGTAGGTCGTGCCACACACCAGACCGCTGTCGGTGTAGCTGGTCACATTGCTCCCCACCGAGGCGAGATAGCCCCAACCACTGCTCTCATTGAGCGAGCGCTCAATCGTAAAACCGCTCTCGCCGCTGCTGTTGTCCGTCCAGCTCAGGTTGAGCTGAGTGGACGAAGCTGGCGTGGCGACCAGGTTGCCCGGCGCGCAGAGTGTCGTGGCGCTGGCCGTGCCGCTATAGCCCGAGTTGCCCGCCGCATTGTAGGCCCGCACGCGATAGCGGTAGGTCGTGTTGCAGCTCAGGCCAGTGTTGTTGTAAGTGACGGTGCTTCCCGTGCCGGCCGCAGCGCCCACGATGACCATCTGCTCAAAGTTGGTGCAGCCAGCGCCGGTG
>CAYUNW010000038.1:0-2718 GCA_964446235.1 uncultured Gammaproteobacteria bacterium
GTTGGGTGGTGCCACTGCCACACCCTTCGGGGGCCAGCCGCTGGCATCAGAGCGAAGATAATCGTGCGCGCGTGCGCAAGGCGGTTGCCCTGATCGGCGTGCACATGCAGCGCATATTTACCCCTTAAAGCGAACATCGGGGCGGAGTGTTCCGCCCCGATGGCTTCAGGCTTTATGACACTCTTAGAAAAGCTGGTTAGTCCACCTTGTTAATGGTCTTGTTTTTGCCGGTCAACCCCTCGAAATAGCCGCCCGGAACTCCCGGCAAGGCGAAGACCCAGCGATCATTTGCGACCAACGCTTGATCCATCCCCGATCCGGGCGAAGCTGGTTCCAGCCCTACCCCCTGAGGCAGGATAACCGCGGTTAACTGACCGCTACCCTCAGCAACTCGGATCGGGGCTGAGCGTAGCACCTCAGCATTGATGGTCACCACCGTATTTGCGGGGATAAAGAAAGCCAAGGCATTGGTGGTGTCAAATTTCCACGTAGTTGTATCAAGTTTGGCTTTGTCGCCCAGGAAGATGACCACTGGCTCGGCAGTTACCAAAGTGACCGGTTTACCGTTGTATTCGAGATAGTCCAGGCTGGAGTTCTTGCCATAAACCCAGCCTACCTGGACCTCCTGGCCGTTATAGATTTTTTCCTGAATTTGAGCCACCAGAGGGTCATCCTTCAAAGAATCCACCTGTGGCTCATACACTGCGGTCGCGCCCATTTGGCCTTTGAAAGCTCCTTTCATCGCCTGAACAAAAGCAGATGCATCCAGGTCCCAATGGGCTGTACCAAAAGGTTCGAACTTGGGGTCGTCAACAGGCGGCGGATACAGCAGGATATTCAATCCCAACAACTTTTGGTAGGTGGGGTCTTGAGCGATTGGGGAGTGTAGCGGTGCAGTTGATCCCTCCCGCAACGATTGGCCACCGCCTGCGCCAAAACCCGCAGCACCGCCCTCGCCGCGGCCACACGCGGTCAGCAAGACCAACATTGCCAGCGCAGACATCACCATGAGGGTTTTCTTCATATCATCGCCTCCACCGTGAGATCATATTACAACGCCATCACGGAATAGGGTTATTTTATATCATAAACACACAGAATATCGCAAGGATTCAAGGGTCAACAAGAACTCGCAATAAGCATAGAAGGCTAAGGGGAGTGACCCACCGAGCGGCAGAGAGCACTCCCCAGAGCCAGGTCTTGCTCGAGTAAATGTAAGGCTAGAAGTCGAAGTTGCCGATATTCTCCTTGGTGAACACGACAGGCGGGCCGGTGATCACCACGTTGTTCTCGCGGAACTCGCGCTCACCCAGGTTGGGAATAGTGAACTTGGCGCCCGGCGCCGGTTTGACAACGTTGGTGCGGATCTGCACCGCCAGATTGCCCGCCAGGTAGCCTTCATCATAGGGGCTCCACAGAGCGAAAGCATCCACTACACCACTCTCGATGAATGCGCGCATCTGGTTCGGGGTGCCCAGACCGGTTACCTGCAGCCCTTCGCCAACGGCATTCGGGCCTCCGGGGTAAACGCCAGCCGACTCAACGCATTGAGCAGCCGCGGCCACGCCCACGGT
The DNA here is from genome assembly GCA_964446235.1 of uncultured Gammaproteobacteria bacterium. GTDB lineage: Bacteria > Patescibacteriota > Microgenomatia > 2-02-FULL-39-11 > 2-02-FULL-39-11 > CAYUNW01. Next base: position 1,575 of record CAYUNW010000038.1, read on the forward strand.
TGTGGGAGCGATGATACCGCGCAGATCGGGGTAGTTGGCCAGCAGGCCTTCACACTCGGTCAAGCTCTTTTGGGGATCATCATCGCCGTAAACCACGGCCACCAGCTCCATCTCCGCATACTTAGGATCCTTCAAGGCTTCCTTCATCCCTTCGATCCAGAAGTTCTGGTCGGGGGCGTCGGCGGTGGCGCTCAATACAGCAATCTTGCCCTTGTAATCGATCAGCGAACCCATCAACTCAACCTGGCTGGAGCCGGTGATGTTGAAGTCCATCGGCAGGATCGCCAGGTCGCGATGTGCCTCGCTGCCCGGGATGTCGGAGTTGACGATCATCACTGTGATGCCGGCTTTGCGGGCGCGATCGAAAACGTCGTTCAGCGCGTCAGGGCTGTTGGGCGAGATCGCCAGGACATCAACCCCGCGTTGGATTTGCTCTTCCACAAAGGGAATTTGCGAGGTGGCCTCGGCCGTGGCAGGAGCGGTGGTGGTGAAGTTGCAGCCCAACTCCAGGCAGGCCTGCTCGAAGCCGCGGATGATCGAGTCGAAATATGGATTACCGGTGTTTTTGGGGATGTAGACGATGTCGATCCCCTCTCCCGGCTTGGCAGCAGGTTGTTGTGGCTGTTGGGGCGCTTCAGTCTGAGCAGGGGCTGGCGGTTGGGTAGGCGTTGCAGTTGTGCCACAGGCGCTCAGCAGCATGCTGAATACAATCACCAGCACGACGCCAAAATACAATTTGTTGTTACGCATTAGGATCCTCCTTGAAACGTTATCTGATCTCGGGTTGTTCTTGGTACGAAGAGAGCGTACAGGAAAAATCGGCTGGCTTCGACCACCTCCTTCCAATGCTCAATCAAGCTCTAGATCACCAGAATGACCTAACGGCGAAAACGGCCCATAAAGTTCGAGATGATCACCGACAGGATCAGCAGCACACCGATGACAAAGAGCTGACTTTCTGCCTTGACGTTAGCCACACCCATGCCCGTGCGCAGGACGAAAATCAGCAGAAAAGCGAGCACCGCCCCCAGCATGCTGCCGCGCCCGCCGCGGATATCAACCCCGCCCGGCACGACGGAGTTGTACACTCCCTGAGCCCGCCCCCGGCCGTGGGGGTAACCGCCACGGCACGGCCGTTCCCCCT
>CAYUNW010000039.1:0-2603 GCA_964446235.1 uncultured Gammaproteobacteria bacterium
ATAATTAATTAAGCTCTGCACCCCACCAGAAGGGTGCAGAGAATTTTAAAAAAAAAGCAAAATAAAGGAAAAAAAATGAAAAAAATCTTTTTACTGGTTGTTTTGATGATGATGGGGGTATCATATGTTGATATTTCTGCTTATACGATTCATTCAGGTTATTTAGGAACTGCAACATTAAAAGCCTGTCTGAAATATCGAAACTTAATTAATCCTAATGGATTAAATGGTTATGAAGGAATTTTAGGAGATGCTGATTTAAATCCAAATGTTCAAAATGACTTTTATAGAGGAACAACTTGTGCTAATACAAATCCTTATGGCACTTGGAATGCAAAAAATCATGTTAAATTTACCTATAATCAATTAACAGGAATTTTATTTGCACAAATTGATGCAAATCCAAGTTACTGTATGACATATAATATTGGCAATATGGGATATCTCAACTATATTCAATTTGATATATTTAATAGAGGTGCAAGTACAACAGTTAATTTTACAAATGTAAAGTTCAATGAAGTTTTTGTTGACAATTTTTATAATCCAGGGCATCTTACTGGATTAAATTGGTATATTCATGGTGTAGATTTTACATCTTCATTTACTATAGAAGGAGATCTAGAATTAGCATGGCCATCAACGCCCGCAAGTAGTGGTCAGGAAACCAACAAACTTGTTATTTCTGTAGGTTTTAAAGAGTATATACCTGAAGAACATCTTATCGCTTACTGGCCCTTTGATGAATGCAATACACCAGTTTGCAATAATTATGCACCGGGTTATGAGAATTATGTAGGTTTAATGGCTGGGGCAACACTATTAAGAGTCGGGGGCAGAGTCTTAGGCTGTTTGCAATTCGATGAAACAAACCCGCCAAATGGAAACAAAGGATTATCTTATGTTGATGTTGGACATGTTTCACATTATAATTTCAATTTTGCTACTCCATTTACTATAGCCACATGGTTTAAATATGATGCATCAACATACGGTACAAACAATGATCTGGGAAACATTGTCAGCAAAATGCTCCCCGGTTTGTCAGGTTGGAGCTTGGGAACTGGAAATTATAATGATAATGTTCTTGCTGCATGCAAAAGGACTGCTGATCCGAACAAAAATATAAATATGGGAGGAATTCGCCTTGAGATGAATGATAAATATGCATCAGAAAGTCTAATTAAGGACCTATATCGTGGAGACTCATACCCATATGGATGGGGCGATAATCAATGGCACTTCCTTGTTTGTACTTATTCTGCAGCTAATTATAATCAAGATGCAAGAACTGGAAGTGCAAACGATATAGTTTTTTATATTGATGGGGTTGAAGTGCCGGGATGTCCAAAAACAGGTACTAAACTTGATATTATAACTAATGAAGCTCGCTTCAGAATTGGAAACAGGCATAGCGATCCATCGGGATATAGAGGTTACAGAGGCTTACTTGACGAGATGTACTTATTCAACAAATCGTTAACTGCATCTGAAGCTTATTCATTATATATTTCTCAACCCCCTGTAGATAATTCATTTGAATATTCATCTTACTGCGGTGGCATTCAGGAAGTAAGTGATTTAGTTTTATGGCTGGATCCAATGCATGCACTAAAACCGGATGGACTTGAACCATCATACTCAGGAGAAATCATAAGATTAGTACCGGATATGGCAAATGATCCTGTTGCAGAAGATGCAGTTATGGATATAGCTAATAGAAGACCAGTTTATGTCAAAGGAGTCGATGGTATTAATTATGAACCGGGTGTTAAATTTACAGCAAATTATCAACCGAATGCTTACGGCCATTCTGATATTATGCAAAGTCCATATGATAAGGAGATAACAGCCAAAGATGAAAACGGTGTTGATAAGTGGCATCCCTCTAAACAGAGTAAAACATTAATAGCTGTTTTTAAAGCCGGTGCAGATATGACAAATCCTGAAGCACCCTACTACAGTGATGGCAGACAAACTGTGTGTGAGTTTGGTGGTCCATTGAGCGGATTTAATATTTACATAGCCGCAAATGGTAAAATTTGCTTCGGAATGTGGAATCGGTTTGAGGAAAAATATGTGAATTACGATTCTGATGGTGTACCCGACTTTTATCCGATTTACCCGCAAGATATAATCGTAGCCCATCTGGAATTTGACGGTATCAACAATCGATTCAGGGCTATGGTTACAAAATACAACCCAGAAGAAAATGGAACAACCCCGGTCCCAAGTAAAGCTTCGGATTGGATTCCCTTCCAGGGATTATCTCAGGATAATAATGATTGGTCAGGAATTGGCGGTTCATGCAGGACCAGATATTATGATTATAGTACAGGTGAAACATATTCAGATCATTTCAATGGGGTTTTAGGTCAGGTATTTTTGTATAATGAAATTTATACCAATACTCAATTAGCTAATTTGTATAATATTCTGAATAACCAATATGATTTGAATATGCCAGTTCCGGTTGATTTTAATCCCAATATCCCAAGGGAAATTTGGACTTATATTGAGAAATATCATAACTTAGAATCTGTTACGCTCTCTACTGCCTATCCTAATCCATTTACGGGAAAAAGCACTTTCTCGGTTTATTT
>CAYUNW010000040.1:0-2564 GCA_964446235.1 uncultured Gammaproteobacteria bacterium
TCACCCTGATTGCAATTGCCACATTGGCTGCGCTGGTCGTTTCGGCGCAGCTGCCCGACCCCATGCCATCGCACTGGAATGCCGCCGGAGAAATTGACGGCTATACTTCCAAATTTTTGGGAATCTGGCTCCTGCCGTTGGTGACTGCTGGAATCACCTTGCTGCTGGCCGCGATCCCGGCCATTGACCCGCTCAAAGCCAATATTGCCCAATTTCGCGGGTTGTACAATGCCTTCATCGTTGCCTTTGTGGTCTACATGCTGTACATCTACGCCCTGACCCTCTTTGCCGCATTGGGCTACAACTTCAACATGACGCTGATGATGTTGCCCGCGATGGGCCTGCTATTCATCGGTATTGGCTACATGATGAAAAGCGCCAAGCGCAACTTCTTCATCGGCATTCGCACACCCTGGACTCTCTCCAGCGATTACGTCTGGGATGAGACCCATAAACTTGGCTCCAAGATGTTCATGCTCGGCGGCGCAGTCACCATCACCAGCGCCTTCCTGGGCGAGAATGGAATCTGGTTGATGCTGGCAGCCTTGCTGGCAGCCGCTTTTGTTCCAATGATCTATTCATACATTTTATTTGCACAAGGCAACAAGTAAATAGCATGAAAGCCAAACAATGTTCCACGTGAAACACAAAAACAGCCGCTGTAATGCCCCAGGCTAAAAATAACATGAGCATTTCCGGCACAATTAATAGAAAAAATGTTCTATTTCAGAGGCCCTATGTCAGAAGAAATCAAGCAATGGGAATACCGTGTGCAAACCATCGGCTCGTTCTTTGGCGGCGTCAAAGCCGAAGAACTGGAAGCCCTGCTCAACGAGTGGGGCGAGGAAGGCTGGGAGGTTGTTGCCACGCACATAAAGGAAAATGAAAACAAAATCAACGTCATCGCCAAACGCCCGCTGACGCGGGAAGTGAAGCGGATCAGATCCATGCCCGGTTATTAACTATTTGGAGAAAAAATGCTCGACAAGAAATCCCTTATCTGGTTCCTGGTGATCGCGTTTGGTATCTCCTGGATTCTTTTCATCGCACCGCTGAGCGTAAAAAACAACGAAACGCTCTACGCGCCGGTCATGCAAGGGCTTTTCGCCCTGGGAATGTGGGGGCCAGGAATTGGCGCCATTTTGGCCACCCTGATTAGCAGGCAACCCTTTGACTCACTGCGTCTGAACACCCTCGGAGCAAAACGGTTCTACTTTTTAGCCTGGCTCCTGCCCAGCGTGATCGTTCTCTTAACCCTGGGATTCACTGTGTTGCTTGGCACCGGAAAAGTCGACGACAGCCTGACATTCATGCGCGAACTCATAGCCCATACTCCGCCAACCCCAAACATGCCATCCGCTGAAACCCTGGTTCTAATCCAGATCGCATCGGCTTTGACTTTTGCTCCGTTCATCAACATCATTTTTGCCTTGGGTGAAGAACTCGGCTGGCGCGGCTTTTTATTACCTCAATTGATGCCCCTCGGCGAGTGGAAAGCGGTCCTGTTAACTGGTTTTATTTGGGGCATCTGGCATGCGCCAACCACCATATTCCACGGATATAATTTTCCCATGCATCCCTACCTGGGTGTTTTGGTGATGACAGTGGGATGCATGTTACTGGGAGTGATCTTCGGCTGGCTGTATCTAAAGACCAAAAGCCCCTGGGCCCCAGCGCTTGCCCATGGCGCCTTCAACGCCATCGCAGGGGCGAGCTTGTTCTTCCTTGATCCCGATGGCCTGGATACCGCCCTGGCTGGCAGCCCGCTAGGCTTGCCAGGCTGGCTGGCAATGGGCCTGATCATAGGCGTGTTGTATTTGCTCAAACAGATCCCTGTCGAAGGTCCCGCGCCCGAGGAAGAACCATCCTGAACCAATCAGACCGGCTTGAAGCCGGTCTTTTCTTTCCCTATTGCGCCTGTTCTCGTTTCGGGCTAAACTAAGCACATGATCAGCAACCAAAGCCTCGAAGCAAAACAGCTTGCCCGGCTGATGGAAGTCAGCCTAACACTCAATTCCACCATCAACCTGGACGAACTGCTCCAATACATCATCCAAGCCGCCGTGGATGTGCTCGACTGCGAAGCCGCCTCCATCCTGCTCTATGACGAGAAGCGCAACCGGCTGTTCTTCGCCGCGTCCACGGGATCTGAACCCAAAAAGCTGGCACAAATTCCGGTTCCCATCGATGGCAGCCTGGCCGGGACGATTTTCCGCGAAGAGAAGCCCATCATCATCAACGATGTGCGCCAGGACCCGCGCCATTTCAGCAATGCGTCTCAAAAAGTACAGTTCGAAACCCGTTCCCTGCTCGGCGTGCCCATGCGCATCCGTGACAGGGGCGTAGGTGTACTCGAAGCGCTCAACAAACGCGCGGGCACTTTCTCGGCAGCCGATGAACGCCTGCTAACGGTACTGGCCTCCCAAGCCGCCATCGCCATCCACAACGCGCGGCTTATCCAGGCCCTGCAAAGAGCCTACGAAGACATCAGCGAAACCGATCGCCTGAAAAGCAACTTCCTGGCACTGGCCTCGCACGAACTGCGCACCCCTCTGGGTATCATC
>CAYUNW010000041.1:0-2554 GCA_964446235.1 uncultured Gammaproteobacteria bacterium
TAAAGGCTATATCTTCTCAAAAATTTTCGGCATCTTTATCTCCTCGTATCTGATTTGGCTTCTGGGGAGCTTAAAACTCTTTCCTTTCAATAGAGGTACAATCGTTGTTTGTCTTTTTTTAATTGCGTTGTTCAATGTTTGGCTTTTAAACAGAAACTGGCAAAAAAAAGCGAAAGACAATATTTTCCTGGCTTTCGTAATGTTTGAGGAGTTCATCTTCTTTTTATCGTTTTGGATATGGTCTTACGTCAAAGCCCACGAACCGTCTATCCGAGGATTGGAAAAATTCATGGATTTTGGATTTGTCAATTCAATTCTTCGGGGCGAATATTTCCCTCCGCTTGATATGTGGCTATCCAAATCGCCTGATTACTTAGGTGGATTTAATATCAATTATTATTATTTTGGTCACTATATCACGGCCTTTTTGACAAAACTGTCAGGTCTGGATTCAGCAGTCACTTATAATCTGATGATTGCCTTGCTTTTTGCCTTCACCTTTACTTTATCATTTTCTATCGGTATTAACCTTTACCATCTATTCAAAAAATTCCGTTTGACCAGAGCAAAACTGCATGAAAAAATCCAGACCGCATCATCAAAATATCTGACTACTCTGGTAACTATCGGTCTTCTTTCCGGATTTTTGGTTGCCCTTGGAGGTAATTTACATACTTTGTATATATTTACAGAAGGATATCCCAATGAAGAACCTAAACCTTTCTGGACTTTGAAATTTGATCTTAGTCCGGAAAAATACTGGTATCCCAATGCCACCCGCTTCATCCCTTTTACCATTCACGAATTTCCTATCTATTCTTTTGTTGTGTCAGACCTGCACGGACATGTTTCCGACATACCGTTTGTACTTTTGGGCATAGCTTTTCTTTTGTCCATCTTAAGTGTAATTTATGAAGGAAAAAAAGAGAAAAATACCGACCGTAAACCTTCGGTTTGGCAGGACTTGGCAGATGAGTTTGAAAACCATACCAATATACCTTTTATCCCTCTGACTCTGCTTGGAATTCTGGTCGGTGTCATGTATATGACCAATGCCTGGGACGGATTGATTTATATGATATTGTCAGGATTAATTTTTATCATCATAAATTTCATAAAAGATAAAGAGATTAACTTTAGAAATCTGATTTATAAAACTTTCTCTGCTTCCCTTTTCTTGCTGTTTTTCTTTCTTCTTTCTAATCTGCCGTTTTCCATGAACTTCAAACCTTTTGTTTCGGGCATCGGAGTACTTTGCGCTCCGACATTCCTTCAGGAAAAGAGTTTTGGGCCGTTTCTTTTTGAGACCGGCAAATGCCAAAAATCACCCATTTATATGCTGGCAATCCTTTGGGGCTTTTTCTATTACAATGTCTTGTTTTTCTATATTCCAAAGGCTTGGTATTCATTTTTGAATTTATTATCCAAATTCAGAAAAAATATTCCGAAAAAACATCATTATGAAAAAAATCTGTCTTTTTTTGACCGTCTGAAAATTTGGTTCCAATCCAAAAACCCAATTGACCTTTTTGTACTGGCTTTAGTTATAATCTCTACCCTTCTTCTTATCTTTCCGGAATATTTCTACGCCAAAGATATTTATCCGGCGCATTACCGTGCAAATACTATGTTTAAACTTGGGTATCAGGCTTTTATGATGTTGGGATTGGTCAGTGCATATATATTTTTCCGAATCAAAGATACGTCTTATGGAATGAATTTTCAAAGAATCTATACTGCCTTGTTCATACCTCTCTTCGGATTAGTAGCAATCTATCCGCACTTTGCCATCAATTCATATTTTGGCGGTCTGAAAACCAATCATGGTTTATTCGGTATCAATTGGATGAAAGATCAATATCCCGACGATTTCAACGCTGTAATGTGGCTTCGTAAAGAAATTCCTGACAATGCCCAGCCGGTCATAGTTGAAGCTAACGGTGATTCTTATACTGATTACGCCAGAATATCAGCCAACACCGGACTACCCACAATCGTTGGCTGGCCGGTCCATGAATGGCTCTGGAGAGGAAGTTATGACGAAGCCGGCAAAAGAATCCCTGAAGTTGCCCAAATATATGAAGCGGAAAGTGCTGACAGTATCAAACCTATATTGAAAAAATACGCTGTTGAATATATTTTTGTGGGAAGCTTGGAAAAGGAAAAATATCCAAAGCTAGACGAAAAGAAATTTGAAACTCTGGGCAAAGTTGTATTTGAAAGCGGAGAAACCAAAATTTACAAAATCACGTCTGATTGAAAAATCGGCTTCTTAATGGGAAATCAGACGCCTGCCCTACATCTGATTCCCCACTAAAAAGCCGACAATTTTAACGGGAAATTACAATATTAGAAAAATTCTGGCCTGCCGTATTTGTTACGGCTACTACCAGAATAAATAAAGAAATAAGACTCAATAATAATTTTTTCGGCAGCTTAATCATAGGACAGACTAATCTAGCGCGCCATTCTATCATTAACTCATACAAAAGTCAAACATATGTATAAGCTACGGACATATTCGACATTCCCTCATGTGAAATTATGTAATCTA
>CAYUNW010000042.1:0-2529 GCA_964446235.1 uncultured Gammaproteobacteria bacterium
GGGCCAGAATGTCGCTCCCGCCGCTGGTGCCGCGTCCGCGATAGACCAGGCCATAGCCGATGCCGGCCACCACCGCCCCATAGAGCGAGTTCAGCACGATATCATCGGTCAGCCCGGCAGTCGGGAAAAACGGCAGCCAGAGCAGGGCATCTGCAAAAAAGGAGTAAGTCACGATCGCGAAGGCAGTGCGCAGGACAAATCCGCGCCCGCCCAGGAAACGCCAGCCCAGCCCAAAGAGCGGCAGGTTGCCCAGGAAAACCATCAAACCGATCGACCAGCCTGCGGGGGTTTCGGGAGAGCGGGTCAGGTAGTTGACCAGTTGCGCAATACCGCTCACGCCGCCCGAAGCCAGGTTGGCCGGGACAAAGAAGATGCGCAGCGCGATGGCCTGGACGAGGGTCCCGGCGGCCACCAGGCTGAAATCGCGCAAGGTTGGCCAGTATTTTTTCAAGATATTCATACGCCCATCCATTTATCGTTCGAGTTTGGTACCTGCCAGGGATTCGAGCACGCCAAGCACGGCTGAATTGTCCAGCTCGCCCATGCCCATCTGGAGCATGGCGTTGAATAATTGCGCGTTTTCGGCGGTGCCGGGCAGGGGGACGCCGTATTCGCGGGCAGTTTCGAGCACGATGTTGAGGTCTTTGGCCTGCATGTAAGCCTTGAATCCTGGACTGCGGTTGCCGGCAAACAGGCGCGGCGGCTTGACGTCCAATGTCCAGCACTGCGCGGCCCCGCCCTTGATGGCGTCGACCACTTTCTGCGGGTCGACGCCCGCTTTTTGCGAGAAGACCAGCAGTTCGCCCATGGCGACCATCTGGGCGGCGACCATGATCTGGTTGGCGGCTTTGGCCACCTGCCCGGCCCCGGCGTCGCCGACGTGCGTAACCGTTTTGCCCATCGCCAGGAAGACCGGCATCACCGTTGCAAGGGCAGACGCCTCGCCGCCGACCATGATGGTCAGGGTGGCGTTTTTCGCGCCGATGTCGCCTCCAGAAACGGGAGCATCAAGGGCGAAGGCGCCTTTTTGGGCAAAGGCTTCAGCGATGCGCCGGGCCGTGGCGGGTTTGATCGTGCTGTTGTCCACGTAGACCAGCCCCGGCCGGGCCGCTTCCACGATTCCGCCCGGGCCAAGGGCCACGCTCTCCACATCGGGAGAATCCGGCAGGTTGGTAAAAACCACATCCACTTTTCCCGCCACTTCAGCCGGGCTAAAGGCTTCGCTGGCACCTTCGGCAACCAGTTCGGTCACCGCCGCGCGGCTGCGGTTGTGAACTACAAGCGGGAACCCCGCCTTGAGGATGTTGCGGGCAATGGATTTGCCCATCAGGCCAAGACCGACGTAACCGACTTTGAGCATGTTCTCGCTCCTTGGAAGATTTGGAATGATTATAACGCCACCCCCATTTTGGCGCGAATTTCGCAAAAAATAGACCTCCCCCGCTTGCGCGAGGGAGGTCACCCAGGGAGGAAGTTGTTGCATTACTTGATTTCGTAGGCGATCGTGACGGTGACGGTCAACTGCATGGTGCCGGGATTGATCGGCACAGCCATCTCTGCCGCCCCGCCGCCGCCCATGCCCTTGCCGTCAAAGGCGGGATAGGGTGTCGCATCGAAGTAAGTGATGGTCTGGACTTCACCCAAGCCTACCCCGGCGGCTGCGGCCAGTTCTTCGGCCTGTTGCCTGGCGGCTTCCACAGCAGACTTGCGGGCCTCGCTCAGGGCGGCGCTCTTGTCGGCAACGTCGAAGCTGATGCTGTTGATGCTGTTCGCGCCCGCCTGCACGGCCTTGTCGAGCAAGTCGCCCAGGGTAGCCAGGTCGCGCACAGTCACATAAACAGTGTTATCGACGGCGTAGATGGTTTCCCCAGTCGGCAGGCCATCGGGACCATATTGCTGGTTCGACCAGATAGAGAAGTTCGAGGTGCGAATGTCCTCGGCGGCTACCCCCGCCTTCTTCAACGCTTCCACCAGGCGGGTAGTCTGGGCGTTGTTTTCAGAGACGGCATCGGCGGCTGTATTCTTTTCGGTGCGCACGCCGATGTAAATATAGGCAATATCGGGGGTCAGGGTGACCTGGCCGGCCCCGCTGACGGTGATCGAACGCGCCGCGGGCTGGACGCCGCCTGCCGCCACACCAGGAGCGCAAGCGCTCAACAAGACAGCCGTTAAAACGAGTAAAGAGAAGAGAATGGTACGGGTTTTCATTTTTGCTCCTTTGTGCCCGGTTGCTCCGGGGATTTGTTGGTTTCTTACAAAATAGACGAAACCGCTCCAGAAAAGTTCCCGAACTTGCAAATTACCTGGTTTGGCTGTAAAATCTAGACAAATGTTCTAAACAGGCTTCCCATGTCCATCGACTTCCAACAGGTTTATCAAAAGATTCGCGAAATCGGCGCTACTGCCCAGCAGCGCAAGAAAACGCTGGAGGAGCGCCGCGCCCTGGCGCGCGCTCGGCTGAACATCTATGCGGATGCGCTGGAGGCCCTGCGCCGGAAAGTGGAAGCCGCGAAAGAAGCCGACCCGGCC
>CAYUNW010000043.1:0-2501 GCA_964446235.1 uncultured Gammaproteobacteria bacterium
CTTCTGACTCCAGGAACACACGCCGCCTGGCACCTCGACCTGTTTTCCCGGCTGGCGTCGGAGCTGGCAGGCTATACCGCGCGCTGCTACGTCTCATTCGTGACCTTCTACAAGAAGACCTTGCGTAACCTGGCGGCCGCGGGCGCCGAGGCGGAAAACCCGGAACCGGAGACGCGCCGCCTTCTGGCCGGCGAGCTGGCCGCGGCCGCCCGCGACCGGGGCATCCGCCTGTACTCCTGCTGCGACGATCGCCTCCTTCAACCCCTGGTCGAGAAGGCCCATTGCGTGGCGCCCCAGCCGTTCGGCGGTCCTCCCGGAACGGATACGGACGCCGCGCCGCCAGCTCCCACCAGGGCCGATTGCGGATGCCACCGCAGCATCGACATCGGCGCCTACGACACCTGCCCCTTCGGGTGTGCGTACTGCTACGCCACCAACAGCCGAAAAGCGGCTTTGGACCGGCGCGCCGCGCACCACCCGGATGATACGCTGCTGTGGAGGCCGCAATCGCTGGCGGGAGCGGATCTCGCAAAGCTTGAAGGAGCCTTCAGCGAGCCCCACTGAGCCTGGCCTCCAGCCAGATAAGCAGAACGATGAAAAACACCAGAAAGGCGCCCGCCATCGGCAGCCACATCACCACCGAGACGCCCAGCCAGGAAGCGAAATACCCGAGCGTGGCGGGGGCCAGAAAACCGCCCGTGACGGCGATCGAGAAGATCCCGTTGAAAATCCCCGGGTGGTAATACGGAAACCGGGCGCCGATCATCTCCACCACCAGCGGGTAGATCGCGGCGAATCCGATGCCCGCCAGCAACACACCCACGCCCGCTCCAAAGGCGTTGTTCGTGAAGCGCAGCATGAGGCAGCCGAACATCGCGCTGAGAACACTCATCAGCAGGAACTTGCGGTGGTCGAGGCGGGGCAGGACCGGCTGCGCCAGCACGCGTCCGGCCAGCAGCGCCGTCCAGAACAGCGACAACATCCAGATCGCCGTCGCGGGACTCGTTCCGATGCGCTGGATCAGAAAAATCGGCAGCCACCCCGCGATCGCCCACTCGTTTCCGAATTGAAAGAACAGCAGCAGGCTGAGCAGAACCGCGGCCGGGTTCCGGAAATCGGCGAGAACCTGGTCGACCGGGGGTTGCAGGACGGGCGGCGGCGACTCCAGCCTGGCTCGGCCGTAGCGTCCGGTCAACAGGAGGGGCACCATCGCCAGCAGAAACACGATGCTCGGGACGGTGTAGACGTAAAAGGTCCCTGCCACCAGCAGCGAGGTGGTCAGGCAGCCGAGCCCGAACAGGATGTTGGCCAGGTTCACCGTGGCCGCCGGGTTGTGACGATACGCCGCGGTGATGGCGTGAAAGGCGGAGCTGCTCAGGAGTCCGGCTCCCGCGCCCAGCCAGAACAAGCCGAACACGCGCCACCACGCGGACGCCGGCGGGGAGAACAGGGCCAGGAACAGCAGCGCCGCACCGGAAATCGCGCAGCCCGCCACCACGCCCGCCTTGGTCCCCCGGCTGATCAGCCAGCGCGGGGCGGCGAACCCGGCGGCGAGCACACCGGCGTTCATGCTGAGGAAATAATGGCCCAGGATGTCGAACCGGAACCCGCGATGATAGCCCCAGGCAGGGATGATCGGGCCGAGGAATGACAGCAACAGGCCGGTAACGAAGAACGCAGACAATGCCGCCCGGGCGGAGGCTGCCGGCAGGGTCTCAAGCGGCGGACGCGGCGCTGTCGCCATCTCCCCGCCATTGTAGCGCCTGGGGCGGATCGCAGTGCCGTCCCGCCCGGCCGCTTCCGAATCCTGGAAGTCAGTTCCCGCCCGGCTACGAAAATCGGAAGAGGCGGCAGCACATAGAGTATTTATTATCAATAGGATCGATGTGGTTTCCGAATTGCTCTTATAAAGTGGGGTTCGCAGAGGTTTTTCGCATGGTTGGGGTTGTCTCTCCGACTGCGTCCGCCCCGCGTTGCCGCGCGGGGCTTTTTTGTGTCCGGCCGTTTTCGCCCCCCGGCATACAATAAAAGGATCATGACCTGGTTGCTTGTGGTGTTGCTCCTGGCGGCTCCGGCTGCGCCCGGCCAGTCGCGCCGCCGCGCGCAGCCCGTCAAGCAGCCGGTATCCGCTTCTCCGGCGGCTCCGCAGGCCTGGCCCATCGAAAGCCTCGCGGTCTCCGGAAACCGGAACTACCGGGAGCAAGCCATCCTGGCGGTGGCCGGCCTCAAGATCGGGCAAGCCGCCACACGCGAGGTCTTTGAATCCGCGCGGGAACGCCTGCTCAGTACCGGATTGTTTGAAAGCGTGGGATATCGCTACGAACCCTCGGCGAGCGGGAAAGGCTACCGCGCAGTGTTCGAGGTCGCAGAAGTCGCGCCGGTCTATCCCTATCGTTTTGAGGATCTTCCGCTGGGCGCCGGCGAACTCCGGGAGGCGCTTGAGCGGGCTGATCCGCTCTTCGGCGCTGCCCTCCCGGCCACCCAGGCCGTACTCGATCGCT
>CAYUNW010000044.1:0-2474 GCA_964446235.1 uncultured Gammaproteobacteria bacterium
GAGCCACAATGTGAAATACCACCCTTATTGCACTAAGATTCTAACTTCATGCCGTTATCCGGCTGGAGGACAGTGACAGGTGGGCAGTTTGACTGGGGCGGTTCCCTTCTAAAAAGTAACAAAGGGGCTCAAAGGTTGGCTCAAGACGGTCGGCAATCGTCTGTGGAGTGCAAGCGCACAAGCCAGCTTGACTGCAAGTCCGACAGGACGCGCAGGTACGAAAGTAGGAGCTAGTGATCCGGTGGTTGAATGTGGAATTGCCATCGCTCAACGGATAAAAGGTACTCTGGGGATAACAGGCTTATCGGGCTCGAGAGTTCACATCGACAGCCCGGTTTGGCACCTCGACAAAATGGGGTGGCACGGGAGTAATCCCGTGCATGTATTGGCTAATAACGGTGGAGCCTCTGCCTGACGCAGTTGCGTCAGGCGTGGTAATACCGTGGGAAGTCGATAGAATCATAAGCAGTTATTCAGTGGTCCTTTCTCTTGGTGACACATCTCATGATACTGATAAGGTGAAGTCACTCTAATCTTATTACTTCAATCAACTATTACGTATCGGTTATGCGTCGTCCAAGAGAGGCCATGAAACTGCATTCTATTTGACCCCGTAACGACTGATTGCGCACAAGCGCACACCAAATCATCCGATTGATTTGGGTGTCAAGCGCACACCAATCCGAGTGTGAGCGCTTCTGCGCATGAGATAGCTGTCCGCACGAAGCTATCACACGCCAACTCCCCGGCAGCTTGGAAACAACTGCCGAGGGATGAAGATATAGTCTAATCCCGTTCGAAAGAACGGATACGATTGCGATGTCGGCTCATCCTATCCTGGGGCTGTATAAGGTCCCAAGGGTCCGGCTGTTCGCCGGTTAAAAGGGTACGCGAGCTGGGTTCAGAACGTCGTGAGACAGTTCGGTCTCTATCTGATGTGGGCGCAGGATACTTGAAGAGGAGTTTTCTTCAGTACGAGAGGACCTAGAAAAACGAACCTCTGGTGTTCCAGTTGTTCCGCCAGGAGCAAGGGCTGGGTAGCTATGTTCGGAAGGGATAAGCGCTGAAAGCATCTAAGTGCTAAGCCCCCCTCAAGATCAGTATCCCTTGGCCGCAAGGCCATGTAGGCACCCCGTAGACCACGGGGTTGATAGGCGCAGTGTGTAAGATCCGTAAGGATTTTAGCTAATGCGTACTAATCTGCCAATCGGCTTGACCCTCCGTAATTTTTTACCTCGTAAAAGAATACGGAGTCATGGCCGTACTAACAATGACCGTTACGCTTTGGTCAAAAGTGGTTTTTACACTATGTATGAAATTGTCAGTGTTGCTTGGGACCCCTCGTCCGCCTGCTGCGGACTCGGGGTTTAATTCGCGCACAATGTTATAAATTCGTATTAGAGGAATTTGTAACATTGGCGCTCATTAAACTTGGAGCGTCCATACTGGAGGGGAAACACCCGTTCCCATTCCGAATACGGAAGTTAAGCCCTTCAAGGCCGATGGTACTCTAGTCGTAAGGCTACGGGAGAGTAGGTAGATGCTCCTTAAATAACAAAAGGCCCAGCTGAATAGCTGGGCCTTTTGTTATGTCGAAGGTCGAAGGTCGAAGGTGTGTATCGTTTTTTGTTTTTTTTCTTCGACCTTCGTTCTTTACGCCTGGCCGCCTGGCAAGGCGGCCGAGGCGCACACACGCGGCACTTAAGGATATGCCGGTGCGGGCTTCTGCCCAACCTGCCAATCCCACTTGTACCCGCCAGGGGATATGGCCGGGTGGCGACCTTTGACTATTTACTATTTGACTTTTCTTCTGTCCGGTGGCAGAATAACTTACTCGAACCTGTATTCCGAAACGGCACATCTAAAATACAAAGCGCAAAGGATAGGATAGAATGAACGCGGTTATCGTCAGGCTTTTCATGCTGGTTCTCATCCTCATTCTGGCTTCTATTTCCGTGCACGTGTCCAGAGTTGCTGTGCTGCTTGAAGATTTGACCCAGAGTAACCGCGAGTTGATCAACGCGCAATTCTCTCTTGGCGGGAGGACCGCGCGTTTGTCCGCGGATATGGCTACTCTCCAGGAGTTAGTCGCCCAGATCGGAGGCAAGGCAGTGAAAGATCGTCTAACCAAGAAAGGAGGCACGCAATGAGGAAAGCAGCAGCATTGGTCGTGTTATGTTTCGTGGCCGTCGCGGTGTTATCCGGATGTGCGACCCCGTATCCGTACGGAGCGCTGTACACCGAGATCAAGGCGCCGGTTGGAGCAGGACAGGGAGCATTGTCGTATTCTAAGGTCGGCGTGGCTAAGTCAACGTCTATCCTTGGGCTGGTCGCTACTGGTGATTCCAGTATCAAGACGGCCGCGGCAAATGGCGGTATCAGTTCTATCAAGTACGTGGATTGGGATGCAAAGAACATACTCGGCGTCTATGGCGAGTATACGACGACCGTTTACGGAGACTAAGAAAAACGTA
>CAYUNW010000045.1:0-2460 GCA_964446235.1 uncultured Gammaproteobacteria bacterium
TCTTCAGCTTTTGTATAAGGTTACGCCTTATCTCATCTTTGACCGATAAAACTTCGTAACCGCTTTTTTTTAGTCCGCCTATTGTTTTGGGACGGTCTGATTTCCCATTCAATTTCTCATCCTCACTTTCTTATTTGCTTAGGTTATATCTTATATATGAATTCAAAATCTCGATTTCCTGTTCCTTTGCGTCAACATCAATCTGCATTAAATCACGGATAGAAACCATGCCAGCCAGATCATCTCCTTCACGCACGGGTATGTGACGGATGCTTTCCTGCTTCATGATTTTCAGGCAGTCCTCATATGAATCGGCAGAATCCATTACTATTACACCCTTTGTCATAACATCATCCACAAGCGTCTTTTCGAGGTCTATTTTTTGTGTGATGCAGCGTTTTAAAACATCCCGTTCCGAAAATATTCCTTTTAAACCGCCGCTGGAATCAAGTATAGGCACTGCACCTACATTCTTTTCAGCCATCAGCTTAATTACATCCATAATGCTTTGTCCGGATGATGCATATACCATTGGTTTTGTTTTAGTTAATTCACCAAGTGTTTTCATAATCTGTCCTTTCTTAAGTTAGTTAAGAAATAAAATGTAGTTGCTTTTAAAATAGTAAATTTAGTATGCTAAGTCAACCTATAATCAATATCAATAGTAATAATCAATCACTTCTGTTCCCAATAAATATATCATTTTGTATTCTTGGCTCTCCTGGAGACAAGATTTCATTAATAAATGTATTGTTCTTTTTGTCTTGAGACCCCGCTGTTGGCGGGAAAGTCGACAAGAACCAAAAAAGTCAAGTTTTTTTTAAAATGGCTAAAATTAACTTCATTTCGCCAGTAAAAAATAACTCGTCCGCCAGCTGGCGGACTCAACAATCTTTAATCGATTTCAGCCTCAGTTTCAATTTCCACAAGCATCTCGGGATCTATCAATCCTTTAATCTCAACCATTGTGCAGCACGGCTTTATTTTTCCGAAAAATTCCGCATGAGCCCTGCCGGCTTCTTCCCAGCGGGATATATCGGTAATGTAAATCCTGTTTCTTATTACATCTTCAGGTTCTGCACCGGCTTGCTCAAGATACCCGGTTATCTTCTGCAATATATATTTTGTCTGCATATACACATCACCTTTGCCCGTTATTTCACCTTTTTCATCTATTGCAGTTGTGCCGTTTACAATTATCCGCTTATCAATTTTTATTGCCCGCGAGTAACCGACTATATCTTCCCATTTAGCCCCGCTGGAGATTTTTATTTTATTGCTCATGTTAGTATTTTTTTATGTTTATTTAAGTTCAATTCCAATACCGAAGGTAAGTTCATGGTCATGTTTTTTCCGATCCTGAACGGTATAAAATTCGTAATGATATTTATAAGTTGTATTAAAAGAAAAAATTTCAGATATATTTATTCCCAGGGTTGTTTCCGAATTCCATATCCTGTCGCGAATCTCTTTTACAGAAGGCTGGTAAAAAGTAACGTGTGAAATTAAAAACCGTTCACCGAACAACAATAATTTTGTCTTCAGCCTTACCGAAATTCTGAAAGTTCTGCTGTCGCTGTATCCTTCTATGTTTTTATAGTTCGTGTAATCGTAAATTCCCGCAGCCGAGAGCGACGACTTGTAATTCGGAAAGGGGACGAACGTATATTTTATCCCTGCACCGCTTTGTGAGCGGAGTTCTATGTTTCTTGAAAAGCCGTATTCCGTATACTGTAGAACAAACGGCGACCATATGTTATCGTACCAAAGGTCGAACGTGTATGTAACGCCGAGGTCGTTATCATCTTTTATGCCGTCCGATTCACCGTAAGTAACCGATGCCGAAAGTATCGATTCAACAATTCCCTTGCGGAAAGTTATCAAACCTTCGGCTGAACCAAAGAACTTGTTAGTATTTCCCTGCAGATACAACCCGCCCGCCTTAAATTTGGCTGACCAGGGGCTGATGCTGTCCTGTGCTTTAACTGATGTTAAGTTCAGCAGAAGCAGTAATGTTAATAATAATGCAGATTGTTTCATAAAATTTCCTCCGGAGGCACAATAATAATTAACAGCCGTAACTTATACCAAGAAAAATGAAATATAGAACACTTTTCTTATTTCTACTCATTAAAAAGAAGAGAAAAACCCGACTTAAGGAGAATAAGGAGTAGTCATAGAAAAATCTTCGTTTTATTGTCTTTTTAATAATAACACTTATGAATAAGTTTACAAAGAATTATATTAAAGATATGAAAATGTTATTAAAACTGATTCTTCTTTTTTACTTTTCATTATTCACTTTTAAAGTTTTACTTTCCCAGTCATCATTATACATTCCGCAGGAAATAAAATCAGCATATACGAAAGGAACACGTTCTTACAATGGCAATCCCGGACAAAATTACTGGCAGAACAGTTCGGAATATGCAATCGAAGTGAGCATTGATACTAAAACTA
>CAYUNW010000046.1:0-2399 GCA_964446235.1 uncultured Gammaproteobacteria bacterium
TCTATGTAATGGTAATGGTAGTAATAAGTTCCGCAGTTTTTACATTTTTTTAAGATATGTGTATAATCGGTATAGTTATCAGTACTCTCGACATCGGTGTATATGATTTCCAGACCTTCTATATTTCTTGGTTCATAACTGCTTGGTAGTCTGAATGAGTGTCCTAAATATTTGCATATATCACAGTCGAATATTGAAAAATAATCCTGCTCCGGCGCTCGCCATTTGATAACCCTTGGTTTGGCTCCATATGATTTTAGAAGGTCAACCAATGATTTGTTTTTAGTGTGTTCAGCCAAAGACAATGCTGTATAACCCATCTCATAATCAATCTCATCAAGGGGCGAGCCTTTTTCTAAAAGCAACCGGACAGTCTCTATATGACCTTCGGAACAAGCCTGCATCAAAACGTTCCAGTTTAGATCGTTAGTTTCTTTTATATCTGCTCCGTTTTCTAAAAGAAATCGTACAATATCCGTATATCCGCACCAGGCAGAGTGTAAAAGAGCGGTATTACCGCGACTATCCCGTGCCTTTATATCGCCACCATTTTGAAGCAGGAATTTTACAATTTCCAAGTTTTCAAAATGGGATGCCTTAATTAATGCTGTTTCTGCTTCAGACCCACTTGAGGCATTGGGGTCTGCTCCATAACTGATAAGCAATCTAACCATCTCTAAATCTTCCTTTTGGATGGCTTTGGCTAAGGCTTTGGTCATTTGGTAGAGTTTTTTTTCTTCTGAACATTTTGGATTATTCCTAATTTTTTCTAAAATCTCTACCACCAGCCCTTTATCACCTGATTCAGCGGAGTACTCTAAAAGCGAATCACCAAATCGGTTTGCAGATAATGGATCTGCTCCGTGAGTTAATAATATTTTTACAACTTCACTATGTTTATTCTCCATTGCCCAAACAATAGGTGTGGCTTCTTCGCGTTTTTCCTTCAGGTTAACCTCTGCGCCTCTTTCTAAAAGCATCCGGACAATATCAACTCGACCACATCTGGCAGACCAATGCAGAATCGTGCCAAAATATAGGTTGTTATCGTGTATATCCAATCCACTATCTAATAATAATTTTGCTATTTCCGTATCCGGATTATCTTCAGAGACCATTCTATACAAAGCGTTTTCTTTATTGGAGTCAATAGCAGTAATATCTGCCCCGGCTTTTAATAAAAGTTTAACGATTTCTAAAGAACGACCTTTGGCTGAAGCATACATTAAGGGAGTCCAACCCCACTTGCCATGTTGATTGACATTGGCACCGAAATCCAAAAGCAATTTGACCGTTTCTAATTGTCCATTCTTACAGGCAATGTGCAGAGGACCATCCTGCCCGTCTTTAGCATTTAGTTGGGTACCTTTTTCCAAAAGTTTTTTTGCTATTTCTACATAGCCGGCACCACAAGCAATATCTAAAGCGGTTTGTCCAGATGAATCAGTTGCATTATCTACATCTAACTTATATTTGAGGAGAAATTCAGCCGATTCTATATCACCTGTTTTTATAGCATCTAATAAACGCTTTTGCTTCTGGCTTTGACTTAATTTTGCATATGGATTAGGAGTTTTGCTCATAGAAACAAGATACCCTTAATTAAAAAATAACCCTTTTCATTATTATACATTATTTGCCACGAATTGTCAATAGATTTTACCGCATTGTCTAAAGAAGTTTTTTAATTTTTTTATTGCTTTTTAAGTCAAATTTTATTATATTACTAAAAGTTTATTGGGGCTATAGCTCAATTGGGAGAGCACTTGACTGGCAGTCAAGGGGTCACGAGTTCGAACCTCGTTAGCTCCATTTTACCAAACCTCACAGGTTCAAAAAAACTTGTGAGGTTTATGTTTTTACTTGCTTTTTCAGATTAAAAAATGTAAATTACTTGTTGAATGAGAATATTAATCACCAATTCATCAGACATCTATTCGGGCGGGGAAGTATATGTATTGAATCTTAGCAAAAAACTAAAAGAACGAGGGCATAGTGTAATTGTATCCTGCCTGCCCGACAATCCATTAGTTGAAAAATCCCAAAATTATGGATTAAAAGTTATCCCTATTCCATTTTTAATTAAAAGCAAAGCAGTGGAAATTGTATGGAAGTTGTACAACATAATAAGAAGTCAAAAAATAGATATAATACACACAAATGTGAATTACGATAGAACATATGGCTCAGAGTCGGCTAAACTTGCAGGTATTAAAAATGTAGCGGGATGCCATAGTCTTAACTCTATACAACATAATCCTCTTCACTGGATAAGAAATAGATTATGGATTGACCACTTCATTGCGGATGGCGAATCTATGCGTCAATTTTTAATTGAAAAAGATGGAATATCTGAAGATAAAATAACAACTATATATCTCGGAGTGGATTTGAAAGAA
>CAYUNW010000047.1:0-2364 GCA_964446235.1 uncultured Gammaproteobacteria bacterium
CGGCCAGGGTGCTGAACAAAGCCACCCAGCCGACATAGACCCAGGCTTTGAGCCGCCCGATGATGGTGGCCGTAATGAGGATGCTTTGCAGGCTGAGTTCGGGGTCGGCCATCAGGTAGGCCAGCAACGGGCCGCGGTGCATCCCCAGGGAGAGGAACATATTGGCAATCGGCACTTCCACCAGGGTGGGGAAGTACATGAACACCCCGAAAACCACACCCACCAGGTTGCCGAGCAGGGTATTCTGCCCAGCCAGGGCTTCAATCCATTCGGGCTGGATCAGTTCGCGGATCACGCCCACCGCAAAGACGCCCACAATCAAGAGCGGGAAAATCTGTTTGACGAATTTCCACGATTCCCACAGGAACTCGCGGGTCTCATCCTCGCTCAGGTGTTTTTTGAGAATCCAACCCAGGATGAACAGGGCGGCGAGCACCCCGAAAAATTTACCATTAATCAGGATATCCAGCCCGCCCGCGTGGGGAGCCATACCAACGGCGGCGGTCAGCAGGGTGACGCCCACCAGCCCCAGCGAAATCCATGTCCAGCGGTTGAAACCGTCAAAAATGTTTTCGATGCCCTTCCAGGATGCCAGCCCGATCAGCGCCAGCAGTCCGATTAAGATTGCGCCCTGGGCGCTGACGCCTTCCTCGCCTTTGGCCGGGTCGAACGGCACCAGGTTATAGAGCCAGGCCTGGAAATTGTCCATGCTGGCGATGGGCAGGGTCAGGGTGGCGTAGGTATTGGTCAGCAGGCCGATTTTGAGCGTTCCGGAGAGCAGCAGCGCCACCAGCACCAGCAGGAAAACCAGGGCGGCGCGGCGCATAGATTTTTGGGCGGCGAACATGGCATCGGTGGCGGCGTCATGTTCGGCGTCCTCGTTGCGGAAAATCAACGCCATAATCAGGCCGATCCCAATCCCGAAGGCCAGCGAAAGGAACAGGCGCGCAAAGGCCAGGTCGGGGCCGATCACGCCGCCAGTGTAAATCAACGCCAGGATGTTGGCGGCGGGCGCAAAGAACAGGAAGGTGATGGCTGGGCCAAGCCCCGCGCCTTTTTTGTAAATCCCGGCAAAAAGCGGCACGATGGTGCAGGAGCAGACTGCCAATACCGAACCAGCCAACGCCGAAGCCGGGTAGGATATATATTTGGGGGTGTTGCGCCCCAGGAAGCGGGTGACGGTTTCCTTGGGGATGAGCGCGGTCATCGCTCCAGCGATGTAGAAGGCCGGCAGCAGGCACAATAAAACATGCGCAGCGAGATCAGCGGCCAGGTTGCCGAGACCGCCATAGATGAGTTGCAGAACGAAATCCATATTACTCCGTTAATGTGACCAATGCCGGGGCGCAGTGGGGGCATTCACAAGCGGGACCCGGGTCCGGGTTGGCTAGCGCGTCCACGCTTTGAGGGTCGATGCCGCCCAGGATGGCGGCATCCCGCACCAGCGCAAGAATCGCTTCATCTTTCAAACGATAATAGATATAGCGCCCTTCGCGGCGGTCTTGCAGGATTTCGGCCTTGCGCAGGGCCATCAGGTGCTGGGAAATATAGGCCTGCCGCCATCCGAGTATCGCTTCCAGGTGACAAACACAAGCCTCCCCGCGCCCGATGGAGAGCAGGATGGAGAGGCGCGCCGAAGGGCTGATGACCTGCAAGATTTCGGCGATCTTGGTTGAAAGCTGGGAAATGGTCATATTCGTTTTCATGAATATATTATAGCAAAGTATTCGATTTTTTGAATATGACAAGCGTCCCTCCTTGCCACGCTGTTTGTCAACAAAAACTCCGGGACGGATGATGAAGTTGGTGGGCGAGGGCTAGGGAGGCGTGAACAAACCGCACAACCCGCTGCCGGTTGGCTCGACGCCAAATTGGGCCGCCGTTTTCAGGTCGTAAAAGAGCACCAGCGTAGTACCACCCTTGGATGGGACAACCTTGCGCACCAGTTTCAATTTTTCCACCAGGGCGCGGGCAAAATCGAGATAGTGCTCATCCCAGCAGTTAGCGCCAAATGTGTCATGCCTAGAGTTGATATTTTCAAAGCCGGCCTGCGTCTAAAATCTTCATAACCGCATTTCTTGTAATTTTTCCACACCCCGCAACGATTTGGAACCCAGCGCCAACAGATTAACGACCGCAGAGATCCCGCCGCCCAGGATAAAAACAGTCCGCACCCCAAAAGCCTCCCCTAGCGGCCCGGCAATCGCCAAGCCAATTGGCGTAGCAAAGCCAAAGACCATATTGAGCAGCGCCAGGGTGCGCCCCTGGAGCTCATTGGGCACCACCGATTGCAACAGGGCGGTCATGGGGGCATTGCCGGTGGAGAAACTGACCCCGCTCAGGAACCACCAGAAAATCGCCAGC
>CAYUNW010000048.1:0-2262 GCA_964446235.1 uncultured Gammaproteobacteria bacterium
CACTTATTATTGGAGAGGGACATGGACGAAGAGCGGTCTCAGCACCACGACTGATTATGACGTGTTCGCCCGGTATCCGAATCCGTGCGGAGAAACTGCGATCAATTATACGGTTACTTATACAATCAATGCCGATACGGCGCAGACTATATCCGTTAATCAAGATGCGCATACGGATTCAAGATGGTTTCGACTTAATCCCGAAAACAACCCTTGCAGATTCTCAGGCGGCACGGCGACGGTTGTTCTGAGTTCTCCTGGTGAAGCGAAAAATAAAACTATCGCCTGTACCGGCAATAATGTGCCAAGGCCGATTTATATGTCTCACCTTAAATTCGAGCCGCGATCAGCTTTAACCTATGATCTGACCCGCCGGCATTTTTACATGACCGGTCCGGATACGGGAAATGACCTGACCGATCCTTTAAACGACGCGGATGACAATCCTGATATATACCTGATCGACTTGGTAAATGACAATGAAGCCTTTTTTTTCAAGCTCATTGATGCCAATAGTAACGAAATCGGCGACGCCGGCGAGTACCGGCTGCTGACATATGCGGATCTGCCATCAAATATCACAGACGTTGTTCCCGAGCCGGCAGCGGGCGCATATACGTCGATGCTTCAAAGTTTCGCCAACTGGGTGACCTATTACAGCCGGCGCATGTGGGCAGCGGTAAACGCCGTGGGCGTCATGATCACCAACATGGACAACATGCTGGTGGGCATGCAGACCAGCCCGCCGTCCGCCCAGGAGGGCAAAACCGGAACCGTGTGGATCAATACCAATTTCAACGGGTTCCATTATGACATGACCCCCCAGTTTCTGGCGGTGCTATACAATATCCCGGACTGCCATTCCAACCGGGGGTTTTCCGAAGACTTAACCGATATGGGCGATTTTGTTGAAAAAGTCGGCGGCACCATCGCCAACAACAATGACAAGGATATTTTTGCAACATTGCCCCAGCCGCCGGACCCGGTGCGGGGTCCTTATGCCACCACCAGCGCCAATGGAAGCTATCCCTATTTTACGGAAGCCTGGGGCGGGTCCTGCCAGCAGGCCTTTGCCCTGGTGATCACCGACGGCGCCAGCCCCAGCACCGCCAACATCAAGAATTATGACGGCGATTCCGGGGAGTTCACTTCAAATTACGACGGCGGCATATTCGGCGACACTTATGTTAAAACCACCGCGGACGCGGGCATGCAGTATTATGAACGGGACCTGAAATCCACCTTGAGCAACAACGTGCCTGAAAGCGAGATTGATAAAGCCAATCATCAGCATATGGTCACCTATGGACTGAGCTTCGGCATTGACGGCCCCCTGCGCCAGGCCCATCCGGATTTCAACGCCCTGTGCGCCGTCAATCCGCCGGCCAATACCTGTTCGGATGCTTGCGCGCCCTGTCCCACGTGGAAAAGCCCCGGCGCAGCGGACTTTGACGTGATCGACGACCTCTGGCACGCCACGGTCAATTCCCGGGGCCTGTTCTTTTATGCGGACAACCCCGAGGAACTGGTGGCCCAACTGGCCCTTGTATCAGCCGACATCCAGCGCCGGACCGGCGCGGCAGCCGCGGTCACCACCAACTCGGTCCAGCGACAGATCGGTTCCATGATCTATCAGGGGTTGTACAACTCCGAGTCCTGGTGGGGGGATGTGAAAGCCATGACCATTGACGTGGGTTCCGGCGCCATCAGTACGGAAGTCTGGTCGGCCAGAGATAATCTTGGAACTAAAGCCCCGGCGGACCGGAAGATTTTTACATCCGTGGGCGGGGCGGCCATGGATTTTACGGATACCAACGCCGCCTCCTTCGGGCTCACCGCCGACCAGGTCAATTATATCCGGGGCGATGCCGCCCTGGAAGAGCCTGCGGGCACATTCCGGGAGCGCGTGTTTACAGACGAAAACGATATTACCCAGCATTTCAAGCTTGGGGATGTCGCCCATTCCGAACCTTATTTTTGGGAAGGGGTTATCTATATCGGCGCCAATGACGGCATGCTCCATGCCTTTGACGCAGACACCGGCGAGGAACTCTTCGCCTATATCCCGAGCATGGTTCACCCCAACCTCTGGAAGCTGACGGACCCGAGTTTTATCGACAACCATATTTTTTACGTGGATGCATCGCCCCAGGCATATGCCTTTGGCACGGCCGAGCCGTCGTATCTGGCCTGCGGCCTCGGCAAGGGCGGCAAGGGCGTTTTCTGCCTCACGGTGGATGCGGCCCAGGATGCCGGGGTGTC
>CAYUNW010000049.1:0-2173 GCA_964446235.1 uncultured Gammaproteobacteria bacterium
AACCAACTGAGCTACCCGCCCAAGCGAGTGGGTATTATACCCACTCGCCGGGAAAATGGCAAGCCTGATTTTTCACGCTGATTTTTCACGATATAATCGGCCCGCATGAAACGACCCGCCTTCTTCATCTCTGGCGCTCCGCGCTGTGGCACCACTGCCCTGTATGCCTACCTGGCTGAACATCCGCGCATTTTCATGTCGGAAGTGAAGGAAACGAACTACTTCGCCAGCGACTTCCCGCATGTGCAAAAAGTCAGCTTCCGCTCGGTGGACGACTACCACAGGTTGTACGAGAAAGCCGGCCCGGATTGCCTTGCCGCCGGGGAAGCCTCGCCGTTTTACCTGTTCTCCAGGGTGGCCTTTCAAAACATACGCGCTTATGACCCACAGGCCAAAATCATCCTGACCCTGCGCAACCCGATCGACTTCATCCAGTCATACCACCAGTTAAATCTCAGCCTGCTGCGCGAAGACGAGCCTAGCCTGGAAAAGGCCTGGGACTTATACGAATCGCGCAGGCAGGGAAAGAAGATTCCAGCCAGCGCGCGCCAGCCGGAACTGATCCTCTACCAGGAAGTCGGCCAGTTTGGCCGCTACGTGGAGCGGCTTTTCGAGGTTTTCCCGCGCGAGCAGGTCAAAATCTTCCTTTTTGATGAACTGGCCGCCAGCCCGCGCGCCGTTTACGAGCAAACCCTCGCCTTTGTCGGGGTTCCCTCCGACGGGCGGACAGAATTCCCCCAAATCAACGCCGGTTTTGGCGTTAAATCGCGCCTGCTGGCCGGGGTGCTGCACCCGCCGCAAGCCCTGTACAAGCCGCTGATGCGCTTCGTTTCGCTGTTTGGCGCGCGCGCCACAAAGAAGCTATTCCTTTCTTACGACCAATTGGAACGCCTGAACACCGCCCGCAGCCCGCGCCGGCCCCTCGACCCGGCCCAGCGCGCCCGCATGTTGGAGCACTTCCGCCCCGACATCCTCAAACTGGCTTCCCTGCTGGGGCGCGACCTCTCCGGGTGGTTGGCCTGACGTTTAGCGGTATAATCCCCAGCCATGAGCGAAAAGCGCCCCGAAGACCTCTCGGTAGAAGAACTGCGCCGCCTGCTGTTGGACAAGCGCCGCGTCACCCGCCGCGACCGGTTGGAACGCTTCAAGCGCACCGGGCGGGTGGTTTCCCTGGCGGTCGAGGTTCCTGAAGCGGAAGAAAGCATCGAACCTGGCCGGGTGGTTGAAACTCCCGAAGCCGAATCGACACCCGCAGCCCGCAGCCCGCGCCGGGTTTGGATGGATCGCATCCTGCTGGGCGTTGAAATCCTGGCTGTGCTTGGACTGGTTGGCCTAGCCCTGACCTTCTTCGGGATGCTGCAAACCTTCAACGAAGAGGCCGCGGCCTCCATGCAGCAGCCCACCGCCGCCGCGACGCCGCTCATCACCGCTGTAGTGCTGCCCTCAGGCCACACCCCGCCCAACGCCGAAGGCGGCGCGCGCCCCAACGAGGCCGAAATCCCCGAACACCTGCGCCCGCTCGTGCAGAACATCGCCAACCTCCCGGCGCCCACTGCCAGCCCGGCCCAGGCCATTCGCATCCAAATCCCCTCCCTCAGCGTGGATGCGCCCATTGTGCAGGGCGATGGCTGGGAACAACTCAAGAAGGGCGTCGGCCAGCATATCGGCACGGCCAACCCCGGCCAAAACGGCAACGTGGTGCTTTCAGCGCACAACGACATCTTTGGCGAGATCTTCCGCGAACTGGACAAGCTCCAGCCGGGAGACGTGGTCATCGTCTACACCAACCAGCGCCAGTACACCTATGTCGTGACCGGCACACAGATCGTCGAGCCGACCCGCGTCGAGGTCATGGCACCAACGCCCAACGCCACCGTCACACTCATCTCGTGTTACCCTTACCTCATCAATAACCAGCGGATCGTCGTTTCCGCCGTGTTACAAAACCCCTAGGAGAAAGAAATGGCAAAGAAAATTACCCCCACCAGCGCAGCGGAATTCAATCCCGACTACAGCGCCGTCAAAAAAGACCTCAAGCGCATTGGCACCCTGGCCGGAACCTTTTTTGTGATCCTGGTCGTGCTCTCGTTCTTCCTGCGTTAACCTGCGTGAGCGAATCTGCCAAAAGGGCCTGGTGAAAACCGGGCTCTTTGCTTTCCAAAAGCCGTTTCAC
>CAYUNW010000050.1:0-2170 GCA_964446235.1 uncultured Gammaproteobacteria bacterium
TAAAATTTTAACCGTTCGACCCTGCGAAGATAAAATAGTCATGATCAACGATTTTCGTTTTGGAACTGTCGGCTCGCCCATCAAAACGCCCAAAAAACCGGGCGGTTCGGTGGGAGCGATCTTTTTCAGCCGCGAAATCGGCCTCTCGGCCATGGAACTGGGCTGGGTGCAGTCGGTGCGCGTTTCTGTGGAAACCTGTGCCGCCATCCGCGCAGCAGCCAAGGGCCAAGATGTGGCTGTCAGCGTCCATGCGCCATACTTCATTAACCTGAACGCCAACGACGAGGAATGGCCGAAGTCGCGCCAACGCCTGATGGATGCCGCTCACTACGGCAACCTGGCCGGGGCAACCGACATCATCTTCCACCCCGGTTCCTACTTCGAGCAGGAACCAGCCCAAGTGCTCAAGATCGCCATCCCGCGTCTGCAAGGCTGTGTCGAGGAATTGCGCACCGCCGAAAACCCGGTCACACTGCGGCCTGAGACGATGGGAAAAAGCGCCATGCTCGGCTCGTTCGAAGACACCCTAGAAATGAGCCGCGAAATTGCTGGCGTACTGCCTTGCATAGACTTTGCCCACCTGCATGCCCGCCCCGGCGATGGGAGCGTCAACTCGTACACCGAGTGGGCCACCCGGCTGGAAAAATACGCCAAAACCCTGGGCGAGAAAGCGCTCCAGGAACTGCACATCCACCTTTCAGGCATCGAATATGGCCCCAAAGGCGAGAAAAACCACCTTCCCATCAGCGAATCAGACCTGGACCTGGCCGCGCTCTTCAAGGCCCTGCGCGATTTTCAGGCGTCTGGACGCATCCTGTGCGAAAGCCCTAAAATGGAAGAAGACGCGCTTTTTATGAAGCGCACCTGGGAAACCCATGCTTTGTCATTGGAGAATTGAATGCCTGTTGACCCCGATACCCTGCGCCAGACCATGCGTTTTTGGACCACCGGCGTGACCATCGTCACATCGACTCATAACAGTATCCAGCATGGCATGACGGTCAGTTCTTTTACATCTGTATCACTCATCCCGCCACAAGTACTGATCTCACTGGCGCAAAATACGCGCACGCACGAACTGGTTACACGCTCCAAGGCGTTTGGCATCACCATTCTGTCCAATACCCAACAAGAATTATCCGACCGATTTGCCGGGCGAGTGGCCGACGAACTTGACCGGTTGGCCGGGCTGGATACTTTCAACATGGCCACCGGCGCGCCGCTGATCCAGGGCGGGTTGGCCTGGCTCGATTGCCGCGTTGTTAATACACTTAGATCGGGCACACATACCATTTTTATCGGCGAAGTTCTGGCAGCCAAGCGCGGAACCGGCGGCGACCCGCTGGTTTATTTCAATCGTGATTACACCAGGGTGATCGAAAACCAATAACCTGGTGAGAAAGCAGGTCTTATGGCAAGCCTGACCCAGGATGAAAAACAAATTCTGCTGCGCCTGGCTCGCGAAGCTCTCGAAACCGCCGTCCGAGGAGACATCCTGCCGCCCCTTCCCACCTCCCTGCCCCCGACTTTGCGTGAGCCTGGAGCATCTTTCGTTACACTAACGATTGGCGGTGAACTGCGCGGCTGCATCGGCGCACTGGAGGCATACCAGCCCCTGGCCGAGGATGTGCGCGAACATGCCATCGCCGCCGCATTGAACGACTTCCGCTTTCCACAAGTTGCGCCACAAGAACTGGCGCGCATCCAGGTCGAAGTTTCGCGGCTGACCCAGCCCCAGCCGCTGGAATACAGCGACCCCGCTGACCTGGTGGAAAAACTCCGCCCTGGCGTGGACGGCGTTATCTTGAAACGGCGCACCTCCCGCGCCACCTTCCTGCCGCAGGTGTGGGAAAAACTACCCGATAAATCCGAATTCCTGAGCCACCTGTGCCTGAAGATGGGCGCGCCCGCCGATGCCTGGCGCACAACAAAGCTCGAAGTGTTCACGTACCAGGTCGAAGAATTTCACGAGTAGGGAGAGCCCCTATGACAGAACCCAGCGCCCTGCGCGCTACTTACCGCATCACAGACCTGCACAACGAGGAACGTCCGCGCGAACGATTGCAAAAGCTCGGGCCACAAGCGCTTTCGAATGCCGAACTGCTCGCCATCCTGCTGAGGGTAGGCGTCCCGGGCGAAAATGCGGTGCAGGTCGGGCAGCGGCTTTTGA
>CAYUNW010000051.1:0-2142 GCA_964446235.1 uncultured Gammaproteobacteria bacterium
CTCAAAGAGGCCCCCGGTTTCATCATGCACTTCAGCTACCCGATTGAAGGTGGCTGGCACGTGGTAGAAGTGTGGGAATCATCCAGAGATGCCGCTGAGTGGTTCGCCAGGCACGTTCACCCCAACCTGCCTCCTGACATCAAACCAGAGCGCCACGTTCAGGAGCTGCACACACTTATCCGTCGGTGATCCGCTGGATCGGAAACCAACGGCCGTCAGGCCATACGGCCGAGAGCCGTCGCATGTGGGCACGCGTCGCTTCGATCTGGCAACTGGCCGGATCGAAGCGACGCGTGTATCAGCGCCCTGACGACCGGCCGCTCGACAGGTGTTTGCGGGAAAGGCAGGAACGCTATCGCCAGCGCCCCGACACCGGCAGCGGCACGCCGCCCATCGTGGACATGGGTGCGTACGAAGTGGAAGAAACCATAATCTACCTGCCGCTGGTTCGTCGCTAAGCCTGACTTTAGGTTTATCTTGCCTGTGGAGGAACAGGACTATGAAAAGAAAAACCCTTCTCATACTGCTCGTTCCGTTCCTTACCCTGGCGTCGCTCCTGACGCCGGCCCTGCCCTCCCGCGCTGCAGGCGTGCTTTACGCTGCGCCGGGTGGTATGACAAGTGGATCGTGCAACACCTGGTCAAATGCCTGCACGCTGCAATTTGCCCTGGCCACCGCCGCAAGCGGCGACGAAATCTGGGCCAAAGCGGGCGTCTACTACCCGGGTGTAGCCGGGAACCGCAGCGCCACCTTCACCCTCGAGAACGGCGTGGCGCTCTACGGCGGCTTTGCCGGCACGGAGACCAGCCGCAACCAGCGCAACTGGACAACCAACAAAACGATACTGAGCGGCGATATTGACGGCAACGACACCAACACCGATGGCAACTTCATCGCCGAGACGACTGCCGACATCGTGGGCAACAATGCTTACCACGTCGTCACCGGCGGTGGGACGAACAACACTGCCGTGCTGGATGGCTTTGTCATTACCGCCGGGCAGGCCAATGGCTCATCCACGAATGCTAATGGTGCAGGCATGTACAACGCCAGCAGCAGCCCTACGCTGGTGAACGTCACCTTCAGAGGCAATTTCGCTACCTGGGGCGGCGGGATGTTCAACTACTTCAGCAGCCCGACGCTGACGGACGCTACCTTTAGCGGCAACATCGCCGACAACGGCGGCGGCATATTCAATGAAACCAGCAGTCCGATTTTGCAGCAGGTCAATTTCACCACCAATAGAGGCGTGAATGCCGGGGGTGGAATGTACAACTACGCGGGCAGCAATCCCCAACTGACCGATGTCAACTTTACCGGGAATACAGCGACCAACGGCGGCGGGATGCGTAATCACGTCGGGAATAACCAGCCGCAACTGAACCGAGTCACGTTTACCGCCAACAGAGCCACCTATGCTGGCGGCATGTCGAACGACAACAGCGCGCCCCAATTAACCAATGTCACGTTTTCGGGCAATGTGGCCGACGCTGAGGGTGGCGGGATGCACAACTATCAGAGCAGTCCTGACTTGCTCAACGTCACCTTCAGCGGCAACTCCGCCACAGACAACGGCGGCGGGATGTACAACGAATACTCCAGCAACCCGACGCTGACCAACGTCACCTTCAGCGGCAACTCCGCAATCTTCGGCGGTGGGATGTATAACTACTCCAGCAGCAGCCCGACGCTGACGAACGTCACCTTCAGCGCCAACTCCGCCAGCGAATTCGGCAGCGGGATGTATAACGACGTCAGCTCCTCCCCGACATTAACAAACACCATTGTCGCCAACAGCAGTGGCGGTGGGGATTGCGAGGGTTCTGTCAATGGCGCCTCCTCCTCCAACCTGATCGAAGACCCTACCAACGCCTGTGGCCTGACCAACGGCGTGAACGGCAACCTCATCGGACTAGACCCCAGGCTTGACCCGTTGGCCGACAACGGCGGCGCCACCCTCACCCACGCCTTACAGCCTGGCTCTCCTGCCCTTGACGCCGGCGCCAACGCGAGCTGTCCTGCAACCGATCAACGTGGCTTGGCGCGGCCGCAAGGACCAAACTGCGACATCGGCGCCGTGGAGGGCGTGCCCACCACCATGCCGCCGCTGCCGACCAGCCAGCCCTACTACCTGGGCAGAAT
>CAYUNW010000052.1:0-2104 GCA_964446235.1 uncultured Gammaproteobacteria bacterium
GGCACGACCACCGGGGTCTGGGCGCCGGCGCTGGTTTCCCAGTACACAGTGATGTCGCTGGCGCCGGGGTTATTTAGGAAAACTGCGGTGGGGTCTCCGGTGGCGGTGGCATTGGTCGCTACCGGTGCGTAATAGCTCGAGCTTAACAGATTGGTGGGGTACAGGGTGTAGTAGCTGGCTTCATAGGTCGCGCAGATGTCTCCGGTCAGGAGCTGAGCCTGGATATTCCCGCTGGCAGTGATGACATCGCCCCGGCTGACGGTGTTGTTGAAGAGGTAACTTTGCCCCTGGTTGAGCGTGGCGACGAAGGTTCCATTGCGGTAGATTTGCGTGCCGTCTCCTGCCGCCATGACCGCCAAGCCGGTGTACTGGAACATCTCGTTGGCGGTGACGGTGTTGTCCACCGGAACCACATAGCTCGTGCCCCAAACGGAGGTGTCCAGCATCTCCACCGAGCCGCCGTGCAGGGTTTCGCTGCCGGTCGCCCAGGTGGAGCGGGTCATGGCGATCGCTTCGGAGGAAGTGATTTTATCGCCGCCGTCGAAATCGATCAGACCCAGCGCGGTAGTGTTAACCGGGTTTCGCAAGATGATAATATCGCCAGCATTGAGGATGTCGGCAGCAAAGGCAGTTCCAGGCGGGCG
Source organism: uncultured Gammaproteobacteria bacterium (assembly GCA_964446235.1). Taxonomy (GTDB): domain Bacteria; phylum Patescibacteriota; class Microgenomatia; order 2-02-FULL-39-11; family 2-02-FULL-39-11; genus CAYUNW01. The sequence goes on from CAYUNW010000052.1 coordinate 645, forward strand.
GCCATTGTCGATGTTGCCGTCGCCCCATACTTCAGTGGTGCTTTGCACCGGGGAGGTGATATCCGCCTCAAAGCTGTCTTCCCAGTGATCGTAGATAATCAGGGTATTGTTGGCGACCACCGTGATGGAAACATAGACGTATGTCGGGTTGTTGACCGCGTTGGTGGAGCAGGCAGGGGCGGCCCCGATGGCGCGCAGGGCGGTCAGCCCCTGGTCTTCGGGGATGGGCACGTAATAGGTCTGTCCGGTGTAGAGCCAGGTGCTGGCGGTGTGGCTGCTGGCGGTAAAGTAAGACACTTCAACGTTGTCGATGTACAAGTATTCAGTTGTTCCGGTGTATCCGCCTGTGATGCGGAAACGAATATAGGTGCTGGCCGCCATAAAACCGGAAATGTCGTACACGCGTCGTTGGAGATTCGTGTTGTCGGCGGCGCTGCCCAAGAAAGTCTCCAGTGTTGTCCAGGTTGCCCCATTGGTCGAGACATCGACGGCAAAATTATCGCCATCCTCGAGGTTGGCCTGGCGGAACTGAAAAGAAAGTGTGGCGCTGGCGGCCGTGGAAAGGTTGACAGTGCGGTAGATGGTTTCGCCCACACCGTCGGCTGAATTATTTAGCCTTAAGCTACCGCCGGTGATCAGAATCTCCCCGCCAGTGGCGCCGCCGGTGTCGCCGGTCTCGACCCAGTTCGTTGCCCAGTTGACTGTGCCGTTTTGGTTGTTGTAGGCCGCCGTCTGGAACTCATCCCGGGCGTAGAAGTTGGTCGCTCGCACTGGAAACGGCCTGCCAAACGCTGCAAACAGCAGCGAAGCCAGGGTGATTGAAATGAAGGTGCGCCTAAGTATAGGTAAAAACCGATTATTCATTTCCTTTAGCATATATCCCTTCTCCCACTGAAATATTTGTTGGGTTAAAAAATCGTTTGTTGATGAAAATGACCGAATTGCTGCTCGAATAAAAAGCTAGTCGAATTTTACTTCAACCTAGTTCTAGAGTACTATCATTCGTGAAATCTAACCTTTCAATTTTGAAAAGCCGTAGGAAGCGGATGAGCTGATATCCCCCTGCGAAGAAGGTGCATGGTTGAAGCTGAACTAACGAATGACGCTTACGCCAAGTGTGAGCAAAGCGATTACAAGACAATAGACTGCGAAGCCATACAACGAATGCCGCACCAAATAGCCTAACAGCCAACGGATGGACAGGTAGCCGGTGACCGCTGAAGCGATGAACCCCGGGATGAAGATCGGCAGCAGGTCTGCAAAGCCGTCCATTTGTAGCAGGTCCAGCCCGGCTGCCAGCCCAGCGGCCAGCATGATGGGGATGGAGATCAGAAAGGCGAAGCGCGCCGCGGCAGGCCGTTCCAGATCGCGCGCCATGCCGGCAAAGATGGTGGCGCCGGAGCGAGAGATGCCCGGAAAGATGGCTAAAGCCTGCCCAAAACCGATCCATAGGGCGTCTT
>CAYUNW010000053.1:0-1720 GCA_964446235.1 uncultured Gammaproteobacteria bacterium
TTCAGCGGGAGCAGCCCCAACTGGAGCGCCGTGGCGAAGCAGCCGGCCACCGCAATCCGGCGGGCGCCGGCCAGCTCGGCGCGGGTCCACTCGGGAAGACCGTAGACGAACGTCCCCAGCCGATCCGGGCACGGATGCGCCAGGCCGTACGCCCTGGCGAAGACCTCGGGAGACGCCAGTCTGAAGTCACCGCTCAGATCGATCAGCGTCAGACGATCGCCGATTCCGAGAGCGGTCCAGGCCCTCTCGAGATCGCCGATTCGAGAAGCCAGCGCGCCGTGCGGCATCGCACTGAAGACGACCGGGTGCGGCGAGGCCGCCAGATCGTCCCAGTCGATCTCGCGCTCGAAGGCGCCGTCGACGACACCGCGCAGATTCGGATGACAGGCGTAAAACGGCCTGCCGGCGTGCCGGCGCGACTCGCCTCGCACACCACCGACCGCCGGGTGCCAGGCCAGCAACCGGATCAACTCGCCGCCGCCGTACCCGGACGCCCCGAGCACCACCACGTCCAGCTTCACGAGACCACCTCCCACGCACGCAGCTCCAACTGTTCAGATGTGCCCGCCGCTCCCACGCCTGCGCCCTTCGTCACCGCGCCGTCTCTCGCGTCAGCAGCGTCAGACTCGCGAGCGCGTTTGCCACAGGCGTCACCCGGTTCAGCCTCCTCGTGCCGTCTCTCATCCTCATCACGAAGCCTCCCGGGCCGGCAGCCCCACGCGCGCGACAATTGCCGCCCCGAGCGCCTTCGGACTGGTCCGCGCGTTGATTGCCGCCACCCCCACCTCGCGCTCGACAAACCGCACGCCGACCCGGTTGTCGGTGGCCGGCCCGGCCACCACGTCGACGGCGATCCCGAAGCGATCCCGGAGATGCGCCACGCCGCCCGACACGCCGACCGGGTCGTTTGCGCACAGGACGAAGGCCCGGCCGTACCCGCGCAGCGCGGGATCGGCCAGAATGGCCTGCACCCCGTACTCGCCCATGATGCCGTCGCCCGTCTCGGCCACGATCACGTCCACGCCGCGCGCGGCCAGCTCCGAGAACAGAATCTGCGCCACGCGCGGGGCCGTCTCGGGCCCGGTCGACACCACGCCCGCGTCGGTGAAATCGATCGCCACGTCGGCGCCGTAGTCGCTCATCGACAGGATGTCGCGCATGAGCGACACGCCGGTCAGCTTGGCGCCGCCCACGGTGAAGCCGGCCTGGCAGAACGCCCGGACGGCGACGCTGGCGGCCGCCGTCTTGCCGGCGTTCATGCAGGTGCCCATCACGTACACGACCGGCGGGATCGCCACACCGCCGCGGCCGGCCAGCGCGCCGAGCGCGATCGACGCCGGCTGCGACTGGCGCGACTGAAACTCCGGGAACGCGAGCACCTGGCCAAGCACCTCGACCTCGAACGGCGGGCCGACCTCGGGGTTCTGGGACACGCAGCGCCCGATGACGCCGCCGAGGTTCAGGATGTTGAGCACATCGCCGGCTCGCACCTGCTCCGGCACGACGCCTTCATACCCGTGCAGGGCGTTGCGGTGGCCGAGCGCGCCGGCGATGACATCGCCGTCGTGCAGCACGCTCATCCGGCCGTGGACGTCCTCAAGGTGGTGATAGACCGTCTTCTCTCCCCGCACCCGACCGACCACGACAGCGCCCGGCGCCGCCTCGATGGCATCCGACGTCGTCACGGTGCGCTGCAGCTTCAGATTGCGCGTGACCGACG
>CAYUNW010000053.1:1730-2067 GCA_964446235.1 uncultured Gammaproteobacteria bacterium
CGATCCGCTCCCAGCCCGGAGGGCGAGCATCTGCGAGACGCCGGTGATCTTCGAAAAGCCGGCAGCCTCCTCGCCGGTCCAGAGCCGCGACCCCTCGCCGTAGGCCGCCGCCGGCGTCATGAGGCTGTACGGGCTGCGCACGCCGTCAACGCTGAAGGCGCGCGGCCGCAGCGTCAACCGGACGTCGCCGGTCACGCGCTGCTGGCTGCTTTCGAGAAACGCTTCGAGATCGCGCGCGAGCGGATCGAAGAACTGCCCCTCGTGCAGCAGGCTGCCGTACAGGGTGCCCAGGGTGTCCTTCCAGGTCTGCTGCCGGCTGGTCAGCACAAGCTTCTCC
>CAYUNW010000054.1:0-2034 GCA_964446235.1 uncultured Gammaproteobacteria bacterium
AAGTATGTGGTCGGTTACTTGATGAAGACCATGGCCAAGTTGAAACAAGATTATGGATTCGACAAAGTTTACATCATGAATCAAGATGTCCTCTGGGCGAATGCCATAGGTAAAGGTATGGCTCAATGGTACGAAAAGAACGGATGGAAGGTCGCCGGGGCTGACGCGTATCCCACGGACGCGGGGGACTTCAGTACATCGCTGATCAAGGCGCAGCAATCAGGCGCTCAGGTAATGCTGGCCATTTTCGATATGGCTTCCAGTGGCACTCTTGCCATCCAGTGGAAAGACATGAAGGTGCCGGCATTGCCGGTAGGCTTTATCTCACCTCTGATGGGTTCGAAGGCTTACGAGACGTTCGGAGACACAGTGGATGGTGTGGTCATCATTGTGTTCTAGGCGGGAAACATACCTTTGGCAAAGTACAAGCCGGCCACTGCATTTTACGAGGGGTACAAGAAGCGGTGGGGAGAAGAGCTCCAGGCAGGCCATATGCCATCCGAAGCGTATGATTCAGTGTACGTATTGGTCGAGGCAATCCAGAAGGCACAGAGCCTCGATCCGGACAAGCTTGTCAAGGCGTTGGAGGAAACGGACTATCAAGGGGCAATCGGAAAGATACGTTTTGACAAGCACGAAATAGTTTTCGGAGAAGATCCGGAGAAGGACGCAATCCTCGTCGTCTATCAGTGGAAAGACAAAAAGCGGATCCCTGTCTTTCCTCCTTCTGTTGCAGAAAGTACCATCGATAAGCCCGCGTGGATGAAGTAGGCAGACCAATACGCGTGCCCTCTTCCAACACATGCAACGAGGGGTGGGCACGCTGGCCCCATCCTTAAACGCGTCTTCTGGGGTAAATCAATGCTGATCTATGGATTCGTGAACTCGATGGTTCTCGCGCTGATAGCCTTGGGGTTCAGTATCACCTTTGGAATCAGCCGGGTTGCGAATTTTGCTCACGGCGGGTTCTACGTCCTCGGAGGGCTTCTCGCGTGGCTGTTTCTTGTCAAAGTCGGTCTCCCCTATCCGGTCGCCGGGGTACTGGCCGTTGTGCTCGTCGGCCTTCTCGGGGCCCTGATGTACAGGTTTCTGCTCATACGATTGCGGGGTCTGGAGCTTGCCGAGGTCATCTCTACCTTCGCGATCGGGCTCATCATTCTCGAGCTCATGCGAAGCATGGGGGTGATGGGATTTCAGTACAGGATTCCTCCCTTTGTTCAAGGGTCGATCGCGGTCTTCGGGACCTACCTGGGAATGCAGCGAGTGATCATCGTGATTGCAGGGGTCGTGCTCCTGGCTTTGTTGAACCTCTTTGTGCATCACACGAAGCTGGGGCTTGCGTTCAGGGGTGTTGCCCAGGACGATCAGACGGCGTACACCGTTGGCATCAATCCGGATCGCATGTCCATGATCAGCCTCGTGCTTGGCTCGATGATCTGCGCTCTATCGGCGCTCCTTATACTTCCGCTTGGAACGATCTCCGTGGATTCGGGCTATGAGATCTTATTGAAGGCACTGGCAGTTTGCATAATCGGAGGCCTCGAGAGTACGGCAGGCATGTTGCTTGCCGCATTTATTATAGGTTATGCCGAGGTGCTTACTGCTATGTACATTTCATCGTCTTTGACGATGGTCGTTCCTCTCTTCTGCATGCTCCTTATTCTCTTAATCCGTCCCTCGGGGTTGCTCGGGAAGCACAAAGAGCTGGAGGAGAGGATATGATGAGCGAACAGAGGCGTAGGGAGAGAATAGACAGGGGCATCAAGGCCTGTACGGATGACATCTACTGCATATCTTCTCTGAGAGAAATCGCGTACCTGGTATTGCCCAGAGCCTTACCTGTGATTGGATTTCTCCTCCTTGTGTTGGTGGTTCCACTCTACTGGAAGAAAGTCTTTGTTATCACTCTCATAATGGCCATCATGGCGATTAGCTGGGACTTCATGGCCTCCTGTGGTCTGACTTCACTGGGGCAGGCGCTGTTTTTCGCCATGGGGGCCTATGCTGCAGGGGGTCTGAACCATTACCTGGGGC
>CAYUNW010000055.1:0-1991 GCA_964446235.1 uncultured Gammaproteobacteria bacterium
AGCTACAGCTACGATGCACTGAACCGCCTTGTCGCCGTAAGTTACAGCGACACCAGCGAGAACATTGCCTACACCTACGACCACGGCAGTGGTTGCACTTATGGCGTCGGACGCCTGTGCCGCGTGATAGATGCCGCGGGCAGCAGCGACTACGGCTACGACGGCTTCGGCAACGTGCTCATCCACACCCGCACCGAAATGGGTGTGGCCTACACCACCCGCTACACGTATGACAGCGGTAATCGTGTCACGGCCATCACCTACCCCAATGGCCGGCAGGTGAGCTACACCCGCGATCCCAAAGGCAACCTGCTTACGGCCAACATGGCGCTGGGCGGCACGGTGACGCCGCTCATTTCCGAAAGTAATTTCCGGGCGGATGGTCAGCTCTGGAGCCGCCGATATGGCAATGGACTGATCGAGACCCGCGCCTACAGCCTGCAAGGCCAACTCCGCGAGCAGTATCTGGGAGCCGCCGATACCCGGCTCTATGCCTACGACGCCAACGGCAACCTGACTTCTGAACAATCCCTGCCGCAGGTGGGCGCGTATACCTACGATGCCCTCAACCGCCTCACGCGCGACCAGATCACCTCCACACCCGTGAGCGACACCGGCTACACCTATGACGCCAACGGCAACCGCAAGACTGCGGGCACGGGTACCTATGCCTACCTTGCTTCCACGAACCGCCTCACCAATGCCTTAAGTGTCGGCATCAGCCTCGATGCCGCGGGCAACACCACAAGCGACGGCGCGCGCAGCTACAGCTACCACCAGGCCGGCACGCTGGCGGCCGTCACCGCTATCGCCACCTACCGCTACAACGCCCAGCGCCAGCGCACCCGCAAGGTGGTGGGCAGCGAGCTTGTGGTGTATCACTATGACCTCGCCGGCAATCTCATCGCCGAGACCCGTGTGGATGGCAGCCTGATCCGCGACTATGTGTGGGCGATGCCGTCCCGTTGGCACAGGTGGACAGCGGTGAGCGCCTGACATATCTTCACACCGATCACTTGAACACCCCGCGCCTTGGCACCGACAACACCCAGCAGGTGGTGTGGCGCTGGGAGGGCAAGGCGTTTGGGGATTCCGTGCCTACGGGGAGTGTGACGGTGAATTTGAGGTTTCCGGGGCAGTACTACGATGCGGAGACGGGGCTGCATTACAACTGGAATCGGTATTACGATCCGAAGACGGGGCGGTACATCACGAGTGATCCGATCGGATTAGAAGGTGGGTTGAATACGTACTCGTATGTTCTGAACAACCCTCTTCGGTTCATCGATCCGCGCGGTTTAGCGTCTCTTGATACGGACATGGGAGGCGGAACGACAACGTTCGATCCGCGCCCAGAAGATCCGAATGGTGTGCCTACAACCATTCCGACGCGAACCCAGCCTGATTCGAGATCGGAGCCAGGAGCCGGGGACCCGATCAGCACACCGGATGTGAACTGCTTGATGAACATTAACTCGGAAGCGTATGGGCCTCCCGGCTCATACATCGATACCGGTGATCCGCGTGGGCGTGATATTCATGGCGGTGGCACTGGCGTTCCCGGTGCCACAGGCCCCCGTCAAAGTCGTCTATCACCGACGCGTGGGTGCACACGAGGTTATAACGACGACCTTCAGCGACTTTGCGACTTGATCAACGATTTCAAGCGCCGGCATCCAGGTGTGCCGATCCCGTACACAAGAAGGCGATAAGGGGGCTGGAGCTATGAGTCCCACAGCAAAGAACGCCCGTGGCAGCAAAGCGCTGAGAATGCTCAGCGCCTCGTTTGCAGGTTTGTTGCTGGTTGCCGGATGTGTGGGCGTTACGCAGCCTCCCTCGGCATCAGGCAGGCCACATGTTGAGGACTGTCTCGCCGGCTTCTGTCTGAACGAAACAAAGATCCTCGAATCGGAGGTAATCGCGAAGCTGGGCGAAGGGTATGTTCGGCGCACAACGCCAGTTGTTGGGGACATCGTCCACTGTTACTTCGA
>CAYUNW010000056.1:0-1973 GCA_964446235.1 uncultured Gammaproteobacteria bacterium
TTTCGGCTGTGGGGCCGCGCGGCTCTTTCCGTTGGCAAGTGGACGCAGTTTGCGTCCACGAGTCTCCAGTGCCTTTCGGCTGAGGGGCCGCGCGGCTCACTATGACATTCACCAACCTCACGCCGCACATCGTGCGTCTCCAGTGCCTTTCGGCTGAGGGGCCGCGCGGCTCTCATCGCCACCAAGGCAAAGCTCAAGCTGAACTGGCTCGTCTCCAGTGCCTTTCGGCTGAGGGGCCGCGCGGCTCGTCGGTGACACCATTAACCCATACACACAATGAGAGTGTCTCCAGTGCCTTTCGGCTGAGGGGCCGCGCGGCTCTCGACGAAAACTGACCAAGCCCATGACACCCATCCATGTCTCCAGTGCCTTTCGGCTGAGGGGCCGCGCGGCTCCCGGATTACGTGGCGAAGCTTTGCCTGACGTTGTGGTCTCCAGTGCCTTTCGGCTGAGGGGCCGCGCGGCTCCCACATCGTGCCGTGCTGAGACGCCCCGAGGCATCCTCAGGTCTCCAGTGCCTTTCGGCTGAGGGGCCGCGCGGCTCGCGATGAGGCGGCCGAGGAATACGTCGCCGGTGGTGATTGTCTCCAGTGCCTTTCGGCTGAGGGGCCGCGCGGCTCGGGCGAGCAGAAAGGCAAACATGAAACTCGAATCCCTGTCTCCAGTGCCTTTCGGCTGAGGGGCCGCGCGGCTCTCCGGCCTCGGAACTGGTTGGAGGCCAGTGGTCGCGGCGGGTCCCAGGTCGCGAGGTGCGCAGCAGAGTCCGGGAGGGCGCTGCTGTCGCGGTCCGCGCGACGGGGGAAGGGTGGCCAAGTGGTTGGGGGAAGGCCAGTTGGATTTTGGGTCGGGAGGGGGTGGGTTTCGAGGGGGCCTAGGTCCCGACCTGTGGAAGGGAGGGGGCAGGTACGGGGAGTCATACGAGGTAGCAGACGACGCGTTCGGAGCAGTTTCGGGGACCGCAGTCTCAATTTCAATCCCGAAGACTATGAGTCATACGAGGTAGCAGACGACGCGTTCGGAGCAGACCATGGTGCCTGCAGTCTGGGTTTCGCGGGCGGAGCGGGCGTCAATTTTGTAGGCGACGACGCGGTCTTCGTCTTCGTTAATGCGGTCGAGGAGTTTGAGCCAGAAGTCGGTGAATTCGTCTTCGTCGAGGTGGCATTCGAAGACGGAGTATTGGACGCGGACGCCGTAGTCTTCGCAGAGTTGGGCGACGTGGCGGAGGCGTTTGGGGTCGGTGATGTCGTAGGCAACGAGGGTGAGCATTTGGCCGGCTCCGGGGGGTGCGGGGGTGTAGGGGACGAGGGGGAAGGCGTCGTACCACCAGGTGTTCATGGGGGCGGGGAATCGGGCGGATCGGGCGAATCGGACGGATCGGGTTGATCGGGTGGATCGGACGGATCGGGTGGATCGGGTGGGGCGTCAGTTGATGAGGAAGGGTTCGAATTTGGTGGGGTCGTCGAGGGCGGCTTTGTATTGGATGGCGTGTTGTTCGAGTTGTTGGCGGAGGGTGGTGCGGTGGCCGACGGCTTCGGACATGAATTGGCGTTCGAGGCGGCGTTCGTATTGAAGGAGGTATTTGCGCCGGCCGGTGTCGTTGAGGTAGATGCCGCCGTTTTTGGGGTCGAAGCAGCGGGTGTTGAGGATCTGGTGGCTGAAGCAGTCGAGGGCGAGGGCTTCGACGAGGACGGGGCGAAAGGGTTCGATGAGGTCGAGGGCAAGGGACCAGCGGCCGTTTTCGGTGGCGTGAAGGAGGCCGAGGGCGGGGTCGAGGCCGTGGGCGTGGAGGAAGGCGACGGCTTCGGAGTAGAGGAGGGTGGCGCCGAAGGAGATGCAGGCGTTAACGGGGTTGAGGGGCGGTCGGGTGGAGCGGCGTTCGAAGGGGAATTCGGCGGGGAGGAAGGTGGCCCAGGTTTGAAAGTAGCGGGCGGTGGCGGCGCCTTCGTAGCCGCGGAGTTCGTCGAGGGAGGTGG
>CAYUNW010000057.1:0-1961 GCA_964446235.1 uncultured Gammaproteobacteria bacterium
TTTTTTTAAAAGTTGGACGACGGGGCCCGGGGATTGTATCTCCGGGCTCCTTTTAATATATAAGTAAAGAGACTTAACTCATCAGACCCTCCAAGGAGTTACCCATGTTTCCCGTGGAAATAAAAGAAAAGGTTTACTGGGTGGGGGCTGTGGACTGGAATATCAGAGATTTCCACGGCTATTCCACTTATAAGGGCACGACCTACAACGCCTATCTGATTCTGGATGAAAAGATCACCCTGGTGGACACCGTCAAACACCCTTTTAAAGGGGACTTGATCAACCATATCAGCCAGATCGTCGATCCCGGCAAGATTGATTATCTCATCGTCAACCATGTGGAGATGGACCACGCCGGCTCGGTCCGGGAGATGGTTGACCTCATCAGACCCGAGAAGGTCTTCTGCTCCCCCATGGGCAAAAAAAACCTGCTGGCCTACAACCTGCCGGCCGATTATCCCTATGAAGTGGTGAAAACCGGCCAGAGCATCTCTTTGGGCCGCAAGACGGTGCAGTTCATCGAGACCCGGATGCTGCACTGGCCGGACAGCATGTTCTCATACCTCCCCGAGGACAAGCTGCTCATCTCCAGCGATGCCTTCGGCGAGCACTGGGCCACCAGCGAGCGCTTCGACGACCAGGTGGACATGAACGAACTCATGGTGCACGCCGCCAAGTATTACGCCAACATCCTGCTGCTGTATTCGCCGCTGGTCCAGAAACTGCTGAGCGATGTGCAGAAAATGGGTCTGGCCATCGACATGATCGCCCCGGACCACGGCATCATCTGGCGGGGCCAGCCCCAGGCCATCATCGAGGCCTACGACCGCTGGAGCCGGCAGGTCACCACCAACAAGGCGCTGGTCATCTACGACACCATGTGGCACAGCACGGAAAAGATGGCCCTGGCCATCGCCGACGGCCTAATCCGGGAGGACATCTCCACCAAGCTGCTCAACCTGCGCACCAACGACCGCAGCGAGATCATGACCGAGGCACTGGACGCCAAGGCCATCATCTGCGGCAGTTCCACCCTGAACAACAACCTGCTGCCCCGGATGGCCGATATTCTGACCTATATGAAGGGCCTGAAGCCGGTGAACCGCATCGGCGCGGCCTTCGGCTCCTACGGCTGGTCCGGTGAAGCGGTGGGGCAGATCACCCAATATCTGGAAGAGATGAAATTCACCCTGGCGGCCCCGGGTTTGAAGGTGCTGTATGGCCCCAGCGAGGCAGACCTGAAGAACTGCATGGCCCTGGGGCAGCAGATCGGCCAGATGATCAAGGAGCAGTCCGGCTAGCCGGCGGCTGAACCGGCAGTTTGCCGCTCTGGCATCGCCTTGACCGACTGCCACGGCCAGAGCACCTCGTCCACCGCCTTGGCCAGCAGCTCCAGGTAGTATTCCGTATCGTAGCGGTCCAGGGTCTCGAAGAACGGCGCGGCCAGCACCCGGGTCTCCGGCGGGCCGCGCCGGTCCCGGACGATGTAGCGCAGTTTCTCCCCCGGCACCAGCCGGATGCCGGCGGTCTGCAACTGCCGGGCAGCCAAGGACGTGTGGGTCTGCACCCGGAACTGCTCCAGGGGCCGGGAGAGGACCTTGGTGACGACCAGGTCCTCAGGCCGCACCAAACCCTGCTCCAGCCGCAGGCGGTACTCCACCGCCACTTCCCGCAGCTCCGGCAGGAGCGCCCGGCCCTCTGCCCAATCCCCGGCCCGGGCCAGCCCGGCCAGGACCGCCTCCTGGGCCCGGCGCACCAGCGGCGGCGTGTCCCGCCGCCGGCACAACAACCCCCGATACTTGAGCGTACCGTCCGCAAAAACGCCGAAATAACGGTGGGGCACCGGCCTGCCCTCCTGCTCCGTCGACGGCAGAAAAACGATCCAGCGGAAGACCCCCTCCAGCGCCATGGAGACGCCGGTGTCCACTGTGATGCGCCGGCAGAGGCGGCAGAAATTCCGG
>CAYUNW010000058.1:0-894 GCA_964446235.1 uncultured Gammaproteobacteria bacterium
CTACAAACAAATTTATGCAATTAATACTTCCTATAGCGGCGGTTTCGATTTATATATTTCTCGTGATGAAGGATTGACGTGGCAGTTACTTGCCAGTAATCCGCTCGGATTATCTTATATGGCTAAAGATTTATTCGTTGCACCCGTTGACACATCGCTTTTATGGATGAGCATTCAGGATGTTGCTACCGGAAATACATCGCTTATTAAAAGTACAGATCAAGGATCGAACTGGATAAACATTCCTAAAAATTTCCCTCAATATGCTTCCCCAATGGCTGTTTTTATAGATGACAATAACGTGCTCTTAAGAGAGGATTATTTCATTTCAAAAACAACAGATGGCGGCATTAATTGGGAAATAAAAACAGATGGAATTAAAGCACATGTTGCTCAAAATCTAATTGCACATCCTGCTGCATCTGCGCTTCTATTTAATCCATCTTATTCATCATATCTCTATCGTGTTGAACCTAATCAAGAATGGACACTGCAGGAAATGCCTTTTCGAATTGCCGCAATAAAAGCAACTCCATCAAACTCAAATAAGTTTTACTTGATTCCAGATAAATTGGACACAATACTTGTTTCGACTGATGCGGCAAAAAGCTGGACTAAGTTAGGAACCGGATTTTCGAATCAGTACGTTACCGGCTCTACATTCGAAGGACTGTCAAATATTTCTGTCGATCCCAATGATGAAAACACGTTATTCTTTTGCGATGTTAATAACAAAAGACTATATAAATCGGTTAACGGAGGAGCAAACTGGAATAAAATTAGTGATTCGACAATACACGGAATCGCTGTTGCAAAGGGAAATTCATCCATTGTCTACGGAATAATTCCTTTACCAAAAACCACTCCGACATCTATGTATCCGCGTAAATCAAC
>CAYUNW010000058.1:904-1955 GCA_964446235.1 uncultured Gammaproteobacteria bacterium
TTTCCCTCCTCTGCCTTCTAAATATAACGATCAAATTTTCCTCGCAAGCAGTCTTGTCATAAATCCGGAAAATCCAAATATTGCTTTTTTAGGCGGAGTATTAAGGAAAAGCGGTTCATACGATTCTGTGAGAGTTTTCCGTACTATAGACGGAGGCACATCGTGGAATATTGCTCAGAATGGCTTGCCCTCAAAATTTAAAGCCGAGGGGAAAGTTTTAAATAAAGTTATAATCACATCAAATCCTTTTAATGCACTTGAATACATTTTGATTATTCCGGAAGCTGGTATATATCTATCAACCGATGGTGGTGATAATTGGTCTCAACTTCCATCGCCTATTAATCGCGCCCCACTCAATGCAGTAATTGCAAGAGGCGGCGGCGATGAAGTTGTTTTAGTTGGTTTTCATGCTGGCAGTATTTATGTTTATAAATTGCGTAATGCTCCAAATAGCATTGAACGGGAAAACGGGCAACTTCCACAATCATTTGCTCTTTATCAAAATTATCCGAATCCGTTTAATCCGAGCACGGTAATTAGCTATCAGTTGTCAGAGGTTAGTAATGTAGAACTGAAAGTATTTGATTTGTTGGGGAGAGAGGTTGCTACACTTGTGAATGAGACACAAGGTTCCGGCTACTTTTCTGTAAAATTCAAAATTGATGATTTGAAATTTGGTATTTCCTCAGGCATATATTTCTATCAACTGAAAACGGATAAATTCATACAAGTCAAAAAAATGATCTTAATGAAATAATGGTAATGGTGGCTATATAACAAAAAAGCTCTGAGAAATCAGGGCTTTTTTGTTTGACATTATTTATAAGCGCTCAATAGTCTTAGCAAGTTCATCAATATTTATTGGCTTGTGCATAAAAGCATCAACATTAGCGGCAATTATTTCTTTCGGTGAAAAATTTGCCGCATGCGCTGTCACAATAATAACAGGGAACTTTGGATAGATTTCTTTAACCCATTTAGTGAATTCCATACCATCCATAACAGGCATTTCAAGATCAACAATTGCCAAATCCACATGAGAGGTTCT
>CAYUNW010000059.1:0-1929 GCA_964446235.1 uncultured Gammaproteobacteria bacterium
AGACCAACCCGGTGCGCCAGGACATCGAAGAAATCGGCGCGAAAATCGGCGTGCACCTGGCGTTGAATGCCATCCTCAACCACCAGCGGAAAATCGTCACCGCCCTGGCCGGAGACCCGCGCCGCGTGGTGCAAACCGGCCTGGAGCATTCGCGCCGCGCCTGTCAGGTGGCTGTGCCGCAAAAATACGGCCTTATCATCTCCTCCCCCGGCGGCCACCCCAAAGACATCAACGTTTATCAATCCCAAAAAGCGCTCGGACACGCCATTCTCATCACCCGCCCCGGCGGGACGGTCATCATCACCGCCGCTTGCCCCGAAGGGAGCGGCAGCCAGCATTACGAGACCTGGACGCTGGGCAAGACCTCGCTGGCCGAAGTGCGCGAGAAGTTCAAGGCCGAAGGCTTTCGCATTGGCCCGCACAAAGCCTATCAGTTCGCCCGCGATGGCGCCATTGCCGATTACTACCTCTATACCGACATGAATCACGACCTGGCGCGCGCCCTGCTGCTCAACCCGATTGACGACCTGCAAGCCGCCATAGACCAGGCCCTCACCCGCCTGCAGCCCGGCGAACCGGTGGGTGTCTTGCCGCACGCCGTCTCGACCATCCCTTACGTCAGTAATCCAGTCATCAGTGACCAGTAATCAGTTTCTTTGTCTCCTTGTCTCCCTGTTTCCCTGTGTACCTGTCTACTTGCCCCCATGACCAAACTTCCCATCCTCCGCTCCCTGCTCGAAAAACACAACGCCGAAGCCATCCTGTTGCGCCGGGTGAGCAGTTTTGCCTGGGCCACGGGCGGCGCGGCCTCCTACGTCAACACCGCCACGACCGAAGGCGCGGCCTCGCTCGTCATCACCCCCCAGAACTCCTATCTTGTCACCAACAACATCGAAGCCCCGCGCCTGCAAGAGGAAGAAAAACTGGCCGAACAAGGCTGGGAATTCGTCATCTCGCCCTGGGAGACGCCGCTCAAAGGGCTGAATGACCTCCTGGCCGGCAAAACCTTCCTCAGCGATGTCCCCTTTGGCAGCGGAAAAGACATCAGCGCCGAAATCGCCCGTCTGCGGGCGCATCTTTCGCCGGAAGAAGGCGGGCGCTTCCGTGGGTTGGGCCGACTGTGCGCCGAGGCCATCCGCGAAGCGGCGCAAGCGATTCAGCCGGGGATGAGCGAATACGAAATTGCCGCGCTGCTGGGAGCGGCAGCCCAAAAACGCGGCGTGCAGCCCATCGTCAACCTGGCCGCCACCGACGAGCGCCGCTACCGCCACCCCCTGCCGACCGCCAAAAAACTGGAGCGTTACGCCCTGCTCGTCCTGAGCGGGCGCTGGCGCGGACTGGTCTGTTCGGTCTCGCGTATGGTACACTTTGGCAAAATCCCTGCCGAACTGGAGCGCAAAATCCGCGCGGCGGCGCGGGTCAACGCGGCCTTCATCGCTCACTCGCGGCCCGGCAAGACGCTCGGCGAACTGCTTGCAATCGGACAGGCCGCCTACGCCGAAGCCGGTTTTCCCGGCGAATGGCAGCATCACCACCAGGGCGGCGTAACCGGCTACGAGCCGCGCGAGTACATCGCCACCCCCGGCGGGACGGATGTCCTCGCCGCCGGGCAAGCCCTGGCCTGGAATCCCACCGTGCAGGGCGCAAAGATGGAAGATACGATTTTGCTCGGCGAAACATCGAACGAAATCATCACCCCCACCCCGCTCTGGCCGGTGGAATGGGTCGAACTGCCGGGTTTTCCTCCCGTGCCGTGCGCCCTGGCGCTTGAGATTTAAATGGTGATTGGTAATTACCGTTCACCATCTACCAATTCCCAATTACGGAGTCCCCCATGTACGGAACCACCGCCAAAATCCTGCGCGTTGATTTAACAAACGGAACCATCGAAACTGAAACCCTGAGCGAAGACTTCTACCGCATGTACCC
>CAYUNW010000060.1:0-1927 GCA_964446235.1 uncultured Gammaproteobacteria bacterium
ATCTCCGTCGTGGTGGGCAGTCGAAGTCCTCATCAGCGGAGCGCCCTCGTAGTCGAAGCTCCTCATGTCGACCCGCGGAATGCCTCGGCCATAGTCGATTATCGATGAGAGCTCGAAGAGCGTGGGGAGACGCCATCCGGGACCTAGAACACCGAACATGTTGAATGCGACGTAATTTCAGCAGCTTACGCTGCCGTTCCGAATTCACGTTGAAGCGCCTCCAGGTTCTGAATAGCGGCGGCACGACGGAGGTCGAACAGGTTTTTTCGTATGCCTATGTACCGCGCTGTGCTTCCCTTACGAGCTGCTATGTGAGCGAGTGCGTGTTCGACAGGAATGCGGCAGCGCAGTCTCTCGCGTCCAGCATGAGTGCGCTGAAGGTGCCGAAAGCTCTTCTGTCGCGCTTCATCTGCAGCGATAGAAACCGTTCTTCCTCGGCCGGATGCCGCCTGGGTGCATTGGGAACGCTGCGGACAAGCACCGCACGCTTCAGGGTCGAATTGGACGGTTCGCCCAGGTTCAAAGGGTTCGACCTGCCCCGCCGGACAAGTAACCGTGTTCGACCGCATATCGATCTTGAAGTCGAGCTTCGTGAACATCCCCTCGCTTCGGTGACGAACGGCCCATGGTTTGCAAAACACTTTGCCGCCATTGCGTTCAACATCCTCCACGACGGGGCTGTTGACGTACCCTCGGTCGATGTAGAGTTCGGCGATGCTTAGACCTTGTTGCGCAAGGTCTTGAGCCAACGGCTCGGCCCCTTCTTCTTCAGGCCGATTTGCAGCCGTTACCGCGCATGCGACAATCAACGGCAAGTCGAGGTCCCGAGCAATATGCTCCTTGTAGCCATCGAATCGCTTCGACTTGCTCTTTCTGCCATGACGCATTTCGCTGTCTTCCACTGAAATACGCCGATCGGGCGCAACGCCTCGGCGGATACGGACGCCACCGCCTTCCGTGGCCTCAAGGTCTTGATGACGAACCTGCGCAATCGCTTCGATGTAGGGCCGCAACGGTTCGGAGACAATATCGTACGAGTATCGCTCCACCCACTGCTGTAAGGATGAAATCTGCTGCTCGACGATCTCCACCGCATTGAGCTTCTGATTCGGATCGCTCCAGTCGATGTCGAGCCCGGCTTTGATGCTGTCGGCCAACAGCAACGGGATCCCAGCCTTGCGGCAGATCTCTTCTGGCGGTCGCTCAGTGAGTTTCGACACCATTCTCACAATGGTGCGAGCTGCATGGCCGAGCAGATTGATTGTGTCCTCAACCCGCCCGGCCCCCAATAAAGGGCGGCTGTCGAGCGCAACCCGGATGGCGTTCGAGATCATCTTGCCTTCGCCCTTCGAAGCGGCTCCCGCTCGGACCAGAGCCGCGGACTTCTCCAGCAGTACTCGATCCATGTCGTGCTCGATCATCCGTTGCCGGAACGCCTGCAGGCTGCCCTGGGAAAAGGGCGGCGTTGACGTACCGAGACAGTCGAGCGCCATCTGCCATCGAAGATCCACAACCGATAGCTCTACCGCCTCCGCATCGGATGCACCGACGTAGCCTTGGAGCAAGAGCACCATGCACATCCGCGCCGGAGGGATGGGAGGATCTCCCGCTCCGGTCGTTCTGTACATCGCCTCGAGTTGCGCCTGGAAATCGTCGTCGAACAACTCGTGGCGATGCAGCCGAAGAAAGCCGATCAGCGCGCGCACGCGCGTCAGCCTCTTCATCAACGTCTCCTCTTGTCGCGTCATTTGTACCGGCGGAGTCCATCGTTCCATCGCGTTCCTCCGCCACCACGAGATCATGTCGACAACGGGTTGTCGATCCCCTTGTGCAACTGATCGACTTCATTCCCTAATCAAGATGATCGGCGTTCTAGCACAGCTCATCGTGGACCGCTGCTCGGAGTTGGTCGACCTGATCGGCTGGT
>CAYUNW010000061.1:0-1901 GCA_964446235.1 uncultured Gammaproteobacteria bacterium
ATGGTGAATCGCTGGACGGCTTAAGCACAACCGTATTGCCGGTTACAACTGCGGCGGATGTCATACCGGTCAGAATTGCTAAAGCAAAATTCCAAGGAGGCACAACTACACCAACACCAAGCGGGATGTACCACAATTCATTTTTTTCTGTTGGAATTTTTGTAATCGGCTGTTTTGTGGAGTAGCGGTGCATTTCGCGGGCATAGAATTCCAGAAAATCAATTGCCTCGGCAGTATCGGCATCGGCTTCGGGCCAGGTTTTTCCGACCTCATAAATCATAACTGCGCTGAATTCATGCTTCCGCCTGCGCATCAGTTTTGCGGCTTTAACTAAATATTCAGCTCGCTTTTTTGGAGCAACCCATTTCCATTCCTCAAACTTTGCGGCGGCAATTTCGATTGCTTTGTTCGCAAGCTCAGGATTTGCTTTTGAAAAAAATCCAACCACTTCGCTCGGACGAGATGGGTTTATAGATTTCAATTTATCTTCAGTATTTATTTCTTCACCGCCAATTACAAGCGGATATTCCCTGCCGAGCATTGCCTTAACATTGGCAAGAGCTTTTTCCATCGCTTTCCGATTTGCAGGTTTAGAAAAATCGGTAAGCGGTTCGTTCTTAAAAGGTTTTAGTGCCATAAAAAATCCTTTATATATTTCATAAGAGATTTACAAATTCATCTACACTTATACTGGCATGACGAATAATCGCCCGAAGTGTACCCCGATCAAGTTCTTTATGATCTGGTATAACAACTTGTGCAAAAGGTATATTGCGTCGTAAAATTATATGGCTTCCCTGTTGACACTTGAAAAAGAATCCCTTCTCTTCAAGAACTTTCATACAATCACGTCCAGATATTCTAGGCAGATTGCTCATACCGCTAATAATAACGCCTCAAAACGTTCTTCTGGAACCGGCAATTTATCTTCATGAAGAGCTTCGATATATCCTGTTATAGCTTCTTGAATATTGGTTATCGCTTCTTCCCGTGTTTTACCTTGACTTATACATCCAGGCAAACTTGGGCATTCTACAATCCAATAATTATCCTCACCGGGATAGACAATTACCTGTCTCATAAATACTCCTATGACGAGTGAAAATATATTTTTATTTGCTATAACTTACGGATTTTTTAAGAAAATTGCTTTTTTCTTGATTAATCCTTTTTCATCTTCTACCGCTGATAATAGATAAACAATTCCGTATTTTTAAAGAATTCTAATACTAAGCGAGGAATATTTGATTTTAACATTTCTTTTTGCAGGTTTATTAAGTTGGTCAAAGGTTATATATACCTCCGACTCACTTGAGACACAGGTTGTCAATTTAAGAATGGATACTCTTGAGGTTGTGCCTTTGCCCATTTTCCCGGGATTCATTAATGGCAACTCCCCTGTTGAGATTGAATTTGAAAGATCAACCATAGACATATCAACTCAACTATTATATTTAAAAGGACAGGTTATAGACCAACAAGATAAATTTGAAATACCCGGTGTAAGAATTGTAATCGGTTCTCTCGATTCAACACTGAATGGTGTGCCAAAATTCACTCCACGTACCTCGGTGCTTACCGATTATCGCGGAGAATTTACGCTTAACTTAAAGATAAAAAAATCAGACGTTCTAATCGTTGTATGGTTGGGTTATTTGGAAAAAGTGTATTCATTCAGAAAGATTATATAGTGGTAGTATGCATAAAAGTTTAGAACCAAAATTATTTTCTATTTTAAGGAAAGGATATTCACTAAAAGATTTTTCTTCCGATTTGACAGCTGGGATTATTGTCGGAATAGTTGCACTTCCTCTTGCAATTGCTTTTGCCATTGCATCTGGCGTTAAACCAGAACAAGGTATTTACACCGCAATTATTGCTGGCTTTGTTATTGCTCTATT
>CAYUNW010000062.1:0-1886 GCA_964446235.1 uncultured Gammaproteobacteria bacterium
TCATACAGAAATCAAAATAATTAAATTTAAAAGTTTTTGCAATTTCGCACAACATACGCGATTTAACGAAGTCCTGCGTAGCAGGATTTGGGTGGAGCGAGGTGCAACCGAGCGGAACCGTTAAATCGCTGTTAAGTGAGTGCGTTAGCACCGAGCCAGAGTGCAACGTCTTTTCCGAAGGAAAAGCTGGCGAGAGTAATTTTCAGGGCGCTGTGATCTACTTCCACCAATTATGAGTTTTGTAATTAAATTCGAATATCATTATATCTGGGTCTTGATAATATTTTGCAATATGCTTTTCGGTCATTTTCCACGCACAAACACGATTTCCTTTTGGAAATAGTTTTAATAAATGTTCCATTGATAAAATAAAAGCATATATCTTGTCCTTTTCATCAACAACTACTGCAAAATATGGAATACAATTGAATGCGTTACATGCTTTTTTAATTTTCTCAAAATTGTCATTAGGGATGCTCACATATGTCCCTTCCTTGCCTTCATTTCTACTTCTACCTTTTACAGAGATCCCCATAACCTCGTTAGTGTGTGGATTACGTGCAATAATATCAATACCTGTATGGTCTACATTTGCGCATTCAAATCCATATTTTGATAACCAGTATAAAATAACATTTTCACAAAAGTTGCCAGTTATTTTTGAATGTCTTGTGCTTTTTTTAACCCTCATAATTATTAAGAAGTTATGTTTCTTATATAAATCTATTTGTGCCGTGCGCCCTGAAAATTATTTCACTTAACGTCAGGGATATACGAAGTTTTTCTGGAACGTAGTGGAAGAAAAATTTGGGTGAAGCCCGATCCGAGGGCTGAACCGTATATCCCTTGTTAAGTGACCCGAACGGAATGAAATGGAGTGAGAGCGCAGCGGGGTGCGAACGATAGTGAGCAAGTCGGACGGAGGGCGCATTATCTTTTTGCGATTATTACTAAAGAAGACTCCATTTCAACAATTTCTGGATAATAAACATTCCCTGAATGATTATAGAAGGGCGATTTATGTTCTTTCTCACTTCGACTAACATCCTGCGGAGAGGGTTTAAGAGGAATAAATTCAATTTGGCTAAAATATTTACTGAAATGTTTTCTGTATTCATCAATGGTTCTTTGGAAGTATGGAACAAAAAATGTTTTGCCTTTTTCTTCAATAATAGGATATTCGCCAACCCATTTCCAGGGAACAGCAATGCCGGAAGGATTTAGTACATCCTCTAATTTTACAGCACCTTTATTTTTCATTGCTTCACCAAAATTGGGATGCACTAACAAAAATATTCCTGTTCCTTTTTCATTTAGAGTTTTATCTACCTTTGCTAAATATTGGTGAATATCCGGCAAATCCTGAAGAACAAAAATTGAAGTGAGTAAATCAACATTTTTTGACAAATTATATTTTTCTAAAAAATCATCAATAGAACCATTGCCAAATTGAATTGGAATTGATGAAGGAGATTTATTGGCTTCTTCTGCCACACCAATAAAATGGCTTTGAGGGTCATAACCAAACATTTTTCCTGACCAACCTAATTTAGCCAATGAATCTCTGATGTAAAATGTTTCAGCACCCTCTCCGCAACCAATATCTAGAAATTGTCCGTTTGATTTTGGGCTTAATGATGCAAGAGCAGAATAGATTCCAGGACGAGCCAAGATATCTCTATAATTATGGTCTTGGTTTCTATCTTCCCAATTGGGAACTGCTCTTGTCCAAACATCCATAGCCCATCTACTTGCTTTTGAAATGGAGTCTTTCATACAATTAAGAAATTATGCAAACTTTATTAATTTTGTGCCCGTAGTCCGATTTCACTTAACGGCTTCGGAATAAGCGAAGTGGCCGGAGGCCGCCGCGCCGGCGGGCGAAA
>CAYUNW010000063.1:0-1879 GCA_964446235.1 uncultured Gammaproteobacteria bacterium
CACCTGGCGGTCGATGTAGTTGATGGTGGTGGCCAGGAAAATCAGCGCCACCACCACCCAGCGGTAGTTGCCGCCGGGCTTGGCCGGGAATGCGGGGGCCGTTGGTTCGGAACTGGTCATTTGAAAAGGGACCTCCCAATTTTATCAGCCCTGGCCCCGCTCACAGGGTGGCCCACATGGATTTGAAAAATCCATGTGGGTGGCGAAGCCATAGGTTTAAATGGCCTTCTAAGCCGGCCCCAAGCCAATAAGCACAAATCCGGTCGTAAACCTGCGGCGAAGCCGCCCACATAGATTCGGGGAATCTATGTGGGCCACCCGTCGCTTGAACATTGCCACGTAGAGTATCCTAAATCTCCAGCCCGAAATAATCCCGGGCGTTCTCGAAACAAACGCCTCGGATAAGCTCGCCCAGGAGTTGGTCGTCGTCGGGGAGTTCGCCCCGCTCCACGTCTTTGCCGAGCAGGTTGCATAACACCCGGCGGAAATACTCATGGCGGGGATAGCTCATGAACGAGCGCGAGTCGGTGAGCATGCCCACGAAGCGACAGAGGAGCCCGAGGTTGGACAGCGCGTTCAACTGCCACTCCATGCCCTCCTTCTGGTCCAAAAACCACCAGCCCGAGCCAAGCTGGATCTTCCCCGGCGTCCCGCCCTGGAAGTTCCCCAGCATGGTCCCCATCACGTAGTTGTCCGCCGGGTTAATGTTGTAGATGATGGTTTTGGGGAGCGCATCCTCGCGGTCGAGCCGGTCGAGATAGGCCGAGAGCGCCTGGGCCTGCGGGAAGTCGCCGATCGAGTCGAACCCGGTGTCGGGCCCGAGCGCGGCCATGCGGCGGGAGTTGTTGTTGCGCATGGCTCCCAAGTGGAGCTGTTTCACCCAGCCCATTTGCGCGTCGAGTCGGCCGAAGTGGAGCATGAGATGGGAGGCGAACCTCTCCCGCTCGGCCGGGGTGACGGCCTTGCCGGCCCGGGCCTTCCTGAAGATCGCGGCGGCCTCGCGGTCGGAGGGGAAATCGGCGAACGCGCGTTCGAGGCCGTGGTCGGAGAGGCGGCAACCCATCGCATGAAAATCCTGATGGCGTCGGGCGAGGGCGTCGAGGAGAGATGAAAGCGAGCGGATGTCGAGACCGCTTTGCCCGCCGAGCCTGTCGACCCAGGGGTTCCAGTTTTTCGGGTCGTGAACGTTCAGGGCCTTGTCGGGCCGGAAGGTGGGATAGACCCGTGTGGCGAGTCTGGAGGATTTGATTTTCCGGTGCCAAACGAGGTCGTCGGCCGGGTCGTCGGTGGTGCAAACCGCCTTGACCTTAAATTTTTTCAGGATGCCGTGCGCGCTCAGGTCGGGGCCGGCGAGGCGGGCGTTCGCCTTTTTCCAGATCGCGGGCGCGGTCTTTTCATTCAAGAGTTCGTCGATCCCGAAATAGCGTTTGAGTTCGAGATGGGTCCAGTGATAGAGCGGGTTTCGGAGGGTTTGCGGCACGGTTTTCGCCCAGGCCAGAAATTTTTCATAAGGCTTGGCGTCGCCGGTGCAGAGGCGCTCGGGGACCCCCGCGGTGCGCATTGCCCGCCATTTGTAGTGGTCTCCCTCGAGCCAGATCTCGAAAAGGTCGTTGAATCGGCGGTCCTCGGCGATGTCCTTGGGCGGGAGGTGGCAGTGGTAATCGATGATGGGGAGGTCCTTGGCGAAATCGCGGTAGAGCCTTTGGCCGCGCCGGGAGGCGAGGAGGAAGGTTTCGGTTATGAACGGTTTTTTCATCGCCGGTTTTCATTATATCCCATGAAACCGCCGGTCGCGCAAGCATGAGGCCGGCGTCCGATTTTGCCAAACCCGCCCGGCCCGGTTAATATTGATGCCGGGAATTTTAGCCCCCGGGAGGAT
>CAYUNW010000064.1:0-1872 GCA_964446235.1 uncultured Gammaproteobacteria bacterium
AAACACTTTATCAAACGAAGTCTTCGCCAATGGCACCGCGAAGTATGCCATGCGTTTAAATTGCCAGCCAACGGATCCGGCTTCTCCCAGGCTGCCACCCGCCTTGCTTAGCAAATGGCGCAACTCAGCCACCGTGCGGTTGCGGTTCTCGGTAAAACACTCGAACATCATCGGCACGCCATGCGGTCCATAGCCCTCATAGAAAATCTGCTCGAACGTCTCGCCTTCTTTACTTTCACCGGTACCACGTTTAATCGCTCGCTCAATATTCTCTTTCGGCATGTTTTGGGAACGAGCTTTCTCCATCGCTAAGCGTAACCGGAAATTCGAGTCAGCATCCGCCCCGCCTTCTCTCGCCGCCATCACTAACTCGCGTGTCAGCCGGGTAAAGACCTGGCCTCGTTTCGCGTCGGCTGCTCCTTTTTTTCGCTTAATGGTTGCCCACTTGGAGTGACCAGACATACCTCGTTTTCTCCTGAACAGGGATGAATAGGGGGATTCCCTACGCCGTAAATTATACCATAGAACCCAAACCGCCCATTTTCCGGGTCATCCCCGTCGAATCTGGTGAAGTGTTACCAGCATCAACAAGCCCTGCTAACGGTTGACCTGAAACCGTCAAGATTCCTTACAGACGCCTAACAAATCAATAGAATCACCAATTAATATCCGATAATATACTTACATATTACCAAATTATTACCAATATTAGCATTTCTAACTTATGAGATTGAAAACGCTCTATTCGCCTATCTTTCTCCTTTTCGTCATTTTACCGTTCGCCCTGAACGGAACGTCGATTGTACACGCCGAGTTTCGCTCTGTTCCAGCAGGACAGGAATTACTGCCAGACCCTCGGTCAATGGATCTCGATCGTTCCAACCCGAGGCTGCCAGTTAACCCTGTCCGAGTTTATGTGGATGCTATGCTCACCTTCCCGGTAACCAAACAACCCGCCGGCAATCCGGGATATGTGTCCTCCGAACCGGGGGTTGTCACCGAATTTGCCCTGGCAAATGCCTACAATACCATTGGATTACTTGCCCACAACACCCTGGCTGGCGCAGAATTTACACGCCTTCAACCCGGACAAACGATCACGCTGATCTACGAAGATAACACGAGCAAAGCCTACCAAGTGGTGGAAGTCGAACATTACCAGGCGCTTTCACCCAACAGCCCTTATAGCGATTTTCAATCTCTCGATACTACCCATCGCCGCTTGAGTGCATCCGATCTGTTCTACCACGTTTATGCCCCAGGCCAACGCCTGATTTTACAAACATGTATCGCCGCTAACGGCAACCCCGCATGGGGCAGATTATTTGTCATTGCAATCCCCAAAGCAGTACCGCCCGTGCCGATATCAATCTTCGAGCCTGTGGTCTCCATGGGTGCTCAAGGGAACGTCCTGGCACGCTGAGAACCCTCAAGCAGATTTCACCGTATTGGTCAGTTGACCAATTCCTTCAATATCCACCTCAACCTCGTCGCCCAATTTTAATGGGCTGATCCCGGCCGGCGTACCAGTCAAGATCACGTCGCCAGGAACGAGGGTCATCACCGAGGAGACAAACGCAATCAACTCCTGGACTGGAAACACCAGGTCGCGAGTTGATCCCATCTGGCGCATCTCCCCATTGACCCGGCAACGAACCAACACATCAGACGGATTGAGCTCTGTCTCGATCCAGGGTCCAAGCGGGCAAAAGGTGTCAAAACCTTTGGCGCGAGTCCATTGACCGTCGCGTTGTTGCAGATCACGCGCCGTCACATCGTTTGCTGCTGTGTAACCCAGCACATGTTCCAGGGCGCGATCGGCAGGAATCCAGCGCCCCTGCTTGCCGATGACGACTGCCAGCTCAGCTTCAT
>CAYUNW010000065.1:0-1828 GCA_964446235.1 uncultured Gammaproteobacteria bacterium
GATCGTCTGCACGATGCGGGCGGTGTTGCCGTTCTTGCGACAACTGCCGATACAAGCCAATATCTTCATCGTTTCTCCTGGAGAACGTCGTGCGCGCCCCAACTGATCTGGTGCGTGGCCGGCAAAAAGCGGCATTGCGCATCCAGCCCCAGTTCCTGGAGAATGGGAAAGATGACGCCGTTGAAGCCAAAGGAAGTCGGTCCGGCGGGAAAGGTAAAGCTCTTGCGCCCAAACGACGAAATATAGCCGCCCGGCAGCGTGTGCTGCTCGTACACGGTCACGTCCAGCCCGGCGCGCGCCAGGTAGGCGGCGGTGGTCAGACCGGCCATGCCGGCGCCGATGATCACAACGGAATCTTTACCCATGATTGCCTCACTTTCGCGTCAAGCAGCCAGCCACTGCGCCGGAAGGTCGTTGTACGCGGTCGCGCGCTCGGCAAAGGGCAGATGCCCCGCCCCGGCGATGACGGCCAATTCAGCGCCCTTTCAACGGCCTCTGACAATCAGACTGGCAAGCGCAGCAGCCAGCAAAGCGATGGGTACCTTGAACACCCAGCCGGCGGTGAATTGCAGCTTGATGTGACGCAACATGGCATCGCGGGTCGGCATTCCCTCGGTCAGTCGCAGCATGGGTGGACGCCACACCACAAGCAAGACATAGTCAATGAATACGGCGTCGAACAGCGACAAAAATGTAACCAACGCCAGGTTGAAAATCAAAAGCGACCCAAACGCATATCGCTCTGGAGAGGCGATCCAGAGATCAACAAGCGTCAAAAACAGGATCATGGCGAAAAGAATGGCAATGGTCACCAGACGGCTCAGAATCCCCGGCCTTTCGGCGACGCCAAGGCTCTCCGCTCTGGCCTTTTTGTAATAGTAACTCTGGCGATACAGCGTAAAAGAAAGCGTGAGCAGCAAAACTGCGCCCACACCCCAGGCGATCAGGAACTTGAAATGAATGCTCATACCATCACTCCCTCTGAATTTGTCTTGTTTCTGTCCTTGGCCAGCGCCGCCCCTAGCCAATCCAAGCCGATGCCCGCCAGCTTTTTGAGCGGCCCCAGCCGCACCGGGTAATAGTAATCCGACGCAAACCAGCCCTGCTCGGTGAAATAGGTATAGTCGCGGTAACGCTCATCGAGACTCTGCTTCATACTCGTGCGCGCCATCCTGAACGCCATCAGCTTGAACAGGGTAGGGGGCGGATAAGCCGGTTTCGCCAGTTGGGCGTAAAAGCGGCGGCTGTGCTGCGCCAGCGTCCGGTCTATCTTGCGCTGTTCGCTCGGCGACATCGGTTCCAACGCGGTGAGACAGCTCCCTTTGACGGTGTTAAAGCCTAACCCGCCGCCGACGAAATCCAGGTACTTGACGATGCTCCCGCCGCCATAGATGCCTTGCACGACAATGCTGGTCCACGTCTTACCAAAGAAGCGCGGGCGGTGAAACACAAAACCGAGCCGGTCCAGAAAGGTCTTCATCCACGCCGAGACCTGGAAAGAATAATTCGGCGTGGCAAAGACCACGCCATCCGAGTGCATCATCTTTTCGATCAACAGGCTCACATCGTCTTTGAGCGGACAGAACGTTTCGCCTTTGTCAAAGCACGCCTTGCACCCCCGACACAGTTCCAGGCGGTAATCACTCAAGACGACGATCTCCGACTCGACCGCGCCGAGCGATTGGAGATTAGCCAGAAATTGCTCGGTGGCGCGATAGGTCGCTTTTTTACGCGCGCTGCCTACAAAAGCGGTGACTTTGATCAATGGATGCCTCCTCAAGCACGTACAGATGTAGCTATCCTGCGCCTACGGTCCTGCTCATCTCCA
>CAYUNW010000066.1:0-1802 GCA_964446235.1 uncultured Gammaproteobacteria bacterium
GTGGACTTTCGCACTTTTTGATTCACCCCAAAAACCTTCCAAGCCCATTCTCTATGCAATCTGAAAGATAGGCAAGAACCGGAAGTGAGAAGGATTAATGTCTTTGCGCCTCGAAACTGTATATGTAAGCATATACGGTTATGAGGAGGTGAAGACCATGGGCAAGAAGGGCAAGGACGGAGAGAAGGAGCTTATGGTGAGGGGGACCCTCTATACTTTCCGCCGCAGGTGCGGCAACAAAGACTGCCGCTGCCATAAGGGTGAGCCACATGAATCGCCCGCGCTCGCATACAGCGTAGGCGGGCGCATGCGCATCCTCACCTTGAAGCCCGAGGACGTGCCCGGAGTGGCCTGCGCGCTGGCCCGCTACAAGGATGAAAGGGATGCCCTGGAGGAGCGAGCGCTCGCGGGTATCGAGACCCTGCGAGCCATGCTGGCCGAAAGAAGGGGAGGGGTGAGATGAGCGCGTCCTGGGAGGCGACACTGGCCTCCTTCGCGCCGGTCTTCACCGCCCCCTCCCTCGGGATCTTCGCGCGGCTCCTGTGTGCCTGGGTGCTATGTCCGGGTAGAAAGACCATAACCCGCCTCTTTGGGATCGCCGAGCCTTCCGGCGGGAGGGCCCACGACGCCTACCACCGCTTCCTGCGGTCGGGGGCATGGAGGATGCCCTCCCTGTGGAGACTTTTGGCCCTTCTTCTTCTGGCCGCCTTCCGCCCGGAAGGAAGGGTTCCGCTGGACTTGGACGACACCCTGTTCCACAAGTCCGGCCGCAGGGTCGAGGATGCCGCCTGGTGGAGGGACGCGGTGCGGTCTACGGGACAGAATGTGGTGCACGCCTTCGGGCTCAACCTGCTGGTCCTCTCCCTGCAGGTTCATCCGCCCTGGGGAGGGGAACCCCTGGCCCTTCCGGTGAACATGCGCCTGCATAAAAAGGGCGGCAAGCCCCTTTTGGACCTGGCCCGGGAGGTGATCGGCGAAGTCTTATCCTGGTTCCCCAACCGTGAGTTCGACCTCTGTGCCGACGGCTTTTACGCACCCCTGGCCGGCTCGCTGCCCCGCGGTGTTTTCTTCACCTCGAGGCTCAGAAGAGACGCCGCCCTCTTCAACCTACCACCACAGAGGAAAGAAGGTCAAAGAGGCCGGCCGAGGAAGAAGGGGGAGCGGCTGCCCACTCCCCTGGAGATGGCCACAGCACAGGTGGGCTGGCGGCGTATGGAGACAGAGGAGAGGGGGAAGGCGAGGAAGCGGCTCGCGCTCACGCGGGTCGCCCTATGGTACTGGGTATGCGGTGAGACACCGATTCTTGTGGTGATATCCAGGGATGCGGAGGGGAGGGAGCGGGACGACTTCCTCTTCACCACCGACCTCTCCGCCTCCCCCGGGGAGGTAATCGCCCGCTATGCCGGCAGATGGGCAATCGAGGACACCTTCCGTAACGTTAAGCAGTACCTGGGAGGCCAAGACCCACAGACCTGGAAGGGGGAGGGGCCGCAGCGGGCCGCCGCCCTCTCCTTCCTGCTCTATTCCCTTATCTGGCGCTGGTACATCGAGACGCAGGGAACGCGGAGATCGTGGAGGCCCCTGCCCTGGTATCAGAAGAAGGCCACTCCATCGTTTTTGGATGCCTTGGCGTCTCTGCGTGGTGTATTGTGGCGCCATAGATTATTTCCGCACTCCGAATCGCCCTCGCTCCTGCCAGAAATTGCCGACACCCTAATCGACGTTCTTTCACGGGCGGCATGAACATGCTATTTTGAGGGAGGTGGGTCTTGTGTCAAGTTAGGAAAAGTGCGAAAGTCCAC
>CAYUNW010000067.1:0-1797 GCA_964446235.1 uncultured Gammaproteobacteria bacterium
ACCCGCACCAGTCCACCATGTACGGCGATGCGGATAACGCCATTCACACCAAATTACGCGAATCCATCGTCAATCTCGATCACGCCATCCAATTCGCTGCTGAAAATGATGTAACGCAACTCGACAAGGTCACCGCGCGCATGATGCGCGTGGCCGCCTTCAAGGTAGCGGGAGATGCGGTGCGAAACCCGCGCCGCCTGGTGGTGGCCGCATACAGTCCCACCTTCGACCAGGTCGAAATTTGGGTCGATTTTAGCGGCACGTGGGTATACTGCGATATGGTTGCTAACCAGGTAGTGAACTGCCGGCTGGAACCATAGGCGTTCGAGCCCGTTTTTAACGCAAAACCCACCGCAGGCAAAACCCGGTGGGTTTTTGTTTCCCGATTGGAGGCGAATTAACCTGCACGCGGCTGCTGCTGGGTGATGCAGTGGATGTTGCCGCCGCCCAGCAGGATTTCGCGGGCCGGAACGCCCACCACCCGGCGCTCGGGCAACAGTTCCTGGAGCGTTTGCAACGCTGACGCATCATGCCGGTCGCCAAAGGTCGGGACGATTGCGCCGCCATTGCAGAAGTAAAAGTTGATGTACGAAGCCGCCATGCGGTCGCCCGCTTCGCGCGGCAGGGTTCCAGCCACCGCGTCCACGCCTTCGGCTTCTTCGGGCGTGATCAAGATCGGGTTGGGCTGGTGAATCTTGTGGACGGTCAGTTTACGTCCTCGGGCATCCGTTTGCGCGAGCAGATACTCCAGCGCCTCGGCAGAGCGCTCGTACTGCGGGTCGCTCTTATCATCCGTCCAGGTCAGGGCGATTTCGCCGGGGCGCAGATAGCAGGCCAGGTTGTCCACATGACCGGTGGTTTCATCGCGAAAAACGCCGCGCGGAATCCAGAGCACCTTTTCAACGTTGAGATAATCCATCAGGTGGGCCTCAATTTCGGCCTGGGTCAGCTCTGGGTTGCGGCCCGGGCTGAGCAGGCATTCGGCAGTGGTGATGCAGGTTCCTTCGCCGTCCACATGGATCGAGCCGCCTTCCAAGATCAGCGGGGCTTTATAACGGTCAACACGCTCGATTTCAAGCACTTTCCCGGCCACAGCCTCATCCAAATCCCAGGGGAAGTACAAACCGTTATACAGGCCGCCCCAGGCGTTGAAAATCCAGTCAACGCCGCGCGCGGTTTTGCCGTTAGTGACAAAGGTTGGGCCGCAGTCGCGCATCCAAGAGTCGTTGTTCGATAATTCGACCACGCGGATTTCGGGCGGGAGAATCTGGCGCGCATTGGCGTACTGGCTGTGGTTGACACCCACTGTGACCGGTTCGAACTGGGCGATGGCGCTGGCAACCGCGGCGAAAGCCTTTTGGGCGGGTTTGCCGCCCAACCGCCAGTTATCGGGGCGCTGCGGCCAGAGCATCCAGGTGCCAGCGTGGGGCGCAAACTCGGCGGGCATCGAAAAGCCATCGGCGCGAGGAGTAGAGTTGAGGGTTTGTGACATATTTCATCCAGCGCAGGGCGGAATGAATTCCGTCCTATCGGTTCAAAAGCGCTTCAATCTGGCCTTTATGATAAGCCTTGAGTTCTTCGGAAGGCCGCTTCAGGCGCGGATAAACGAAGTAGGCCAGCAAACCCTTCTCGGCATGCAAGCGATTCTCAGACTGGTCGAAAATGATCGAGCGCGGGTGATCCATCACCTCGTCGGTGGCTTCCACGCCGCGCGAGGCGGGCAGGTTGTGCATGAATTTACAGTGCGCCGGGGCCTTGCTGAACAGGTCAAGGTTGACCTGGTAGGTTGGCATGAAC
>CAYUNW010000068.1:0-1769 GCA_964446235.1 uncultured Gammaproteobacteria bacterium
TGCAGATTGGAAAACAGATTTTTCGAAATGTCTGTCAATAATAGCAGGTATGAGCCATCTGTTTGGAGATGAAATAAAACCCGTCCATGGATCACGAAAACCCGCTACCCATGGGAGGTTTGAGGTATTCTTTAATTTTTTTGCTATCAAGGAACAAGTATATGGAGGTGAAGAGCTGTAAATTGCCTGAATATTATATTTATTAATCATCTCTTTGCCAGCTTTGACGGCAGAAAAAAGCCAGCCAATCCTTGCATCAGGAATGAAAAAAGTTGCTCTGACAAATTCTGCTAACTTTTGCTTAAAACTTAACGACTGACCTTCCTTTTTGATTACGTTTACATCAATTGCAGTTCCGGGTTTCATTCCTGTTATCTTTCGATAAATATCATAGGGTTCAAAAATTCTTGTTCTTTCAACAACTACTGATTTTGGGATTTCTTCCAGAAGGGTCTCGTCAATTGCAGGAAATTGACCGTTTGAAACAGTAAGAACATAAGGCTGCCAACCGAAAGCAGGAAGATACTTTACTGTTTTAAGAACTCTCTGGCCACCGGGACCGCCCGATGGCGGGAAATAATATGCAATTACTAATATATTTTTCATTTTGATTCCAGAATCTTAATCAAATCATCTTCCCATGAAATAACAGGGTATTCTGTTATTCTTCCTAATTCAGTCTTTTCCGATAATACGATCAATGTTGGAACCCTCTCTATGTGATAGAGCAATGATTTGCCTGAGGGTTCAGATTTTTGCCTGTCAACTCCAATAATTTCGATTTTGTTAATGTCTAAATCGCAAAGGGAGAAAATTTTAAATATTTTAGGTAATTCACTTTTGGTATCACTGCACCAAGAGCCCCCAAAAAAAAGGAAAGTGATATTTTTCTCACTGATAAGTTTTTTTATTGTTTTAATTTTTTCATCCGATGGATTGTAGCTCAGGAACCCGGTATTGTCCCATCCGGTTTCTTTTAACCATTCATTCCAGAAGAAATTGCCTATTAGCATAGGCTTTTCTTCCTGAGAAAATAAATAACTTAGTGAAGTTAGATTAAATAATGCTGTAATTATCAGTAAAAACAAATATTTCATGTTAAGAAAATACATATAAAATTAATATCTCCGTTAATTTATTAAAAATTTGTAAATTAAGAAGTTTTAAAAATAAAACATAATTGAAAGCTATGAAACAAAAGATTATAATATATATAATATTAAGTCTTATATTATATTCCTGTGATATGGGACTAGCTCCGAAAGAGCCAACAAAAAAGTCCTATATCTCCGGTGAAATATCTTACAAAGGCGGAAAAGATAAATGGCCTCCTGCTGACTCTGTCTTCGAAATCAGATTAGTAGCTTTCAAAAATTATCCATTATCCGATAGTAGTAGTATTTTGAGGGAATTAACCGATGGTAATGCTTATTTCACTATTGACACATTGCCCAGATTTGTTGAAAAATCTTATTATTCTTTGGAAATAAACGATCCACCGGTATTACTTAAATACATTGCCGTTGCCCAAAGATATGGAAATTTATTTCAATGGAGGGTTATTGGGATTTATTCCGAGACAGGAGATAATTTAAAGCCTTCATCAGTCATGGTAAATCCCGGTGATTCCTTGAAAAATATTAACATAGAGGTGGACTTTCAAAATCTTCCACCACAACCTTTTTAGAGGGTAATATATGGACAGATTATTAAATAAAAAATGGATTTTCTTATATATATTAATTTTTTTATTACTTTCAACTTATAGT
>CAYUNW010000069.1:0-1716 GCA_964446235.1 uncultured Gammaproteobacteria bacterium
TAGAGGTGCTTAAAACTGGTTTGCCCTCAAGTTTGATTTTTCTAAGGTTTAGGATTGTTGCGGTGTCCTTCGCCGTACTGGAAGGGACGGTTGAGGTTTTTTTCAAGTTTTTTCTTGAAAACATCGTCCATGTTCATGTTTGGGCAGGCTAAGCGGCTTGCGTCTAAAACGTAGAATAACACATCGATTAATTCTTCAGCAATTTTTTCTTGTGGTAGCCCTTTTTTCCAAGCGTCGCTGGCTTCGCCTAGCTCTATGAATGCAAAAAGCAGTTTTTTGGGAATGTCTTCGGGCTTATTGTAGAACCCTTTTGCGATGACTAGTTCTTCGATTTGCTTCATCTCCTCTAAATGCAAAGTCTATCCACCTCAAACATTCACAAAAGACTGAGCCCC
Organism: uncultured Gammaproteobacteria bacterium; assembly: GCA_964446235.1. Taxonomy (GTDB): domain Bacteria; phylum Patescibacteriota; class Microgenomatia; order 2-02-FULL-39-11; family 2-02-FULL-39-11; genus CAYUNW01. The sequence goes on from CAYUNW010000069.1 coordinate 396, forward strand.
CTTATATAAAACCGCTTTGGAGGAAGTTTGTGTTTTGGCGTCTGGGTTGGGAGCGGACCGCAGACTGCTTGTAGCAAATTCTGCAAGGCAGTAACTCGATAGTTAGATAGACGCCTCTACCGTTTCTGCATAGAACCACTGCAAGTAGAACAAAACTCAATATGTTAACGGAGAGCTATCTGACTAATGATTCAAATAGCCTGCCCAGATTCCCCTCCAACCTGACTTCTAGAGTACTCAGCGCTGCCCAAAGGGTGGCTGAATTGCTGCTGACGACAGGTTTTGAGAATTTTTGTTCCAGTAGCGGTATGGCTTCAAAGGTTTTGAGGTTGGTGCAACTGATGAATGTGCCATCTGAGAGGGGGCAGTAGGCGCGTTTGGCAAGGTCTACGGTTTCATCTATGCTTAGTCTGCCTATTTGGAGGTTGTCTGATAGATTTAACGTTTGGGTCTTTGCTATTTCAAATTCGATTTTGCTGAGGAAATCGATTTCTGCTTGGTTAATCTCTTGGATGTATGGGGTTGCCAACGAGATTTTTTTGACTTTAAGGCTTTTGAGGGCTTGCACAACTGCGCCTGCGGTGGTTATAGCTGTGCAATCTGCCGCTTTAGAGATTAGTTTAGAAATGGATTCATCATAGACTAAACCCTTAAACAGACTGCCTGAGGTACAACCAAACGCTACCAAATCAACGTCCGCATCACCTAAAAGCTTGGCTGCAGTCACAACGTCTTTTTCCATTGCTTCAAGACCTTTAATCGTGACTTGTTTTAGTTGCATTCTGGCAGTGTGCAAGGTCACGTTTGAGCAATGTAGGAAATTTGTAAATTCGGTTTCGAGGGTTGTGTTTGAGGAGGGAACGATGACTCCTAAGCGGGGCATAAAAAAATAAATACTCTCAAGGATTATTTGTTATTTGCGTCTTGCTATATAGCGGTTGTTTTTCCCTAATATATTCGGGGCAATAGCTATGTGCAGTAAGACCTTATGTGTTGATAAAGGTGTAAAAAAGTTGAGTCAAAACCAAATGTTCTGTTACCAATGTGAACAAACAGCTAAAGGACAAGGCTGCACCGTAGTGGGTGTATGCGGAAAAACCCCTGGAGTAGCCAACCTCCAAGACCTCTTAGTGTACAAACTAAGAGAACTAAGCCAACTAAAAACCGAAGCAGAAAAAACCTCTCCCAAAAACGAGAAAACAAGCGTGTTCATCGCCGAAGCCTTATTCGCAACCCTCACAAACGTGAACTTTGACCCCCAAGCCTTTGTTGCCTACCTAAATAAAACAACCCAACTAATAGAGCAACTACAGAAACAAAC
>CAYUNW010000070.1:0-1682 GCA_964446235.1 uncultured Gammaproteobacteria bacterium
GGCGGTCGCGTCGCCCCGACCTTGGCTGTCCCGTCTCTCTCGGCAGGCCTGTCTGCGTGCGGTCACGCACAGGCAGGCATGACGGCGCGCTGCGCCCGTGGGCTTCCCCCACATAGCGGCGCTCGCTTCGAACACAGGTGCTTGCAGAGCGCCCTTGCGGGCCTCAGAGCAGTGCTTCATTCAGAACGCGAGCCCGTGGGGCATCAAGGTTCACAATAGCGCGGCCCCGCTCAAGGCGGTCCGTAGTGTCCCCGGTCATGACTGCCCCACGGGCGCAACCCGTCTCATGTTCCTTGCGACATTGCTCGGCTCATGCTCAGGCGGCTTGCAGGCGGTCTGACTCGGGCGGGCACTCACTGTAACAGCGCCCGTCGCGTACCAGGGCGTACAGCAGCCGCACCAGCCGGCACGAGACCGCGGTCAGCGCCACTGTCTTCGGCTTGCCCCGCGCCACCAGCGCGGCATAGTACGGGTACAGCGGCCAGCCGCGCTTGGCGTGCTGCACCGCCACCATGTGCAGCGCCCGCCGCAACTGCGACCGGCCACGCTTCGAAATGTGCCGGCCGCTTCGGTACTGCCCCGAGCTGATCTGATAGAGATTGAGCCCGGCCAGCTTCTGTACCGCTGCCGCACAACTGTACTGCCCAAGCCCGCCCGTCTCGGATAAGATAGTGGCGGTCGTCATCGTTCCGACTCCCTTCACGCTCATCAGGTAACGAGCCTCGGGAAGCTGCGCAAGCAGACGCACAATCTCTTCCTCGATGCCGGCGATGCGCTCCGCAAGCGTGGCCAAGGTATCAAGCATCTCCTGCAGGCTGCGCTCCTGGCCGGCACTGACCACCGGCGGGCCGATTGACTCATCGGCCGCCGCCTTGAGCCGCTTGAGCCTGGCCAGGCTCAAGCGGGCGCCGTCCCGGGCTAAGAGTCTGAGCATCTCGGTCGCTGAGTGCGCCCGGGCAGCGGCAACCGTGCCGAACCGGCTCAGGACCAGCCGGGCACTCGGCCTGCTCAGGTCGATGAAGACCGTCTCAAACTCGGGGAAAAGCAAGTCCATGGTCTGGTGCAGGGCATTGAGCCAGCCGGTCTGCTCCTTCACCAGCCGGGCCCGCAGGCTGACCAGCGGCCGCAGCTCGAGGCAGGCGCCGGACAGACTGAGGAAGCCCAGGTACTGCCCCCGGGAAACCAGGTCGGCAATGATGAGGGCGTCCTTGCCGTCGCTGGTGCCGCGGCTGTTGTCTGGCAGCTCCTTCTCTCGGCAGACGTGCAGGCTGGGGACCAGGACCACCCGACAGCCGTGTTCCGAAAGCCAGCGGACCAAGTTGATGCCGTAGGTGCCGGTCGACTCGACCCCGACGATGACGGAGGAGTCGGGTCGAGCCTTCCAGGCGCCAATCTGCTCGATAAGGGCGAGGAAACCGGCCCGGGTGTCGGGCACCTTCACCGGCCGGGTGTAGGAGCCGTCACAGAACCGGGCCCGGGCGACATGGGTATGTTTGGCGAGGTCTATACCGATGACCAGAGTGTCGGGCTTGATTACCGAACGCTTCTGCGCTACGCTGTTGACAGACATTGCTGTCTCCTTTCGTTGGTAGGTCTTTAACGGACATATGGTACTACCAATTGAAAGCGGGACAGCTTCTTTGTCAATCCCGGCTTTCGGCATCGGCCTAATCATATAGCAC
>CAYUNW010000071.1:0-1657 GCA_964446235.1 uncultured Gammaproteobacteria bacterium
CGAAGGCTGCACCGGCCTGACCCGCGTGACGATCCCCAACAGCGTCACCAGCATCGGGGACTCGGCGTTCCGGGGCTGCACTGGCCTGATGAGCGTCACGATCCCCGACAGCGTCACCAGCATCGGAGGGTGCGCGTTCTGGGACTGCACCGGCCTGACGAGCGTGACAATAGGCAACAACGTCATCAGCATCGGGTCGGGGGCGTTCTGGGGCTGCAGCGGCCTGACCAACGTCGTGATCCCCGGCAGCGTCATGCGCATCGATCCGTTGCCGTTCGGGGGTTGCACCCGCCTGATCGGGATAGCCGTGGATGCGCTGAACCTCGCCTATGGCAGCCAGGACGGGGTCTTGTTCAATAAGCACCAGACGACACTCATCCAATGTCCAGGCGGCAAAACCGGACCTTACACAATCCCCGACAGCGTCACCAGCATCGGGTGGGGTGCGTTCTGGGGCTGCAGCGGCCTGACCAACGTCGTGATCCCCGACAGCGTCGCCAGCATCGATTCGGAGGCGTTCTCCGGCTGCACTGGCCTAACCAGCGTCACGATCCCCAACAGCGTCACCAGCATCGGGGACCGGGCGTTCTCGGGTTGCACCGGCCTGACCAGCATCACGATCCCTGACAGCGTCGCCAGCATCGGGGACTACGCGTTCTCTGGCTGTACCCGCCTGACACGCGTCACGATCCCGGACAGTGTCACCAGCATCGGGTGGGAGGCGTTCGAGGGCTGCAAAGGCCTGATCGGGATAACCGTAGAAGCGCTGAACCGCGCTTATAGCAGTCAGGATGGGGTCTTGTTCAACAAGGACCAGACGATACTCATCCAATGTCCAGAGGGCAGAACTGAAAGTTACACAATTCCCGACAGCGTTACCAGCATCGGGGACTATGCGTTCTCGGGCTGCACCGGCCTGATCGGGATAACCGTGGATGCGCTGAACCCCGCCTACAGCAGCCGGGAGGGGGTCTTGTTCAGCAGGGACGGGATGATACTCATCCGTTGCCCCTGCGGCAAAACCGGAAGTTACACAATCCCTGACAGCGTCATCAGCATCGAGTCGTGGGCGTTCCAGGGGTGCACCGGCCTAACCAGCGTCACCATCCCCAACAGCGTCACCAGCATTGGGTGGGGGGCGTTCGAGGGCTGCACCGGCCTGACCCGCGTCATGATCCCCGACAGCGTCACGCGCCTCGGGCCCAACGCGTTCTCGGGCTGCACCGGCCTGACGCGGGCGTTTTTCGACCGAGATCGGCCTGTGGTCGTGGGTTCATTTGTGGAAGTGGTGTTTGCGGACAGTCCGACAATCATCTACTACCGTCCGGGGACTTCGGGATGGGCGGCGACTGTTTTTTGGGGCAGTCCCACCGCACTTTGGATTCCGCTGACGCTGGGCGAGGCTCCGGCGGCGACCATCGGTCGGCTGTCGCTTCTGACTTCTTCCCCGCCTCCGACAACCGTTCGTGTTCAGCGCAGCGCGAACCTGCGTGACTGGGAGGACTGGCAGACGGTTAGCCGGGATGAAGGGCCGGGTGAGCTAAATGATCCTGAGGCGGGCACGGTGCCGTATCGGTTCTACCGGCTGGTCGGCGATTGAAACGCGACGGACTGTATGTCACGCCTCCGGCACCTCCCCCCGTACTCGCCGGCGAGG
>CAYUNW010000072.1:0-1655 GCA_964446235.1 uncultured Gammaproteobacteria bacterium
GCGCGGCGGCAATGGTCATCGCCGCCAGGCCGCCTACCGCCATCGCGTCGCCCAGGCGAGCCAGTCCCACCCAAACCCTTTGGGTTTCCAAAACCCAAAGGGTTTTGCGCGGGGCAAGTTCAGGCAACGCGCTCAAGAGCGCATCCTGGCGGCCAAACGCCTCGAGCTGCGCGCGGCACGGCTCGCACACCGCCAGATGCGCGTGAACAGCCCGCCGCTCGTCCGGCGTCAACTCGCGATACGTCGCCAGTTCAGCGCTGGGATGGCCCTGTTCAAAATTGCTCACGTTTTTTCATCCCCCTCAACCTTCATACACCTCTCTGAACCTGGCGCGCGCGCGCACCAATCGCTGCTTGACGGCCTCTCGGCTGATGCCCAGCACGTCGGCAATTTCCTGAGTGGATAGCTCCTGGCAAGAATAAAGCACAAGCGGCGCGCGCAAATCAGCGTCGAGTTTGAGCAACGCCTTGCGCACGGTTTGGGTTTCTAGCGCAGCGTCTTCGGGACCTTGAATGGATAGCGCGGGGTCGTCATCAAAAAGCGGCAGCCAGGCCAGCAGGCGGCGGCGACGGACGTGGTCGCGGGCGGCGTTGGTGGCGATGCGGTACAGCCAGGCGCGGACGTTTTGGACGCGATCCATTGAGCGGCGCGCGCGATAGGCGCGTGTAAAGGCTTCCTGGCACAGCTCTTCGGCGCGCGCGTAATCGCCCACCAGCCGATAGAGATAATTCAAAATAGGCCGTTGGTAGGCGGCAAACAGCGTCTCAAAACGCGCGTGATCCTGGCGAGTTGAGGATTTCATGGACTGAGTGATATCCAGTGTTCGGGCGCTCTCCATTTCGCCAGGTATGACGAACCAGAGCGCCCAATGGTGACTGCGCGCATCCCGCTTGCCCCTTTCAAATCGTAACTACTCAGCCACACGCTCAAAGGCGGTTTATAACCGCCGTCTTGTGCGGGAACAGCGCCGCTATCCAGGCAATGACGCGGGTGACACACCCGCTTGGAGCATAGGCTGAGTAGTTACTTCAAATCATTATAGCCCAGCCGCGCGAAAAGAAAAACTCGGTTATAATATCTCAATCAACTATTAAGAGGAACACATGGATTTGTTTGATCACGCTCGACAAAAAGACATCCAAAAGCGCCAGCCGCTGGCCGCGCGCATCCGCCCGCGCACGCTGGAAGAGTTTGTGGGACAAGAACACATCCTCGGGCCCGGCAAGCTGCTGCGGCGCGCCATTGAAGCCGACCAGGTTTCATCGGTGCTGTTGTGGGGGCCGCCCGGCGTCGGCAAAACAACCATCGCCGCGATTATTGCCAATCACACCCAAAGCGCCTTTGAAACGATCAACGCCGTGATGGCCGGCGTGGCCGACATCCGCCGCGTGGTGGCCGACGCCAAGGAACGCTTCAAACTGTACGGCGCGCGCACGATTTTGCTGATAGATGAAATTCACCGTTTCAACAAGGCCCAGCAAGACGCGCTGCTGCCGCACGTCGAAGACGGCACGATCATCCTCATCGGCGCGACGACGGAAAATCCCTATTTCGAGGTCAATGCGCCGCTGGTCAGCCGCAGCCGCGTGTTCCAGCTTTATCAATTGACCGACGAGCAAGTCGCCGAAATCTTGCGGCGCGCCCTGGCCGATGAG
>CAYUNW010000073.1:0-1654 GCA_964446235.1 uncultured Gammaproteobacteria bacterium
AAAAAATATTAAAGTCAAGTAAAAAATTAAAGTTAACTATAAATTAATTTTTCTTTAATAACTAAAAGTATTGGAACAACTGCCGATACTACATTTGCAGGGAAGATGAAATTAATGACTAAGGATAGTGTATTTCATAAGTAAATCAAAGGTATTGGGATGAAATTTTTTTATTTTGCAATATTGATAATTATAACTTCCTTAACTTCAATAAATTCATTATATTCACAATTTCAAAATTTCCTTCTGGAAGAAAAAACACTAAATTCTTGTTCCTATCAATTAGATTATAATAATAATATTTTCCCAAAGCTATTATATCAAAAAATCTCGCTTTGGCTCGCTTCAGATAACATTCAGTCAGATGACAATTCACCTGTTAATCAATGGTTTGATAAATCTGAAAATGGGTTAATGGTTATTCAGAACAAGACTTCAAGGATGCCAAAATTTATAAAAGATGGTATTAATGGGTTGCCATCTGTCAGGTTTCAGGGAAACACAAAGTTTGGGGACGAAGATATATTTACCATCAATTATAATCCGAAAATAACAACTGATTTAGAATTTGAGGATAATTCCAAAAAAACATTGTCTATTGTGTTCTACTGTGAAGATTTAAGCAGCAAACAGGTTATTTTTGAGGCTGGAGGAGTAACATCAGGCTTTTCTGTTTATTTAGAACCACCTGATAACATCTATTTTGGCATTTACAAAGAATGGAAAAAGGTATTTTTGAAACAAAAAATCAGTCCCGGGCTTCATCTTGCCCAACTTGAATACGACGGTTCAAAATTCAGGGGGATACTTGACGGAAATGCCAGCGATTACAAAAATTTTCACGGGATTATAAGCGATATCAGCTCAACCGGTATCGGTGGGGCTTCAACAGGGGCAAGGTTTAACGATTTTGCTTCGGGTGTAACTTATGGATATCATTTTACAGGATTAATATCCGAAATAATTTTAATGAATGACTGCAATAGCTCTTCATCATCAAAAACAGTTTACGAAATCCTTGACAAAAAATTCAATATAAAAGGAAGCTATCCATACAATTGGAGTAAATCTATTGAGCAAGATGAAAATGATATATCTGAAGCCGAAACTCAGATGTTCAAAATCTGTCAGAATAATAACGAGACGGTATTGAGCGTTATACTTCAGTATGATGACCGCTGCAAAATTGATATTTTTGATATTAATGGAAAGCTCATCGAAGAATTATTTGATGGTGAAATCAAAGCAAATTTTGAATATATTTTTAGATTCAATGCTTCTGCAAATAATACAGGTCTTTATTTAGCCGGACTCAAAGGGGAAAAGACAACATTATCAAAACAATTTACAGTTGTGAAATAGGGTAGCATTAGCTAATATTTTACCTTTCAAACATATATTTTATCGAAAATTACCGGTTGCTCAGCAAACACGATAACAGAAAAAAATCAGGGAAGTAATTTTTTATTTCTTATTTTTTTTTATTAGAAAGAAAATTACATACCTCTTCGGTATTTTCCACCGATTTCGTAAAGAACTCTGGTTATTTGCCCCATTGAAGCGTATTGAACAGTGTTCAGCAGCTCTTCGAATATGTTTCCGCGGGTTAGGGCAACTTCCCTCAATCTGTTCAGTGCATCTTCGACTTTATCTT
>CAYUNW010000074.1:0-1650 GCA_964446235.1 uncultured Gammaproteobacteria bacterium
TGATAATCATATAAAGGGTTTTTCAGTCACGTGGACAAAAAATGACACCTCCCCAATCATAGCAAGAAATGCTATGATCCAAGTTATTTTACTAACAATTAGGATCTAGGAGGTGTCGAATGAAAGCATACGCTGGGATTGATTTGCATTCAAGCAATAATTACATGGGGATTCTCAATGAACAGGATCAGAGGCTTTTTGGCAAAAGACTTCCCAACGATCTGGGCAACGTATTGATGGCGCTTCAACCCTTTAAAAATGACCTGGACGGGGTGGTGGTCGAATCCACCTACAACTGGTACTGGCTGGTGGACGGACTTCAAGAGAACGGGTATGTCGTGCATCTGGCGAATCCTTCGGCCATCAAGCAGTATGAGGGGTTGAAGCATACCGATGATCAGTGGGATGCGTTTTGGCTGGCGCATATGTTGCGATTGGGCATTTTGCCGGAAGGATATATTTATCCGAAGGAGCAACGGGACGTCAGGGATTTACTGCGAAGGCGGCTTTTATATGTTCAAAACAGGACATCGCATATTTTAAGCTTTCAAAGCATGGTGACAAGGAATCTTGGCATCAGAATATCCGGCAATGGCGTTAAGCAGATGACCCAGGAGAAAGCCAGAGAAATGTTTACGTCGCCGTCGTTAAAATTTGCGGCGGAAAAGAGCATTGCCGCGATTGGATTTTTGGATGCGACCATTAAGCAAATTGAAAAAGAAGTATTGTCTCGGATAAAATTACGAAAAGAGTTTGAGTTGTTGCAGACAATTCCCGGGATTGGGAAGATTCTGGCGTTAACCATTATGCTGGAGGTCGGCGATATCAACCGATTTGAAAAAGTGGGGAACTATTCATCCTATTGTCGGTGCGTCAACAGCCGGCGGATGTCAAACGGTAAAAAGAAGGGTGAGAATAACCGGAAAAACGGGAATAAATATCTGTCATGGGCTTACGTGGAGGCGGCGAACTTTGCCATTCGGTATTGTCCGGAGGCCCGGCGGTTTCATCAGCGGAAAAAGGCGGAACGAAATGGGATTGTTGCAATCAAAGCGTTAAGCAACAAGATTGCCAGGGCATCGTACTACATCATGCGGGATCAGGTTGCGTTTCATGAAGAAAGACTGTTTAAGAAATAGATATTGGATGCGGCGGAGAACCGTTCTTGCGGTTGGCATAAAATCCATCAGCCGCGATTGGAATCTGCCGCATCCATAAAAATTTGGATACAGCCGCAAGCCGGGCATTGGGGTTGGTGTAAATCCATAAGGTTTGATTGGCAGCAGCTGTATCTGCCTTCTTTGAGCAAAGACGATTGTTTGTTTCGCCTATGCCGTGAGTCAGCAAAGGGTTGGCTTATAACCATAAGACTTGTCACTTTTCAATTGAACACGGCATGGCACCGAAGATTTTCTGGGGACCGACTGCGGTCCAGGGGCCGTGCTTTAAGCATAGCGCCTAAAGCACAAGGGGCCTTGATCCGGATGGGTGACTGGTGCGAAACAATTCGCAAACCGACAAGACTGAAATAACGGACGCGAAACGGTGGTAATCGTCTTGGCTTCGATTGAGGCACAGCGCAAGCAAAAAAAAATCTATGATTTTTTTCAGGGCGGAGGTGTTTTTTTACTTGACGCGCCCTTTAATGGG
>CAYUNW010000075.1:0-1645 GCA_964446235.1 uncultured Gammaproteobacteria bacterium
GTGTATTCTATGCCCAGTCTTTTCCAAACATGGTTAAGAGTCAGGATGGGGGCGTATTTCCACTGGGGAATGAAGTTAGGTATTCTGATGGAGCGATGGATTTGGCACGCAGCTTGTTGATCACGGGGTGTTCCAGTGGCATCGGACGATGTTGTGCTCTTGGCATGAAGGCCAGGGGCTGGCGCGTGTTCGCCACGGCGCGCAAGGACGAGGATGTTGCGCGCCTGCAGGCCGAGGGGCTGGAGAGCCTGCGCCTCGACCTGGCGGACTCGGGCTCGGTAATGTCCACGGAAGTGGTGTAATTCTGCACGAAGGTGGCGTTGGCCACCGTCATCAAGAACTTCGGTAAGGTTGAGATTGCGATGAACAACTTGACCGAGGAGAAGACGATGGCCGACGACAGCATGGCATTTGCCGAGTACATTCGGCAACAGGGCGGAGAGGATTTTTTGCGTGGGGTGGTGGAAGCAGTCCTGACGCGGCTGATGGATTACGAGGTCACAGGCCAGATCGGCGCGGGGCTCCACGAGCGCAGTGGGGAGCGGAAGGCCCACCGCAACGGCTACCGGGAACGTATCCTGCACACCCGGCTGGGCACGCTCGAGCTGCCGATCCCGAAACTGCGCTCCGGCAGCTACTTCCCGTCCTTTCTGGAGCCGCGCCGGCTGTCCGAGAAGGCGATCGCCGCGGTGGTCCAGGAGGCGTGGATCGGCGGCGTGTCTACCCGCAAGGTGGACGACCTGGTGCAGGCGCTGGGCATGACGGGGATTTCCAGGAGCCAGGTGTCCGAGCTGTGCCGGGAGATCGACGGGCGCGTGCATTCCTTTCTCAATCGTCCCATTGAGGGGGAATGGCCCTACCTGTGGCTGGACGCCACCTATCTCAAGATGCGGCAAGGCGGGCGGGTGGTGTCGGTAGCGGCCATAATCGCCTGTGCGGTGAACACGGACGGCCGGCGGGAGATTCTGGGACTGGGGATCGGCGAATCGGAGGCAAAGGAATTCTGGTTGGCCTTCCTGCGGGGCTTGCGGCAGCGGGGGCTGGCGGGTGTGAAGTTGGTGATCTCCGACGCCCACGAGGGCCTGAAGGCGGCGATTGCCCAGGTGTTCAGTGCCAGCTGGCAGCGCTGCCGGGTGCACTTCATGAGGAACCTCCTGGCCTGTGTGCCCAAGGTCAGCCAGGCGATGGTGAGCGCGCTGATTCGCCAGGTGTTCGTACAGCCCGATCAGGCGGCGGCGCACCAGACCTGGCGGCAGGTGGCCGACCAGCTGCGGGCGCGCTTCCCGAAGGCGGCGGCGCTCATGGACGAGGCCGAGGCGGATGTGCTGGCCTACTTTGCGCACCCGGCGCCGCACCGGGTGAAACTGCATTCGACCAACACGCTGGAGCGGCTGAACAAGGAGGTGAAGCGGCGGGCCAACGTGGTGGGCATCTTCCCCAACGAGGCGAGCATCCTGCGCCTGATCGGCGCGGTGCTCATGGAGCAGAACGAGGAGTGGCAATTGCAGCACCGTTACATGCCACAGCACACGATGACGGACACGATCCCCGAATCACCGCCGCCGTTGCCGCTGGCGGCTTGAGCAGGAACTTGACCATGCCGGAGTGGATGAACGGAAATTACACCACCTTGACGGACGCTACC
>CAYUNW010000076.1:0-1634 GCA_964446235.1 uncultured Gammaproteobacteria bacterium
ACGATAAACGCGGCATCGATATTGGCGGCAATCATCTGGAAATCGACGTTTTGACCCGCGGTTTTGCGCCGCAGAAACGTCTTTCGGGGAAATACCCGGTGGATGATGGCTGCCGTGTCATTGTCATAATACTGGGCTGTTACCCAATCCCCCGCACACGGCAGGTCAATCGGACTTTCAATTTGATAAGACAGCCTGCCGGTCAGTTCCGCCGGAACTTCCCCTGATTCATTTCTGATCAGATATGCGCCGCGGTCCACTGCGGATATGCGGGCAAAGCTGCAGCCCTCCTGACGGAAGTCACTGGAAAGAGATTCAAACCATTGGTCAAAACCCAGATCTTTCAATTGCATAGAAACCAACCTATTGCTGAGGGGTGCGCGTTTTTCTGCGTCCTATCCAGCAAATTGTTCTGCATTTTTACCTATCTTTCCAATAATCTGGTTTCCTATGCAAATGCATCACAGCCATAATCCGGATTTCATTTTCAGGAAAGCTGAACTTCATTTTGAAAATCTTTTCTTTATTTTATCAAAAACTTCTTCTCCAGGAATAAGTCTGTCTTTCCCGCTATCAAGCCCTTGGCATCGGCGTTCAACTTCTTTTGACCACGCTTGATCTATATCGTTTTGAGTTGGTAAGTTTGTACTCCTGAGTAACTTATCGATTAAAATTAATCGATCATCTATCGGGAGATCAAGAGCTTGCTCATATATTGTTTCAGCTAATTTGACCATATTGCACCTCGTTTCTTTTAATTTAACTTAACGATTCAATCATCACAATTCAATATTTTTGTATTGCAAACATACATGATCATGTCTCTTGAGGACTTTGAAGCCATTGAGGAGACAGCCTACCTGTTACGGTCACCGAAAAACACGCGACGGCTGATTGAATCTATTGCTTAACTTGAAAACGGCAAGGGTAATGCGAAGGGGCTTATCGATTGAAGCTCATTTTCCCTGACCATGCCTGGGACGATTACATTTATTGGCAAAAAACTGATAAGAAAATTCTCCGCCGCATCAACACCCTCATTCAAGAAATAAACCAAAACCCCTTTGAGGGTGTCGGCAAACCTGAACCATTGAAACACGGTCTTTTCGGCTACTTGTCCAAACGAATAAATGACGAGCATCGATTCGTTTATGAGGTTTCAGAAGATGCCATTTTGATTGCCCAGCTGAGATATCACTACTGACCCTGCTCCATAGCACCAGCTTTCGGCATGGGGGGAGCATTGATTTTAGCGCGTCCTATTCAATGCCGTTGTCCGGTGTTTTTAAAGATTCTAAGGCTTCAGCATCAGCAAGATCTTTTGTTCTGCCAGTTGCTTTCTTGTTAATAATAAGATCTTCGATCGAAGGAATGCGGACTTCAAGTCCATCGATGTTTACAAGAATGGAATTCTGATATGTATTCTCAAACTGGAGCCCTGATGCTGCTGTGATAATGTCAATCCGTCTGGGAGCCACGCCTATCTGAAAAATAGTTCCATCTTTTTGCAGATCTTCTTTTTTAAGATTATGCAACGGGGCGCCGAAACGATGCAATGCGCGCATAACAGCCTCAGCATTCCGAAGGGAAGGCATAACCCAAATATCGATATCCATGGTAGCCCGGGGATAACC
>CAYUNW010000077.1:0-1614 GCA_964446235.1 uncultured Gammaproteobacteria bacterium
GCGCCGCCGTTGTAGTAACCGACGTTGATCCAGTCGACCTCCAGGTACTTGTGGCCCGAGGGGGTCGTGCCGAACTGGTACCGGACGTCGCCGGCATTGAGCTGGGTGTTCACGTCGGACCAGAACGGGGCCACCATGGCGAGGGACGAACTGCCCAGACCGCTGAAACCGACGGGCATCTTGTAGCCCATGGTGTCGCCGAAACTGACGTAGCCGTTGTTGCTGATCGAGACGCTCTGATAGCCGATGCCGTAGAACTCGAAGATGAATCCCAGGGAGAGGAACGAGGTCGCGTTGTCGTCGTTCGCCGCTGCAAACGCCGGAGTATTCGCCCCGACAAGGTCAACATTCGGCACGCCGGACGTGGGGTTAGCGGGCCCGGGCTGGCCGGTGACCGGGTCGAACCGCCAGGAGTACGTTTCTTCCCTGCCAGGGAGGTCGGCCGCGCTGTCGGGCTGGGCGATGGTGCGGAACCCGGCGCCGTCGCCGGCGTCGAAGCCTACGAGGGCCCCGGGGCCACCGAAGCCGCCGCTGCCGCCCGGCATGCCCGTCTTTCCCGAATCGCCCGTCGTCCACTCCATGTTGTGGTAGACAAAGCTCGCGATGTCGCCGGCAGGATCGTCTTCGAGGTAGAGGGTGAAGTTGTTCTGGAGGTCCGTGTGGCCGTCGTAGTAGCCCACGTCAATCCAGTCGATCTGCACGAACGGCTGGTTGCGCACGCTCAGCCCTTGGGTCACGTAGACCCCGTTCGTGCCGCCGGAGCCGAAGCCCGTCAGGTCCACGTCGGACCAGAACGGCGCCAGCATGGGCAGGTCTTGCGTAAACCCGATGGGGGCGTTGTCCCTCTGCGCCAAGTTGAACGTCACGTTCCCGTTGGCGTTCACGTACATCTGCGAGTAGCTCTGCCCGTAGAACTCGAACGAGAAGGGCAGCGTCACCGCATACGAACCCTCGTCGGCGTTGAGAATCGCCGCCGTGGCGCCGACAGCGGCTAGTTGGATCGGCGGGATCGCTCCCGTGGCGCTGCTGTTCCACATCCCATCGGCATTGTCGTCGTTGAACTTGTAGCCGCTGATCGTGGCGTTCGGCTTGACCAGGGTCACGGCGTAGTCCTCGACCTCGCCGCGCGAGAGGAGCAATCCGCTGCCGCCGCCGTCGGGGCCGACGCCCGTCTGGTCGGTGTACCGGACCCGCATGAAGCTGTAGTTCGGATCGACCGCCGAGGAGACGAGGAAGTTGATGTTTGTCGGCGTGCCGTCGGTGTTGAGGGTGAGGGGCGTCGAAGAATACGCACTGGCGATCGGATCCCAGAGGTAGTTGTCGCGGACGACCTGCTCGCCGGCGCCGGTGAAGTTCCCGTCGAAGTCGTAGTCGATCCAGAGGTTCAGGTAACCTGCGCCGTGGGCAATCACCTCGAGGGTATTGGTGCTCTCGGCGAGGGGCCTGTCGGCCTGGTAGATCCGCAGGAACCCGTCGTAGCTGGTGATCCGGACGCCGTCCTCGTCGTCGGCGCCCACCGGGGTGATGTCGTCGCCGTCGGCGTAGGCGTTCGTGTTGGCCTGGGTCTCGGTGTCGACTCGAGTGCCCAGGTACGGCGAGTCCGCATCGACCAGG
>CAYUNW010000078.1:0-1602 GCA_964446235.1 uncultured Gammaproteobacteria bacterium
GCCGACCGTCGAGCGCGGATTGTGCGAGGTGGACTTCTGCTCGATGGAAATGGCGGGGGACAGGCCCTCGATCAGATCAACATCCGGTTTCTCCATCACCGATAAAAACTGGCGGGCATAGGCCGAGAGCGACTCGACATAGCGGCGCTGGCCCTCGGCGTAAAGGGTGTCGAACGCCAGCGACGACTTGCCGGAACCCGACAACCCGGTGATGACAATGAGTTGGTCGCGCGGCAGGTCCACATCCACGTTTTTCAGGTTGTGGGTGCGCGCGCCGCGAATACGGATGGCGTCCATGGGTTTACCGGTGCAAAATCGAACATGCTACTATACGGACCTTTTCCAGCCTTTGGCAAAGGAATCCCAGGTTTGACTTTCGGTTCCATGAACCCGCTCGAACGCCGTGCGGTGGCGTTGCTCGCGTCCATCTATGCCCTGCGCATGGCCGGGCTGTTCCTGATCCTGCCGGTGTTTGCGCTCTACGCCGCCGGGCTCGAGGGCCAGACACCGTTCCTCATCGGCATTGCCATCGGCGCCTACGGTCTTACGCAGGCGATTCTGCAAATCCCCTACGGCATGCTGTCCGACCACCTCGGCCGCAAGCCGGTGATCGCCGCCGGGTTGTTCGTCTTTGCCATCGGCAGCATCATCGCCGCCACCGCCGACAGTATCTGGATGGTGATCGTCGGCCGTGCCATCCAGGGCGCGGGCGCCATCGCCGCCGCCATCATGGCCATGGTCTCGGACCTCACGCGCGAAGAACAGCGTGCCAAGGCCATGGCGATCATCGGCATGACCATCGGCGCGTCGTTCATCTTTTCGCTGATTCTCGGGCCGGTACTGGACGGCCTGATCGGCGTCCCCGGTATTTTCTGGATGACCGGCATCCTTGCCTTGCTCGCCATCGGTGTGATCCTGTTCGCGGTGCCGACCCCGGTGCGCGTCGAGCGCGTGCGCTCGCGCAACTTGCGCGAGGAATTCCTGAAAATCCTGCGCGACGGCCAGCTGCTGCGGCTCGATTTCGGCATCTTCGTGCTGCACCTTGTCATGACCGCCATGTTCGTGGTGCTGCCGAAGGAGATTGTCAGTCATATGAACCTCCCGGCCGCCAAGCACTGGGAGCTGTACCTGCCGGTGATGCTGGCCGGGTTTGCGGCCATGGTGCCGTTCCTGATCCTGGCCAACAAGAAGCGCGGTCTGGTTCGTGCCACCCTCGGCGGGTCGATCGCGGTGCTGATCCTGGCGCAGCTTGCCTTCTATTACCTGCACACCACGGTCATTGGCCTGATCTCCGGGCTGTGGCTGTTCTTCGCCGCCTTCAGCCTGCTCGAGGCCTTGCTGCCGTCACTGGTGTCGCGGCTTGCACCGGCCGAGAGCAAAGGTGCGGCGATCGGCTTCTATTCCAGCGCGCAGTTCCTCGGCGCCTTCGCCGGCGGCGCGCTCGGCGGCCTGCTCGCCGGTGCCTATGGTGCGAGCGGTGTGTTCGTGCTCACCGCCGTGCTGCTCGGCGTATGGCTGCTTCTCATCGTCACCATGCCTGAGCCGCGGCTCCTCGCCACGCGCGAGCTGCGCGTGGGCGTGCAGACCCGGGAACAGGCCGAG
>CAYUNW010000079.1:0-1575 GCA_964446235.1 uncultured Gammaproteobacteria bacterium
CCAAAACAAATTTTAGCCACGTTTTTAATTTTACTAAGTTTAATTAAAAGTCGTTCAGTTAACAAAAACAAACATGCCTTTTGTCATCCTGAGCGTAGCGAAGGATCTCAGTCAATGCTAAAAGTGAAAAAGAGCAAAGAGATGCTTCGGCGAAGTCTATCCCGATAAATCGGGATTCAGCATGACAGAGTGATGTTTCGCTTTGCTCAACATGACAAATAACCTAACTACACGGCAATGAAGTTTAATTCTAAGGAATATGCCAACAATTGGAATTATAGGAGGATCGGGACTTGATAATCCTGAGATTCTAAAAAATGCCACAACAGTTGATATTGATACACCCTATGGGAAACCATCGTCGCCATTGAAGGTTGGTTTTATTGGAGTTAACAGGGTAATAATTCTTGCCCGACACGGGCACAACCATCAGTTCAGCCCAACTGAGGTTAATTATCGTGCCAATGTTTATGCGCTAAAACATCAGGGAGCCGATTGCATTATTGCAACCACTGCTTGCGGTAGCTTGCGAAACGAGATTGCCCGAGGTGATTTTGTATTACTCGATCAGTTCATTGATTTTACCCGAAAGCGAGCCAATACCTTTTACGAATCATTTGCTCAAGGAACAGTACACACCCCCATGGCCGACCCCTTTGATACGGGTTTGCGTAGGCATATACTTGAATGTGCAGCCGGATTGGGGATTAAGTGTCATCCTACAGGAACTGTGGTTACCATTGAGGGGCCGCGTTTTTCAACTCGCGCCGAATCGATGATGTTCCGCAGCTGGGGAGCCGATGTAATTAACATGTCAGTTGCCACCGAGGTGGCACTGGCCAACGAACTGGGCATTCCCTATGCAGCCATTGCCATGAGCACCGATTACGATTGCTGGAAAACCGATGAACCTCCTGTAAGCTGGGATGAGATTGTTCGCATTTTTGAACAGAATGCTGAGCGGATGCTTTTGCTGCTTAGAGTGGTTGTTGAAACCTTAAAGTAAAACCTATGGTTACCATTCGCCCGGCAACTATTGCCGATTTGGATGCGGTTTACCAGCTGATATGCGATCTTGAGGGGGAAACCTTTAACCTAACATTCTTTACCCAGAACTACAAGGCAAACCTTCAAGATAGCACAATACGTTACATTGTAGCATGCGACGGGGTAAAGGTTATTGGCTTTTTAAGCATGCATATTCAACGAATTCTGCACCACGAGAGGCTAACCTGCGAATTGCAGGAATTGAATATTTTACCCGAGTACCGATCACAGGGTATTGGCTCAATACTTATGGATTATGCCGAAAGACTGGCTAAAGAGATGGGACTCGAGGAGATTGAACTTACAACCCGGAATTACCGAGTTCGTACGCAAGAATTTTACAAACGTTTGGGGTACGAGCAAACCCATCTTAAGTTCGTGAAGAGGCTATTATGATAGTGTACAGTGTATAGTGTACAGTTGACAGATTCTCTGATTCCTGATTTCACAAACTATCAACACCGCTTGTCATCCTGAGCGTAGCGAAGGATCTCACTCATTAAGAATTGAAGAGATGCTTCGGCGGAG
>CAYUNW010000080.1:0-1574 GCA_964446235.1 uncultured Gammaproteobacteria bacterium
AAAATGCGGATTAGCCTGTTAAAAAAAGACGAAATAATTGATTTCGTTGAGTTTAACATTACAGGTGATGCTGAAAACTACATTCGCTGCGATGAAGAGTCGTATTACCTTCAAACAAATGTGTTTAACATCTTTGCAGGATGCTTTGAACGTAGCCACCATTTGTTCGATTACATTTCGCCCACCATGTATAATGCCCGCCGTTTCATTCCCCTTCGAAACGAATTGCTTGTTAACCTTGAGAAACTCCTTGTAATAAAAAATGTATCGCAATTCCAACAGTACTTGAGCCAAGTTTTTTTGGGTAAAGATTTGCTCGAAGTTCTAAAGCAAATTGACCCTGAATACGAAAAGCACTGGAAAGGGTACATTCGACGACTTATTCAAGTAAATAGGCACTTGATGAGGCTCATTGACCAGTGCATAGACGAAGAGCGGGTACTTTGGGTAATCCCCTACTAAAAATCAAAATTTATCGACCTTAAACCCAAGTTTAATCAACTTAGGGCCATCAGCGTTTGCATTCAGAATCCTATAGCCTGTAAAATCGCGTCGATATTTATAAGTATTCCGGTAATCCTCAAAAGTTAAATTTATATTTCGAATATCATCATTTTCAACCTGATACGATTTAACGATGGCATCAAAAAGATTGGCGGCGGAATCAATTACCTGCAATTCGGCAAGCGGATTTGGAATAGGCCACCATGGTTCAAGCCCAAGATTAAAGTGTTGGCTAATTGTTTCAACCACCATTTTGGTTGCCATTACTTTCCCCTCAAGCGAGTAACCAGCGATGTGAGGTGTTGCCACAAGGGAACGATCTGCTAACTCCATGTTCAATTTGGGTTCTTGCTCCCAAACATCAATAGCTACATCGGCTTTGGGATTTTGCTTTAAAAAATGTATAAGAGCCGTTTCATCAATCACTCCACCCCGCGATGAGTTTAAAATGTATGCGGTTGGCTTACATATGGCCAAGTTTTGGCCATTTAACATGTGGTATGTTGGATGCTTAGCCGTTTTAGTCAAGGGTACATGAAAGGTAATAATATCAGAAACCTTAAGCAATTCGTTTAGGTCAACAAATGTTGATAAGTTCTCGGTTTCTGCTCTTGGGGGGTCGCAACATACCTCTTTCATGCCTAAGGCATTACTAAGTTCAACCACCTTGCTACCAACATTCCCAACACCAACAATTCCAATAGTTAACGACTGTGGATTAAGTTTTTTTGACCACATCCATTTAACAAGAGCAGCCCCCACCCATTGCTGAACAGCAGCAGCATTACAACCGGGAGCGGTATACCACGTTATTCCATTGGCATTGCAGTACTGGGTATCAATGTGATCGTATCCAATTGTTGCTGAAGTAATTAGCTTAACCTTTGAATCTTTAAGCAAATTGGCATTGCAAATGGTTCGGGTTCGTATAATCAGCACATCGGCATCCTTAACGCTATCCCTATCAATAAGATGCCCCGGTAAATACTGAACATCAAATAGGGGTTCAAAAACACCTTTTAGGTAAGGAATATGGCTATCGGCAACAATTTTCATGGGTAAAATTTGTG
>CAYUNW010000081.1:0-1551 GCA_964446235.1 uncultured Gammaproteobacteria bacterium
TAATCACAAAGCTCTGGCCCGCAGCGAAGCCATCAAAATGGTCCTGGAAGATCTGGGCATTGAACCGGAGAGGTTTGCCATTGAGTGGGTATCCTCGGCGGAGGCGCCCCGGTTTGCCCAGTTGGTTACTGAATTTACCGAAAAAATCCGGCAGTTGGGGCCCAACCCGTTGCGGTTGCCCCAGGCCCACGCCGCCTGAGGCAGGAGGACAGCATGAAGACCTTTTTTAATCTGATTCAAGAGGTCCAGAAGCCCGGCCTCTGCCACCATTGCGGCGGCTGCGTCACCTTCTGCACCGCCATCAATTACGGCGCCCTGGAACTGGACGAAGCCGGCCGGCCCCGCTACAAGGACATTGAAAAATGCATCGAATGCGGCATCTGCCACTCCATCTGTCCGGAAGTCAATGAGCTGGACGAAGAAGTGAAGCGCCAGTTCGCCTGGAGCGCCCCCATCGGCCGGGTGATTGAGACCACCGTGGCCCGGGCCCAAGACCCGGCGGTGCTGGCCCTGGGCACCGACGGCGGCGTGGTCACGGCCCTGCTGCTGCATTTGCTGGAGATGGGCCGCATCGACGGCGCCATCGTCAGCCGGCGGGTGGGTCCGTTCCGCCGCTTGCCCTGGCTGGCCCTGACCCGGGACGAGATCATTGAGGCGGCCGGCTTCCATTTTGCAACCATGCATGGCATGACCCACTTTTCCAAGGTCTATTCCAGCCTCTACGAGACCTTCTCACCTTCTATCATGGAACTGGGAGAAGTGGCCAGGAAGCACCTCAATCGGGTGGCGTTTGTGGGCACCCCCTGCCAGATCAACACCCTCAGGCGCATGGAAGTCATGGGTATCGTCCCCTCGGGCACCATCAAATACCATTTCGGCCTGTTCTGTACCGGCAATTTCCATTTCGGCCCGGAGCAGCGGCAGAAACTGGAACAGGTGGGCGGCTTCCGCTGGGATGAGGTGGCGAAGGTGAATGTTAAGGAAAACCTGATGATTCACCTGAAAAATAAGGAAATCATCAATATTTCGCTGGACAAATTGGACTTCATCAAGCGCTACGCCTGCCACTACTGCGGCGACTATGCTGCGGAATATGCTGATATCTCCTTCGGCGGCATCGGTTCCCCGGAAGGCTGGACCACCGTCATCACCCGGACCCCCCTGGGTCGGGCCGTTCTGGCCGACTCCAAGGGGAGCGATATTGAGATTTTTGATTATAAGGATAACCCCAACTTTGCCGGCGACGCCCTGGCCAAGGTCATCGAATGGTCCGAGAAGAAGAAGCGTCATGCTGAGACCAAGCATGCTGAACTGGAGAAGAAATCACTCCGGGTGCTGGGTTAGGAGGAAGGACTCATGCCAGTTAAAGTAGCAGAAGAATGGCTCAATTCCTGTTCCGGGTGTGAGATCGCCATCCTCAACCTGGGCGAGACCCTTCTGGAGGTCCTGCCCCACCTGGAATTTGTCCATATCCCGGTCCTCATGGACCACAAATACTTCGGCCAGACCGGGGAGGGCGATACGCATCATATTGATATCCCCAAGGCCACC
>CAYUNW010000082.1:0-1550 GCA_964446235.1 uncultured Gammaproteobacteria bacterium
GTAACTATTCAGCCATACCAGCCGTAAGGAAAGGTGGCCGATACGGCGAGCCGGACAACGCTTGATGTAGTGCAACCAAAACGGGTTGGCCGTTTTTGCGAGCCGTTGAGATGTAACTGCGAACTTGACTAAAGGTATTGGCGCCATCTGTGCTGCGAAATCCACCAGACACTTTGTCGTGAACTTTCGCCATACGAATATCACGTTCTGCCTGATTATTGTCAAACGGAACCTTAAAATCATACATAAACGCCAGGACTTTGTCCTGATGATCTCTCAGACGGTCGAGTAAATTACGGGCAGGGCTTTGCTTGACACGTCCGCGCTGTCTTTCCGGTTTGATGGGTGGTGGATTAGCTTGTTCACCTTGTACGATGAGTTGGACATATTCGCCTGCGAAGCTGCTTTTCTGTTCATCGGAAAGCGCCTCTTGACCCTGCTCTTTCGCTGCGTCGCCCGCTTGTTTGATTTTCAGCAACAAGTCCAACATCGCTGCGGCCCAGGTTTGGTGGTACTGCTCCGAGATAAAGATCAACTCGCGCACATGATGAGCATTGCATAGTGAATGCCGGGCTTGTTGATAGGTCAAATAGGGTTTCCAGAAATCGTGAATGCTCCGGCCTGTGCGTTCCGGCAGAATGCCCATGCTGTCCATCGCATCGGTTCCCCGTTTCGGATGGGCGTGGAAGAGAGTGGCTTGTTTCGTGCTGGCCACATGCAGCCAGTTCAACTTACCTGCCACTCGTATGCCGGTTTCGTCAAAGTGAACGGCTTCGTCCGTCTGGGTCAGGTACGTTTTGACTTCTTCATTCACTTTGGCTACTTCCTGGGCTACTTTCTCGTTCATCGTAGGCACCGTCCCGGCTGAGAGCGGTTGCTGATACAAGTCTTGGATGATTTCCGCCGTGCGCTCCATCGGAATGAAATGATATTCGTTGAAGTATACGATTTGTGCTCCCAGCCGCGGCCCATACTGTGTCGCCTGGGTCACTCCAGACGGAAATTCCGCCACGTTTTCTGCGCCACACATCGGACAAGTCTTGATCTCTGCCTGGTGTTCTGTCACTTCCAGTTTGATTTCCTTGGGTAAATCAAATACTTGCCGTTTCTCTATTCGCTCAGCTTCTATGTTTTCCAGCGATGCTTCACAATTACTGCATCGCTTCAAGGGATGCCTTTCGATATGTTCCGGCTTCTCAACCGGCTCCAAACGACGCCCAAGATGTCCGGCCTGCCCGCCAACTTTCTTGCCACTCGCCTGACGCTGGCGATGCCTGGCTGATTTCTTCATCCCATCGCTGCTGGGCGGCTTGCCACTATTGTGACTATCTTTCTGAATTTGGCCTTCCAATACCTGAATCTTTGCCTCCAGCTTTCGGATGGTGTCAACCAAGAGATCATACACGGCCAGCACAGCCTCTTCTCCTTGCTGATACAAGGCTCGCATTTCTTCACGGCTGGGTAGTTGAGTAGGTGTCATGGCATCAATTATCACCGGCTTTTGTATGATCCACGCTAAAGTTTTGTCAGAATTATGGCTGAATAATTAC
>CAYUNW010000083.1:0-1550 GCA_964446235.1 uncultured Gammaproteobacteria bacterium
CCCCTCTATGTGTCCAGGTGTCTTGCTCCGGGGGCGCAGCTCGCGCCCCGCCCGGGGTGGGCGGCCCACGACCGTGACGGTGGTGGTCGATCCAACGGTTTCGGTGGAATAGGTCACGGTCGGTCCGGACGGGGGTCTAGCGACCCCGTCACAGGCATACCAGTCGGTGAGGTTGGGCGACCATTGGTAAGCGATACTCAGATCATCCGGCGGATTTTCGTTCTGCGGATGGGTAAAGGTCGTGGTCATCCCATCGGTGGCGAGGTTGGCGAGGCCGCCCGACGACTCACCCGGATTCGTGCCGAACCAGGCCTCGACGCCGTTGGGAATGCCGTCGCCGTCCGGATCGTCGCCCAGGCCGGTCTGGTCGCCGACGTCCGGATATCGTGCGATCCAGTCGGAGAATTCGTTGCCGGCGATGTTCGAAACGACGGCAAACGCGGCGGCGTCGATGCGGCGGTAGTCCGCGGGAAGAGTGCCGCCGGTCAAGGTCCATTGGTAGGTGTGCGAGCCGGCGGGCACCGCTGACGCATACGCCGCAGCCGCGCGGGCGGAGCCAATATTCGAATCCGTGTAGATCACCGTCGGACTCGGCGAGTTCACCGTCACGGTGCCCGTGCTGTTCCCGTTGAAATTCACCACGTTGAAAGTTGGAACCATCGTGGTGAGGCTCACGGTGTTGGATTGGACGGCCGTTGTGCCCGTGCTGTGGAGGGCGATTGATTCGCCCGCTCCCAGGTTGCCGTCGAGGGAAACCCACCCGGCGGCGAAGCCGTTCCGCGCGCTGTAACCACTCATATCAACCACCACCTCGGTCCCGGTGATTTCCGGGGTGGAGAGGTCGAGATACCAGATGGCGCTGTGAACCAAGTTTCCGACGGCCAGATTCATTGGCACGCCGCCATAGGTCACCGACATGGCGGACCCTGTGAGGTTTCCCACCTCGGATGATGTCATCACGACGAGCATGTCGGCACCGGCCCCCACATCGATCGACTGGGTGACGGTGGCGCCGGGTGCGCTGCCGCCGAAATTGCCGCTGTTGACCGCGACGATCGCCGCCGGGCCGGTGGCGACGGTGGTGAAGTTCCACGCGGCATTTCCGGCCAGCCCGGCAAATGCATTGCCCGAGAGATCCTCGACCGCGGTCGGATCGATGGTCACGTAGTAGGAAGTGGCCGGATCGAGGTCGGCTGAGGGGTCGATGGTCAGGGTGGAACCGCCAAAGGTCAGTCGGGAGGAGCCCGCCACATCGAATGTCTCGACCACGCTGTCATCGCTGGTCCGGCGCAACACGATGGACCCCGACCCCGCCCGAACCGGCTTGCTGAACGAGGCCACCAGATCCGCGGCGATCGCCACCCCGGTCGCATCATCCGCAGGGTCGGTGGCCAGCAAGGCCGGCGGGTCGCCGAAGTCCAGGATCAGGTCGGGGAAGCCGGTGTAGCTGAAGGTCGCAACGTCCTCCCCGTGCACCATCGAGAGCCAGGGGCTGTCGTAGGTCTTGTCCGGGTTGAGATTGACCGTGGTTCCGTTCACCTTTGGAGTGG
>CAYUNW010000084.1:0-1547 GCA_964446235.1 uncultured Gammaproteobacteria bacterium
GCAAATATCACGGGCCGGTGCGACTGCGTCAGGCGCTGGCGTGCAGCTACAACATCCCGGCAGTGTGGGTGTTGCAGCAGGCCGGTGTGCGCAACGTGATCAACACGGCCCATCGCATGGGCATTACCACGCTTAACGGGGACTTCTACGGTCTGGCTTTGACGCTCGGTGGCGGCGAGGTGAAACCGCTCGACATGGCATACTCCTTTGGCGTCTTTGCCAATATGGGCGTGATGGCCGGCCAAGCGGTGCCCCCTGAGCGGCAGCGTATTGGCCATCGCACACTTGATCCAGTCGCCATTCTGCGTGTTGAAGATGCCGCCGGAAACGTGCTCTGGCAGTACGACCGGCCTGAGACGACACAGGTGCTCGATCCGGCGCTGGCTTACCTGATGTCGAGCATCCTGTCGGACAATGAAGCGCGCACCCCCGCCTTTGGGCGCAACAGCCCGCTCATCCTGCCTGATCGGCGCGTGGCGGCCAAGACCGGCACCACCAACGACTTCCGCGATAACTGGACAATCGGATTTGCGCCACAGGTCTCCGTCGCCGTGTGGGTAGGCAACAACAACAACGATCCCATGAAGGACGTCACCGGCCTCACCGGCGCGGCGCCCATCTGGCATGACGTGATGGCGTACGCCTTGCGCGATCAGCCGGAGGAGTGGTATATGCGACCGCCCGGCCTGCTCGATGTTCAGGTGGATGCCGTCTCCGGTCTGCTGCCGACGCCGTTCAGTCCCGGTACGATCACCGAGATGTTTCTGGAGGGTTCCCAGCCGATGGTGCCCGACAACGTCCATCAGGCATTCCGCATCAATCGCGATAACGGCAGGCTGGCTACCGTCTACACGCCTCCGGACCAGGTTGAGGAGAGGGTTTATGAGGTCTTCCCACCGGAGGCGGCCGACTGGGTGCGCGAGAACAACATCCCACAGCCGCCCACGGAATACGATGAGTCCTACGGTTCGCCCATTGCGAGCGGGCCGGTGGCGATCACCGGACCGGCGCCCTACCAATATGTGAGCGGCGGCGTGGTCATCACCGGCAGCGCCAACCTGGACAACTTCGCCCTGTACCGCATCGAGTTCGGGCAGGGTCTGAACCCGATTGAATGGACCCAGCTGGGCGGCGACCACGGCAGTCCGGTCGAGAATGGTCCGCTCGAGTTCTGGGATACTCAAGCCATGCCTGAGGGTCTGTACACTCTGCAGCTGACGGTGGTGCGCCACGATCAAAGCTTTGAGCGTGCTACCGTACAGGTGACCGTGGATAACACGCCGCCTGAGGTGGCAGTGGTCAATCCACCGGACGGCAAGGTCTATCTGATGGAAGCGGAGGAATACGTCAACGTCCAGGCCGATGCCGAGGACAACATCTCAATGAGTCGCGTCGAGTATTTCCTCAACAACGAGAAGATCGGCGAGTCGACCGTGGCGCCGTATAATATGCGGTGGACTATTGTGATGTCGGACCTCGTCGCGCCAGCGCGTGAGAACATCCTCACTCAAACGGTGGTCATCCCGGAACCGGACGGCGTCACCATC
>CAYUNW010000085.1:0-1546 GCA_964446235.1 uncultured Gammaproteobacteria bacterium
TAGCGCAAATCAGGGTTTGCTGTGCGGCGGCAGATGTTGAGGGCCAAAAGCATCAGGCAGCAACTCTGCCAGTTGTATCTCGCGAACGTTGCCTTCATCGTCGCCCAACAGCACGCGCATGGCAGGATTGAACTCGTACAAAATTTGGCGGCACGAACCGCACGGGCTGCCGCCATTTTCTGTGACTACCGCAATGACCTCGATGTCTTTGCGCCCTTCGGAGACAGCTTTGACTGCGGCGGCGCGCTCGGCGCACGTGCACAGTGGGTAAACGGCATTTTCCACATTGCAGCCAGTAAAGACCTGTCCCGCTCGCGTGCGCAGCGCCGCGCCTACTTTGTAGCCTGAGTAGGGAGCATAGGCCCTGTCACGCGCTGCACGGGCCAGCAACACCAATTCATAATCTTGTTCAGTGATTGGTTGGTTCATGAGAGGTGAATCTCCTGACTCGTTGCACTCGTCGAGTCGGCAGGGGGGGGCGGCAATTCACGCAGCACGCGCACTTTGCCAATTCTGCGACCAGATACAGTCAATATCTCTAAACGCAAATCGCCAAATTGCAGCTTTTCACCCGCGATTGGGACTTTGCCCATCTGGCTATAGATAAAGCCGCCCAAAGTGTCGCCGGACTCGGCTGGCAACGTTACATTGAGCAGGCGACTGACGTCATCCAGATTGACGCGCGCGTCCATGATGTATTCGTCGGCGTTGATGGCTTCAACCAACGGGTCTTCAGCATCGTATTCGTCTTGAATTTCACCGACGATTTCTTCCAGAATGTCTTCGATGGTCACCAGGCCGGCGACGCCGCCATATTCGTCAACGACGACGGCCATGTGCGTGCGTTGTTTTTGCAATTCTTCCAGCAGTTCGTCCACCTTTTTAGCTTCTGGGACAAAATAGGCCTGGCGAACAACATCTTGCAAGCGCACGCCGGTGCGCCCGTCTCGCAAATAGGCCAGCAGGTCCTTGGCATAGAGCAGTCCGATAATGTTGTCTATGGTATCTTGATAAACAGGCACGCGCGAGTGTCCGGCCTGAATGATCACGTCCAACGCTTCGTGAATCGGCGTGGCGGCTTCAACGGCCACCATGTCAATGCGCGGCACCATCACTTCGCGCACCAACGTGTCGCCAAACTCAAAGATGGAATAAATCATTTCCTTTTCGTCTTCTTCGAGCACGCCGCCTTCTACCATTGTCTTGATTTCTTCTTCTGTGACGATGGGCATACCCCGGCGCGGCGCGCCGCCCAAAGGTTTGGCGACGAGATTCGTGATCTTTACCAGGAACCACACGAGCGGGCCAAACAAGCGAGCGACGAAATCAATGATCGGGGCGACGGCAAAGGCAATGCGCTCGCTGTGTCCCAGCGCGACAGACTTGGGCACAAGCTCGCCCAAGACCAACATGACAATCGTCAGCAAGACAGTGATGGTCATGACGGCGATTGTCTTGGCCGAGGCGGCTATTATTTTGACAGGCGCGGCGGCAATCTGCGCCGCCAGGTCGTCCGACATGTTGACGGCGGCTGTAGCCGAAGCTA
>CAYUNW010000086.1:0-1519 GCA_964446235.1 uncultured Gammaproteobacteria bacterium
CTTATCCGAAAAGGGGAAACCGTTCTGGATTATAAAAAAAACTTCAGGTGTCTTACTGATTATATTAGCTGGTTATCTGATATTGATTGTATAAACATTCAGTTTATTCAGAATCTTTTGCACATCTGAATCCGCAGAACAGCCATCTTTCTTGCGGTGATGCGTAATTTCTGTAAGTATTACGGATTAGTGATCTTGGAGTAGCAAAAGAACCTCCGCGAAGCACTTTCCGGTTTCCGAACCATTTATCATCATTGTTAAATTCTGAGCCGGTTTTATATCCGGGATACGGCATAAATTCTGTTTGTGTCCATTCCCAGCAATCACCTAACATTCCGTAACAGCCATAGGCACTTTTACCTGCTTCATAGGTGAAAATATCTGTAGGTGACCAAACCTTTGATTCCAGCATGTTGCTTCTGGTTTCATCGGGTAATTGGTCACCCCAAGGATAAAGTCGCTTATTGTTATTTTTTTCATCCCACGATGCAGCTTTTTCCCATTCAGCTTCAGACGGCAGCCTTTTGCCTGCCCATTTTGAATAAGCATCGGCTTCGTAGTAACTTATTTGGAGTACAGGTTCGTTAGAGATATTTTCAATAAAATTTTTCCCTCTGAAATCCGTTTTAATCCATTTGCCCTGCATATCTTTTTCCCAGTAAAGTGGTGCCGATATGTTGTTTTGTTTTAACCATTCCCAACCATCTTCAAGCCACCATTCATAATTTTCATAACCGCCATTGTTTATAAAATCTATGTATTGTGAATTAGTTACCGGAGCGTTATCGATGAAGTAATCATTTAAATAAATTTTTTGCACCGGCATTTCAATATTATACGCAAATCTCCCGTTCCATTTCAGGTTATCGAAGCCTTCTTCAAAAATACCTCCATTAATTCTAACCATTTCTTTTAATACGGTTAAACTGTTAACGGGAGGACTTTTCAAATTTTTTGGTTTATATTTTTCTTTGAGCAGATGCAATAATGAACATATCAGTAATTCCTGGTGCTGCCACTCGTGATTAAAGCCAAGAATAATGCTGGATACGATTTCGTCTGTAAGAGGCTTTTTATGTATAAATTCGGATACCTGCATATTGGTATGTCGCCAGTATTCAGTAATTTCGCTTACAGTAGGACGTGATGAATTTCTACTGCTCTTTTTTCCGTAGGGTTTAGTAGTTGCAATATTATGTGTAGCGAAATGACCGGTATAATCGTGTTTAAATGGTTTATAGTTACTGTTGTATTTTCTTAAAATTTGTTCAAAAAACCAGCTGGTGTGTCCAAGATGCCACTTTGGCGGATTTGTAAATTCATCCGATTGCACTACAAAGTCCTCGATTTCCAATGTTTCTACAAGTTCAATTGTCTGTCTTCTGATTTCCTTGAACTGTTTGAAAAATACTTCGCTGTCAAAATCTTTTAAAGAATCTGTAAATTGGCCAGTATTTTCTAATATCGTGTTTATCATTTTGTATATTGATATTTATTTGTAGTTTCGGGTCATAAGTTC
>CAYUNW010000087.1:0-1504 GCA_964446235.1 uncultured Gammaproteobacteria bacterium
GAGGCCTATGCTCCTCTATTGCCCCGGCGCCGGCTCCGCCAGGACCAGGTTGACATGGCGGCGCTTGACGTCCACCTGGGCCACCTTGACAATGACCGGGTCCCCCAGGCGGAAGACCCGGCGGTGACGCCGCCCCATGAGGAGCTGCCGGGCCTCGTCGTATTTGTAGTAGTCGTCCGGCAGGTCCACCAGCCGTACCAAGCCGTCAGCGTAAATCTCCTCCAGGGAAACGAAAAAGCCGAAGGGGCTCACCCCGGTGATGCGGCCGTGGAACACCTCCCCCACCCGGTGGGCCAGGCAGCGCACCTGCATGCGGGCCAGCATCTCCCGTTCCGCCTCGATGGCCCGGCGCTCCCGCTGCGACAGGTAGCGGGCCTCGTCGTCCAGGCTTTCAGGGTCCAAAGGGATGTCCGGCCGCACCTTAGCCATTTTGGCCGCCAGCAGCCGGTGAATCATCAGGTCCGGATAGCGCCGAATGGGGGAGGTGAAATGAGTGTAATACTCCACCGCCAGGCCGTAGTGCCCCAGGTTGACGCCGGCGTAGCGCGCCTGCTTCAGGGACCGCAGCAGCATGATCTGCACCATATCGGCATAGGGGGTTTCCTGGACCTGTACCAGGAAGTCCCGGAGCACCCGGGGGTCCCGGTTGGCCTCCTTGGGGAGGTGGAAGCCCAGAAACTTGACGAAGGACCGGAAGGCCTCCATCTTGGCGGCATCCGGCCGCTCGTGCACCCGGAACAGGGAGGGCTCCCCCAGGTAATCGGCCACCGCTTCGTTGGCCGCCAGCATAAACTCCTCGATGACCTGGTGGGCCAGGAGGTGGTCCACCCGGAGGATGTCCGTGGGCCAGCCCCGCTCGTCCAGCACCACTTCGGCCTCCGGAATGCTCATCAAGAGGCTCCCCCGCTCCCCCCGGCGCTCCCTGAGGAGCAGGGTGAGCTCCCCCATCCAGGTGAGCATCTTCAAAAAAGGGCGATACTGGGCCCTGAGCTTGCGGTCCTTCCCATCCAACAGGCGCTGCACCAGGCGGTAGGTGAGACGGCCCTGGTTGTGCATCACCGCCCGGCTGAAGGCGCTCCTTTTCAGGCGCCCCTGGCGGTCGTATTCCAGGGTGGCCACCATCGCCAGGCTGTCCTCCCCGGGGGTCAAGCTGCAGATGCGGGTGGACAGTTCCTCGGGCAACATGTGCACCGCCCGCTGGGGGAAATAGGCGCTGGTCCCCCGGAAATGGGCTTCCCGGTCCAGCGCGGTGCCCGGCCTGACGAAGTGGCTGACGTCGGCGATAGCCACGTGCAGGGTAAAGGCCCCCCCCGGCTTCTTGAGCAGGCACACCGCGTCGTCGAAGTCCCGGGCCGCCTCCGGGTCGATGGTGACGAAGGGGAGCTGTCTCAGGTCCTGCCGCCGGGCCAGCTCCCCGGGGTCGATGTCGGCCGGCACCTTGGCCGCCTCGGCCAACACCTCCTCCGGGAAGGAGTCCGGCAGGCCGTATTTGCCGATGACGATG
>CAYUNW010000088.1:0-1501 GCA_964446235.1 uncultured Gammaproteobacteria bacterium
CGAAAAGGCCGACGATCAGGGTTGATGTCCACCTGTCCTCAGGGTAAGAATTCAGCCGTCACAGAACTTTCGTAAGGCACGTCCACCGCGAGTAAGCCCTTCTCTTTTGCCCAAGCCAGTGCATCCTCCCATTGCGCCTGGCTGGGTATCCCCGCCAGTGGATAAGCAGGAATCCGGTAAGAGCCAACCAGCGGCGCCGGCACGAGCTTCTTCTCGCTGAGCAGAGTATCCCACTGGGTGGGGTCGGCATTGACCTTTTGTACCGCCTGTTCCAGGGCAGCCAGGAAACCCTTGATTGCCTCAGGATTTTGGTCGATAACCGCTTTGCGGAATGAGATGACGCTGTATCCGTATTCTGGGTGGCGGGTATCGTCCAATATTAGCACAGCCCCTGACTGTAACGCCAGCGATGAGAGCGGGTCTGGCAGGGTGGCAGCCTGTAACTCGCCCGAAGCTAGCAGGTTCATCCGGTCCGAGATGCCGGGGACGGCAACAGTTTGAATCTCAGACGGTGGGATGCCCTCTGCCTGCAGGAGTCGGTCGGTCACATACTCAATCGCCGTTCCCTTGGAAATGCCAATGGGGACGCCTTTCAGACCCTCGACGCTGGTGATGCCGCTTTGCGCCGAAGCCAGGATTTGATATTGCGCCGTGAAAGGCGTGGCTGAGCGCGCCAGGCGGACGATCTGAATCTGCACCTGATCTTTGTTATAGAAGAGGGTGGAAATGGCATCGTTGATCATGCCGTCTGCCTGACCGGCGGTGATGATTTGGTCCCGTTCGGCGGCTGAGGCGGCAGGGATGAATTCCACCTGCAGACCCTGCGCCTCAAAATAGCCTTCCTGTTGAGCGACATACAGGGGAAGGGCATCCAGGATGGGCAGTACGGCGATTTTAAGCGTCACAGGCGCCGATTCCTTCCCGGCGGGGGTGCAGGCGGCAACGATTAGCAGGATGAGTGAGATCAGGCTGCTAATTTGTATGAATTGAGTTGATGGATGTTTGTTTTTCATAGGGATTACCTCTAAATGAGATGATTTTGATACTTTTTAATCTGTGAATTTATCTGGCTGACCGCAGCCGTTGATAGAGCTGGTCAATCTTCGCTTTGACAGCCGGGTCCATGGCGGCAACCGTGGGCCACAGCCGGGAATAACCTTCTTCAGGCAGCTTGGCGGTGGCATCAATGCCGATCTTGCCGCCAAAGGAGCTTTGGCTGGAAGCATGGTCGAGTTGATCGACTGGACCCTGGGTGATGACGGTATCGCGCGCCCAATCCACGTTGCCCAGCGCCTGCCAGGCGGCTTGCGACAGGTCTTGGACATTTACCCATTCGTCGAAGACGACGATTGCCTTGGACAGAGAAAGCAAAGCCAGTCCCCACATGCCGTGAATCACTTTGCGGGCGTGACCGGGGAATTTCTTCTTGATGGAGACCAGCACCAGGTTATGGAACACACCCTCCGCTGGCATGTGGATATCTACGACCTCAGGCAAGAAC